>DXCL01000028.1 GCA_019115995.1 Candidatus Borkfalkia avistercoris
GTTTTATGTATGTTATCGACGAAGAGCCATTTCTTCGTAATCCAACTGGCAAGCCAATTATTATTAATTACTTCTACCACTCTCAGATAAAGCAGTCTGCAAAAAAGAAGTAAAGTCTGTATTGCAGTATAACCACCATAGAGCTTACAGCTAAACAAGGTTTTAAGTCGGTGATACATAACTACGGGGAATGGCGAGAAAGAAACTAATTCAAACTGACTTTGATATTCCTGATTACCAAATAGAATCTCTTGCAAGAGTTCTGTTACCGCAAATCAGGGCATATCTTCTGTCCGAACAAGGGCAAAAAGACTATGCCGAATGGTCGGCAAGTCGACAACTGAATACAAAACTTAATAATAATTTATCCCTTTAAAAAGTAAAGGGAACGCCGCCATAAGTTGCGGCGAAAGGAAACCGCTGAAAGTTGCGGTATATAAGTTGGTAAAAATCAAAATGATTGAGTTACGCCGTAAAAGAAAAAGATTAAGATGATAAAAACGGCGAGGCGGGCAGAGCGAATTTCGCTCTGCCCGCTATTTTTATGTTCGGAATCTTTTAAATTCCTCAATATAGCAAAATAGCCCGAACATTCTTTTTACGGTAAAGAAGTTCAAGCTATTATGACTTGGTGCGAGTGACAGGACTTGAACCTGCATGGGATCGCTCCCACTAGAACCTGAATCTAGCGCGTCTGCCAGTTTCACCACACTCGCATATCTGCTTTCGGATTACGAAAGCACGACTTCCGGCAAAACAATTTCTTTTACCAACCTGCCTTCATGACAATGTAAAGAAAATGCCCTGCCCGAAGCGGAAATCGAAAGGATAATTTTTCCGTTTACGACTTCGATTGCGCTACAATCTTCCAACCCAAATGCATCTATATTATTATAGAGTATTTTTTCGTCAAAGTCAAGCAAACGAACGTTATAATGAGGAGAAATTGTGCCTTTTATCCAGCCTAATCCAGGACAGATGCAATATTTATCCCCGCCGCCTGAAAATTCTGAATCGGTATACATATTTTCAAACCAGCAAATGGCCCCGGCGGACAACCCGCAGATCAGAATGCCGCGCTCATAGGCTTCGCGTATCATTTCCAAAACACCCGTCTTTTTCCAGTGATCGAGCATAAAAAGCGTGTCGCCCCCGCCGACATAAATAAAATCCGCTTTTTGGAACTTTTCGCGAATTCTATCGATGCTCATTTCTCCGTAAACGGTAAGCGCGACATCGGCTTTGATGTCATAAACAGACGTATACGTTTTTCTGAAACTGTTGAAATACGGCATACTGTCGTGACTGGCAGTCGGGATAAAGAGTCCGTAAGCGCGCCGTTCGCCCGCATGCCGTTTCGCTTTTTCGGCAATGTAGCCGTCAATTTTTATTGTTTCCTTGCTCTTTAATTCTCCTCCGCCAATACAGATCAGCGTTTTATCCATAGATCAAACCCTTTTGCATTTTAAATCTTTTTGCGCGCTTTGTATGCTTTGTCGCGAAGCAATATCTGTTCCGTCAGCTTTATCGCCCTGACCACGTTTTCAGATGCGGCCCTCAGTGCGGCATTTTCACCGTCGTTCTGTTTTTTCCCTGATTTATACGGTTCGAGGGCGTTCAAAACGCCTTCGAGGATCAACGATATTTCGGAAATCTCCATGTCGCGTTCTTTTTCGGCCATCAGCGCCGTTTGATACGCCAATTTATCCAGTTGAAAGAGCAATTTAGACAATTTTTTATAAAAATCAAAATTACTGAGCGGTTTATTTTCGTTCAGGACGGCCAAATCATTTAACTGCTGCCGCCAGGCTTCCAGCCTTGTTTTCAGTTCATGATGGTTCGGTAAGCGATTTTTACGCCGCATCAGGCAAAGGATCAGAATGCCGATAACAATGATGATGAAATAAATGCAATATTCGATGATCAATTCTGTCGTCATTGCTCAGCCTCTCTCTTTTCCGTTTTCATTGTTATATGACTGTTTGTCCGAATCATTTAAAACGGTAACCTCTAATCTGTTGAACGGAATTTCGATCCCGTTCAGTCGCAGATCGTTGAAAAGCGCTTCTTTCAATCCATGAAAAACGTTCCAGTAGAACTCATTTTGCGTCCATGCGCGGACGGAAAACAACAGCGAACTCTCACCATATTCTTTCAGCACGACGGAGGGTGCGGGGACGTTTACAACGTTGTCAAAGGAGGCGGTGCAGTTCAGTAAAATTTCTTTGACGTCTTGTATATTGACGGCGTACGGCAACGGAATATCGATCACGACTCTTCTGACGGGCATGGCGCTGTAATTGATCATATCCGAAGAGAGTATCTCACTGTTCGGAATGATCACTTCTACGTTGTCGTACGTCAATATTTTTGTATTAAAGAGACGAATATCCTGAACCAAGCCGTCTGTGCCGTTGATTTCAACGTAATCCCCTTTCTTGAACGGCTTTGTAAAAATAATGATCACACCGTTGGCAAGGCTTGCGAGGCTGTCTTTCAATGCAAGCGCGACCGCTAAGGCGACCGCAGAAAATGCAGCAATGATCCCTGCCGTCGAAAAGCCGAGAGAACTGACCAAAACAATGATCAAGGCGATGTACAAGACGACCGTAATGAGAGACACGATGAACGTAGCGGCGGACTGATCGAGCCGACGGCTCTTATAAGTTGTTGCGCGGGCGATGTTTTGTACGATCTTTACAATAATAACGCCCAATACGAGAAAGGCGATCGTTCTGACGATCGCAAGCCCGGTATTCTGAACAAAGCTTGTCCCGATATTTTTAAGCGTTTCGAGAAAATTATCCATAAAAATACCCCTTTACGGCAAATTCAATTGAAATCAGCGTCGTTGAGCAGCCGTTTTACGCGCGCCTCGCATTCGGAAAAAATTTTATCCATATTCTCGCCGATGAAATATTCCCCGTGATCATATACGATTTTTCCGCCGGCGATCGTCATCAAAACGGAAGACGTATCCACGCTGTACACAATATTTTTCTTGATGTTGGAGAGCGGCCGCATATTCGGAAGCCGCAGATCCAGTAAAACCAAGTCCGCAAATTTTCCGGCTTCAAGCTTGCCCCCGTTAAAGCCGAGCGATTCATAGCCGTTTACGGTAGCGGCTTCAAGCGCGCTCTCCGCGCTGACGGCGGAGGCGTCTTTCATCGTCTCTTTTTGCAAACAGGAATACAAATACATCTCTCGGAAAAGCGACGTCGCATTGTTGCTTGCGGATCCGTCTGTTCCGAGCGCAGGTTTTATACCCATATTCAACATAGCGTATACGGGAGCGACTCCGGAAGCAAGCTTTAAATTACTCGCCCCGTTGATCACCGGGGTAACCCCCGATTGCTTCAATAACGCAAGGTCGTCTTTATCCGCATATGTACAATGCGCAGCCAATCCCCCGTTATCGAAAAAACCAAGTTTGTGCAGATACTGCGGCGGCGTTAATCCTCCGCGGCGTACCGTGCACTCACCGACCTCTTTCAATGTTTCGGACAAATGGATATAAGTCGGGGCGCCTGTTTCTGCGGAAAAATCCGCGACCGTCGCGATCAGCTTTTCTTCACAGGTATATTCTGCATGCAACCCCGGAAAATAGCGAACCCTGTCTGACATAGTACTGTACTTCTGATACATTTTAGAAATAAATTGTACTACATCATAGTTGGAATATGAATTCGCACCGCAGCAAATAGCGAGACACAAATTCGCTTTTTTTGCGGCTTCATACACGACGTCCGGATAAAAATACATGTCTGCAAAGCAAGTGATCCCGTTCTTTACATATTCGGCGATTTGCAACATAGTGCCCCAATATACGTCTTCTTCCGTAAGATGATCCTCCATCGGAAAAATACGCTCATACAGCCATTTATCTAAGGGCAGATCGTCCGCAACGCCGCGAAACAGACACATCGCGGCGTGCGCGTGCGCATTGCAGAAGCCGCTCAACAACAAATTGCCGCCGCAGTCTATGTTGCGGTCGGCAATAAAAGCAGAATCGGCCTGCTTTCCGACATATAGGATCTTTTCATCTTGAATGCGCACCTCTCCTTCCGTAACGGGTTCATTAGGCGCAGGCAAAATTTTAGCATTGTATAATCTTAATTTCATCAAAGTTTTCCGGCAAGTTTTTTAATATAGTCCGCCAGGCCTTTCTGCAAGGCGGCATCACGCAAAGCAAATTCGATATTTGCTTTCAAATAGTCGAGCTTGTTGCCGGCGTCGTATCTTATCCCTTCAAACCGATAACCGTGCAGCAGGCCCTGCGCCGCCAACAAACCGAGCGCGTCGGTAAAATATACTTCCCCTTTCGGCGAAGGCGGCGTATGGCTGATCACGTCGTAAATGCCGGCGTCTACAACGTAGCGGCCGATCACGGCGTCATTGGAAAATTTATCTTCAATTTTAGGCTTTTCAACGATTTTTTCGATTTCAAACAGCCTCTCGGAAAGAGCCGAAGCTTTTACGTTGGCATACTTGGGAATGTCCGCGTCGGCAACATTCATCAGTGCGACCGTAGTTTTGCCGGATTTTTCAAATTCGTCCGCCAACTGCCGGATCCCGGGGCGCATTTTCGGCTCCGTGTAAATGATATCGTCTCCGAGCAAAATAGCAAACGGTCCATCGCCCGTGAACGGTTTTGCGTACATCACCGCGTCGGCAAATCCGACGGGGTGTTTTTGACGCACAAAATAAATATCGGCAAGATTTTCCATTTCCCTCGAAAGTTTTAAAAAATCTTCCTGCCGATTATCTTCCAAAACGGAATCCAGTTCAGGCGTATAATCAAAAAAGTCCTCGATATTCTTTTTGTTTCTGCCCGTTACGATGAGAATTTCACGTATTCCCGCAGCAACGGCTTCTTCCACAATGTATTGCAGGGTCGGCTTATCTACGATCGGCAGCATTTCCTTGCAAACAGCCTTTGTGATCGGAAGAAATCGCGTTCCGTATCCGGCCGCGGGTATAACGGCCTTTTTTACTTTTTTCATAGAATGATCTCCTTATGTCGAAACAAAAATTGGAGCAGCATTATTTAAAGTATTTTTCTTCAATCGCGCTGATTTTATCCACCCGACGCTGGTGCCTGCCGCCCTCAAATCCGGTATTCAGAAAAACATCAACGATTTCCAGCATCAGGCCTTCACCGATGATCTTTTGCCCGAAGGCGAGCATATTTGCATCGTTATGCAGTCGCGTATACTTTGCGGAATAGGTGTCATGACAATGCGCGCAGCGAATTCCTTTGACTTTGTTTGCGGCAATGGAAATTCCGATGCCTGTGCTGCAAATCAAAATGCCCCTGTCGCACGCGCCGCTCGCAACAGCCTCAGCCGCAGGAAGCGCAAAATCCGGATAGTCGCAGGAATCCGCGGTGCATGTTCCAAAGTCCCGCGCCTCATGTCCGTGCTCTGCGAGATATTTTAATACCGCCGCTTTAAGCTCCAATCCGCCGTGGTCACAAGCTACTGCAATTTTCATACTTATTCTCCCTTATTTTGATTATTTTTATCTGACGGCTCGCTGCCGTTTTGTTGCGAAAAAAAACGATCGATGATCTTATCGACCGCGGCTTTTATTTGCTCGGCGGTCTTACGGTATACGTCTAAGCTCTGCCCGTAAGGATCGGGAATTTCAAAGCCTGCAATATCCTCCATGGAATATACGTTGTCAAACGAATTCAAAAGTTCACTCTGCGACCTTGTCATACAGATCACGATAAAGCTGTTTTCCAGCATCTTATGTTTTAATTGACGCGGGTGAAATTTGGAAAAATCGATACCCGCCTCCGTCAGACACGCCGCACTCTTTTCGTTGATACATCGGCTGTTTTCGGCAAATATCCCCGCGGAAGCCGTGTCGACGAATTTGATTTTGCGCCGCTTGATCTCGGAACGAAAAATAGCTTCCGCCATCGGGCTGCGGCATGTGTTTCCGCTGCAAATAAACAGCACTTTTTTTCTCTTCATTTTATTCTTCGGCGCATGCCTTGGTCAAACGGTTAAGTACGCCCGCCATAACGCCGTCCTTTTTTTTCGGCTCGATCGCCACGATCACGTCGGCAATTTTCTCGCCTTTATGCAGCAGCTCATATAGATTTGCCGCCATTTCTTTTTCCGTATTGCCGAGGTTGAGCACATATTCTTCGGGAAATGCACCTAACTCAGATTCTTCGCAAAGAACAAAAACGCGAAGCCCGCTTTTTTGCAGGGATAAAAATTCTTCGTGCGCCTCGTTGAGCTGTTCGGACGAGAATAGTCTCGTTCGGCACTTCGGCGCATAATGCTTATACTTCATTCCCGGAGAACGAACACGCTCTCCGCTCTTTGGTATATAAACGTCGCATTTACCGGTTACTTGTGCGATCATTTCCGCGGAAACAAGCCCCGTACGCAAAACGACCGGATATTCCCCTGTTACGTCACACACAGTACTCTCAATACCGCCTGTACATCTGCCGCCGTCTAAAATCAACGGCAATTTACCTTTCAGATCCTCATAAACGTGTTCGGCGGAGACCGGACTGATGTGCTTGGAAATATTCGCCGAAGGCGCCGCTATGGGCATGTCTACAAATTTGAGAAATTCCTGCGCGCCCGCATGCGACGGAACACGTACGGCAAGCGTATCCAATCCGCAGGAAACGAGGTTGCTTACAGCCCCCCTGCTCTTATATACGAGCGTCAGCGGGCCGGGCAGAAAGGCCTTGCGAAGCTCAGCCGCATAGGGGCGCTCGTCGTATACGAGCGAGGATAAGTCAAAGTCCTTATGCACATGAACGATCAGAGGATTGTCTGACGGCCTCCCCTTTATTTCATAAATTTTTCGTACAGAATCGTCCCTGCGCGCGTCGCCGCCCAACCCATAGACGGTTTCCGTGGGAAAAGCGACCGACTCCCCCGATTCAAGCCACCGTTTTGCTTCCGCGAGAGAATCTTGGTTGATCTGCTTGATTTGAGTAAACATGATCACACATCCTCTTCGGGCGGAATAAAATCTTCTTCGTCCATTTCATCGGAGGCTTTGCTGATCTCTTCAAAGTCTTCATCGGAAAGAGAATCGGGCATATCCTCGTGCGGGGCCCGCCCCTCCATCGGGTCTTCCGGTAAGAATCCGGGAGGCGGATTGACGTAGCGCACCTGGTCGCCCCTAAAACGGAGCTTCACCCTGCCCAGCTCGCCGTTTCTGTGCTTGGCGATAATGAGGTCGGCGGCGTCTTTTACGATCTTTCCGCTCTTGATCTCCTCCTCCGTCGCGGCGACGTCAGGCCGGTGTATAAACATGACCATATCCGCGTCCTGCTCGATCGCGCCAGATTCGCGGAGGTCGGAAAGCTGCGGCTCTTCTTTGGAAGAAATACGCCGAAGCTGAGAAAGAGCCAGAACGGGAACATCGAGTTCCTTTGCCATGATTTTCAGATTTCGGGTAATGGTCGAAATTTCCTGCTGTCTGTTTTCTTCCTGCCTCCGCGCGCCGCTGCTCATGAGCTGAATATAGTCGATCATGATAAGATCGAGCCCCTCCTTCCGAGATTTCAGCCGACGGCACTTGGATAAAATTTCCGCGGGCGTGATTTTGGAGGAATCGTCGATATATATTTTTGCTTTTTTGAGATCAGCGCTCGCCTTCCAAAGTTTTTTCCAGTCTGACTGGGAAAGCTCGCCCGCCATCGCCTTAGACATGCTCACGCGCGCAAAGGAACACAGGAGCCTCTGCGCAAGCTGTATCCGCGGCATTTCAAGCGAAAAGACTGCGCAAACGCGGTTATCGACGAGCGCCGCATGCTCGACGATATTCATGCCGATGGTCGTTTTTCCGACGCCCGGCCGCGCCGCAAGGACGATAAAGTCTGACTTTTGCAGTCCGTTTGTGATCTTATCGAGCTTGGTAAAGCCCGTCTGCACGCCGCGCAGAGCGTTTTTATCGGTGGAAATCGTTTCGAATTTGCTGAGCACGAGATCGTAACTGTCGTCTTCCCTCATATCGACGAGAGTAGACGTATCCATCTTTTTTGAAATATCGAAGACGAGTTTTTCCGCAAATGCAACGCTGTCCGCCGAATCCGCGCTCGACATAGCCGTTTCAATAATGTCCTGAGAAGCGCGTATCAGTTTGCGATTTACGCTGTCTCTCTTTACGATATCGAGATAATATTTGTAATTTGCCGCGGACGGCGTAATTTTCGCAAGGTCGGTTATATATGTAAGGCCGCCCGCTTTATCCAGACAATTATCGTTTTCCAACTGGTCGGCAAGCGTAACGAGATCGACCGGCTTTCTGGCGTTGAACACCGCCTTCATCGCGCCGATGATCAGCTTATGCGATTCCTGATAAAAGTCTTCTTCCGATAACTTGTCGAGAATATCCGTCTGCGTCTCCACGTCGATGAGCAGACTTCCGAGCAAAGCCTGCTCCGCTTCGAGATTATTCGGCAATACGTTCGTTTTTCCAGCCATATTTTCCTCTCACACAAGGCTCAACGGCCCGCCTAAAAAATTGATTTACTGCGCCCTTTCAAATTGACCCAGAACATCGGCAAATTCCTGCATCGCGGAATCGAATACATCTTTTTTGGTAAGATCTATGCCCGCTATCTTCAAAAGAGACACGGGATCGTTGCTGCCGCCGGACGAGAGAAATGCGATATAGTCTTTTACGGCAGATTCTCCCTCGCGAAGTATTCTGTTTGCAATGGAAATCGCGCTGATAATGCCCGTAGAATACTTATAGACATAGAAGGAAGTATAAAAATGCGGAATACGCGACCACTCATAGGCGATCTCTTTATCATGCACGATCGCGTCTCCGTAATACTTTTTATTGAGCCCGAGATAAACTTCGTTCAGATTTTCGCTCGTAAGCGGCTGCCCCTTTTCCACCATATCGTGCGCGATCGCCTCAAATTCGGCAAACATGGTCTGGCGATGCAGCGTCGTGCGGATCGTATCGAGATAATAATTGAGCAGATATTTTTTCAGGGCCGCATTTTTCGTGTTGCTCAGAATGTGTTTTAACAGGAGCACCTCGTTAACGGTGCTTGCGACCTCCGCCACAAAAATGCGGTAATCCGCCTTGGCATAAGGCTGCGTGCGGTTGGAAAAATGGGTATGCAACGCATGCCCCATCTCGTGCGCGATGGTAAAAATATCGTGCGTCGTCTGCTGATAATTTAAAAGAACGAACGGGTGGATCCCGTAAATGCCCGTACTGTAAGCCCCGCTCCGCTTACCGGTCGTTTCGCATACGTCTACCCAGCCGTTTGCAAAACCTTCGCGCAAAAGCGACTGATATTCTTTGCCGAGCGGCGCAAGTCCCTCTATGACCAGATCGCAAGCCTCCTCATAAGGAAGTTTGAGTTCCGCGTCTGCAACGAGGGGCGCATAGATGTCGTACATGTGCTGTTCTTCCAGGCCGAGAAGCTTTTTTCGGAGCGCGATATAGCGGTGCATGGTCGGAAGGCTGTCGTGCACGGCGGCGATAAGATTTTCATATACCGCCACGTCTACGTCTTCGTTCTCCAAAGCGCGCGCAAGGCAACTCGGATAATTGCGCGCCTGCGTCAGGAATACGTCTTTTTTTACGTTTCCGAAATAGGTAGCCGCAATGGTGTTGGTAAGGCCGATGTATGCCTGATAATAACGCTCGAAAGCTTTTTTTCTGAGCTCCCTGTCCTGCCCGTGCAGGATTACGCCGTACATGCCGTGCGTCAGAGGGATCACGTTGCCCTGCCGGTCCGTTACTTCGCCGAGCTGAATGTCGGCATTGTCTATCATGGAAAAGATATTCTGAAACTGCGAATACATTTCGCCGCCCGCGGCAAGCAGCTTCTCTTCCTTTGCGGAAAGAATATGCCGTTTGCTTTTGATCAGCTGGCGGAAGAAATAATCATGATCTTTCAGTTCCCGATCGGAAGCATAAGCGTCGAGCGTTTCCTGCGGCAGAGCCGTGAGCTCCGGTTCCGCAAACGAAACGGCGGAGGAAAAGCGCACGTATAATGACAGCGCGCGCGACTGCATCGCCGTATATTTCGCGATGCGGGAATCCTCGTCGTGGCGCATATGCGCATACAAATGCAGACGTTCCAGGAGCCTGCCCGTTTTTTCTTCTTTATCGAAAAAACGGATCAGAGCCTGTTTATCCGAAAGCCGACCTTCGAATTCGGAAAAATCCAATTGCTTTTCCGCTTCCGCATAAGAATTTTCCCAAGCCTCGTCCGAAGGGAAAATATCCGCCGTTTTCCATTTGTATTTGATTTCCGCTTCGCTTCTTTCCATATGGCCTCCGATCAATTTTTGTTGCTGTGAATGGGCGCGGGGATCCTGCCTCCGCGCGAAATGAATTTGGAGCTGTCGGCGGTGTTCACGGGCATGATGGGAGCCCTCCCCAAAAGCCCGCCGAATTCAACGCTGTCTCCGACGCCCTTCCCGGGTACGGGTATGACGCGCACCGCCGTCGTTTTATTGTTGATCATGCCGATGGCCGCCTCGTCCGCTATGATGGCGCTGATCGTTGAAGCGGGCGTATCTCCCGGAATTGCGATCATATCCAACCCCACGCTGCAAACGGCGGTCATGGCTTCCAGCTTATCGATATGCAACACGCCCTTTTCCGCCGCATTGATCATGCCGATATCTTCGCTGACCGGGATAAACGCGCCGGACAATCCCCCGACGTGTGAGCTTGCCATTACGCCTCCCTTTTTTACGGCGTCGTTGAGCATTGCAAGGGCCGCCGTAGAGCCGTGCGCCCCCACGCATTCAAGTCCCAGCTCTTCAAGTATATGCGCGACCGAGTCGCCCATCACGGGCGTCGGTGCGAGGGAAAGATCGACGATGCCGAACTCCGCGCCGAGGCGCTTAGCGGCTTCCTTTGCGATCAGCTGCCCGGCTCTCGTGATCTTGAAAGCGGTGCGCTTGATCGTCTCCGCCGCGTCGGTCAGATTTGCGTCGGGTATATTTTCGAGCGCATGCTTTACGACGCCCGGGCCCGAAACGCCGACGTTGATCACCGTGCCGCTCTCCCCCACTCCGTGGAATGCACCCGCCATAAACGGATTGTCTTCCACGGCGTTTGCAAAAACGACGAGTTTGGCACAGCCGAGGCCGTCCGTCTCTTTCGTCAGCTCGGCCGTCCTTTTTACGATCTCGCCCATCTGCCTGACGGCGTCCATATTGATCCCGGATTTGGAGGAGCCTATATTGACCGAGGAGCACAGCCGCTCCGTCGTTGCAAGCACTTCGGGTATGCTTTCAATAAATATTTTTTCGTAATCCGCAGTTCCTTTATGCACGAGCGCGGAATATCCGCCCAAAAAATCGATGCCGAGCTCTTTTGCCGCTCTGTCTAACGCCTCGCCGATGAGCTGCGCCTGATCGGGAAACGGCGCACAGATCAGGCTTACGGGCGTAACGGAGATCCTCTTGTTGACGATAGGGATACCGTATTCGCCGGAAAGCTGTTTTGCGACCTTTACGATGTCATTCGCCTTGGCGCAGACCGTATCGTATACCTTTTCGGCAGTAGATTTTGCGTCTCCCGCGATGCAGGGCAAAAGTGATATGCCCATCGTGATCGTGCGGATATCGAGATGCTCGCGCTCGATCATATCGATGGTTTCCAAAACGTCGTATTTATTAAACATATCTGCCGCCCCGTTAAATATTGTGCATCGCGTTAAAGATCGCTTCGTGTTGCAGACGGATAGACATGCCTATGGACTTGCCGAGTTCCTCGCAGTCCTGTGCGAGCTTGGCAAGCTCCGTATTGGAATCGCCGATGTCGACGAGCATGATCATCGCAAAATATTCCTGTAAGATCGTTTGGCTGATGTCTTCAATATTTACGCCCCTTTCGGAAAGGAAGGCGCTTACTTTGGCTATGATGCCCTTTTTGTCTTTGCCGGTCACGGTCACAACTGCGCGCATATCGTAATTCTCCTGATGTATAAAATTAAAGTTTCTTTTTTGACGCTTTTTCCGCATTTTCTGCAAACTCGTCGTCGTGCCCGACAACTTCATAACCGACGATCACGTTGCCCTGCGTAAGGTAACGCACTTTATCGCCGCACTTGAACTGCGGACAGGGCTTTTCTTTATCGCAATAGATCTTTCTGTCGAGATATTCCGACTTCTTTTTGCTCCATTCCGACATGATGAGAACATAATAGTCTACGTTATCTTTGAGATCGGGCGTATCGTAGCGGACAAAATAGCTGTTATTTACCGCTTTCAGACCGACGGACAAATAGGATATGAGTTTGTAATATTTTCTGCTTCTCTGATACTTGATCGCGAGAAAGATGTACGAAAAGATCACGAACAGACAGGAAGAGACCCAAACGATCCACTTCGGCGCCGTCTGCTGTGAAGAGTTAAACGGGGTGTTTACATAATAGATCAGACAGCCGATACACAGTGCAAGATAAACGACCGCAACGATCAGGTAAATGTAAAAAAGTCTTTTTTTCTGCTTGTATGCAGATACGAGGTCTCTGTCATCGTAAACAATAGTCATAAAAAATCAAATCAACTCCGTATGTTTTTATTCGCAGATAAAGAGAACGCCGAGCGTGTTTTTGCCGCAATGACTGGTCACAATGCTGCCGGCGACCGTTATCAGGATCTCATCAAAGGTAAAAAGCTGTTCCACCTGCTCGCGCACGGCGGCAACCAATTCGGGATCGGAACCGCTGTGCGTAATAAAACAACGGCGCCTGTCGTAGTGCTTATATTCGGCGGCAAGGTCGTTCACATAATTGCGTATACAGCGCGACATCTTGCCGATATATTTTTTCTTCGGGTAAAGCTGCCCGTCCTTCATGTCTATCATCGGGTGGATAGACAACACCTTCGACCCATAATAAGAAAGCGTGGAACACCGTCCGCCCTTATATAAATACAGGAGCGTATCGGGAACGAACGACGTATTTACCTTGGCGCGCAGAGCGTTCACCGTATCGGCGATCTCCTTGGCAGACCTGCCCTCATCACGCAGATCGCAAGCCTTCATAACGAGAAGGCCCTGCCCCGTAGAAAGCGCAAGGGAATCGATCACGTATACTTTATCTCCGAATTTTTTTTGCGCGGTCTGCGCAAACCCGTTCGAGCCGGAAGCTTTCGACGAGATGCTGAAATGGATCACCGTTTTTCCCTGTCCAACAAACCCGGCAAAAAAAGATTCATAGTCGGCAACGCTCGGCGCCGCCGTTTTCGGCAGCTCACCCGTCTTGTCGAAATAGTCGAAAATGTTTTGCGGGCTGATATTTATGCCGTCTTTGAAAGATTCGCTTCCCAAAATGACGGTGAGCGGCATGATCTGAATGCCCCGTTCGGAAACGAGCGCATCGCCGAGGTCGCAGGTACTGTCTGATGTAATTATGATGTCTTCTTTCATGAATAACCCCCGAAAATTAATTTTAATCGGCAAGCCGTTACGATTCCGGAACGGCCGCGGTGAATAAATCAAAAAATGATGTGAGAAAACCCTTGATCGAGAGAGACCACTCCGTTACCACGCCGGTAACATTTTCGATCGGCTGCGAGCCGTAATTCGCAGCACGGCAATCGACGCTGACGTTTCTGTTGTCTCCCATATAAAATATTTCGTTCTCCCCGATAACGAGCGGTTCGGCTTTCGAGCCAAAAGAATTCGGCCTGTCTTCATTGACGTAGACCCACGGCTCGGGCAGATAATTTTCTTCCACGACCGAAAATTCAGTCTCGCCGGCGCACTTTCTGTACAAAACGCCGTCTTCGGCATAGATCTCATCTCCGCCGAGCGCGATCACCCGTTTTATCACATAATCCGCTTCCTTTCTTCCCGTATGCACGACCACGATATCGCCACGCTCGGGCTCCGCTATCAGATTCATAAAAAGATAATCGCCGTCCTGTAAGGTATTCATCATCGAGTCTCCGTCTACGCGGACGCCGTTGTAAACGAAAGTAAATATGGAGAGGAAAAATGCGAATATCGCCAAAACGATCAGAATAAAATGGATCAACGATTCCGTTTCGGCATTCGGATCTCTTTTGGCGTTTAATATTTCGCCGTAAGATGCCATCAATCTTACCTCGGCTGTTTAATGGATTTGCGGAAGCTGTCCGGCGAAAGCATGACGACCCTGCCGCATTTATCGCAGCGGATCTTCACGTCCGCGCCCAAACGCACGATCGTCCAGACATCGCCCCCGCAGGGGTGTTTCTTTTTGGTTGTTACCTTGTCTCCCAATGAGTATACCATATTTTACACCGAAATGATAAGTTAATTGCGTGAAAAATTTACAGCCAAAGCAAATTATTTATACAAAACAGATTTTTTGAGGAAAAAGTAATATATTTCCCCTCGTTTATTTGTTTGAGGGATTTTCCTATCCCGTTCTTGAATTCCTTTGCGCGCAATGTGCACGGCTGCCATTCTTCACCGCCGGGAAGCGCTATCGTATTCGTATAGCAATCCTTAACTCCTTCTTCGACGGTATATATGCAGATCTGCATGAAAGCCGCGGCCTGCGAATATATGTCAAATTTCAAGATCGCATTGTCGGCGGGTCTGTATTTTTCGTCGTTTATGCGGTAAGACCTGAGCCCGTAGGAAGAGTAAACGCCTTTAATGCCGCAGGGGCCATCGATCAGACGAATGGGCTTTACGGTATTGTCGAGGAAGCAGTCTGCAAGCACATTATTGTCGTATTTATCGAGCGTAAAACTGTCCGTTCCGTTTTTACCGGAAAAAAGGATCCTGCTTTTTGCCGTCATGTTGGAATAGCTCTTATCTATGCGTTTGACGGCTATTTTGGAGGAGACGGCAAACCCGCAGCTGTATTTTGCTTTGGCGAAGGCAAAAACGGTTTTCGCCCCCGTATAAACGTTCAGCCGGAAAAGAGCGGTATCGTCGCCGTCGGTGCGTTTGAGCTCGCAACGCGTCCAGTCGCGCATGGAGGAATCGGGATTATCCTCCGCCATAAAAACCTCGCAGTAATCCGCCTCCCCGTTTTTATCGAAGCAGATCTTTGCCACGAGTTCTCCCTCGTCTTCTTCGATCGAAATTTCGATAGGCTCGGGAAGAAACACCTCCCTGCCTTTCAGATATCTGTCGATGAACAGATCGAGATTGTTGAATGCGGTGTTGCCGATATGCCCGTCGTAGCGCGCGGAGAAGTAAAATGTTTTCTTCTGCTCCGGATTGGCGCGGGCAAACGTGTCGAAAGCGCGGTCGGCGTCAAACCCGCTGTCGTTGGTCGCGCACAACATCAAAAGCGGACAGCGGATATATTGCGCATACGCCTGCGCGTCCACCCCGCCCAAAAAGCGGTATCGCTCCTCGTCCATTTTCAGTTCGCTTCCGTCGCCGAATTTCTGAATGCCCTTATAAGCCCGCCAGCCGCCGGAACAGATAGTTATGGCGCAGCCGAGCCCGTCCGCCGTCGCCGCAAGCTGCCAGGCGATATCTCCGCCGGCTTTTATACCGATCACGCCGATAGGCTTATCTCCGCATAAGTTTTGCAGGCATTTCAGTGAATACCGCGCGACCGCCGTCCATTCATACCAAGAAGTTTCCTTTGCCGTGTCGTCTGCATGTGTGAACCGTCTGCCCGCGTTTCGGAAATTTCCGTAAGAGACAGCTTGCGGATAGATTGTATGCTCTCCGCTGCCCTCCCATTCGCCGCGATAGTCGGGCATAAAGACGGCGTAGCCCTTGGAAACAAAACGCTCGGCGAGCGCCTCGTCGAAAGTCTTGTCCGCGTCCGGCAGAACGAGTAAAGACGGGCTGTTCGCATTCCCTTTCGGAAACGCATACAGCGCGCTGATGCGCACGCGTTCGCTCCCTACCGCACGGCCGGAAAAGCCGAGAATACGAAACTGCGCTTTCTCTTTCGCATATTCTTTTTTCACCTCTGCGTTCAGCGGCAATGAATCGTCAAAATCATTCCACAGTGTAACAGGCGTCAAAATTTTGTTTGCCAAATTCAATACTCCGTTTTAACAGCTGATTTTTATTTTAGAACTTCCGCCCGCTTCCGGGGCAGATATTACCGTTATTTTATTGTCGATGCGGTGCTTCAACTCCTCTACATGCGAGATCAGCCCGATGGAAAAGTGCGTGTTTTTGAGCTTTTCCAGACTGTCCATTACCGTATCGATCAATTTTTCGTCCAAAGTGCCGAAGCCTTCGTCCAAAAAGAAAAATTCTATCGGGCGCAGCGATTTTGCGTAGATCGCCGCAGAAAGCGCCAACGCCAAAGAAAGAGACACAAGGAAAGTCTCCCCGCCGGAAAGCGTATTTACGCTGCGCAACTCTCCCGCATTGAAATTGTCACCCACGAAAAAGCCCTGTTCATAGCGGATAAAATATCTGCCGTTAGTAAGGCGCAGGAGCGTTTCGGTCGCCGCAGCGGATATGTCGGAAAGATATTCTCCCGCAACGAATTCCATAAAAGCGTTTCCGTAAAAAAGCTTGCGCATTTTTTCGACGAGGTCAAAGCCCTTCTTGCATTCGGCGCGTTCCTGCTCGATCTGTTTTTTCTGACCGAGCCTTTCGGTGAAGCGTTCGATCTCGTTTTTGAATACGGCGCACTCCTTTCCCGCCCGCTCGCGCTGTTCGCGGAGAGCGGCAAATTCTTCCGCTTTCTTTGCAAAGTCTTCTTCGCTGACGGGAGCGGGGGCTCCGTCCGTTTTCAAAGCGCGAATGCCCGCTTCTATCTCGCGCACCTCGTTTTCATACTGCTCGATCTCTCCCCGCAGGATATCCGCATTCGGATAGGCACGCAGAAGCTCCGCCGCCTCTTTTACGTCGGCAAGCCCGCTTTCCGTCAGCCTTGCGGAAAGCTCGCCGAGAGCTTCTTCTTTGCTGCGGAGGAGAGAAACTGTCTTTTCCTCCGCCCGAGCGATCGCAAGTGCGATCTCCCCTATCTTTTGTTGCAGCGCTTTCTGTTCGGCAAGCCGTTTGCCCTGTTCGAGCAAAAGTCCCGCTTCCTCTTTTTCGAGGCGGCGCGCATAGAGGGCGGGATCCCCCGAAAAATCGTCTCCGAACGCTTCGGTCATTTTATTTGTAATGGAGTCGATCCTCTCCTTTGCCTTTGCGCCGTCTTCGAGAATGCGGGCCAGCGCCGCATTTGTTTCGGCAAGCTTTGCCGAAAGCTTTTCCCTCTCTATTTCCAGGTCGTGGCGCTCTTTCTGTCGGGCGCCGCGCTCCTCCTGCATTTTTTTGAATTTTTCCAACAGCGCAAAAGCGTCGGAAGATTTCTCTCGCTCGCACAGATCGCGGTATTTTTGCGCCTGTTCGGAAAGCTCCTTTTCGGCCGCAAAATAGAGCTCTCCCTGCGGCGGGAATTTTTCACGCAGCCTGCCGAGCGCTCCGGAAAAATATTTCTCGCTCTCCTCGTATTCGCCTCTCAAAAGCGCGCTCTCAAAGTTGCCGCGCAAAAACGTTTCCAGATTTTCCGCCGCCTCGCCGCCCGGCTCTGTCAGGCGGCCGATCGCTTTCTCCGTCGCCGCAAGCGTCTTTTCCGCCTGTGCTTTTTCCGAGGAAACGCGTTTATATTCTTTTGCCAGCTCGTCTCTGGCCGTTTTCTGCAAAGTCAGCTCTTTCAAATCGCCTTCCAGCGTTTTTAAGAAGGTGCGCTTCGCCTTTATTTCCGCAACGGAATCCTCATACTTTGCGGCGGCGTAAGCTTCCTCTTCCGCGCGAAGGCGGGCTTCGGACTCTGCCTTGTTTTTTTCCGCGAGCGCCTTTGCCGCGGCGCACTTTTCGGCTTCTTCCGCCAGCTTTGCCGCTTTTCCGCTCGCCTCGCATGCGGCAGAAGCTCCCGGCAATTTTTTCAAAGCGGCACGCTTCCGATCGAACGATGCCGCGCGCCCGCCGGCCTCGCGCAGCGCGCTTTCCAGCCGTGCGAGCTTCTTCGCCCTGTCGTACTCGTTTTTCAGCCGTTCGAAGGCGGCTTCCTCGCGGGCATATGCGCCGTCCAACTCCTGTTTCCGAGCGGAAAGAACGGCGTATTCTTCCTCCTGTTTTTTCAGTTCATCCTGCGTATACTGCGCATATTCGGCGAGGCGGCCGTCCTTTTCTGCAAGCCGCAGTTTCGCCTCATCGTAGCGGGCTTTCAAAACGCCGTTCAGCTTGTCTCCGTAGCTTTCCAAATCGAAAAGGCGGGATATGAGCCTGAGGCGCTCGCCCCTGTCCGCCTTGACAAACTGTGCGAACTCGCCCTGCGGCAACGCGATACATTTTTTAAAATCTTCAAAAGAAAGCCCTACGATGTCGAGGATCATCTCGTTCGTCTTTTTAACGCCCTCGGATAAGCCCCGCATCTTATCGCCGTCTATCTCGCAAAGTTCGAGGTTTTGCTGCGAGTTTTTTCTCTTGATCTCGCGATGCACGCGAAAGACCCTGTGCTTTCCGTCCCATTCGCACGCGAAGTCGAAAACAACGTAAGCCTTGTCGCAATTATAATTGATGATCTCGTTGGCATTTCCCCCGCGCGTGCGGTCGATTTTTCCGTACAGAGCGAAGATCATGCTGTCGAGGATCGTCGTTTTGCCGCTCCCCGTATCGCCGAAAATACCGAAAAGCCCGCCCGAAAGCAGCTTGTCAAAATCGATGATCGCCTTTTCGGAAAAGCTGTTGATGCCGCAAAATTCCAGTCTTTTAGGCTTCATGCGCTTCCTCCGTCACAGACATAAAGAGCTCTTTCATCTCCTGCGGAGGATCTTCCGCATAGCGGCTCCTGTAAAATTCGCAAAAGAGTTCGAGCGGGCTCAGCTGTCTGCGTTCCGCCGCGGAAAGTTCGCAGGCGGCGCTGCCGATTTCGGGAACGATGCTGAGCAATCCATCGTTGGCGTCTTTGAGAGTTTTGACCTGCGCGGAAGAAAGCGGTTCGCTCAAATAGATCGTAAGCTCAATATAACACCCCTCGTATCTATGCAGGAGCTCCTCCGCTTCCGCGACGCCGCGCGCCTGCAACCGCACCAATTTTTTCCCCGACCGCAACCCGATTTGCCTGAGATCGCGCACGCCGTTTCCGTCGAGCGTAAAAACGACCACGCTCTTTTCCACCCCGGCCTCGTCGAACGCATATTGCAAAACGGAGCCGCTGTAATAAACATTATTTTTAAAATGCTGCCTGCGGTGCAGGTGCCCGAGCGCGGTATAGTTACACGCGGGCAACAGCGAAAGCGGTACGGCGCGCGCGCCGCCGAGATCGATCTCCCTTTCCCCTTCGCTTACCTTACCGCCCGCAACGAACAGATGCGACAAAAATACGGAAGGCAGATTTTCGGTGTTTCCCGCCTGCCCCGCGCCGATCCATCGGCGCATTTTGTCCGTAAAGCTTTCGTTTTGGTTTTTATCCTCTTTCAGCCGCGTTTCGCTCGGGTAAGGCAAAACGTTGCAGTAAATTTTTTCCTCGCCCTTTTGAAATACGATGTGATTCGTATCCGCCTCCGCCACGCGGACCGGCCGCGAACCGCCCGTACGGGGAAAATAGCCGTAATTCCCGTAAATGTAGATGCCCTGCGGCTCGCAGAGCGCGGTCGCGGCGCCGAGCCGCACGTTATCGTCGTGATTGCCGCTGATAACGAGCACGGCACGCTCATCGCCCGCTATTTTTTTGATCTTCTCGTAAAAAAGATCCTCCGCCTCCGCCGATGGAAGATAAGCGTCGAACACATCTCCCGCGACCAGCACGAGATCGACCTTTTCCGTTTCGCACAGCGCAGCGATCTCGTCGAGCACTTCGCCCTGCTCGGCGATGCGCTCTCTGCCGAGCAGCCGCTTTCCGATATGCCAGTCAGATGTGTGCAAAATTCTCATAAGCCCTCGGTGCCGTAAAAACGCGGCAAATCTTTTTGCGATAAATTTCGGCAATTACCTTGCTTTTACGCAAAATAATTTATATAATAGTATAGCGTAAAAGACAAAATAAATCAAGCGTTCGCCGGAGTTTTCGTTATGGGATTTTGCTCGTATTCTCGTGAGTTCTCACTCTCGTCTTACACAAATATTGAAAATCAGTTTATCAATAAATATATGGCGCTTGCCGACGGCGACGCGGTCAAGGTATATATTTTCGGGCTGTACCTGTGCCAAAACGTGCAGGAAACATATTCCCTCGCGGAAGCCGCCCGCACGCTGAACATGAGCGAAGAAAAAATCGTCGATTCCTTCCGTTTTTGGGAAGATTTCGATCTTTTGGAGATCGTATCGCGGGCGCCCTTTTCCGTGCGCTATTTCCCCGCGGACTATTCCAAGGGCAAGCCGAAGCGTATCCGCACGGAAAAATATTCCGATTTCAACAAGGCCGTGCAGTCGATGATGCCCAAAAAGATGATCTCCCCGGGTGAATTTGAAAAGTACTTTGCTTTTATGGAACAGTATTCCGTCAAGCCGGAAGCGCTCATTCTGATCGTAAAATACTGCGTAGATCTCAAAGGCGAGAACATTTCTCAAAATTATATTTTGCAGGTCGCCAAGAATTTTGCCGCCGAAGGCGTTACCACCGTCGAGCAGGTGGAAGAAAAGCTTTCCGACTATGTTCTGCAAAGCGGAGACATCGCCAGAGTTCTGCGCGCGCTCGGCTCCTCCAAAAAACCCGAACCGGAAGATTATAAGCTTCTCAAAAAATGGACGGAAGAACTGGGCTTTGAAACGGAAACGATCGTTTTTACCGCTTCCTTATTCAAAAAGAGCAGCCTTGCGAAATTGGACGAGATACTCGGCGAGCTGTATGCAAACAAGAAGTTTGACCGCGAGGAGATCAAAGATTACCTCGCCCGCAAATCCGAGATCCGCTCTCTCACGCTGCAAATCGCGCGCGAGCTCGGGGTATACTGCCAGATCGCAGATCCGTATATCGACAATTTCGTGAGCGGCTGGCTCGCCGCCGGCTATGACGACGCTTCCCTTTTAAGCCTCGCCAAATATTGCTTCAAAAGAGAGAAAAAATCCTTTGAAAAGATGGACGAGCTCATCAAAAAATTACTCTCCCTCGGCGTGGTGTCGGCGGAAAGCATCATTACATATATGCAGCAGGAGGCGCTCGAACGCGAATTTGCGGCGCGCGTGCTGCAAGCGGCAGGACTCACCCGCCGCGTTACCGGGTGGGACAGGGATTGCCTGAAAACCTGGCACAGCTGGAATTTTTCCGACGAAATGATCCTCAAAGCGGCGGAAACCGCCGCAGGAAAAAACAGTCCGATACCCTATATCACTTCCGTCTTGTCTTCTTGGAAGGCGCACGGCATTTACAGCCCGGAACAACTGGAAAAGCAGCCCGCCGCCGAGCGCTATAAAGCGCAGGCCGCGGAGGACAAAGACGCGGCGCTCCGCAAGCGGATACAGACCTATTATTTCAATTTGCGCGAACAGGCGCAGGATCGCGCGGAGCATTATTTGAAGCTTGCCCGCAGCGACACGCAATTCAAGGAAAACGAAGAGGCGATCCGCACGGAGGAGATACGCCTCGCAAAGGCGGAGGCGCTCGGCGGGGATACCGTAAGCGCAGAGCATGTTCTTTCCTCTCTAAAAAAGACAAGGGCGGGTATATTGAAAAGGCTCGGGATCACCGAAGAAATGCTTGTGCCGCAGTATAAATGCGCCAAGTGCGACGATACCGGATTCGACAAAAACGGAAACGTGTGCGAGTGCTACAAAAAATATATCGAAGAAGCCGGCGAGCAGGAACGGCTTTCCAATATCATCGACGCATATTCCAATATCGAAATTTAACGGCCGCATAAAAACCGCCGCGCAATGATTGCGCGGCGGTTTATTTATAATTTTTCGAATACGGGGATCTCGTCTACGGGGGCGGCGGTCTCTATTTCTTGCCCTCCTTCATACTCCGTTCCGTTGCGTATATCTCTCCATTTGCCGGCAGGAAGATAGACGCGCCTTTTTGTTACGCCCGCATACAGCACGGGCGCGACCAGATAACGGCTGCCGAACATATACTGATCGTCCGTTTCCCAGCATCTTTTGTCTTCGGGGAATTCATAAAACATCGTACGCATGACGGGCGAGCCGTTTTCGCTCGCTTCGCGCATCACCTGCCTGATGTACGGCTTCATCTGCACGCGCAGCTCCACAAATTTTTTCAGTATCTCGTAAACATCTTCCCCGTAACTCCAAAGCTCGTTGGGAAGCCCTGTATGACAGAACCCGCCGCCGAAATCCCGCTCGTCCAAAAGCGGAATATCGCTCGGCCCTTTGTCTCCGTGCATTCTGAGCACCGGGCAGAACACTGCCCATTCGAACCAGCGAAGCAACAATTCCCTGTGTCCTTCTTCCTTGACATTTACGAAAAATCCGCCGATGTCCGTCGTCCACCACGGAATACCGGCTATGCCCATATTCAGACCGGCGGCAAACTGGTCGCGAAGGGTCTCGAAGTTCCCCTGAATATCCCCCGACCACACGACGGCGGCATATTTCTGACTGCCGACCCAGGCGCAACGAAGCAGGTTGCACACGTCTTTCTGCCCGGCCGCGACCTGCCCTTCGTAAAAAGCCTGCGCATGGCAAAGCGGGTAGATGTTGCCCACCTGCAAATCGGAACCGAGGTGGTAACGGAAGTTATCGAAATCGTACAACGAATATTCGGGTTCCGCTTCGTCCAGCCAGAACATATCGAATCCGCTCTCGAAATAATTTTTGCGGCACTTTTCCCAAATATATCTGCGCGCTTCGGGGTTGGTTGCGTCGTAGATCATCGAATCGCCCAAAAAATCAAAGCATTGGCTCCCCCGTTCGGGACGGATCAGCAAGCCCCTTTCATTCATCTCGACGAAATTTTCGCTCTTTTTATCGACCGTGGGCCAAACGGAAACCATGCAACGCGTGCCGTAGGAATGCAGTTCTTTGACCATGGCGGCGGGGTCGGGCCAATACTTTTCGTCGAATTTCCATTCGCCCTGCCTCGTCCAATGAAAGAAGTCGATGACGATCACATCGAGCGGTATGCCGCGCCTGTGATATTCCCGCGCCACCTCCAAGACCTCCTCCTGCGTGCGGTAGCGCAGCTTGCATTGCCACAGTCCCATCGCGTTTTCCGGAAACTCGGGAGCCCTGCCGACGAGGTCGGTATAATTTTTCATGATCGCTTTGGGCGAATCGTCGGCGGTGATCCAATAGTCGCTCTGTTTCGTGCTCTCGGCATGCCACTCCGTCACGTTTTTGCCAAACGTAACTTTACCCACGGCGGGATTGTTCCATAAAAATCCGTATCCTCGTGAGGACAGCGCAAAGGGCACGGAGATCTGCGAATTGCGCTGCGCAAGTTCGAGCGCGCACCCTTTTAGATCCAGATACGGCTGCTGATACTGCCCCATGCCGAATATTTTTTCGCCGTCGCGGCTTTCAAAACGGAGCGTGGTTTCGTAGTCTCCCCCGCGGATCGGTTTGAATTCGCGCGCAAGAATGCGGAGCGAAGGCGTGTGCGGCATCTCGTATTCATAGCAGCGGTAATATTCCTCGATGAGGGGCGAACCGTCTTTGAAAAAGCGGATCTGCCCGAGCCGCGTGACGCTCGCGCTGATCTTGCCGTTGGAGATCTTCGCCGAATCCTCTTTGATCTCGATTTTCGCCTTTGTCTGCTTCGCGCCGCTCAGCGCCCAATCGGTATCTTGAAACTCCCGTTCCATCGTCGCCCGCACGCGCAGAGCGTTCCTGCCCTGCGCATAAAGACACACCGTTTCACCCTTTCTTTCGAAAAACAGTTTTCCGTCCTTTTCGTAAAACACCTTCCGTTCCTCCTGTCCTCTTATTTATTTGCGATCGTTTTCATGAGCGCCGCCTCGAAAGCGGACATATCTTTTTCGCCCAGATCGATATAAAAGCACCTGCCCTGATACATTCCGCCGCAATTGCGGACGATGTTCAGTCCCCGGTAAGGAGCCTTGACCGCCGCGAGCAGGCTTTCGAAGGGCATATTTTCGCACATCTGCTTTCCGTCGAAAATAAATTCCACCCAAAGCCCCTTTTTCATTTCCTCTCGGGTAAGACTGTCTATACTCACGCCGAAGGCGGGCATCTGACGCGCCTCCGCCAAGAGCTCGCCCCAACTCTTTAATATCGCCTCGTACGCAGGATCGCCTTTTTCAAAGGTCTGTGCGTTGCCGTCAGAAAATACGATAACGGAAACAACCTTGTCAAAATAATCCGCGACCGGACAAAAATTTTCCTTCATAACGTCTCCTTGAATCTTCTTTTATGCGCGCCGCGCGCTTACGCACTTATTATATTTTATTTGCAGGAGATTTTCAAGCTTTTGAAGAAATTTTCCACTTGACTTCCGAAATTAAATTTGTAAAAATTTTTATATAAAACGGTTGACAAATTTAAAAAAGAGTATATAATATATGCAAACGAAATAAGGGAGGTAAGGCGCATGAAAAAAAATATGTACAGCCTGATGCTGTCGGAAGACGTCGTCGGCGAGATCGACAAGCTCGCCAGCGAACAAAACACGAACCGCTCGAACATGATCAATCAGATCCTTGCGGATTACGTTTCGCTCACGACCCCCGAAAAGCACGTGCAAAATATTTTTGACATCATCGAAAATCTCATCGGCGGCCGGGGCAATTTTATGCTCTATTCTCAGCCGCACGACATGACCATGTCTATCAAAAGTTCTCTCAAATACCACTATCGCCCCACGATTCGCTACGAAGTGGAGATGTATCGCACGCCGAAGGAGACGATCGGACAGCTGAAAATCATTTACAGGACGCAATCGCCCGACCTTTTGGTGGAGCTTACCCGATTCTTTAAGATATGGATACAGCTCGAAAATATCTATATCAAGCATTTCTTCGCGAAAGACGCCATTTCGTACGGTATGGAAAACGGGAAATTCCTGCGCACCTTTGCCGTGCCGAACGATTCCGATTACACGGAAGAAGAGATCGCCAACGCGATCAGCGGCTATATCGCGACTTTCGACGAAATGCTCAAAAGCTATCTCGCGGGCGATTATGCGACCACGCAGGATATCGAAAAAAGATATTTGCAATATCTGAACAGCGGCGTACAGCTCATCTGAAAAGGAGGTGAAATTTATGAACGCACAAAAATTTACGAAAAAAGCGCTCGAAGCGGTGCAAAACGCGCAGAGCATGGCAATAGAAAATCAGAACATGCAGATCATGCCCGAACATCTGCTGTATGCGCTCGTCGATCAGGAAGGCGGGCTCATTCCGCAGTTACTTAAAAAATCGGGCGTGGATACGGACAATATGCTCGCTCTCCTGGATTCGGCGATCGGCAAGATCCCGGCGGTGAGCGGCAGCGGGCGCGAACCCGATAAAATTTATATCTCCCCCGTTACAGACAAGATCTTTAACGAGGCGGAGCGGCTGGCAAGTTCCATGCGCGACGAATACGTTTCCGTCGAGCACATCATGCTCGCGATCTTTGACCACGCGACGGACGAGATCAAGCAGATCTTCCGCTCGCTCGGCATCACGAAGGATTCCTTCCTGACCGAGCTCAAAAAGGTAAAGACGGACAGAGTTACGAGCGACGAGCCTGAAAACACCTACGACGCCCTTTCGAAATACGGATTCGACCTCGTTCAGCGGGCAAAGGAGCAAAAGCTCGACCCCGTGATCGGGCGCGACAACGAAATAAGAAACGTGATCCGTATCCTTTCGAGGAAATCCAAAAACAACCCCGTGCTCATCGGCGAACCGGGCGTCGGCAAGACGGCGATTGCCGAGGGGCTTG
>DXCL01000029.1 GCA_019115995.1 Candidatus Borkfalkia avistercoris
GTCCTCCTTTTGATTTTTAGTTTGCAACTGCCAGGTCGCACCCTAATTATATCAAAAGGAGTTTTGTTTTCAAGTTTCATCGCTTAAGCTTCTCGTTACCCGCGGACTATCCGCGGGTTTTTACCATACAAAAAACTGCCCGGGCGTTGCATCGCCAGGGCACGCGGCTCGGCTGGTCATTTTTTATCCTTATATATCTCTTTTACCGCCTGATAACACAGCTTCGGCCGGCGATACTCGTCTGTAACGCCCTTGTTGTTCATCGTGCGCGGGCGGCCGCCCCACCACTCCTCGCTGACGCGGATATCGCAGAATTGCCAGATATATACGCCGACGCAGTCGGGGAACGAGAGCACTGCATCGAGCTGTTCACGGAGCGTTTTTGCCTGATTTTCTTCGCTCCATTTGGTACCGTACGCGCTGCGGAACCCGTATATGCCGCCCGCGCCGATCTCGGTGATCATAAACGGCTTGCCCGCACCCTCCGTTTGGGTCTGCACCCAGCCGTACAGGTCGGCAAGGTATTCGGCGGCGGGCGTTTCGTGGTACCATTGGGGATATATGTTATAGGAGACCACCTCGGGCAGCCCGAAGCAAATATCCGTTTTGAACTTACAGCTCGCAAACGAACGCGGGCGGCTTTCGTCGAGCGAGCGGATCAGCGCAAACTGCTTTTTATAGCATTCCTTCCCGAACGGGCTGTCGCTCGCGCATTCGTTGAGTATCCCCCAAATATAGACGGACGGGTGATTGCAGTGCTGTTCGACCATTTCGCGCGTGACCTGCTCCGCCTGCCGTTCGAAATTCGAATTTTGCATTTGTTCGAGGCTGAGCCCGCGCGCGTGGTTTTCCTCCCATACCAGGATCCCCTGTTCGTCGCACAAGTCGAGGAACCGTTCGTCGTTCGGATAGTGCGCGGTTCGCACGGAATTCGCGCCCAGATCGCGTATGATCGCGAGATCCGCCGCCATTGCGGAAAAAGGAAGCGCGCAGCCGAACTGCGGGTGATCCTCGTGCCGGCACACGCCCCTGATCCTGACCGGCTCGCCGTTGAGCAAGATCTTCTGCCCTTCGACGGCAACCTCGCGGAAGCCGAAACGGTCGATCAGGTCGTCGAACGCGATCTCTCCCTTCATCAGACGCGCATCGGCGGTATATAACGCGGGCTCGGCAGGCGACCATGCGCGCACGCCTTCGAACGCCATTTCTCCCGTAAAATAGTTATTTCCGGAAGACAGTACCGCCGCGGAAAAGCGCAGCGTTTCCCCCGCGATGCGAACGACGAGGGAGACGGGCTCTCTTTCGTCCAAATTCGCCACGCACGCTCTGATCTTCGCCCGCCACTTCCCTTCGCGGCAATACGGCGTAACGTGCACGTATTCGATATAACAATTTTCCACTTCTTCCAGCACGACAGGGCGGGAAACGCCGCCGTAAGATATATAGTCGTTGGGCACATGCAGCGCGCTTTCGGCGGAAAAGCGGTTGTCTGCCACAATATCGAGCGTGTGCTCCCCCGCCGCCGCGCCGCGCACGACCGCAGAAAACGCGGTGTACGCATTATAATGCTCGGCGATCTTTTCGCCGTCGAGATAAACCGCCGCGGTATGAGAAACGCCTTTGCATTCGATGCGCAGATTCCCCGCGCCGTAAAAGCGCGTCGTATAGCGCCCTGCGCCGCGGTACAGCCCGAACCCGGGATAATTTTCCCAGCAACTCGGCGTGTGCACCGTTATCCGCTCGCCCGCCCGCTCTCCGTGCAAGGGCGTAAAATCCCACAGTTTTTCCGTGAGCTCTTCCTGTTTTCTGATAAAATGCGTCCGAAAAGTACGTATCATAGCGCTCCCCTGTTTATATAGATCAATATCGTCATCACGGTTACGGATACGAGCGTAAGCACGCTTCCCGCAAGCTTTCTCGCGCCGAGATCTTCGCGCCTGATCAGCGCAACGGCAAACAGAGCGGCGAGCTGCAAGGGCTGTATCAGCGCATACAGCAAGAGGTTTTGCTGCGCGGCGACCGCCTCCGTATATAAACCTGCCGCATTGGGTATGCGCGTCAGCACGCCCGCCGCCAGTCCTTTTTTACCGAAAAACGACTTAAACCGCACGAAAGGCGTCTGCAACAGCGCGACGCAAAGCATTACCAGCAGCAGCGCGGAAACGGGGGGAAGGCCCCTCCGGAAGCATGTTTATCTGCAAACCGTAAAAAAATTTCGAAGCTATATAGGCGAGGCTCAGAAGCACATAGCGGACGGGCGCGATCTTTTTGCTCCCGAAGGCGATCATGCCGATGCCCGCGGCCAAAACGACCGCGCAGGGCACGAACGCGATAAAAAAGCTTTCCCTTCCGCGCAAGAGATCTACAAGAAACGAGACCGCCACGTTCCGGCTGAGCCACGCCTTCAACTCATAGGCGGAAACTGTTTTTAACAGAGAAGCGCTCGTGTAAAATTCGGCGATCTTGCATGCCGTAAGCGCCAAAAGGATCACACAGCTTTCGCCCGTAAACGCAAACGCCCAGCCCGCGAAGGGCACGGCGAGGGCGAGGAATACGGCGGTGGAAACTGATACAAGAAAGGAAAACTCCCGCGCGCCGCACTGCAATTTCGACGCTATAAATTTGTCTCCCAAAGACGAAGCCGTATAAAACAGCACCGTCAGCAAAGAAAAGATCAATGTTTTTACCCTCGTACGACGTAAAGCATTATAGCATATTGACAGCTGAAAAACATTGGAATATAATATCAGAAAATTGATCTATTCTTATATCGGAGAAGCAAATGAACATATTGCGCTTGGGAGAAACGGAGCACGGCGCGGATTTTTGCGTATTGCGCGAACACGGTTATGGGCACTATCTGCTCTTGCTCGTAGAAACGCTCGCCCTGTTCGAAACGGACGGAACCTGGATAAAGACGGAGGCTGAAACCGCTTTCCTGTTCCGCCCCGGGCAAAGGCACAGTTACCGCGCGCAGGCGGAAAAATATACCGATTGCTGGCTGCATGCCGAGAGTGCGGCGCCCCTCCTGTTTGAGAGCTTTCCGTTCGGAAAGCCCATTCCCCTGCGATCCGCGGCAAAAAATTTTTATCGGCTTTTCCGCATTCTGCGCGACGAATTTTTTGCCGAACGCCGTACGAGGGACAGTGTTTGCGACCTGCTCGCCTCAGCACTGATCGAAATGCTCGCGGGAGAAATAGAAGTGCGGGGGCCGCTGTTTTCCCGCTTCCTTTCCCTCAGGGAGGAAATATTCCGCCAGCCCGCCGCCGCATGGAGCGTAAAAGACGCGGCAAAGCGTATTAACGTGAGCGAAGGATATTTTCACGTACTGTATAAAAAATATTTCCGCACGACCTTCGTTTCAGACGTGGTTTCGGCGCGGATCCAATCGGCGGAGGAATTGCTCGTCTCCACGCCGGACAGCGTGGAGCGCATTGCCGAACGCTGCGGATATACGAATACCGAACACTTTATCAGGCAGTTCAGGGAAGCCACTGGCTCGACGCCGCTTCGCTACAAAAAAGATATTTTGGGATACCGATAAATAAAAAACCCCGTGTTTCTGCGCGGGAACGTTATGCAAAACGCGGGCGGCAATATTTGCCGCCCGCGTTTTGCATGATGTTTTTATATGATGCCCTCCGTGAACTCTTCCGCGTCGAAAAGTTGCAGATCGTCGAGTTTTTCGCCCGTGCCGACGAACACGACGGGTATTTTCAGCTCGCCGCACAGCGACACCACGAACCCGCCCTTCGCCGTTCCGTCGAGCTTGGTCAAAACGATGCCGTCGAGGTCGACCGCCTCGTCGAAGATGCGCGCCTGCGACATCGCGTTCTGCCCGGTGGTCGCATCGAGCACCAAAAACTTATAAAAATGCGCTTCGGGATAATCTCTCTCCACGACGCGGTTCATCTTTTTGAGCTCTTCCATCAGATTCGCCTTGACGTGCAGCCGCCCCGCCGTGTCGACGATGACGACGTCCGTCTTTTTCGCCTTGGCGGAAGAGATCGCGTCGAACACGACCGCGGAAGGGTCGCTCCCCTCTTCGTGCTTGACGATGCGCACCTTCGCCCTGTCTGCCCAGACGGAAAGCTGATCCGCCGCCGCCGCGCGGAAGGTATCCGCCGCCGCCACGGTAACGCTCTTTCTCTCCTTGACGAAATAATTGGCGAGCTTGCCGATCGTCGTCGTCTTCCCGACTCCGTTCACCCCGACCAACATGATGACGGCGGGATATTGTATCTCGGGCGTCTCCGCCTCGCAGAGGGTGTCCTCGATCACGTCTTTGAGAAGGTCGATGACAAACTCTTTGTCTTTGAGCTTTTCCGCCTTCGCTTCCGCGCGGATCTGGTCGATGATGTCCTCCGCCGTCGTCACAGAAATGTCCGCTGAAATGAGGATCTCCTCCAATTCGTCGTAAAAATCGTCGCCCAGCTTGTTTTTTGCAAACAGCGCGGAAAGTTTGGACGAAATGTTGTCCTTCGTCTTTTTCAGCGCGCCGATGATTTTACCGAAAATTCCCATAAAACCTCCTACCTTGTTCACACATTTTGTTTTGAGCTGACAAAACAAAATGTCGTGATTTTGAGGGCGACACCGCCGCGCGCCGCAAAGCGGCTGTCGGCGTTTTCCCCCTCTTTGCGCCCTTTTTAGGGGCACACATACTATGTAAGGGCGCAAATTCACCCTCTTCCCGTAAGGCAAAGCGTTGCCTAATTGAGTGAAAAAGCAAAAAGCGTCGTTTTTGCTTTTTTCGCATGATTATTTAAATAATTTAAGGCGCGTTTGAAAACCACGCTTTTCAAAAAGCGCACTCGATTTGCCGCACACTTGCGGTCTCAACGGGTGAATGCGGCGCGCATGTTATGGCGTGCCCTCAATAAGCGCGCCGCAGAGGGCAGCGCCCTAAACTCACGGAAAATCGCAGGCGTCAGCTTGCCGAGATTTTCGTGATATGTCTGCACAACTCATTTTTCACGAACCGAGATGTTTCGTTCGTAAAACACCTTTCCGTCGTAGCCCTGAATGCGCTTATCCGTTTCGGCGCGCTCCAACCGCTGGCGCGCCCATACGCAGTATTGCTCGTTCGCCTCTATGCCGAAATACCTTCTGCCCAGCTTTTTCGCCGCCACGGCAGACGTTCCCGAACCCAAAAACGGATCGAACACGAGATCGCCCCCGTTCGAGCTCGCCAAAATAAGCTTTGCGTACAGCTTTTCCGGCTTTTGGGCGGGGTGCGCCGTGTTTTCGGGCATAGACCAAAAGGGGATCGTTATATCGTCCCAGAAATTTGACGGGCACGTATCGCGGAAGTTGCCGAGCGCCGTTGCCTGCCAATCTTTCGGAACGCCGCCCTCGCGATAGGGCGCGACGACGCGGCGGCGTATTTTGACCGCGTCGAGGTTGAAAGTATGTTCCTTTCCCTTGACGGCGAACCAGATGTCTTCCATGCCGTTTTTCCAGTTCGCCTTGGCTCCTCTGCCCTTTTCTCTCTGCCAGGTGATGCGGTTCATCACGGTGAAAAACTCGCCGAGCACCCTGCCGACGATCAGGCTCGAACGCCAGTCGCAGCACACATATACGCTGCCGCCCTCTTTCAGGAGCGGCGCCGCAAGGGAGAGCCAACGGCGGGTATACGCCTCGTATTCCGCTTCGCTCGTTCTGGAAAAGATCTCCCCGCCGTAATTTTTGGTGAGGTTGTACGGCGGATCCGCGATGATGAGGTCGGCAAACCCGCGGGGCAGAAGGGGCATGACGGAAAACGTATCCCCCAGCGCGACCGCGTTTTCGATCTGCCCGACGCAGCCGACGGGCGCGCGCAGGCGGAGGCATTCCGCAAGATATGCTGCGCCCTCCGCGGCGGTGGTGTCCATCGTTCTGTTTTTTGCCGCCTTTTCCCCTTTCATCGCAATTTAACGCCGCCCGCAGGCGCGCTCTCCCCCGTTATGCCACCGTATCGCCGCCGAGCTTGCTCTCCACTTCGGAAAGCTTGACGGATACGATCTTGGATACGCCCTTTTCCTCCATCGTAACGCCGAACAGACAGTCTGCCTTTTCCATGGTGGGTTTTCTGTGCGTGATGACGATGAACTGCGTTTCCTTTGCAAATTTCTTCAAAAACTGCGCGAATTTATCGACGTTCGCCTCGTCGAGCGCGGCCTCGATCTCGTCGAGCACGCAGAACGGCATGGGGCGGAGCATCAAAATCGCGAAGAGAATGGCGATCGCCGTGAGCGCGCGCTCGCCGCCCGAAAGCAGGGATATTTTCGTCAGCTTTTTCCCGGGCGGGCACGCCACGATCTCCACGCCGGCGGAGAGCGGGTCGTCCGTTTCGGTATAGTCCATTTGCAGCTCCGCCTTGCCGCCGCCGAACAGCTCTTTGAAGAGCTTTTTGAAATTTTCGTTGATCTGGTTGAATCCCTCGTCAAACTGCTTCTGCATTTCGCCTTTGAGCTCTTCGAGGGCGGCGCTCGTGTCGTCTATGCCCTTCTGCACGTCGTCTCTCTGGGCGCACATCTCCTCGTACTGCGCGGAGAGAGACTCGTATTCTTCGAGCGCGTTGTGGTTGATCGCGCCGAGAGAGTTGATCTCGCGCTTTAAGCGGTTGACGAGCGTCTGCCCCTCCTTGGGGTCGAAATTCTCGTCTTTATACGCAAGGCAGCTCTCGTACGTTTCCTGATATTCCTCGTCGATGCGCGCCTGCAAGTTTTCCAGCTCGGAATCGATTTTCGTGAGCTCGATCTCCTGCCGGTGCCGCTGTTCCGAAAGCGCGTCGATCTGCTCCTGCGCGGCGCGGCTCTTTGCCATCACGCCTTCCAGCTCCGCGTTGAGCTTTGCCTTTTCGGAGAGGAGCCCCTCCTTTCTTTCGCGTAAGGCGTTGAGTTCGCTCAGCTGTTCGGGCGTGAGCGCCGTCTTTTCCGCCATCTCTTCCAGATCGGAGATGGTCGCCTCGATATTTTCGATGTTCGAGGCGGAGTCGCGCAGCTTTCCTTCCAGCTCCTCCCGCTCGCGGGCGAGCCTTTCCGCGGTCGCCCTATCGTTTTCCATTGCGGCGCGGTACTGCGCGATGTAAACGTGCAGCACGTTGAGCCTCAAATTGCGTTCGCCGAGTTCGGATTTGAGCTTATCGTACTCCGCCTTGCGCTTTTCGCTCTCCTCGTCTGCCGCGCTCTTCATCTTGCTGAATTTTTCCTCCCCCTCGGAAGAAGTGGAAAACTCCGTATCGATGCCCTTCATGCGCTCGTAAAGCATTGCGAGAGAGCCCTCCTGCGTTCTGAGGGAGCTCTCGTCTTTTGCGAGCTTTTGCGAGAGAGACTGCGTTTTTTCTTCCAGCGCGGCGAGCTTTGCGCGCGCTTCCTGGAAGCTTTCGCGCAGCGTTTCCATCTCGCCGGCGGCCCTTTCCTTTTTCTCCTCCAATGCCGCGCGCTCGGCGGTCAGCTTTTTGACCTCGCTCTCCGCCGCGGCGATCTCTTTGGCGGTCTCCTCGATCTTGCGCTCGTTGGCAAGGAGGTTGCCGCTGTCCGCGCGGCGTGAGCCGCCCGTCATCGAGCCGGAGGTAGAGATCACGTCGCCGTCCAGCGTAACGATGCGGAAGGCGTGCGGATACTTTTTGGAAATTTCGTTCGCGTTGGCGATATTGTCGGCGATCAGCGTATTGCCGATGAGGTTATAGATGACGTTGTCGTAATACTTGTCGTAGCGCACGAGCTCGTTCGCAAGCCCTATCGCGCCCTTTTCTTTGAGGGCGCGGCGGGTGTAGTCCGTTTCGTAATGCGGTTTGAGGGAGGCGACGGGCAAAAACGTGACCGATCCGCCCCGCGTGCGTTTCAGGTATTCGATGAGCCAGCGCGCGTCGTCGCTCGTAGCCGTAACGATGTTCTGCATCGCGCCGCCGAACGCCGTTTCGATGGCGACCTCGTACTTTTCGTCGCACTTTACGATGTCTGCGATGACGCCTTTGATGCGCTTTGCAAGCTCCGCGTTCGAGCGGCTGTCGCTCATCAGTTTTTTGACGGAGAATTTATATCCTTCGAAATCTTCCTTTACGTTGAGATAAAAACGCTTCCTGTCGCCCAGCGCGGAAATGCGCGCGTTCGCGTTGAATATGCGCTTGGAAAGCGCGTCGGCGCGGGTGTTGAGATCGGCGATCTCCTCTTCCTTGGCGGTCTTCGTTTCCTTCTCGCGGGAAAGGTATTCCACGAGCTCGTCGTACCAGTCTTTATTTTCCGCGAGCGCCTTTTTGCCCGCTTCTATTTCTCCTTTCAGTTTTTCCGCCGCCGCCGCGATCTCGGCGATGCGCTCCTCGGCCGCCTCTTTTTTGGCGGAAAGCGTGCCGATGTTCTGGCGGATCTCGGAAAGGTTTTCGATGGTGTCGATCACGCTCTTTTGCGAGCGGTCGTTGAGTTCTTCGTATTCCGCGAGCTTGGCGTTGAAGCCCGCAAGCTCTTCGTTTAAAACGGCTATCTCCTTTTCCGAATCGGAGATCTTCGCGCGGTAATCGGACGCGGAAGCTTCCGCCTCGGAAACCTCCTTTTCGATGGCGGAAAGGCGCGCGGTGCCGTCTTCGATAAACTTTTTGCTGCTTTCGCGCTGTTCCCTGAAAAAGCCGATGCGCTCGCGGATCACTTTGACGTCGCCCTCCTTCTTTTCGAGGTCGACCGTATATTTCAGGATCTGCTCGTTGAGCTGTTGCAGGAGCGCGTCGCTTTCGGAAACGCGGCGCCTGTCTTCCGTGTACTGCGCTTCCAGCCGTTCCACCTCGTTCCTGCCCGCGTCGATGGCGGATTGCAGGGAATCGAGCATGGCGTTGATGGAAGCGCGCGCTTCCGCGGCGTTGTCGTGCTTGTATATGTAGAGATTGATCTCCGAATTTTTCAGCTGGCCGTACAGTTCGTTGTAGCGCCTGGTCTTTTCCGCCTGCCGCGCGAGCGGGGTGAGCATGTGCTCCACCTCTCCGATGCGCTGCAAAAAAATATTGAGGTTGTTGTACGAGTTGGAAAGGCGGCGCTCTATGTCCTGCTTTCTCGATTTGAAGACGATGATGCCCGTCGCTTCCTCAAAGATGGCGCGCCTGTCTTCGGGCTTGGCGTTCATGATCTGCTCGATCTTGCCCTGCCCGATGATGGAATAGCCCTCTTTGCCCAAACCCACGTTGTGCAGCCTGTCCACGATGTCTTTCATGCGGCAGGGCTGCTTGTTGATGAGATACTCGCTCTCGCCGCTGCGGAAAAGCCGCCGCGTCATGGCGACCTCGTCGTAATCGAGATCGGCAAACATGCGGGTGGAATTGTCGAAGGTGAGCGTAACTTCGCAGAAAGATTGGCTCTTTCTCGTCTGCGTGCCGCCGAAGATGACGTCCTGCATGTTCGAGCCGCGCATCGTTTTTGCCGACTGCTCGCCGAACACCCAGCGGATAGAGTCCGCCACGTTGCTCTTGCCGCAGCCGTTCGGCCCCACGATGCAGGTAACGCCGTTGTCGAATTTTATTTCGGTCTTGTCCGCAAAGGACTTGAAACCGTTGAGTTCAACTTTTTTGAAATTCAAATCAAAGCTCCCCCACTTTGTAATTTTGATAAGAGCGCCTTCGCCGCTTCCTTTTCCGCCGCAGACTTGCTGGCGCCCTCGCCGATCGCGGCGAGCCCCGCGCCCTCCGCGCGCACGGTGAACCGCGGCGCATGCGCGGCGCCCTCTTCCTTTATGACGGTGTAGGCCGTTTTTTCCAGCCCGCGCGCCTGCAAAAATTCCTGCAATTCGCCCTTATAATTGCGGCCGGCGCCCCCGTGCCGTTCGAGCGGCGCGAGAAAGCGCAAAACGAATTTTTCCGCCTCTTCCAGCCCGCCGTCGAGATAGATCCCCGCGACGATCGCTTCAAACAGGCTGGAAACCGCCTTCGCGCTCGGAACCATTCCTCCCGTACACAGGAGAAATTTATCCAGCCCCGCGCGTTCCACGCACTCTTTGAGCGGCTCTTCCGAAACGAACTTCTGCCGCCGTTCGGTCATTCTGCCCTCGTCTTCTCCGTCGAGCGCGTACAGCGCCTTTGCCACGAGAAACCCGAGCACCGCGTCGCCCAAAAATTCGAGGCGCTCGTTGCTCTGCGTTTTATGCGCGTTCGCATAAGACGAATGGGTAAAGCAGGTGCAAAGCAGCGATTTATCCCTGAATGTATAGCCTATGATCTCCTCGATCGCAAGGGCGTCACGATCCGGAAGCACCGATCGCCTCCAGATCCACGCCGGCGAGCATCTCTTTGATGCTTCCTATGATATTGTTATCCGCCGCCTCTTTCGCCTGCAAAAGAGAGGCGCAGACAGAATCCGCTTTGCTCGAACCGTGCGACTTGACGACGACCTTTTCTATGCCCAAAAGCACCGCGCCGCCGTATTTGTTGTAGTCCATGACCTTTTTGATCTTTTTGAAAGTGGGGCGCATGAACAGCGCATAGCCGAGCTTTGCCATAAAGGAAGACGAGATATATTTTTTGATGATCTTCATGACGGCGGCGGCAGTGCCCTCCGTAGTTTTGAGGGCGATATTGCCCGAAAACCCGTCGCACACGGCTACGTCGATGTCTCCGCTCATGATGTCCCGCCCCTCCACGTTGCCGACGAAGTTGATGCCGGGCAGCGTTTTCAGAAGCTCGTGCGCTTCCTGATGGAGCGGGTCCCCTTTATGATCCTCCGTGCCGTTGGTAACCAGCCCCACGCGCGGCTCCTTGATGCCCGACGCGCGCGCGTACGCCGTGCCCATGATGGCAAAATGGCACAAATTCACGGGCTTGCATTCCGCGTTCGCGCCGGCGTCGATGATGTACACCTTCCCTTCCTTTGCGGTGGGCAGCGCGGGGCAGACGGCGGGGCGGGAAATGCCGCGTATCCTGCCGACGCGCAGAAGCGCACCCGTAAGCACGGCGCCCGTGGAACCCGCGGAAACAAAGCCTTTCGCTTCGTCGTCCTCTTTGAGCATTTTCAGCGCCACCACGAGGGAAGAATCCTTCTTCTGGCGGATCGCCGCGGTCGGCACGTCGTCATTGGTGATGACCTCGGTGCAGTTTACGATCTCCAAGCGCGATTTGTCGTAGGAAAGCGCGGAGAGCACCGCCGCGATCTTCGGCTCGTCGCCCGTGAGAACGACTTTCAGATTTTTATCGGCATTGAGCGCCTGTACCGCGCCCTTTACGATCTCTTCGGGGGCATTGTCTCCCCCCATTGCGTCTAAAATGATTTTTGTCATGATCAGTCTCCCTTATTCCCGCCCGCGCGCTGCGCGCTTGCGGGGCGGGCTTTTACCCCTGCGGCAAAGCCGCCTTTTTCAGGGATCGAGCCCTTCTTTTATGCGTTTTATTGTAACAAATCCGAATGAAAATATCAAGTATATTTTGTCGAAAACAAAAAAACGGCAAATAAGCCGTTTTTGCCGTGAAACATTTTTTGCCGCGAAAAAGCGCGGCTCAGAAAAGCCGCGCCGCCCAATATATAAAATTCAATAAAAACACCGCCGCACACAAAATGCGGGCGCTTCTCCCCTTGCAGTGGATCGAGCCCCACGCCGCGGCGGCGAGAAAGGGCGCAAACGGCTGATAAAACAAATATCCGCGCACGTTTCCCCGCATCAGCGCCGAAAGCGCGCGCGTCGTGCCGCAGGCGGGGCACCCGATGCCCGTTATCATATAAAACGGACATAAAATGCCCGCCTCCGCCGCCGCGCTCCATACGCAGTAAACCGCCAACAGCCATACGTGCGCGCGCAAAAGCCGCGCGCGGCGGCGCTCAAAGCAGCGCCGCCATAAGCTTTTCATAATTTTTGCGGCGGGCCGCCTTGCGAATGAGAAACCAGTCGACGAACGCCCAGACGCCGCACCCGCCGCCCGTAAACAGCTTGCCAAGCCCCAGGCCGGTATCTCCGAGATAAAACCTGTCTACCCCGATCGCGCCGAAAAATATGGACAGCGCGAGCGCCGCTCCGGGCGATTTGAACTTTAACGCGCCGAGCATCGAAAAGCGATCCTCCGGGATCGCGCACAATCTTTCTTTCACAAATACGAGCTGCCCGCTTTCAAAATACTTTTTGTTCACCGCAAGAAAATTCTGCACTCTCGCTTCCCTTCCCTGCATCCCGCCATTCGTTTCCATGCCCGCGGGCCGTTCAGATCCTTCCATGTTCTCTCCTTTCTCCCTGTATTTTTTCTTACGATAGTAAGATATGTATTATTATACATCTTACGATAGTGAGAAGTCAATCATTTTTCTTACAAAAGTGAGAAAATTAAAGTAATATGAACGAGTTGTTTACGGAAAGGCTCCGGGAGCTGCGCGCCGAACAGGGCGTGAGCCAGGTAATGCTGGCAAAATCGCTCGGCGTGAGCAAAGGGATCATCAGCTTATGGGAAAACGGGTTGCGGGAGCCCACGCTCTCGAACCTCGTGGCTCTTGCCGACTTTTTCGGCGTTACTCTCGATTATCTGACGGGAAGAACGAACGATTGACCGGATTTGACGGCGGAGCTTATCCCTTCCGCCCGCAAAAAAACGGGGTGCGGCGCAATTCTGCGCTGCACCCCGTTTTGCCGTATTTTTCCCGCCATATATTTTATTCTGTCGCCGCGGCTTCACGCTGCGCCGCGCTTTCGGCAATGCTCTTTGTAAAACATTTTCTGCGCTTGATGATCTTCTTTTCCATCGAGCTCCACTGCGACTGCACCGCCGTGTTGGAAACGAGCTCGGGGTTGGATTCCACCTTTTCTATCTTATCCTCCAAAAGGTTCTTCATGATGCGCGAGATCATGAGGGAGTTGATGCCCGTTTTCTGGTAATCGGGGCGCACGGCGATGAGCGCCATTTCCAGCTCTTTGGGCTTTTTGATCGCCTTCAACACCCGTATAAAGCCGAACGGGAACAGCCTTCCGTCGCTCTTTTTGATCGCTTCGCAAAGGGAAGGGAGCATGACCGCCATGCCGACCACCTCGTCTTTCTCGTTTACGAGCAGGGAAAAGTAGCGCGTGTTGATGACGGTGGCGAACTGATCGAGCACGGCGTCTACCGCCCTTCCCTCGACTGCCACATAGCAGTCGAGGGAGGCGTACGCCTCGTTGACCAGCGCGATCGCGCGCCTGCCGTAAATTTTGATGAGTTTGCGCATGGGGCCGTCGTCGGCGACCTCGCGCACTTTGAATTTATCTTTGAGCCTGTCCGCGATGCGGGCGATGCGCTCGTCCACCTTGTCGGGGATCACAAAATCGTATTCGAGCCATTCGCTTTCGTCCGTAAACCCCTGCGATTTGACCAGCTTTTCGTAATACGGATAGTTATAATTGGTGCAATATGTAGCGCGGCGATCGAAACCGTAAGTTAAAAGGCCCTCTCTGTCCTGATCGTTGAAGCCCCACGGCCCGTGTATCGTATCCATGCCTTTTTCCCGCCCGTAATCTTCCACCGCTTTCAGAAGCGCCGCGGCGACCTGCTCGTCGTCGATGCAATCGAAGCGGGAAAAGCGGATACACTTCCTCCCTGAAACCTTGTTGTACTTTTTCTGAATGATGCCCGCGATCCTCCCCGCGAGCCTGCCGTCTTTATACGCGAGAAAGCAGCGGATCTCGCTGTCCTCCAAATTCGGATTCTTTTTCGGATCGGCGATATTTTCTTCATCGGAACGGAAGGAGGGCACGTAACAGGGGTTATCTTTATAGAGGCGGAAAGGATAATCCGCAAACGTGCGCATGCCCTTTTTTGTCTTTACTTCCTGAACAATTATCATTTTAAACCTCATTTTTCGCTTTTTTGTCGATTATCATTGTAGCACGTCTGCCCGAATTTTGCAATCATTTGTAAAATTTTCTTTACAATTCGCGGGGCGGGAAATTTTCCCTCGGGCATACGATCCATTGTAACGCGCCGTCTTTATCGACCGAACAATTTTTTGTTAAGAAATCGTAAAGTTCGGCGTTATGTCTTCTTCCTTCTCCTCCGGCTTGGGCAAAACGGCGCGGACGGGCGCGTAACTGTCTTTTCGGATCAGCTTTTTTTCCACTGCCACCCCCTGCCGGTACCTGACCAGATAGCCGCAGCTTTTCAGTCCGTCTTTCGCGGAGCGCAGTTTTGTGTTTCCGTCCTCCGCATATTCCGGCTCGGGCGGAGAAATCTTTTCCGTTACCACGCTTTCGCGGCGGAAGGTATAGGCGCTTTTTTTGCCGTACAGCGACACAGTGATCGCCCCGTTCTCCACGCGGCAGGTCAGATAAACGGGCGCGCCCGTACGGTTGACAAAGCGCAGATCGCAGTTTTTTCCGCTGACCATCGCGTCGAAAGAGGGTTCGACGTAGCCGACGGAGAGGCTGTGCGGGTGATACTCCGTGATCTCCATGCCCGCAAGCAGGGCGGCATTATAAACGGTGGTGCTCGCCTGGCATACGCCGCCGCCCACCCCGGAAATAAACTCCCCGTCGAAAATGACGGGCGCTTCCGAAAATCCGTTCGCCCTCGTGCGCTCCCCCACCGTTCGGTTGAAGGAGAACTCCTCTCCCGCCGCCAAGACCGTTCCGTTCAGCTTTTTCCCCGCGAGCGCGATGTTGCCCGCCCTCGCCGCAGCCGAACGGCTGAATTTTGTGGTGAAAGAGCCGAGCAGGCAGGTAAGATCGCGCAGCTTCTGCACCGTAACGCGCGCGGGCGCGCGTACCGTTTGCAGCCTTATCTCCTCAAAGCCGCCGCCGAGAGACGTCTCCGCCGCCCGTTCGAGCACGGCGCCTTCCAAAAACCGCCCGCTCTTTTCCGCACGGTAGGAAAAGGGCTCCCGCGCGGAAGCGTCGAATATCATTTCCGCGTTTTCGCTCTTTTGATAAAACGTATCGCATATGCCCCGCAGCACCGTATCTCCGCTCACGAGATAATACCGCTTTGCCAGTGCGTGCGCCCCGCCCTTTCTCGCGGAAGAAAGCGCCGCGCGCATGTCCGTTTTTACGTTGATCTCGGGATAGCGGAAGTCAAATGTTTTTCCGTCCACGACGATCCGCAGGCGCTTCTGCATGAGCCGCCCGCGCAGCTCTCGCCGCACCGTCTCTTCCGCGCGCGCGTAAGTGAGCCCCGATATATCCGTGCCGTCCACCGAAGTGCCCGCGGGAAAGCGCGCGGGAGCTGCCCCTCCGAAAATAAAAAAAACGCCCGCGATCATCGCGAGCGACAGTGCTTTCAAAAATTTTCCGCCCATGGTATGACCCCCTATGACAGTATGCGCGCGGCGACGGAAAAAAACCGTGTCCGCAGCAGGGAGTTTTTGGTCGCGGGCGGCGCGTTCATCTTTTGATCTTGCCGCCGGCGATCCTGATTTTGTTGACCGTTTTGCCGAATAAGACCTTTTCGGTGTGCGTGCAGGTGAGCACCGTCTGTACGCCGTCCAGCTTTTGCAAAAGCTTTCTGCGGCGGGGAAGGTCGAGCTCGCTCATCACGTCGTCTAAAATGAGCACAGGGTATTCGCCCGCATGGTTTTTGAATATTTCAAGCTCGGCGAGCTTGATCGCCAGCGCCGCCGTGCGCGCCTGACCCTGCGAGCCGTAAACGCGCGCCTCCTCCCCGCCGATGAGGATTTTCAGATCGTCTCTGTGCGGCCCCGACGCGGTGAATCCGAGGCGGACGTCTCTCTCGTAATTTTGCGCGAACTCCTCGGAGAGCTTTCTTTCTATCTCTTCCTTCGCCGCGGGATATTTTTTTTCGGAAAAAATTTCCAGCTTTTCCGCCCCGTCGGTAAGGTATGCGTGCCGTTCTTCCGCCACGGGCGCGAGCTCCGCGATGAACGCCTGCCTCTTTTCCGCGATCTCCGCGGCGTAGCGGCACAGCTGCGCGTCCCACACGGGCAGCGTTTCGAATACCAGCCCGAGGTCGCGGTTTTTGAGCAGCGCGTTGCGTTGTTCCAGGATTTTATTGTAGCGGATCAGCGCGGTGTAATAGCTTTTGGAAAGCTGCGAGATGGAAACATTTAAAAATCTTCTGCGTTCGTCAGGCCCGTCCTGCACGAGGCGCAGCTCCGACGGGCTGAAAAAAACGCCGTTTATATTGCCCAAAAGGTCTGCGTTGCGGCTGATTTTCATGCCGTTCACGCGGATCTCCCGCTTGTTTTCGTAAATATCCGCCTCGATGTGCACCGAACCGAAGCGGCTTTCCGCGTCCGCGCGGATCAGCGCGGCGTGTTCCCCCGCCCTGATGAGCTGTTTTTCCTTTTTGGCGCGGGGCGAGGTACCCGTGCACAGGTAAAACACGGCTTCGGCGCAGTTGGTCTTGCCCTGCGCGTTCCTGCCGTAGAGCACGTTGAGCCCGCCGTCGAAGGAAAACGTCTCCTCTTCGTAGTTTCTGAAATTTTTGAGGTACAGATTTTTTATTCTCATCTTTCTCTGTTTTGATTTGATTTTCTCGCCGTTTTATATTATAATGGTATCCATGATTTACGAGAGAATATCGGCTCGCGCTATATAGGATATTATAGCAAATTCACGAAAAAAGATAAAGTGTTCAGAGGTAATTATGTCCGAAAACAATCAGTACGAAATTTTATGGAAGGCGATAAGGGAGAATTTGGAGCAGACGCTCGCGCATATCACGTTTACCACTTATATTTCCGGGTTGAAACCCGTAGACATCGACGGTACGCGCATCGTGCTGAAAACGGACACCGAGTTTTTTGCAAAGACCATCGTGCACCAGCTCAAAGACAAGATTAAAGCGGCGATCGCAAAGGCGGACACAGGCATTACCGACTTTGTGCTCATGGTGGAGGGAAACGACGAGCCCTATTACCGCCCCGCGGAGGAGGAATTCGACGACGATTACACCCCCGTTGCGGTGGATCCGCGCTTTACCTTCGAAAGCTTTGTTGCGGGCAAAAGCAATGAATTCGTGTTCGCGGCGGCGCAGTCCGTCGCGAAAAACCCCGGCGCGGTTTTCAACCCCCTCTATATCTACGGCGCGTCGGGGCTGGGCAAAACGCACCTTCTGCAATCCATCGCAAATTATATCAACCTGCATAAGCCCTCCCTGCGCGTGCTTTACACGGCGTGCGAGAAGTTTATCAACGAATTCATCGACTCGATCTACCTCAAAGGAGGCAACAGCCGCGATCTGCAGGCGAAGTTCCGCAACCGCTACCGCAACGTAGACGTGCTGCTCATCGACGACGTGCAGTTCCTCGCCAACAAACAGGCGGTGCAAGAGGAGCTTTTTCACACATTCAACGCCCTGCAATCGGAAAACAAGCAGGTGGTGCTCACCTCAGACGTGCCGCCCAAGGAGATCGCAACGCTCGAAGAGAGGCTGAGAACGCGTTTCGAAGGCGGGCTGATCGCAGACATTCAGCCGCCCGACGCGGAAACGAAAATCGCCATTTTAAAGCAAAAGGCGTTTGAGCGAAAGGCGGTGATCCCGCCCGACGTGCTCGAATTTTTGGCGCGCGACTCGGGTACGGACGTAAGGACTTTGGAAGGCAGGCTCACGAAGGTCGTTTTTGCGAGCAAACTGCACGAACAGCCCGTTACGATGGAGCTCGCGGCAACGGCGCTCCGGGAAGCGGTGAGCGAGGAGCATGAAACGGTTACTTCCGACAAGATCATCGGCAGCGTTTGTTCCTTTTACAAGATCAGTCGGGAAAATCTTTTGGGCAAGAGCAAGAAAAAGGAGCTCGTGCAACCCAGGCAGATCTGCGCGTACCTGATGTGCGAGATCATGAACATTCCCCTCGTTTCCATCGGCGAAGCGCTCGGCGGCAGAGATCACACCACCGTCATTCACTCGCGCGAGAAGATCACCAACCTGATAAAAGTAAACGACCGCATCGCAAAAGAAGTGGAAGACATACGCAACATGATTTTGAAACAATAGAAAGGGGGTTCACGCAAAAAGTTCACGCATTTCTCGCGCAAAGGCGCTGCGAAACGCCGTGAGTTTTAGGAAAACCCCAACGTTCGCCGTTTTGTAAAACGGCTCCGCGTTCGGATTTTTCCTCTTTGCCGCTTTTTAAGGGCTTACACTATTATAGATGCGGCAAATTCACCTTTCCTGCCAAAGGCCGCGCGTCGCGGCAAATCGGGGGCTTTTTCCGAAAAGTGCGATTTTCGGAAACGCAAGTGATTATTTAAATAATTTAAGGCGCGTTCCGAAATTGCTATTTTGGATAAGCGCACTCAATTTGCCGCATACTTGCGGTCTCAACGGGTGAATGCGGCGCGCATGATACGGCGTGCCCTCAAAAAGCGCGCCGCAGAGGGCAGCGCCCTCAAAATCACGGATAAAAGCGTTATCAGCTTAACGCTTTTATCGTGAAAGGCTTTTTATGGATAACATCTTTTACACAACCGAATACGATGCCGTTGTGGTCGGCGCGGGGCATGCGGGCGTTGAAGCCGCCCTCGCCCTCGCCCGCACGGGCATAAAGACGGTGATGCTGACGCTCAACCTCGACAGCATCGCTTTTATGGCGTGCAATCCTTCCATAGGCGGCACGGCGAAGGGACACCTCGTGCGGGAAATAGACGCGCTCGGCGGGGAAATGGGCGTCAATGCCGACAAGACCGCGCTTCAAATCCGCATGCTCAATACGGGCAAGGGCGCGGCGGTGCAGAGCCTGCGTTCGCAATCGGACAAGCACGCATACCACGCGCGCATGAAGCAGGTGCTCGAAAACACAAAAAACCTCTCCATTTTGCAGGGCGAAGCGGCGGAAATACTCGTGGAAAACGGCAAAGTTTCGGGCGTAAAGACCGCCGTGGGCGAAGTGATCTCGGCAAAGGCGGTCGTACTTGCCACGGGCGTATACCTGAAAGGCGAGGTCATTGCGGGAGAATACAAGCAAAGTTCGGGGCCGAACGGCTTTGCGCCCGCGAACCTTTTAACGCAAAACCTCATCGACCTCGGCTTCAACGTGCGCCGCTTTAAAACGGGCACGCCCGCGCGCGTGGACGGGCGCACCATAGACTATTCCAAACTCGAAATACAGCGGGGCGAAACGGATATTTACCCATTTTCCTTCCTTTCCAAACGGGTGCCGCAAAAGCAGAAGCCCTGCTATCTGACCTATACCAATCAGAAGACGCATGAAATTATCCGCGCCAACCTGCACCGTTCCCCCCTCTATTCGGGCGTGATCAAGGGAACGGGCCCGCGCTACTGCCCTTCCATAGAAGATAAAGTGGTGCGCTTTGCGGACAAGGAGCGGCACCAGATCTTTTTGGAGCCGGAATGCGCAGGCTCGAACGAGGTTTACGTGCAGGGTATGTCCTCTTCCCTTCCCCACGACGTGCAGCGGGAGATGTACCGTTCCATAGAGGGGCTGGAAAACGTGAAGATCATGCGCTATGCCTACGCCATCGAATACGACTGCATCGACACCCTCGACGTGTACCCCACCCTCGAATTCAAAAAGATCGAAAACCTCTACACGGCGGGGCAGATCAACGGAACGAGCGGATATGAAGAAGCGGCGGCGCAGGGACTCATTGCAGGGCTGAACGCCTCGCTCAAACTCAGAGGACAGCCATCCGTCGTATTGCGGCGGGATCAGGCATATATCGGCGTGCTCATCGACGACCTCGTAACAAAGGGCACGAACGAGCCGTACCGCATGATGACCTCGCGCGCGGAGCACCGCATACAGCTGCGGCAGGACAACGCGGACTTCCGCTTAACGGAGATCGGCTATCGGGCGGGGCTTGCGACAAAAAGGCGGTACACGCGCATGTTGGCGCGCAAAAAACAGGTGGAGGAGATCCTCGGCGAGCTGAACGGGCGCGTTTCGCCCAAAGAAGCGGAGGGCTTTATGCGCGAACACGGCTTTGACACCCTGTTCGGCGGCCTGAGCTATGCAGACATGATACGCCGCTCCATAGACCCGCAGGACATCATAGAGCATTTCGGCATTCTCAAAGGCAGGAGCCGCGCGGATATAGAGACCGCCGTCATCGACGTAAAGTACGAGGGCTACATCAGGCGCGGGCTGGAACAGATAGAAAAGGCAAAGGCGCTGGAAGATAAAAAACTGCCAACCGACATCGATTACGAAAAGATAGACGGCCTGCGCTTGGAGGCGCGGCAAAAACTCAACAAAATACGCCCCGAAAACCTCGGGCAGGCGGGGCGCATTTCGGGCGTGAACCCCGCAGACATCGCCGTATTGATGGTGTACCTTTCCTTAACGCATAAAAAATAGCAAACGAAACGGGCGAAAGCGCTGTGCGCTTTCGCTCTCTCTTTTAATCGTTCCCAAAATTTTTTTGCAGATACTCTATATCCGCAAGCGCCTGTCCGAAAAAATCGTCCGGCGGGACAAGCGCCTGCGGGCGGCGCCTGCGAAAATGCTCGCAGCCGCACTTTTCCCCCACGGGTTTTTGCAAAAGCGCGCAACAGCCCGACTTTATTTTATAAAAACCGCGGGAACACTTTTCGTAAAACGGTATGTAGCCGCGGCAACCGCCGCACACTCTCTTGTTTTTCGGTTCGGCGATCACGGCAACCGCTCCTTCTCGGATTCTTCCTCGAAAATCTGCCTGAGAGCGGAGATATCCGAAAATATTTCGCTGAGCGCGCGGGAAGCCGCGCGCTTTGAAACGGCCCTCCCTTTTGCTGCGGACTTCCAGAATTCGCAGCTTCCTTCTCGGCAAACGATCTGCCTGCTTTGTTTGCAGTATCCGTATTCCGACTTTTCGAACCGCCGCAAGCCTTTTATGTAATACCTTTGAAAATTTCCGCACCGGGCACAGCTTTTGTTCTTGCCTTCCTCTTCCACGATTTGCCTCCTGATAATCCGACTATTTTTTGTACAAATTTTTCTGTTTCGCCGCCGCGCCGACAACTTGCTTTCACTACAAACTATTTTGTAATATATGGCTTTTACTTTTAAAAAAGATATACTGCCTTAACCATCTCTATGGCTTGTTTTTTTCGACTCTGCCATTTCGCCGCCCCATAGCCGCCCTTTCTACAAACTATTTTGTAGAAAGGGCGGCGACGATACGGTGCCACGACAATTTTTACGTTGCGGCATTAACGTAGTTACAAACTTATTTGTATTATACTACAAAGAAGTTTGTAAATCAACTATTTCAACAAACTTTTTTGTATAATAGAAAAAAACGGTACGGTTTTATGAACGGGATTGGCAGAGAACTAAAAAATATAAGAGAATTGAACGGCTATTCTCAAAGCGCGTTAGCAGAAGCAACGGGTATTTCGCAACAAAAAATAAGTTATTACGAGAGCGGCAAACATTCGCCGCCGATAGAATTCTGCATTCGGCTTGCAGATTTTTACGGCGTTACGCTCGACGAACTCGTCGGGAGAGACATGCCCGCCGAAATGAGCAAAACAGACCCCGGCGAACATAAAAGGAAGGGCGGCAAATAAGCCGCCCTTCCTTTTATTGCAGTGAGCCAAACCTCCGCAGCCCCCAAAAAACGGTGCTTGCGCGCAGGCCCTTTATTCCGCGTAAATGCGGATAAACTCGCAAACGCGGGCGGAAGGTTCCCCTTCCGTTCCCTCAAAGCGCACGGGCAAGACGCGATACGTTTTGCCGTTCGCCCGTTTTTCGCACGCCTGTGCCGTAAGTTCCGCGGGGATCTCGATCTCGCGGAAATATTCCATTTCTCCCTGCGTATACAGCACCTTTTCGCAGAAGAGCGCCTGCCCGCAGACGCTGACCTTCAAAGGCTTCCAGTTGTCTTCCGCGCGCAGACAGATCTGCAAATAATTTTTTTTGCCCGGCTCGACCGCCATATCGTAGGCAAAATACCCGCCCGCTTCGGCATAGCGGTAAGTGCCGTCTCCCGTAACGCCGCGGGTGTTCTCCTCCTGCATGTCGTGCAGCGCGTCGTTTTCGTACTGGCCGTAGCCGGGCTGCACGGTATCCACGAGCTCGCGGCTCTCCAACGCTTCGGGGCGGCGTTCGCCCTCCCCGAGATACCAGTAAATGCCGTAACGCTCCTTATACCGTTCAAAATGCGGGGAAAAGGTGAGGGAAATATCCGCGCCGGTCAGGCGGAAACTCTCCCCGTCTTTGATAAAGTATGCGGAAGGATCTTCCAAAAACGCCTTTACGGAGGGGAAATACAATCGCTCCGTCTGCACGAGCTTCTTTTCGGGAATGGTTACCTCCACGCCCGTCGTGGCGGTGCGCATGTCTTTTGTGCCGAGATCGGCGGAAAGCACCGCCGCCCCGTAACGGAAGGCGTAGCAGTTTTCCGCGTCGGGCAAATTTTCCGCAACGATCTTTTCGGGCAGGCGCACCATGACCGTATCGCCCGCGCGCATCTCCACCCAAATATGCCCGTTCTCCGCAGCCGCCTCCGCGCTCTGCCCGTTCTTCTGCACCGTGGCGCCGCGCTTTGCCCAGAACGGCACGCGGAAACAAACTTTCAGCGGTTGATCCGTGCGCAGGAGGGTAAATTTTGCCGTATCGCAGAAAGGGAAATCCGCTTCCAGCCTGCACTCGAATTCCTCCGTGCAGAGCCGCGAGGAAAAGTACAGTTCTACGTACAGCGCGCCTGCCGCACGATAATAAATGCTGTCTCCGAGCTTTGTAAAGCTCTCCATGCCGCTGCCCGTACAGCACCAGAATTTCGTGAACGGCTCGCCGTACACCTTAAAAAATCCGCTCGCCATCGGCTGAAAGTAAGTCGTCATGCCCGTTTCGGGGTTTTGGGAAGACAGAATGGAATTGATATAGGCGTTCTCGTAAAAATCGGTGTATTTTTTGTCGCCCGTGATGCAGAAGAGCGCGCGGGAGAGTTTGAGCATATTGTATACGTTGCACGTTTCGCAGTTGCAGTTGGTGCGTTCCTTATCCAGAACATAGTCCCGCCCGAAGTGCTCCCACTCGGAATTGCCGCCCGTAACGTATGTGTGCCGCTCGACGACCGTTTTCCAGAACACTTCCGCCACGCGGAGATAGCGTGAAGCGTCTACCGTCTCCCCGCCGAACGCCTTGCCGTGCAGGGTGATATAGCGGTTAAGCGCGCCCAAAACCTTGGGAATGGTCGTGTTGGCGTGCTTGTCTTTCAGCCCGTCCTTCACTTCGGAGAGGATCACGTCGAACAGCTCCTCCTCGTCGAACATGTGCGCGGCGAGGGCATGCTCGGGTTTTCCAGTGATCGAATAGAGGGTATAGAGGCAGTCGTTCATGCCGCCGTATTCGACGGACAAAACGCGCGCGTGCGTTTCGCCGTCCCAACGGGATACGCGCGCAAAGACCCAGTCTCCGAGGGCGGAAGCGACCTCTTTCGCCCGTCCGATCCCCGCAAGCAGGTAAATATCGCACAGCCCCGCGATCAGCTTGTGCATCGTGTACCAGGGCACCCACGCCTCACGCACGATGTTGGTTTTGCCCGCTTCCACATTGTCGAACTGCGCTTCCGCGCCGCCCTCCACGGGGAGTGCGCCCCAGATAAAGCCGGGCTCGCCCCTGCTGTTTTTCTGGCACTCGGCAAGCGCCTCGCAGATATTGCCGGCTTTTTCAAAAAATTTTTCCTTCTCTTGTTCGGGCGTGGCGGGGTTGGCGTACGCCTGCGCGAGGGCGGTCATATAGTGCCCCAGCGTGTGCCCCGCGATGAGGGTATTTTCCCACCCGCCGTAGCGTTTGAACGGGGAAGCGATCCCCGCGTTCTCGTAAAATCCCGCCAACAGCCTGCCCTCCTCCAAAGAAAGCAGGTAAGCCCGCTCTTTCTGATAAGCGTTCAGCGAATACTCGTCTTCGATCCGCACAGAGCCGAGCGGAAAAGCCGAAAGCTGCATACATTCTCCTTTTTCCGCCGTAGCGATATGCGGCGGACTTTTTCTCAATTAAAATTATACCCGTTCCCGCCCCGTTTGTAAAGCCTATGCCGAAAATTTCATGCAAAATATGCACGCCTTGCGCATTCCGCGCGGCGGGCCGACAAAAACCTCGCACAGCGGTCAAAAAACCGCGGCGGGCAGCCCCTTCGGGCTGCCCGCCGCTTTGTTTTTCGTTATCCTTTTCAGTTGATCTTATACGTCGTGCCGTTCGGCGTATCGGTAAGTGCCACGCCCCTTTCGGCAAGATATGCGCGGATCCTGTCCGCCTCGGCGTAATTTTTCGCCTTTTTCGCCGCCGCGCGGTCAAGGATCAGCTTTTCGATCTCCTCCGCGGAAATGCCTTCCGAGCTCTCCTTTTTCTTCTCCTCATCAAAGAGGCCGAGAGAAAGCACCCTTTCAAAGTCGGAAACCAGCGCGCGCGCCGTAGCGCCGTTGATGTCTTTCGCCTTTAAAACGTCGTAAAGCGCGGTGATCGCGAGCGACGTGTTCAGATCGCCGTCCAATGCGTCGGTGAACTGTTTTTTGTAACGGGCAAAGCCCGCCTCGTCTACCGCGCCGTCTTCCGGCAGTGCCTGCACCTTTGCTTTGAGCTTTTTGTAGGCGTTCGCGGCGTTGGCAAGGTTGTCTTGCGAGTAGATGAGCGACTTTCTGTAATGGGAAAGCAGACAGAAAAAGCGGTATTCCATGGGGGTAAAGCCGTCCTCTTTCATTTTGGAAAGGGTGAGGAATCCCCCGGACGATTTGCTCATTTTGCCGCCCTGCGTATTGAGATGCAGAACGTGGAACCAGTAATTGCACCACTTGTGCCCGAGGTACGCCTCGCTCTGCGCGATCTCGTTGGTGTGGTGCGGGAACACGTTGTCGATGCCGCCGCAGTGAATGTCGACATATTCTCCGAGGTACTTCATCGCGATGCACGAGCATTCGATATGCCAGCCGGGGTATCCCACCCCCCACGGGCTCTCCCATTTGAGCGCCTGATCCTCGAATTTGGATTTTGTGAACCACAATACAAAATCGTTTTTGTTGCGCTTGTTGCCGTCTTCGTCTACGCCTTCCCGCACGCCCACTTCGAGGTCGTCTTCCTTAAAGTTGAAAAACACGTGGTATTCTTTGAGTTTGGAAGTGTCGAAATACACGTTGCCGCCCGCAAGGTACGCATAGCCCTTTTCGATGAGGGAAGAGATGACTTTGATGAATTCGTCTATGCACCCCGTGGCGGGCTGAACGACGTCCGGCCTTTTGATGTGCAGCGCCTCGCAGTCTTTAAAAAACGCGTCGGTATAGAATTTGGCAAGCTCCAAAACCGTTTTGTGTTCGCGCTTTGCGCCGAGCAGCATCTTGTCTTCGCCGCTGTCCGCGTCGGAGGAAAGATGCCCGATGTCGGTGATGTTCATGACGCGCGTTACGTCGTACCCGATATAGCGCAGGTACTTTTCGAGCACGTCTTCCATCATATAAGTGCGCAAATTGCCGATATGCGCGAAGTTGTAGACGGTGGGCCCGCAGGTATACATTTTTACCTTGCCTTCCTCGCGGGGCACAAATTCCTCTGTCTGCCTGGTCAGCGTGTTGTAAATTTTCATACTCTGCTCCTTTTGCGCCGCGCCCGCTGCGAGCGGCGGCGCCTGCGGATTCTTTGTTCCGATAAATTATACAATATCGCAAAAGTTCTGTCAATCTTTCCCGAAAGCGAAACCGCATCAACTTTTATTCCGTAAAATTTTATCCGCGCGGCGCCTTGCCCGCCGACGCTTTTTATCTTCCTTGCTTATTCCTTCATATTCGGCAAAATCGTATAAATTCCGCGCGCGGGAAGGCGCTATAATGAGCGTGCCCGCACCAAAAGCGGGCGAATTTATCCGCGGGGTATTTTATGCAGAAATTTCGCCTGAAATACGGCTACGCCGCCGCGCTCTTTTACGCGGCGCTCTTTCTCGCCATGCTCTTTCTCAATTTTACCATGGATTCGTTCGAACCGTTTTCTCTCGCGCTCTATACGGCGATGCTCGCCTGCGGGCTCAACGTGTTCGCTTCTGCGGGGCTCTTTCTTCTCGCGGGAGGCATTTCCCTTTCGGCGGGGTGGATCCCCTTTGCCGTTTACGCCTGCGAATGCGTTTTGCTGGGCGGGGTATTCTTTTTTTATGCGCGCGCGAAAAAAAACATGCGCGCAGAACTCGCGCTGTGGCTGCTGCCGGCTGCGGGCATATTTATATGGCTGTTCGGGCAATACGTGTACGGAGATTACATAAAGGCGCTCATCGCGGGGGCGGTCATCTATATCCTCTGCTTTGTGATGACGGGCGCGCTCCGCTGCGCGCTGTTCCGCGCGGGCAGGTGCCGGCTGACGGCGGAGGAACTCATATTTTCCGGCGCGGCGGTCGCCGCGGCGGGCATCGGCTTTTACAAGCTTGCTGGCGCCTACGCGTACGAGGGCGCGGCGATTTTGGCGCTGCTGCTTTCGATCGGCATTCTGAAAAACGCGAACGCGCTCTGCTGCGCCGTGGTGCTGGCCCTGCCCGAAACCATCGCGCAGAGCGCCGCCGCGGGGGAGGCGGCGCTCGCGCCCGTGGCGGTATTCGCCCTGTATGCGGGCGCGGGGCTCGCCTTTTTCCGCGCGGGAAAACTGCCTTCCGCACTCGCCGTGTTCCTGGCGGACGTGATCCTCAGATACCTCCTGCATTCCTTCGGCGGCGTGCCCGAGGGCAGCTTTTACCTCTCCCTGCTCACCTCGCTCGTCCCCTGCTTTCTCTATGCGCTCCTGCCCGAAAAACTGCTCGGGCGCTGGTCGGAAAAATTAAAGCTATACGGAGAGAAACAGCTCACGCGCCTTGCCATAAACACCGAACGCGCCGCCGCGGGGGAACGGTTGTTTGAAATGTCCGCCGTATTCCGGGAAATAGAAAACGCCTTCGTTTCCCTCGACGGCGACTCGGAAAACGAGACGGGCGCGGAGGAGGCGATGGAGGAGGCGCTGTTCAACTCCGTTTGCGCCGAATGCGAGAACAGACAGCGCTGCGCCGATACGGGCATGGGCGAGGCGATCGAAAAGCTCGTGGGCATCGGCGCGGGCAAGGGCAAGGTATCCCTGCTCGATATGCCCGCCCGCCTCTCCTCCGAATGCGTCAACCCTTCCGGGCTCCTCTTTTGCCTGAACAAACTGCTTGCCGAATACAGGCGGCACGCGCTCGAACTGGAAAACGCCGCCCTCGGAAGGCAGCTGCTCGCCAGCCAGGCGAAGTGCGTGAGCGAAATGCTCAAAGAGCTCGCCGTAGAGCAGAGCCGCCCCTTTGCGGCGAACGCACAGAAGGAGCGCGAACTCAAAACGCTGCTCGCGCGTGCGGGCGTGGTATGCCAGGAAGCGATGGTAACGGAAGAAAACGCGTGCCTGACCTGCGCCGGCAATTACGATACGAAGCGCGTCGCGCGTACCGTGGAAAAGCTGTTCGCCCCCGCCGTGCTTTCCAAAAAGCGGGCGCTCGCGGCGGATAAATTTTTTTACGAGTTCAGGAAGCGCCCCGCCTTTGACGCCGCATTCGGCACCGCGTCCGCAAGGAAGGAGGGCGAAAGCGCGAGCGGGGATACCTATTCGGTGCTCAGAATAGACGAGCGCACCTTTCTGATGGCGCTCTCCGACGGCATGGGCAGCGGAGAATACGCGCGCAGGATCTCCGACTGCACCGTTTCCCTCGTGGAGAGCTTTTACCGCGCAAAGCTGCCGCCCTCGCTCATTCTGGAAACGGTGAACAGGCTGCTCTCATTCAACAAAGAGGAGAGCTTTGCCTGCGTAGACATCGCCACGGTCGATCTTGACAACGGCGGTGCGGACGTGGTGAAGATCGGGTCTCCGCTCGGCTTTATCCTTTCGGAAAACAAAATAGAGATCCTGGAAAGCGAATCGCTCCCGCTCGGCATCTTAGACGGCGTGAAGCCGACGACGCTCACGAAAAAACTCGCCGACGGAGATACGGTGCTCTTTATCAGCGACGGCGTAACGGACGCTTTCGGTTCGAGCGCAGACATCGCCGACTTTTTGCAGGCGCTCTCCCCCCGCAACCCGCAGGCGCTGTGCGACGCGCTCATAGGCGAGGCGCTCGCGAGGGAAGGCGGCAAGGCGCGGGACGATATGACCGCCGTAGCCGCGCGGCTCTTCCTGTTCGCGGGAGAGAGCGCATCGGCGGAAGAAAGCGCATAAAAAACGGCAGGCATGCTGGTTTTTCGCCCCCGCCGCGCGGTATAATGACCGTGCGGCGGGGAAATTTTTTGGAACAGGAGGCGAAAACCTTGCAGACGTTTGCATTTCACCTGAGATACCATGACGCGGCAAACGCCGTTTACGAGGCGATAAAAAATCTTTTCGCCTCTTAAAGGCGTAACGAATGGATCTTTTACAGTTTTTTACCTATTTGCGGCAGTACAATGCGGACGTGCTCGCCATCGGCGGACTCGTGGCCGTCGCCTGCTTCTTTCTCGAAAAGCTCCTGTGCAAAAAAGTGAGCGCGAAGCTGCTCGTGTTCGCCCCCTTTCTGCTCGGGGCGGCGCTCTATCTCGCGTACGGGGCGCTGTTCGTTGGGAACGTGGCGGAAAACGCGGGCGCGTTCATACAACACGGATTTTCGTGCGGGTCGTTCGCGACGGCGGCGCGGGTCATCGTCAGGCAGCTCGCCGTCAAAGGACAGCTCTCCGACAGGGCCGCCCTGCGCGCGCAGTGCGTGCGGGAAATGCTTGCGCCCTATTGCGAGATCGGCGAAGAGGAGGCGAAAAAGATCGCCGAACTTGCCGAAACGGACGAAGCCGGCGCCAAAGCGCTCGTGCTCTCCCTGTGCGAGGGCGCAGACGAAGGCGCGGCGGAGCTGGTGATCGGCGCGCTGAAAGACATCTGATTTCCTCACGGTATCCGCGGGCGTTTCGCCCGCGGATATTTTTGCGCCCTTTGCGTATACTCTTGGCGAAATGAAAAAAATCACAGATTCGTGCGAAGATAACGTAAAGCTCTTAAAATCGATCCTCACATCGCAGGATATACTCGTATTCGCTTTTGAAACGAAGGACGGCGCGCCCTGCGCGGCGGTTTATGCGGACGGCATGACCGACAAGGCGCTCCTTGGCGAGCAGATCGCGCGCCCCCTTTCGCAGACGGAGGCGCCGAAAACGCCGAAGGACGCGGCAAAGCTTTTGCAGGCGCCGGAGATCAAGGAAGAAGACGACCCGGATAAACTCGCCGACGAGGTGCTCGCGGGGAACACCGCCCTGTTTATCGACGGCGTTTGCGGCGCGCTCGTTGCCGGCATGAAAAAGCTGAGTTTGCGCGCCATCATGGAGCCGCCCGGGGCGGTCGCCGTGAAGGGGCCGCGCGAGGGCTTTATAGAGGACATGAAGACGAACATGTCGCTCGTGAGAAACCGCCTGCGCACGCCCAAGCTGCAATTCAAAACGCTCACCGCGGGCAGGCAGAGCAAAACGGCGATCGCCGTGGGATACATCGAGGGGATCGCCGACGATAAGGTGGTTTCCGAAATAGAAAAAAAGATCGGAAGCATCGACATAGACGGCATACCCGATTCCTCCTACGTGGCGAAATTTCTCGCCGAGCGCCCTTACTCCCTCTTCAAGGCCGCGGGCACGACGGAAAAGCCGGACGTTCTCGCGGCAAAGATGCTCGAAGGCAGGGTTGCGGTCATCGTAGACGGCTCGCCCATCGCGCTCACTCTGCCCTATCTGCTCGTGGAGGACTTTCAGGGCGCGCAGGACTACTTTGTATCGCCCTACCGCGCGAGCGTTTCGAGGCTGCTGCGCTTTATCGGGGTATTCGTATCGATCTTTCTGCCCGCCTTTTACGTGGCGGCGCAGCTATTTAAATTGCAGATCCTGCCCCTCTCCTTTCTGCTGACCATAGCGGGGAGCATTCAGGGGATCCCACTTTCCCCGAGCCTGGAACTCTTTTTTCTGCTGCTCGTTCTGGAGATCCTCGTGGAGGCGAGCGTGCGCATGCCCAAATACGTGGCGCTGGCGCTCTCCGTGATCGGCGCGCTCGTGCTCGGAGATACGGCGGTCAAGGCGGGCCTGGTATCCTCGTCTGCGATCATCATCATGGCGCTGAGCGGCATTTCCGCATACACCGTGCCCGATCTCGTGGGAACGATGTCGATCCTGCGCATCGCCTTCGTCGTGGTGGCGGGCAGCATCGGCACCTACGGCGTACTGCTCATGACGGCGCTCGTTCTCTACTATATGACGACGGCGGACGCATACGGCGCGCCTATGCTCGCCCCCTTTTCCCCGTTGGTCAGAAGAGATCTGAAAGATTCCCTCTTAAAAACTTCTATGTACGGGCTCAGAAAACGGCCCAAGGTATTCAGAACAAAAAACGAGACCCGTCTGAACGCGGAAAAGGAGGAAACGCATGGACAGGATTAAGGTGCGGCAGATCTGCTTTTATTTTATCGCGATGATGCCCGTCGCAAAGCTTCTGGTATATCCCGCAACGCTCACTTACAACTCCGGGAACGACCTGATCGCCTCTGCGCTCATAAGCTGCATAGCGGAGGGCGCGATCGTGGCGCTGGTGATGCTGCTCGCAAAAAAGACGGGAAAATCTCTGTTCAAACTGGCGGAAGGCACCTTCGGAAAGATCGCGGCGAAAATAATTTACGCGCTGTTCGCTCTGTTCTTTTTTGCCTCGTCGCTTTTGCCCATGCTGGAACAAAAAAATTTCGTATTGCAGGTGATGTATGAAAACGTGCCCTCTATCATATCGTTCGCGCCCTTCTTCTTCGTCTGCTTTTTTGCCGCCTCGAAGGGTTTTAAGAGCATCGGGCGCATGGCGGACATTGCGCTGCCGATATTCGTTATCGGGTATGCCGTGCTCATGCTTCTCGCTCTGCCCGAAACGGATTTTTCCGCGCTCCTGCCCCTGCGCGGCGTGCCCCTCAAAGACGTACTGAAAGGGAGCCTGTTTTCCGCCAACTGGTATACGGAAGCGGCGTTCCTACTCTTCTTTCTCGGGCATTTCGAATACGAAAAGCGCGCGTCCGTCAAAGTACTGTGCAGCTACGCGACCGGAAGCCTCGCCGTGCTCTTTTTCCTCGCGGTGTTCTACGGCGTTTTTTCCTCGATCGCGATACGCCAAAACAATGCGGTAGCGCAGATCTCCAAATATACCGCCTCGTTCACCTCTTTGGGGAGAATGGACTATCTTTTTATTTTCGCGATCGCGCTCGTGATGATCTTCCGCCTTTGCGTGCCCGTGCAGATGTGCGTGCACTGCGTATGCAAAACGCTGGGCTGCAAACCGCTGATCCCGTCTGCCGTGATCAACGTGCTCCTGCTCGCGCTTACCATATTCTTCAACTACTCTTTCCTCGAATTGCAGACGCTTTTCACCCAAAAACTTTGGTTCATATTTGCGCTGTTCGCATACCTGCTGCCCGCGGCGGCTCTCATCTTAAAAAGGAGGGAACGGACGTGAACAAGGTATGGACGCGCATTCTGCTCGCCGCGGCGGCGGTGCTTCTGCTCCTCTTTTTTTCCAACGATTTCGGGCTCATCGACATTCAGGAAACGGCGATCGTGATCGCCCTCGGCATCGACGGCGCGGAGGAAGAGGAGGGCTATAACGTGACCGCGCAGATCGCCGTGCCCGCAAGCACGGGTTCGAGCTCCGCCGCAGGCGTTGCCGTAAAGGGAGCTTCAACGGTGGGCGAGGCGATCTCCGAACTCAACCACGAAACGGGCTGGTACCCAACTCTCGTGCACTGCAAACTGATCTTGCTGGGAGAGAAGCTCGCCGACGAAAACGTTTTTAACGTGCTCGATTACTTTTTGCGCAACGACGCCGTGGAGGATTCCTGTCTGGTCGCCGTTTGCAGGGGCACCGCGCAGGAAACGTTGCAGGCGCAGTCGCCCGTCAACGACATATCCGCTTCCGCCATCGCCAAGGTGCTCTCCTCCGAAGCGCAGAAGACGGGCATCGTTTCCGTGACCGTCTTAAAAAATTTTGCCATAAATTACTACGGAGAGGGCAAGAGCGGATTTTTGCCCTGCATTTCCGTAAAACAGGAGGCGCAGAACCAGGGCGGAAGCAATGCGAGCCCGTCTTTCGCGCAAGACGCGTTCGCGCCCTCCATAAAAAGGAACAAGTGGTGGCACGCCAAAAAGCGGCCGCTGCCCATCGCGGCGCCCGCCTCCGCGCAGAGCGGGGGAGAGAGCGGCGCAGGCGGAGGGGAAAAGAGCGGCGGCAAAGACGTGTTTCAGGCTTCCGAAACCATGCTCTTTTACGAAGGAAAGCGCGCGGCGGTTCTGAACAGCGAGGAAACGCTTGCCTATAACCTTGCCGCCACGGACACCGACTACGCATACGGAAGCGTAGCGGCGGAAAAGGACGGAGAGGAGATCGTGTACAATCTGAAAATGAAGATCTCCCAAAAGAAAATAAAGCTGACCTTTGAAAACGGCATGCCCGTGATAACCTTCCGTATCCGCGCGAGCGCGAACGTTATAGATACCGACGCCGCTTCGAGCATTTTAGACGTTGCCAAAACGCAGATCGCGGACGAAACGGTGCTCAAAGCCGCAGAGGCTAAGTTCCGCGAAGAGCTCTCCTCCGTTTACGGGAAGGCGGCGATCTCCGGATGCGACGTTTTCGGCATCAAAAAAAAGCTGTACCGTTTCCGCTTCAAAGAATACGCGGATTTTAAGAACAGCATACTCGAAAAAGCGGACGTGCGCTACGATATACGTTTTACGAGCTTGAAGTGAAAGAATGTGATGAATTGAAAAAAATTAAAATTTTTTGAGAAAATTTTTCAAAAACCTATTGACAAACGGAAAATCGGTGGTATAATAAAGGTGACCAAAGGGAAAAAATCAAAACTTTTCCCTCGGTACAGCCAAACGCGAAAGGCACGCAGGCTCCTCTTTATTTTTGCGGCAGGCATCTTGTTCCGGAATTTCAGCGCTGAGGATACAGGCCGCCGGGTAAAAAAGAAGAAGGAGAAAAACAAGTTCAGGAGGAACGCTGCGGAAGGCTGAAAGCTCTTCATCACACTTAGCGATCGGAAAAGATGCCCAAAGTTCAAGAGCTCAAAGCGTTCGCGCCGGACGCGCCGGGAGGTACTGTTATGTACAGATCCGATTTAAGGAAACTTGCTTAACGGGGGTACGGTCCAATGTACAATTTTACACAAGGGACAGTAAAATAAGAACAAATCCGATCCATGCGGGCAGCTCGGCGATCTGCAGGCTGTTTGCCCCGCGACCGATACGGTAATTTTTACGGATAACGTCTTATCAGTCTCTCAAAACTGAATAGCTTATCAAAAAACACTCGCCCCGCACAGCTGTCGCTGTGCGGGGCTGAATCATTTTAAATACTCAGTTTTTCTCATCGTTTCCAAGCCTGATCGCATAAATATAATCGTCCATGTAATACCCCTCCCCTATGGCGGTACATTCCTCTCCTTCCCGCACAAAGCCGAACTTTTCATACGCGCGGATCGCGCGGACATTGTTTTTGTTCACCGTAAGATATACCCTCTCCGCGCCGCGGCGCGCCGCCTCTTCCACGACAAACGTCAAAACTTTTTGGCCGATCCCCTTGCCGCGCTCGCCCTCCGAAAGGTATACCTTTGACAAAAACAAGTCTCTCCCCTGCCCCTGCAACGCGCAGTAACCGATCTTTTCTTTCCCCTGCGCGATCAGGTAATAGGTATAATTCTGCTTTTCCGTCTGCTCGCGCATGGCGACGGCATTCTGAAACTTACCGAGCATATAATCCACCTGTTTTGCCCCGAGCAGCGCATCGTACGCGCTGTGCCAGCTTTCATACGCCATTTTGCCCAACAATTCGAAATCCGTGCTCTCGCAAACCGTTACACTCTCCATATCGATCCCCTCCTTTTTTCTGTTATTATACGCCGATCCCACGCAAAAGTCAAATACGGTTTCGACAAAAAACGACGCACTTTCCCTCCATATTGTGCGCCGCCGCGTTCTTTTGCGCGCTCCCGCGCGATACAATAATAATAAATAACAATGAGAGGTATGCCATATGCGGAAATTAAGCGAATTTATAGGAAAGCCGCTCTTCACCCGCGCGGGAGAGTGCGCGGGAACGGTGAAAAACGCGCTCCTTGCCAAGAACCTGAAAACGGTGCGCGCCTTTGAATATTTTGACGATCAGGAAGACGAGCACACGCTGCCCGTCGGCTCCGTGATCTCCGCAGAGGACGCGCTGATGGTAAGATCGCTCGCGGAAAAAGGGTATAAAGACGCGGTGAGCGCCCCGTTCGGCATCACCGTATATTCGGAAACGGGAGAAACGCTCGGCAACGTGTGCGATTTTTTATTGGAGGAAAACGAGGTGAAGGCGCTTTTGCTTACGGGGGAAAGGGAGGTGCCCGCGGAACGCATTGCCAGCGTACAGGACGCGCTGATCGCCGATCTCAGCTCTCCCCTTCCGCTAAGGCCCAAGCGGAACGCGCCGCCGAAAACAAAGCGCGCGCCCGCACAGCGCGCCGCAGAACGCGCGGAAGCGCTGCGGCCGAAGGCGGGAAGCACCCTTCTGACGGGAAAAAGAGTCCCCGAAAACATATGCGACGCGCGCGGCAACGTGATCGTGAAAAAAGACTGCGTGATCACCGCAGACATCTTAAAGCGTGCGATGGCGCACAACAAGCTGTTCGAGCTGACCCTGTGCGTGCTCTCCTCCGAAAACGCTGCCGCGCGATGAGCCCGATTTATCCGATATACGAAAGGGCGGCGCCCCGCAGTTGCATGCGGGGCGCCGCCCTTTCGTAAACTTTTTTATACGTCGTACTTTGCCATCATTTTAAGGAGCGCCGCGAGCATATCGTTGAGCGTTTCGCACTCCTTTGCGGAGAGTTCCCCCTTGTTCCGATAGATCTGCAAAAGCTCGCTCATCTTTTCCGCTTCCAGCCGGTCTCCCGCGCCGAGCGGCATCTCTCTCAGCCGTTCCGCGACCGACAAAACGTAATCGAGGCGGACGTCTTTCAGCGGGCGGGGCGGCGCCTCGCGCTCGCTCCCACCGGGGGAAGAGCCGAAGCAGCGCACAAACTGCGGCCTGCCTCCCGCGCCCTGCTCGGGTCTGACCGTCTGCGGGGCGGGCTCCTCTTCCAAAAATTCTTCGGGCAGGGGCGCGCGCTTTTTCCGCTTCGGCTTTTTTGCGCCCTTTTGCCTTCCGAAAAGAGAGAGCGCACCGTAAAGCCCCAAAGAAAGCGCGAATGCGGCAAACGCCGAAGCCGCGCCGACGACCGCCGCGTCGCCCAGAGAAAATACGGCGAACCAAACGGAGAGCGCACAGCAGGCGCAGCAAAGATATAAAAACCAGCTTTTCGAACGCGCGCGCAGAGAGCGTTTACACGCGCACACCGCCGCAGCGGCCGCAAACGCGGCGTAAGGCGCGAATACGAGCGCGAGAAAGACCGTATCCTTTACGAATCCGGGCAGGGCGGAAAAAAATTCCGCCGCCCGCAGGAGAATGCTTCCGACCATAGAAATACCCCGCAATATTCTGCAAAAATTATATCCCATTTCTGCGAGGATATTGCGGGGCTTTTTGTCTTATTTTGCCGAATCGTGCCGAAAAACGATGCTCTTACAGTACCTTGACCGCTTCTTCCCGCAGAATGTTGACGAGGTATGCCTCCACCCGTTCCACGCCCGCGGCGCGCCGCGCCGCCGCCGCGTATACTTTGAGCTGCGGCAAATAATCCTCTTTCAGCCGTTCCGCGGAATGGTAGGAATATTTATAATCGACGAGTACGCATTCCTTTCCCTTCACCGCCATAAGGTCTATCGCGCCCTGCACGAGAACGGGATCCGCGCCCCCCGAGCCGTAAAGCTCCTCCGCGGGCGCGCTCATCAGAAATTCGCGCTCCCGCCAGAGCGTATACCCTTGCAGGGAAGCGAAAACGGGCAGAGAAAGGATAGACGCCATCTTTTTTTCGTCTAAGAGCGCCGCGGCGCCCTCGTCTTCCCGCGAGATCTCCGCCAGAACGCGCGCCGCCTCCCGCGCCCTGTCGGCAGCGGAAAAGTCGGCCCGTTCCAAAAAGGCGTGATACGCCGTGCCGGTGGCGGCGTCCGCCGCGGGCATTTTTTCCTCCGCGGCAAGGGGCGCCGAAAGGTAATACGGCTCGCCGAAGGCGCCGCTCTCCTTCAAAATTTCCGAAGCGGAGGTCTTTACGGGCAGGGCAAGCGCGCCTTCGTGCGGATACGGCGCGCGGTAACGCTTCAACACCTCGCGCTTTGCCTCCTCGTCGGGCGCGCCGAGGGCGAGCGTGCGCGCGCAAAAGGCGGGCAATTCCTCCTCTTCCCCTTCTCCGATATAATCCGAAAGCCTTTCAAAATCGATGAAATCCGCAAAGCAGGCGGCCTCCGGCACGCGGAAAAGATCAAACTTTTTCTTTTCCGAGAACACGAGATGCAGGCTGAACTGGGCGCGCGTGGCAGCGACGTACAGAAGGCGCATTTCGTCTTCCGCGCGCTTTTTTACAAGGCGCGCCCGCACCACGCGGCGGAGCAGCGTATCTTTCAGACGAAGGGCGTTAAAATCGTACGCGCACGGCGCAAAGCCCCATTCGTCGTCAAACAGGAAATCCCCCTTCATGTCCTCGCCCGAAAAGCGGTCGTTCATGCCCGCCACGATCACCACGGGGTATTCCAGCCCTTTGGAGGCGTGCATCGTCATCACCTTTACGGCGTTTTCGCCGCCGCTCTCCGCGTATCCAACTTTATAGCCGCCCGCTTTGAGCTTTTCGAGAAAGGCGGGCACGTTCAGCTCCCCCGCTTCGGCGATCAGCCGCATGACGCGAGAGAGCCGTTCCCTGCCGCAGGGCAGAGAGAGCAGAGAAATCTGCATATCCGTTTCGGAAAGGATCGCCGCCATGATCTCCGCCGCGCTCCTGACCGAGGAGAGCAGGCGGTAGCGCGCCATGCGCGCAAAAAATTTTTTCAGCTTTTCGGAAAGGGCGTCCGTTCCCTTCCGCGCATATTCCTCGCACGCGACGTAAAAGGGCACCCCCTCCTTTGCGGAAAGGCGTATGCGGGCGAGCTCGGCGTCCGTTACCCCTCCCGCCGCGCTTTTGAGCGCGGCGGCGGCGGGAATGTCTTGCGCGGCGTTGTCGATATATTTCAGAATATCGATCATCGTTTTTACTTCGGCGTAGTCGCAGATGTTGTACTCCGCCGAAGACGCGACCGGCACCCCCCGCTTTACGAGCTCGGCGATGATGCGCTCCGCCTTTGCCGTTTTTCCGCGCGTGAGCACGGCGATGTCTTTGAAATCGACCTTTACGCTGCCGCCCGACGCGGCGTCGTACCGCTTTTGCGAGAGTTCTTCCGCGACGATCCGCGCGATCGCCGCACCCTCGCGGCTCTCCTCCTCTCCCGCGCCGTCGAGATGCTCGGCGACGGAATATACATCGGGGATCTCCTTTTCTCCCTTTTCCTTTGCGGGAAGAAAATCGAAGCGTACCCTGCCCGCGCCCGCGGGAAAGAGCCCGCCGCCGCGCATCACGGAGGTCGCGGCGTAGTCGATAGAGCACGTATCCTCCGTCATAGCGGCGGAAAAGATGCGGTTCACCGCTTCGAGCACGGCGTCTGCACTGCGGAAATTGCCGTTGAGTTCGAGCGCGCCGCCCCGTTCTTTGAGACGGCGGTATTTTTGCGTAAAGAACGCGGCGCTGCAACCGCGGAAGCCGTAAATGGACTGCTTCGCGTCGCCGACCATAAACACGTTTTTGCCCGAAACGAGGGAGAGTATCTCTTCCTGCGCGGGGTTTACGTCCTGATATTCGTCCACAAACACGTGGGTGTATTTGCCGCACACTTCCTCGCGCACGTCGGCGAGGCGCAAAAGTTCCAGACATTTGTGTTCGAGATCGGAAAAATCGAGCACGCCCGCGCGCTTTTTGAGCGCGGCGTATTCGCCGTCGAAAGAAAGCAGCACGCGCGACAGGGCGGAGGCGAGCTCGCCCGCGGCGAAAAATCCCCCGCGCAGCGCCTCCTCGTCTCCCAGGCCTTCGAGGTCTTCCCGTATCCCGTCCGTAAGCGCCTTCCATTCGCTCATGCGCCCGTCCAGCGCGAGCGCGTCTGCTCGCCCCGCGTTCTTCAATTTCGTATTGGGCGGCTTTGCGGGGAGGGAGGAGCTCTCCGCAAAGCGCGCCGCCGCAAAAAGGTCGGGCGCTTCCGATACCCCGCGCGCGAACGCGGCGCGCGAGGCGCAGAATTCTCCGAATTTGGGGCTCATGATCCCCTCTTCGATCAGCGCGTTCGTTTGCTTTGCTGCCTCCTCCGTCTCCGCAAGGAGCTTTTGGGCGCGCCTGCGCGCGGGCGCAAAAGCTTCCTCGGCGAGCCGCGCGAACCCCTCGCGCGTATAGAGCGAGGGGATCCCCTCCAAAAATCCGCGCATGTCCGCGCGGGAAGAAGCCTTTTCGTACGCTTCGGACAAAATGCCCGCCAACCGCGAAAACCCGCGGCTCCCCGCGAACGCGCGGCTCAGAAGAGCGAGGTCGGCGTCGCCCTCTTCCAGCCCGCGCTCGAATACGGTCTCCATGGCGCGCGCTTTGAGCTTGTCCGCTTCGTCTTCCTCCGCCACGCGGAAGCTGCCGTCCGCGTCGATGCGGTAGAAGTGGCGGCGTATCACGTTGGAGCAGAAGGAATGCAGCGTGCAGATGTCCGCCGTGCCCGTTTCAAAGAGCTGATCCTTCAAAAAGCGCCTCTTTTCCGCGTCCGTTTCCGATCGGATCCGCGAAACGAGCGCCTTTTTCAGCCGCTCCTTCATCTCCGCCGCCGCAAGGTTCGTAAAGGTAACGGCGAGCACGGAAGAAGTTTTCGCCCTGCCGGAAAGGATCAGGGAAATGATCTTTTCGATCATGACGAACGTTTTTCCGCTGCCCGCGGAGGCGGAAACGAGGATCTCCCCTTCCGCGTCGAGGGCGGCCTGCTGTTCGGCGGTCGGCCTTCTTTCGCTCATAATCCTTTCCTCCTCTTTACGACGTTCACGATGTCTGCATAATCGATCTGCCCGACCTCGCGGGGCGCGCCGTCGAAGCCGCACACGCTCCCGTAAGGGCAGTAATCGCACGCCCCCTCATAGGGAGAGGCGGCTATGCAGCCCTGCCGCGTTTCCTTTACGAATCCGCGCGCGACGAGCACCGAGTATTCCATAAAATTTTCAAAATCCTCTTCGCTCATCGCCTTTTTGTTCTTTTTGCCGAAATATGCGTCTATATAGCGGCTCTTGCTGCCCGCCTCTATCCCCCGTTCGCTCATGGCGACGACCTCGTCGTTGCCCACGGTATAGCCGAGCATGCGGAAAGGGCTGTCTTTATCCTCCCCGTTAAAGGAAACGCGCGCCGGAAAATAGTACGCCCCCGCGGGCTTTGCGCCGCGGGAAGCCGCATACAGGTACAGTTCCAGCTGCAATTTTCTGCCCGTATAGTAACTCTTTGCGCTCACCTCGAAGCCGCCCGTCTTGTAATCGACGACACGCGTCCAGTCTCCCGCGCGGTCGATGCGGTCGATCTTGCCGGCAAGACGGATCGGCTTTTCGCCCGATTCGAGCACGACGGGCGGAAAGGGCGAATCGGGATACCCAAAGGTCTGCTCCGCGCCGAATACGGTAAAATCGGAATTTTTCAGCTGCTCGCAGGCATTCAGCCCCACGACGACCGCCTCGTTGACGAGCGCGGCGGCGGAAAAACCGCCCGTGCGGGTGTCCTTCAAATAGCAATACGGCGGCTTTTCGAGAAGCTTTTCCGCATGTTCGCGCAAGAATGCGGCGCAGTCGTCCTCGCTATGCAGCCCGTCTATGTTGCAGGCGAGGTCTTTGAGTATATCGTGCATGAAGTTGCCCGTATCTGCGGGGCGCACGCTGCGCTCCTCTCGCTCTCTGAGCATGAGCCCCCTCTCCGCAAAATTGCGGTACGGACAATTGAAATACCCCTCCGCCAGCGTGGGCGCAACGGTGTTTTTGCCGCGGAATACGGCCGCCGCCGCTTCCGGCACGAAGCGGGGCGCAGGCTCGGCAAAGAGCGCGCCCTCGGCGCCCTCTCCCCGCTCTTTCAGCGCGGCGTACAGCCCGGAATGGGCGGAAAAATCGCTCCTGCCCCGCCGATACTCGTCTGCACGGGTCAAAAGCTCCCGCAGGGCGGGCACGCGCTCGCTCGCGGCGCAGGCGAGATAGCGCGTATAAGCCGCGCCGTCGGTGCGTTCCGCCCGTTCGAGCGCGCCGCGGCTGAGAACGGCCGGCGGCCTGCCGCCGTTCGTGAACGCGGCGCGCGCAAAATCGATCGCTTCGCTCCGCTTGCACTCCTTGCCCGCCGCCGAAAGCGGATAAGAAAGATACAGCCTTTGCGTAAAGCCCGCAAGCGCGAGCGCCGTATTCTCCGCCGCGCGAGCGTTCACTTCGCGTATCTTCGGTTCGATCTCCACTTTCAGCGCGCGCAGGCGGTCTATATCCCTGTCGGAAATGAGCGCGGTGTCCGCGCCCGAGGGGGGAACGTCTGCCGTGAGGCGCGCCGCAAACAGCGCCTTTGCCGCCGTCTTTTTGCTCTCGGACAGGCTGCCGACAAATACCGCGTCGTATTTTTGCGGAATGAGGGAGACCTCCACGCTTTTAAAGCTCTCCGAAAGCAGGGCGGCAAATTCCTCCGCGCGCACGGGCGCGCCGGAGTCGAGCGATTCCGCTTCCGCGAGCACCCTTTCGCAGATCTCCGCCCCGCGAGACATGAACGCGCTTTCCGCCGCGAAGCCGGCTTCCGAAAGCTTTTTTTCCAGCGCGTCCTGCACGCTCTGCGCGCCAAAATTTTTCATCAGCGCGCGCAAAAGGGCGCAATAGCGGCCGATCGGCGCGGAAGCGCCCGCGCCCTCGAAGGCTGACAAAAATTTATTTTGCAGGGAAACGAGCGCGAGCGTATCCTCTCCCTGATCGGAAACGGGCTTTTTTACCCCGCCGCGGTAGTTTGCGTAGTGCAGCAGATAATTGCGGAACAGATCGCGCGCGGCATACGGCTCGGCAAAAAAATCGCTGCCGATAAACGCGCACACCTCCTCCGTCGGGAACCCTTCGGCGACCGCCGCAAGGTACCCCGTAAGGAAGCGGCACAGCGGGTGTTCCGCCGCGCTCTTGCGCACGTCGGCAAAATAAGGAATCCTGTATTCGGTGAAAATTTTTTCGAGAGGTACGGCGTAATCCTTCGGATCGGAGAGGAGAACGGCGACGTCTTTATATCGCAGACCGTTGTCGAGCACCTCTTTTTTGATCATCGCGGCGATAAAGGAGAGCTCGTCGTCTGCGTCCGCCGCCTCGTATAAATGCACCGCGCGCGTTTCGAGGGGTGACACTCCCTCCGCGCCGAACACGCCCGCGCGGATCTTGTCCGCCTCGGGCGGCAGAACGGAGGGCAGCGTTTCATAAACGCACGCCGCGCCGCACTCCCTGCAATACTTTTCGAAGGCGCGCGCCGCTTCCATCGTATAAATGTCCTCTTTGCCCCCGAAGAACACCCCCGTCACCTCGCGCGCGCAGGAAAGCGCCGCCGCGATGCCCGCGGCCGCCTGTTTCGTAAAGGAGGCAAACCCCGCGAACACGGCGTGCGCGCCGGCTATGCCGTGCCGCCCGTCTCGCATCGCCTCGGGCAAAAGCGCCAGAACGCCGCTTTCGTCGAGGTATCCGCCCCCGAGAAAATCGAGATATTCCCGATAGACGAGGGCGATGTCTGATAGTTTTTCGGAGAGGTTCCCCTCCACCTCGCGCGCGGAATCCTCCAACATTTCGGGCGTTACGAGGGCGGCGCGCAGCTGCGCGATCGTTTCGTACAGCCGCGCCGCGGCGCCCGCGGGATTTTTGCCGAAACAGCGCAGCTTTGCCGCATTTTTAGAAGCGATGGAGCCGATCACGAGCACGGAACCCTGTTTGGAAAGCACCCGTCCCCCGCGCTGCGCGCGCAAAAAACGCGCGAAGGTGGTAACGGAGGTATCGAAGGTAACCCCCTTTTTTTCCGCCACGGCGCGCTCGACTTCGAGCGTGAGCCTGTCTTCGCAGAATATGACCGTTTTGCCCTCTTCCGGAAGGGAAGCGAGGTATTGCGTGAGCTCGCTTGCCGTGGGCGCGAGAATGATCCTGACCTGCATGGTGTATCCCTTTGCTTCCGCCCGAAAGGGCGGAACTGCTTTGCTTTTTTCCAGTATAACACATTTTTCTCTTTTTTTTAACTGATTTTCACCCTTTTTGTTTTTACAAAAGCCCGCTTTTATGGTATACTGTAACGGTAATCTTTGTACGTTACGGAGTTTATTCGATGAAAAAGAAATTTGCGGTTTTGGCCGCGCTGCTCGCCTGCCTGTTCGCGTTTGCGGCTTGCTCTTCGAGGGTGACGGTCTCTCTCAACAGAAACTGGAACATAAATACCACGGCGGCGTACGACAGCGCATTTTACGAACGCCTCACCTACAACGTGCGCTACGAGGAACCCGAATCCTCTACGCTCAGCGGGCTCAAATATGCGGACATGAGCGGCACTTATACGATCACGACGCGCGCGGCGACCAGAATGGAGGCAAATCAGGCGTATCAGCTCACGAGCGAACTTGAAATCAGCGGCAGGATCGTGAATGAAAACGGAGAAACGGTGTACGCGTTCGGCGGGGATTCGGGCAATCCTGCGGACTCGGTGGTGACCACCGTGTACTTCCGCGATACGAGCGACGGACTCGCTCCCATCGAAAGCACGGCATCTTATTATTCTCACACGCCCGCGCAGAACGGCAGCGTTTTTATTTACAAATACGAAACAAAGATCACTTATAACGACGACGCTTCGAGCGCGACGGTCACGATAACGGATAAATCTTCCGAGGTCACGGAATTGGACGAATCGGAAGCGGAAAACACGACCGTCAGGATCGGCGTGGCGGATACGGGAGAGTCCTCCCTTTCCTCCCTTACCAAAAATTATTCCGTGTTCGACAACGCACAGCTCATCTTTGCGGGCAGAGGGCTCACCTTTGCCGCCGACAGCTCGAATACGGTGACTGTGGTGAGCGCGGAGGGCGGCTCGTCTAACGTTACGCTGTCTTGTACGGAGGTCGTAGACAGGACTTATTCCTTCAATTTTGACGGGAGCGCCGTAGAAAACGCCACGATCACGACGTGCGTCGTCAACTTTACGAGATCGGGCGCGGGCTCCAATACCGGCCCCACGCACACGGTGGATTATGCCAACAGAAACGCCACCGTCACCTCGAACACTTACAGAAACATGCCGCTTCGCATAGAGACCAACCTCTCCTATGCGATGGGCGCGTTCATTTATTCCCTTGCGGACGCGACGCATACGGCGCCCGCCGAATGATCGAAGCGACAAAAGCGGCGGCTTGCCGATGGCAAGCCGCCGCTTTTTTATGTCTTTTTTCTCCCTCAAACTCACGGAAAACCGCAGGCGTCAGCTCGGAAACGAGTAAATTCAAATACTTTTTCGAACGGGCAAAAATGACACTTTTTGCCCGTTCACTCAATTTGGCAATGCTTTGCCTTACGGGGAAAGAGTGAATGCGCGGCATTGTATATTTATGTGTGCCCTTAAAAATGCCGCGCAGAGAGAAAATCCCGCCGCTCGGCGCAACGCCGACGGCGGGTTGTCTTTTAAATCGCTGTAAATTGCAGGCGGCATCCCGCCGAAATTTACGCGAGGCATCAAAACAACTGCAATATATCCACCAGCACCGCAAAGCCGAGCAGCAGCACAAAGCCGACCGCATGAATGACCGCCTCCACTTTGCGGTTGATGGGCTTGCCTCGCACCCATTCTATGGCGGTGAATATTACTTTGGAACCGTCGAGCGCGGGAATGGGCAGCAGATTGAAGACGGCAAGGTTGACCCCGATAAACGCGGAGATCTCCAAAAACTGCTGCACGCTGCGCGAGGCGATCTGCGAAGTGAGCTTGATGGTGCTCACGGGCCCGCCGAACGCGGAAAGCCCCAGATCGCCCGTGAGCAACTGCCCCAAGACCTTGAATATGGTGCCGCCGATGCGGAAAGAATAGGTAAACGAGCGGCCTATGCTTTCAAAAAAGCCGAAGCCTTTGAACGACGTCGTATAAATGCGGTAAGAAAAATTTTCGCCGTCTTCCGCGTACTGCTTTTCCACCCCCAACGCTTCCCACAACGGCGCGGTGTCGGTCAAATCGTCGAAATCGGCGTCGGCGCGCAGCATGACGGATACATTCTGTATCGAACGCCCCTCCTCGCCCTCGCGGGATACGACAAAGGACACGAGATCCCCCTGTTTTTTCCCTTCGAGCGCGTCCATGAGGTCGCTCGTAAGATACACGTCTTTCCCCTCGCAGGAGATGATCACGTCTCTGTCGTGCAGGGAATATTCGTTGTATGCAGGATCTTCGGCAGGCTCCGTAAAGGTGAGCAGTAAAAGCTGCCCGCAGGCAAGGAAGGATATGATGAGCAGAACGAGCGCGAGAAGATAGTTCATGAACGCCCCCGCAAGCAGCACGATGATGCGCTGCCACGGTTTTTTGTTGTTGAAGGCGTCGGGGTGCGGCGCGTCGGAATCCTCCCCTTCAAACGCGCAGAAACCGCCGAGGGGCAGGCAGCGTACAGACACGATCTCGCCGTTCTTTTTTTTGTGCTTGAACACCGCGGGCCCGAAGCCGATGGCAAATTCGTTGATCTTAAAACGAAAAATTTTGCCGGCTATATAGTGCCCGAATTCGTGCACGGTGATCATGGCGAGAAGGATCAATAACGCCAGAAGCACCGAGCCGATCGTGCTCATTACGCTTGAAAAGGAAAGAAGGTTGAACATGTTTCTCCGTTAAGGCAGCATGGAGCGCGCGATGCGCCGCGCGTTCGCGTCGGTATCCTCCAACAAGGCATAGCTCTCCGCCGCGCGGGGAGAAATCCTGCCGAGGGTCTCCTCTATAATTTCGGCAATTTGCGTGAATTTTATTTGCCCATGCAGAAAAGCCTGAACCGCGACCTCCCCCGCCGCGTTGAGCGCGCAGGGCATGTCTCCGCCCCTTTCGGCGCATTTCAGCGCGAGGAAAAAGCAGGGATAGCGCGCGGGATCGGGCGCGGAAAAGTGCAGAGCGGAAAGCTTTACAAGATCGAGCGGCGCCGCGTTCGACGGCAGCCGTTCGGGATAGGTGAGCGCGAGCTGAATGGGCAGCTCCATGGAGGGATAGCTCATCTGCGCGAGCACGGCGCCGTCTGCAAAGGCGACCATGGAATGCACGATGCTCTCGCGGTGCATGACGACTTCTATTTTTTCGAGGGGCGCATTGTAGAGGTGCATCGCCTCGATGACCTCGAACCCTTTGTTGAGCATGGTGGCGCAGTCTATCGTGATCTTGGCGCCCATATCCCAATTGGGGTGCGCGAGCGCGTCTTTTGCCGCCATATCGGAAAGTTTTTCGAGCGGCACGTCGCGCAGCGCCCCGCCGCTCGCCGTTAAAATGAGCTTGGAAAAGGGCGCGCCGCGGTCGAAGGCGAGGCACTGCCACAGCGCGGAATGCTCGCTGTCTACCGGTATGATCCGCACCCCCGCCCTTTCCGCCGCGGGCATCACGAGCGAGCCGCCCGCAACGAGGCTCTCTTTGTTCGCGAGGGCGATATCCTTTTTCGCTTTTATGGCGGTGAGCGCCGCTTTGAGCCCCGCAAAGCCCGTTACGGCGATGAAAACGACGTCTGCGTCGGGATATCCGCACGCCTCTTCGAACGCTTCCTCGCCCCGCGCAAAGCGGGTGTGCGCGGGAATGCCCGCGGGCGTTTCCCCTTCCGCGCGAAGCGCGGCAAAGGCCGGGCGCAGCTTTTCCGCCTGTTCGAAAAAAAGCCCGCCGCCCGTGTTTGCGGCGATCGCCACCAGTTGAAAAAGATCGGGGTACCGCTCGCATACGTTGATCACCTGTCTGCCGATAGAACCGGTACTGCCGATGAGCGCGATTTTCTTTCGCATGAGAATATCTCCGTATATAGTTTACGCGGCGGGGCATGCGCAATATGCGCAAAAAAACGCCGCATAGAAAAAATACCCGCAAAAAGCAGGTATTCAGTATTTTTCAGTTACATCAGCACGAGCAGCTCGAACACGATATAGACGAAGGTGCTCGCAAAGAGCGTGCCGTCGATCCGGTCGAGAATGCCGCCGTGCCCGGGCAGGAGTTTGCCCATGTCTTTTATGCCGACTTTGCGCTTGATGATGCTCTCCGCGAGGTCTCCGAACTCCGTGAGGACGGAGGCGACGAGCCCGATCAGAGCGAACACCAGCCACGGCGCCCACGCGTATTCGCTGCCCCAGCCGGTATAAACGTAGTCGGAGCCCAGCGTGTACAGCCAGTACAGCAGCACGCTCGCGCCGATGCCGAACACGATGCCGCCTATCGCGCCCGAAATCGTCTTGTTCGGGCTGATGTTGGGGCAAAGCTTTTTTCCCTTGAAAATGCTGCCCACGACGAACGCGAACGTATCCGCAACGGGAGAGATGACAAAAATGATCAGGAGCGCCAGCGTAGAACCTGCGGGAAGATCGTTTGCCAACAGCATGGTCGCGAGAATGACCGTAGGATAAAACCCGCAGAGCATCGCCCCGCCCGCGCCCTGCAAAGAGCTGCGCTTATGGTCGAACACCAAAAGGCACAGGAGCACGAGGCCGAACAGAAAAGAAAGGTTCAGAAGTCCGCGAAAACCCTGCGACGGGAAAAGATATTCCACCAGATAATAGATGGGCGTAAACAGGACCGCATACGCGTAAACGGATACTTTCTGCGCGGCGGACATAGAGAATGCGGGCTCTTCGAGCGAGCCGTCTTCCCTTGCCTTGCGGAAGGAAAAGGCGTGCACCATCTCATACGTGCCGATGAGGGAAAACGCGTATACGAGTATGCCGAAAAACCAGGGATGAATGTTCCTTAAAAAAAAGAACCCGACAATGACGCCGATATAGGCGATGCCTGTGATGAGACGCTTTTTCATGTCAGCCCCCTTTCACGTTGCCGAAGCGCCTGTCGCGTGCGGAATAGTTTTCTATGGCGCGTTCCAAATCTCTCCTGGAAAATTCCGGCCACATTTTTTTGGAAAAATAAAGCTCGGAATAAGCCGCCTGATACAACAAAAAATTGGAAAGGCGCACCTCGCCGCCCGTCCTTATGATGAGGTCGGGATCGGGCACGCCGGCTGTGGAGAGAAGGTCTTTAAAGCTCGCCTCGTCTACGAATCTGCCGTACGATACGGCGGCATTCACCGCCCGCACGATCTCCTGCCTCGCCCCGTAATTGATGCAGATGTTAAATAGCCCCTCGCTGTAATTCGCCGTTTCTTCGGTAACTTCCAAAATATCGTTTTGCACGTCTTCCGGCAAAACGGAAATATCGCCCAAAACGTTGATCTTTACCTGCATTTCTATAAGTTTATCCCTCTTTTTTCCGAAATACAGGCGTATGAGCTCGAACAGTTCGTCGAGCTCTTCCTTCGGGCGGGAAAGATTTTCCGTAGAGAGCGCATAAACGGTCACGATGCGCACGCCCAGCTTGAAGGCGTGCGAACAGATCTTCGTCATGTTCTGCACGCCCATCTTGTGGCCGTATCCGCGGGGGCGGAAGCGGCGCTTCGCCCACCTGCCGTTGCCGTCCATGATGAAGGCGATATGAACGGGCAGTTTGATCCTTCTCATAACCTCGCCCCTTTAAACGGACATGATCTCCTTTTCTTTGTCCGCGGTATGCCTGTCGATCTGTTCCATGCACTTGGAAACGGACTTTTCCACGTCCTTTTCGAGGGAGGCGCACTCGTCTTCGGAGATCTCTTTGCCGTTCTTCATCTTTTTGAAGGCTTCCATCGCGTCGCGGCGGATATTGCGCGCGGCGACCTTGGAATCTTCGGAAAGCGCCTTGATCTGCTTGGCGAGATCTCTGCGGCGCTCCTCGGTAAGGTCGGGGAACACGAGGCGGATCACCTTGCCGTCGTTGGTGGGCGTGAGCCCGATGTTCGACTGCAAGATCGCCTTTTCGATGCCCTTCAAAAGGCTCGTGTCCCAAGGGCTGATAACGAGGCATTTCGCGTCGGATACGGCGATGTTGCCCACCTGATTGATGGGCGAAGGAGTGCCGTAATAGTCCACCGTGATCTTATCCAGAACGTGCGGGTTTGCCCTGCCTGCGCGTATGCCGGCGAATTCTTCTCTGAGTACGCTGACCGTTTTATCCAGCTTGTCTTCAAGAACGAGCAGTATTTCCTGCGCCTTTTCGTTGTCGATCATTTCGATTATCTCCTTTGATTATTCGCTCGCGATGAGCGTGCCCGTGCGTTCGCCCGATATGGCGCGCACGATCGCGTCCTTTTCCGAAAGCGCGAATGCAAGCACGGGGATATTGTTGTCCATGCACATGGTGATCGCCGTCGTGTCCATCGCTTTCAGACCGCGGTTGATGACTTCCATGTGAGAAATTTTATCGATCTTTTTTGCGTTCGGGTTGGTCTTCGGGTCGCTGTCGTATACGCCGTCGACATTTTTTGCGAGCAGCAGTATGTCCGCATGCGTTTCCGCCGCGCGGAGCGCCGCGCCCGTATCCGTAGAGCAATAAGGATTGCCCGTGCCGCAGGCGAAAATGACGACCCTGCCGAGCTCAAAGTGCCTGAGCGCCTTCCGCAGAATAAAGGGCTCCGCAACGCTGATCATGTTGAGCGCCGTCTGCACGCGCACGGGAACGCCGCGCTGTTCGATGGCGTCTTGCATGGCGAGGGAATTGATGACGGTGGCGAGCATGCCCATGTGGTCGGCAGTCGTCCTGTCCATCTGCGTGCCCTGCCTGCCCCGCCAGAAATTGCCGCCGCCGATCACGAGCCCGACTTCCACGCCCATGCCGTGTATGCGGACGATCTGATCCACGACTCCCGCGATGATCTTTTCATCGAGCCCGAAGCCGTTTTCCCCCGCGAGCGCCTCGCCCGAAAGCTTGAGAATGATCCTCTTGTACTTTGGTGTGTAATTTTCCATTTGCTCCTCCGAACGCTGTTTTTCGGCGGAAAGGCCGTTCCCGCCGCGCCGATCTTTCCCGATCCTTTGAAAAAAGGCACACAAATATCGATTGTGTGCCTTTTCGTTTTAGCCTTTCATCTTGGAAACTTGTTTTTCGACTTCTTCCGCAAGATCGTCTTTCTTCTTTTCGATGCCTTCGCCCATTTCAAAGCGCGCAAAACGGCGGACGGTGATCTTTTCTCCGATAGACGCGATCGCCTCGGTGATGAGCTGATTGATGGTCTTGGAAGAATCCTTCACGAACGGCTGTTCGAGCAGGCAGAAATCTTCGTAATACTTTTTGATCCTGCCCTGTACCATCTTTTCTGCGATCGCTTCGGGCTTGCCCTCGTTCATCGCCTGGATTTTGAGGATCTTCTTCTCCTCTTCCAGAACCTCTGCGGGCACTTCCTCTTTGGTCACATAGAGGGGTTTTGCCGCAGCGATCTGCAACGCGATGTCGTGCACGAGCTCCTTGAACTGATCGCCGCGCGCGACGAAGTCCGTTTCGCAGTTGACTTCGACGAGAACGCCGACCTTGCCGCCCATGTGAATGTAGCTGTCTACGATGCCTTCCGCAGCGATGCGGCCCGCCTTCTTCGCGGCGGTCGCCATGCCCTTTTCGCGAAGGATCTCGATCGCCTTGTCCATATCGCCGTTCGCTTCGGTCAGGGCCTTTTTGCAATCCATCATGCCAACGCCCGTTTTCTGTCTGAGGGCGTTTACGTCACTTGCCGTAATAGCCATATATCTCTCCTCCGTAATTTCAGATTTTATTACTCAGCCGCTGCGGGAGACTCTTCCTCCGCGCTTTCCACGACTTCCTCGATGGATTCCGCGGGAACTTCCGCCGCCGCTTCCGACATCTCCGCATTCACCGCTTCGCCCTGGTTCGCCTCGATGACCGCGTTGGCGATGACCGAAGAGAGCAGTTTGACCGCGCGGATCGCGTCGTCGTTGCCGGGGATCACATAGTCGATGAGGTCGGGGTCGCAGTTGGTGTCTGTGATCGCGACGATGGGAATATGCAGCTTTCTCGCTTCCTGCACGGCGATGTCTTCATTGTGCGGGTCGACGATGAACATGGCGCCGGGGAGCGTTTTCATCTCGCGGATACCGCCGAGATTCGCTTCCAGCTTTTCCATTTCCTTTTTGAGCCCCAAAACTTCCTTTTTGGGAAGGAGCTCGAAATCGCCCGATTCTTCCATTCTCTGCAATTTGTTGAGACGGTCGATCCTCGAACGAATGGTTTTAAAGTTGGTGAGCGTACCGCCCAGCCAGCGGGAATTGATGTAGAACTGACCGCAGCGGGTCGCCTCTTCCTTGATGGCTTCCTGCGCCTGCTTTTTGGTGCCGACGAACAGAATGCTCTTGCCCGCCTTGACCGTTTCCACGATGAACTTGTACGCTTCCTCCACGAGGCCGACGGTGAGTTGCAGGTCGATGATGTGAATGTCGTTGCGCGCCGCGAAGATGTACTTTTTCATCTTGGGGTTCCATTTTCTGGTCTGGTGACCGAAGTGCACGCCCGCTTCGAGCAGCTGCTTCATTGTGATGACTGCCATAAAAATATTCCTCCGTTTGTTTCCTCCCGCACGCGCATAAACAGCCGCATCAGCCCGCCCGGTTGAGATTTTGGCGGGAACGGTATGCGGCACGCGCACGGTGCGAATTTTATAGCCTTACTATTTTACCATAACTGCATTGTTTTGGCAAGCGAAAAATGTTCGTGTTCACACTTTTCTCGCGCAAAGGCGCTGCGAATAGTGCCGCCGATTTTGCGAAGCGACCGCTCGCGGTCATTTATGCAAAATCGGCTAAACTGATGCGACAACTTTGTTGTCGCTAAAGTCGTGATCTGAG
>DXCL01000030.1 GCA_019115995.1 Candidatus Borkfalkia avistercoris
CAGCGGCTCAACGGCTGCGACTATGATTCGGATACGATGCTCATAACGGACGATGCGCTGCTCGTAAACGCTGCCGAACGATACACCGGCTTTTTCAAAGTTCCCGTATGCAATATCAAAGCCGAGGGAAAGACAGAACAAACGCTCTCCGAACTCGACCATGATACGAGCGTCAATAAAATCGGGGAAATCGTCAACCTGTCGCAAAAGCTCAACAGTATTCTGTGGAATGAATTATACAACGGCGCAGATGAACGAGAGATACTCTCTGTTTACGAGGACATCTGCAAGCTCGCCGTACTTTCGGGGTTGGAAATCGATAAGGCAAAACGCTCCTTTGAGGACGTTCGCGTGGGCAAGGAACTTTCCGCTTTGCGCAAGAAATACAAACGCCCCGCGCCGCAATTCTTTGCCGAAATCGACGCGAGCCGCGGAAAGCAATATACCTTTTACCATACGGCAATGGACTATCTCTATGCTCTCGTAAACAAGATCCATTTTCGGAAAGGCAGGGAGCAATACGGCGATTATCGTCCGATCTCATCGAGTTTAGCGTATGATATAGGATCGGGAAACGCTACGGAATACAGGCATAAGGATAAAATCGTGCAGATCATCGACGAGAGCAAAGCGAAAATCAACCGCCTGTATCTGACGATACGGACGGCAGATGAACAGGAACGGGAAGTCCTCTATGAGCAAATCGCGGATATAAAGGCGGAGCGGGATAAGCAAGTCTCCAAATGGCTGACGAATGAAAACGTGCTGATCCTTGTACTCCGGCATTACGAGAAAAACAGCGCGGCGGATTGGCGCATTTATGCGGCGCTTATCAACCACCCGATATTTTTAGAACTGTTATGGGAATTATACGACGGCACTGCGAACCAAGTAACGGAAGACGAGAACGGAGAGTACACTTTGTATGGCAGAAAATTCGCAAAAAAGTACAAAAAAATGAGAATGGAGTGATTTTACATTGGGATAATCGTGCCGCGGTATTCAGAACGAAATGATATATAAAAGCCGAAAAATATGCTGTTTTTAAGGCGGAAAACCCGTAAAAGCTGTTGCATTTTTGTACCGAAAGAAACATCGCTAATCAACGTAATAGGAAGCACTCGAACAGGATAAAAATCCACGCCCGACCGTGAACAACGGTCGGGCTTTTGTATTGCCCGAACAGAGCGATGCAAGCGGGTATCCGAACGGGCGAATAGTTTTGGAGGTGATAAAAGGAGAAACACGGCAAGCCGATGAGCCATAACCGTCGGCAAAAGACATGAGGGAGGAAAAGAATGGATCAATTTACATTTTATGAATTGTATGCAGACATTCTGCAAAGTATGGACGATGTAAGTGCGGGGAAAATGGCAAGCTGTATCTGCGCATATGAGTTCGAGGATAAAGAGCCGGCGAAAGAGTTGTCGGACAAAGAAAACTTTTATTGGAGCAACATAGCGGACGTCTTGAAAGAGGTCAAAGAAACGGAAAGAGCCGGGAAGATTCCAAAGAGATATAATCTGCAAAGCAGGCATTTTACGTTCTACGAAACCTACTACAATGCAATGAAGTTAATGAATATACGCAAACGCGGCGTCTTTGTAAAGGCGATTTGTGCGTATATGTTCGGAAACGAAGAACCGAAGTTTGCGGATAGGACGATACAGGGATACTTTAATCTGTGCAAAAGGAAGATGGATCTTTCAAAGAAGCGAAAGGAGAGCGGCCGCACGGGAGGTGTGCAGAAAAAGAAAATTTGCGCCGTATCTCCGATAGAAGATTCGCCCCCTACGCCGCAGGGAATACAAGCAGATGCACCGCAGGAAAAGCTGACGTATGAAGACTTCCGAGCCGCACATTCCGATATACAAGGCAGTTTGTTCGGCAATGCGGAACGATATAAGTCAGAGCTCAATTGGAGCGATGTTGCAACGAAGCGAGCAGCGGACGAGGAGCTGAAAAAAGAGCGGAATATCTTTCGCTTGGCGCGCAGTTATGAGCAGAAATATATGCAAAAAACCGTAAGCAAAACAACCGAGTGAGTGGTGGCAAATTAAAGAGATTTTGTAGCAGGATAAGAAAAACGCAATTTTGTGTCCCACATTGCGTTTTTGCTTTCCGAAGCAGGAAACCTGCATTCTGTATATAAGGAGGAAAAACAATCAGCAAACAACCGATCATATTTAACATTACATATACGCCGTGGAAGTTAAAGAGCAACGCTACGGCGGAAGAACGCAAGAAGTTTGAGCGGGAACGCCCGTATTATGAGATGCGCAACGGCGAAAAGAATATCTACAAGTACATGACTTCGGACAGGAAACTGAATGGAGAAAATTCCAAATCGGATATGCGCGACATGATATCGTACTTTGAAAAGTCTACCGGCGTGTTCAACGGGGACGGCTTCATCTCACAGCAGGAACTCAAAGCGATACAGGAGCGCGCAAAAGCAAATAAAATATTGTGGCACGGATTCATCTCTCTCAACGAGGAAATGAGCCGCAAGATCGATATGCCCGAAAAGTGCATGCGGCTTGTAAAGCGGACGTTCGGGGAGTTCTTTCGGGATATGGGACTTGATCCGAAGAACATAGATTTGATATGTTCACTACATAAGGATAGACCGCACCATCTGCACATTCATTTTTGGTTTGCCGAGAAAGAGCCGAAATGCAAGTACAGGAAAAAAGAGTTGGAATACCGCCATAAGGGGAAAATTGAAAAAGCGGTCATAGACCGTATGCACGTTCGGCTGAACGCCTTTGTAGATGAAAAGACGGACAAGATGTATATGACGCGGAACGAGGCTTTGCGGGAACTGAAAAGGATAACTTTCCCCAAGAGTATCGTAAGCGAAGATGAAGTGAGGAAAGAATTGCTCGCGCTTGCCAAAGCGATACCGAAGGAGGCGAGCTTTTTCTATAGCAAAAAGGATATGCTGCCGTACCGGGAGCATATCGACCAAACAGTAAACAAACTGTTGCTCTATGATAAACGGGCAAGGAAAGCGGACACAGCGTTTTACGAGCGGCTTTCGAGTTTGCAGCGTAAGATAGACGAACTTTGCGAACCGACAAAGAGCGGCAACCATTACGCCATCGATCCGCAGAATATTTCGCTCATACAGGAATTGGAAGACGATTATAAACGGCGGCAAGGTAACATCGTGTTGCGTGCGGTAAAGAATATCAAGCCCGAAATCTATGAGCGGAAATATAGGCACAAAGTAAACGACAATAGCTTGAAACGAAAACTTGCCATTTCACACTATAAGGTGGGAAAACTCATAGGCAGCTTTCTCGCCTCATTCGGAGAAGAAAGCGAGCATTTGAGCAGGGACTATACTAACCGTTTGAGAGAGATCGAGGACGAGATGGAAGCCGAACGCGAACAAAGTGAAGGCCAAGAGAGAATAAACAGCCGTTGGAACTTTGAAAAAGGTTAAAAGCGGGAGGTTTATAAATTATTCAAATTTGGAAATATATAGATATAGAGTAAAAAGGGGACTTACATGGAAGTTATTGTAAATGAAAACAGGAAACTTGCAGAAATCTGGCTGACGAACGCCGAATCGCGCGACGAGCGCATGGAAATGAAGCTGAAAAGTTTGTGCAGAGAATTCAAAGAAAAGAGATACAGAGCGGTCGTGTTTCGTTCGGGTATGGGGAATTTAGAGGATTTAACGGCGGCGCTTGTCAGTAAAAATTACCGCAAGAGCGTGGCGGGAAAATTGTGATTATTAAAGGGAACGGCAAAGCGGCGGCTGTCAGATTTTGACAGCCGCCTTTGCGCAATAGGAAGACTTTTCTGAAAAGCCCTTGCAATATTGTGAAATCCATGATACAATATAAACCGAAAATAAATTTATTAACTGGATAATATTGGAGATCAACTATGCCGACAGTATCGCTTGCGGGGTACGCCCGCATTTCCGTCGATGAAGAACTTGACCGCGACAATACGTCGATTGAAAATCAAAAGCTCATCATTACCGAATACGTCGCCAAAAATTTCCCGGGCGCAAAACTGACCTTTTTCGAGGACAGGGATCGCAGCGGCTATACCTTCGAACAGCGCGAGGGATATCAGAAAATGCGCAGGGGGCTGATGAGCGGCGAATACGATATCCTCATCGTGAAAGATTTCAGCCGCTTTGCGCGCCGCAACAGCAAGGGGCTCGTGGAGCTGGAGGACTTGCGCGATGCGGGCGTGCGCATCATCAGCATCGGCGATGCCATCGACTACCCGACGTATGACGACTGGATGAGCATACAGTTCCGCTTCCTCATCAACGAGATGCCCGTCACGGACGCGTCTAAAAAGGTCAAGAGCGTGATCTCGAACAGGCAGAACAGCGGCCGCTGGATCTGCGCCGTGCCGTACGGGTACGTCATTACGAATTCGAAGAAGATGACCTTTGAAATCGACGAGCCGTCGGCGGAGGTCGTGCGGGAAGTTTTTGAGCTGTATAAGCAGGGGTGGGGATATAAAAAGATAGCGGGATACCTTACTGAAAAACATATCCCCACGCCGCGCACCGTTTTCAAAAGCCGCAAGGAGGAGGCGGGCGAGGAGTGCCGCTACAATACGAAAAACAAGTGGAGCATTCAGTCGGTCAGCGGTATCCTAACCAATGATTTTTATATCGGCACGCTGCGCCAACATAAGTATAAGCGGCGGAAGATCAACGGCTCGGACATGGTGCTGGATAAAAGCGAGCATATCGTGTTCGAGAACAACCACCCGCCCATCGTCGATTACCGCACCTTCGCCACGGTGCAGGAGCAGATCAAGCTCCGCTCCAAAGAGCATTATCGCGGCGTCAAAAAATACCCCAACGTGTATTCGGGCTTCCTCGTCTGCGGCGACTGCGGCTCGCCGATGTTCTCGATGAGCCGTCCCGACCTCGCGCCCGCCTATGTGTGCGGCGAGTACCACGTCCGCGGCAAAAAGGGCTGCACGTCGCACCATGTGCGCGTTGACTTTTTGGATTCTTTATTAAAGCGGTATCTGCAGCGCGTGCGCGAAAATGCGGGCGATATGTTCGATAGACTGAACGTGATTTTGAAAGGTGAAGCGTCGGACATTCAGGGCAACACAGACACGGCGGAAATGCTCCGTGCGCAGATCGAGCGAGCAAATGATGAGGTGCGCGAGTATGTGCGGCAGAAGGCGCGCGATACCATCAAAAATCCCGATCAGGCGAAGATCGTCGCAGATGCCTATGACCAACTGATCGAAGAAACATCAAACTATATATTGGGTTTGCAGAATCAGCTGGAGCTGGTCGCCAACAAGCGCAACGCTGTCATCGAGGCAAACCGCACGGCAGCGACGGCGCTCGAGGTGTTCGACCGCATTTTGAAAAAAGAGAGCCTTGACAGGGAAGATCTGAGCCTTCTCATTGACAAGATCTATGTGTATGAGGATCACATCGACGTACACCTCAAGGCGGATATCGATGCGCTCTTGAATCTCGATGCGAAAGAGGGCGTCGTAAATTTTAACGGGGGCACTGTAAAGCAAGTCACCCTTACCTTAAAGACGAAAAATCAGAAGGCTAAGGTTTACAGTGTCCGTGTTGTCAGTGACGGCGACCCATTGGAGATTTTTACGGACAGAGACGAGCTTATGCTCAAAAAATATTCGCCCATCGCTACGCTCGAAAAATTTTCGGAAGGCACCACAAAGTCGCTCAGCGATCTGAGCGGCTTTCTCGCCGTCATCTGCGATACAGACGAAATACTGTTCGCGTCCGGCGACGGCAGAAAGGAATTTGCAAAAAAGCATATCTCCGGGCAGTTGGAAAAGATCATGCAGGGGCGCCGCAGTTATATCGCGAATCTTGCCGAGGGAGGCGACATCGTGCCGCTCGCGGAGGATTCCGATTTTAAGGCAACGGCGCAGATCATCGTGCCCATCGTATCCGGGGGAGACTGCCTCGGCGCGGTCTCCCTTCTCAGCGGAGAGGAGGGCGCGAAAATGGAGAGCGGCGCGGTGAATCTGTGCCGCCTCACGGCGGACATTCTGGCAAATCAGTTCGAGTGATCGCTCAAAGAGCGCGCCCGCGCACTTGCGCCTGCGGGCGCGCGTTACATATGAAAGCGCAGAATTTTATCAAGGGGGCTCTCATCATTTCCGTTGGCGGGCTCGTTGCCAAAATATTGGGCGCCCTGTACAGGATACCTCTCACGAATATGCTCGGGGGAGAGGGCATGGGGATCTACCAGATGGTCTATCCGCTCTATTGCCTGCTGCTCACCCTGTCCGCTACGGGCATACCGTCGGGGCTGGCGCGCATCGTGGCGCAGTCGGAGGCGCGGGGAGAGCGCAGCCGTTCCGCCGCGGTGCTGCGCCGTGCCCTCTTTCTTTTTTCGGCGATCGGGCTTTTGGGCAGCGCGGTCATGTTTTTCGCCTCGCCCGTCATGAGCGGCTGGCAGAGGGAGGCGGGCGCTTCGCACGCTTACAGAATGCTCGCGCCGAGCGTGTTTTTCGTTTCGGTCATTTCCTGCTACCGCGGGTACTTTCAGGGGAAAGGGAATTTTCTGCCCACGGCGCTATCCGAAATTTTCGAACAGGCGGTCAAAATTTCGTTGGGGCTCTATTTTGCGTACACGTTCCGCCAAGATCCTGCCGCGGCGGTCGCGTACGCCCTGCTTGCGGTAACCGTGAGCGAGGCGCTTGCCGCGGCGTTCATGATCGTTTGGGGCAGTATAGGTTTACGGGGCATGCCGAAGCCTCTGTATCGGGAGCGCCCCGCCGTGCGAGCGGGATCTTTGCTGCGCTTTATTCTGCCCGTTGCGATCGCGGCGGGCGTTTTGCCCCTGTCGAACATGATAGACAGCATCATTATCGTCAATCAGATCGGGCGGTATGCGGAAAACGCCACGGCGCTCTACGGCGTGTTTTCCGGAGGGGCGAACACGCTCGTCAATCTCCCCGTATCCCTCTGTTACGGGCTCGCGGCGGCGGTCATACCCCTCGTTTCCTCGCTCTACGCAAAGGGCATGGCGGGCGAGGCGGAAAAAAAGATATGCTTCGCCCTCAAATGCACATTTTTCGTATCCGTTCCTGCGGCGGCGTTTTTGTTTGCGTTTCCCTCCGAAACCTGCGCGTTCCTGTTCCGCTCCGTTACGGGAGAGGAGGGCGCCTGGCTCGTGCGGCTGGTGCGCATCATGTCTTTCGGCGCGGTGCTCCTTTCCGCGGTGCAGACTCTTTCCGCCTGTCTTACGGGCAGAGGGAAGCCGAAGATCGCCGCGCTTTCCATGTCGGTCTCCGTCGCAGTGAAGATCGCGCTGGAATTTTGGCTGGTCAAAATACCGAAAGTTTCCGTCGCGGGGGCGGCGATCGCGGCAATTTGCTGCTATTTTGTTGCTTTGCTCGTCAATTTGTTATATAGTATAAGGGATAAAAGCAATTTCGCGCGCATGGCGTTCGACTTGTGCAAATTCGCGGGCGCGGCGGCCGTCGCGGTCGGCGCGGCGTATCCGCTCCGCTTTGCGGGGGCATTGGCGCTTCTCGGGGTATCGGCTGCGGTTTATATTCCGCTTTGCCTCTTGTTGAAGTGCTTTTCGCGCGAGGAGCTCGGCATGTTCGGAAGGAGAAAAAACTATGATCACGATAATAGGGCTGGGGTGCGGCCCGGAAGATCTCACGGCGGGCGGAAGGGAAGCGATCCTTTCCGCAGATAAAGTTATTTTGCGCACGGGCGAAACGCCGCCCGCCGAAAGCGTGCGCGCGTTGGGCGTTCCCTTCGAGACGCTCGACTACATATACGGCAAGAGCCGCAGCTTCGATACGCTCGGCAAAAATCTCGCCGCGGCGGTATCGGAGGCGGGCAAAAGCGCCAACGTAGCGTACTGCGTGGACGGAGACGCGTCGGAAGACGTGTCCGCGCAGATCCTGTTGAAGAAGCATAAGGACGCGCGCGCCGTGGGCGGCGTTTCCAAATCTTCCCGCGCGTTTGCGGCGGCGCACGTGTTCGGCGGCACGGCGGTCTCCGCGTACGGCATGCAGGGGTATGTGCGGGCGAGCCTTCCCCTGTGCGTTTACGACATAGACTGCGACCTGATCGCCGGAGACGTAAAGCTCAAACTCTGCGATCTGTTCGGCGACGAAGCGGACGCTTTTTTCGTTTCCGAAAAGGGAGCGAAAAAGATCAAACTTTACGAGGCGGACAGGCAGAAAGTTTACGGCGCGTTTTCCGCGGTCGTCATAGACGAGATGCCGCTGCTGAAAAAGAAGCGCTTTGATTACGAAGATCTGTTGGAACTGATGCGCCTGCTGCGCGCTCCCGGCGGCTGCCCTTGGGACAGGGCGCAGACGCACGAGAGTATCCGCGCGAATATGATCGAGGAGGCGTACGAGCTCGTGGACGCCATCGATTTGAAGGACGATGACAAGATCGTCGAGGAGACGGGCGACGTTCTCATGCAGGGCGCGTTCCATTCCGTGCTCGGGGAAGAGGAGGGCGCGTTTACGAGCGCAGACGTTCTCAGCGGCGTCTGCTCCAAACTCATCTTCCGCCATTCGCACATTTTCGGAGAGGATAAGGCCGCAGACGAGGGCGGCGCGCTCTCCGTGTGGGAAAAGAACAAGAGGAAGGAAAAAGGGCAGAAAACGGCCGGCGATTCGGTGGCAGACGTGCCCAAGGCCTTTCCCGCCGTCATGCGGGCGCAGAAGGTCGGAAAGCGCGCCGCAAAATCCGGTTACGATTTCAAAAACGTCGACGAAGCCTCTCAGAAGGTCTCAGAGGAGCTTGCCGAGCTCAAAGAGGCGCTCGCCGCGGGAGACAAGGCGCGCATAGAGGAGGAGGCGGGCGATCTGCTCTTTTCCGCCGTCAACGTAGGCAGGCTCGCGGGGGCGGACTGCGAAACGGCGCTGCGCGAGAGCACGGATAAATTCGTCGCGCGGTTCCTGCGGACGGAGGCGCTCTTGCTTTCCGACGGAAAAAAGATGGAAGAGCTCTCTGCGGACGAGCTGTGGGCATATTACGAAAGGGCGAAAAAAGATGAAAACGAAGCCCGTTGAAGCCGGCGGAAGGGTGATCGCGAACAACGTGTTTTGCGCGCCGCTTGCGGGGTATACCGATTTTGCCTTCCGCAAGATATGCTACCGCTACGGCGCGGGACTTTGCTTTACGGAGATGGTCAGCGCAAAGGGGCTTGCCTATAACAACGAAGCGACCCGCGCATTGCTGCACACCGACCCTTCCGAAAAGGATACGGCGGCGCAGCTGTTCGGCAGCGATCCCGATATCATGCGCGCCGCCTGCGAAAGCGAATGCATGAAGGATTTTTCCGCCGTAGACATCAATATGGGCTGCCCCGTTCCGAAGGTGTTTAAAAACGGGGAGGGGAGCGCCCTGCTCGGCAATATGCCCCTCGCCGAAAAGATCATATCCGCCTGCAAAAAGAGCGGAAAGCGCGTCTTTGTCAAATTCCGCACGGGCATTGCCGAAGAGAAAAAAGTTACGGCGGAGTTTGCGAAACTGTGCGAGGGCGCGGGCGCGGATCTGATCACCGTGCACGGCAGAACGCGCGACAAATATTACGCGGGCGAGCCCGATTATAAAGAGATCGCCGCGGCGAAAAATGTGGTAAGTATCCCCGTTATCGCCAACGGCGGGATCTTTTCGGACAAAGATGCGGAAGCGATGATGGAAAAGACGGGCGCGGACGGCGTGATGGTCGCGCGCGCCGCGCTGTACGATCCGCATGTTTTTGCGGAGATCACCGAAAGCGGCGTCCCGCGGGACGTAAAGGGAGACGTGCTCGCGCAGATCGAAGACATGCTGCCCTTTTACGGGGAGCGCTTTACCGTGGTGCAGATGCGCAAAATGCTCTCCTTTTATATACGGGGAATGCGCGGCTGTGCGGAATGGCGGAAGCGACTTTTTGCCGCCGACTCGCTTTCCGCTCTGCTGGGGATCTTGTGTGAAATTTTCCCGGAAGACGGGCAATAAACGCTTTTGACCGTTCGTGCTGTTGACAAAATGCGGCAAAAAATGGTAAACTGAAACAAATGTATATCGCAGGCATCAACGCGGAGCGCGCGGGCGTTTCCGGCTTCAAAACAATGGTGGGCAGATATTCCCATCGGAAGAGAGAAAGATTCTGGGAGATCGACTTTTTGCGGGGACTTTGCGTCCTCCTCATGGTGTTCGATCACTTTATGTATTGCCTTTGGGGCGTGATGCCCACGATCAATCAGGTTTTGGGCACCAACCTCTTTGCCGAGTGGCAGAGCGCCTCCATTCGCTATTGGGAATGGAACGTGCGCGTCAATGTGCGGGAGATCGTCATCTGCATCTTTTTTCTCCTTTGCGGCATAAGCTGTACGCTCACGCGGGGGAATTTCAGAAGATTTATCCCGCTCGCACTGGTGGCGCTGGGCATTTCGTCCGTAACCTATCTGCTCGACGAAACGTTTTTGGACGGCTCGTTTATCATTTTCGGCGTCATTCACATGATCTCGTGCGGCATTCTGATGTATGCGCTTTTAGATAACGCCGTATCCGCCGTATGTGCGCTTTTGGGCGAAGGAAAAAGGGCGCGCACCGCGGAAAAAATATTGCGCTATATCCCCGGGGCGGTCGGCGTCGCCTTCCTCATCGTTTTGTTCGCGCTGTATGCGGATATAGAGATCCGCAACGGCGCATTTACGATCGTTTCGACCTTTCCGCGCAGCCCCGACAACGCCGAAAATATTTTCCGTTCGATCTTTCTTTTTGTGAGAGGGTATAATTTCACGACGGTTTCGGCGGATTATTTCCCCATTCTCCCGTATGCGGCGGTCATTCTTACCGGCGGCATATTCGGCAGGGCGATCTACCATACGGCGGCAAAGTATACCTTTATGCCGCTCGACGGCGCATGGAACAGGGGCTTTTGCTTTTTGGGCAGGCATTCGGCGTTCATATTCGTCGCGCATATGGTGGTCATACCGATGCTGATGGGGATTTGCGGGCTCATATTCAAATTATTTATCTGAACGGAGTATCACTGCATGAAATACGAAAAACTGCTTCCCGAGCTTTCCATGTATGAAGCGGCAAGGGCGAACGTTGCCGGAAGAAAGGTGAACGTCGCCGTTTCCTTTTACGGAAAAAAGTATTCCTTCGAGGAGGTGTTCCGCCTCATCGATCTGTTGGCGGACAATCTCGCCGCGGAATTTTCTCTGAAAAAGGGAGATACGATCACGCTGTGCGCTCCGAATTCTCCGCAGGCGCTCCTTGCGTTTTATGCGGCGAACAAGCTGGGTGTAAAGGTCAACCTCGTACACCCGTATATCCCGCCGGAAAAGCTTGCCGAAAGCATAGAAAGGACGGGCAGCCGGCTGTTGTTCGTATACGATCTCTATAAGGGAGACGCGTCTTTTTTCAATGTTCCCGTGCTGGTGAGCAACTGCGGATATTTTATGGGCGGCGCTGCGAGAATTTATTACCGCCTTACAAACAAGCGCACGATGAAGGGCGGGCTTGCCTTTGAAAAATATCTCAAAGATAAGGGCGCGCCCCGCACGAGCCCCGTGCGATTCGGCATGGAAGAGCCCGCCGTATATCTTGCGAGCGGCGGCACCACGGGCGAACCTAAGATCATCGCGCACAATAACTTTGTGTTCAATAACCTGTGCGGCAAGGCAGATGAATTTCTCAGCGAGCCGCTCGAACGGTATACGGCGCTCTACAACGTTCTGCCCATTTTTCACGGCTTCGGTTTGTGCATCAATATGCACATGTGCATGATGATGCGCGCGACCAATATCATGTGCATCAAGTTCAACGCCAGAATGAGCGCGAAACAGATCATCAGGGAAAAGGCGAACATTCTGACGGGCGTTCCCACCATGTTCTTAAAGCTTCTCGGCGAAAAGACGTTTACGGAAGGGGATCTTTCCAACCTGAAAGACGTGTACGTGGGCGGAGACAGCGTGCCCGATTCCCTTGTAAGGGAATTCAATGCCGCCCTCTCCGCGGGCGGCAGCACCGCAAAGATGTATATCGGTTACGGGCTTACCGAAACGGTGACAGTCTGCCTGGTAAACACGCTGCGCCATAATTGCCCGTCGTCGATCGGTTATCCGCTGTCGAATACCGAGGTGCGCATTTATAAAGACGGGGCCCGCCTGCCTGCGGGAGAGGTCGGGGAGATCTACCTGCATACCGACCAGTTCATGCTCGGGTATTTGGGGGAGGAGCACGCCCCGTTTGCCGAGGAAGACGGCAAAAAGTGGCTCAAAACGGGGGATTACGGCTGGCTGAACGAAGACGGCTTCCTGTTCTTCAAACAGCGCATCAAAAATATGATCAAGGTGAGCGGCGTACCCGTTTATCCTTCGGAGATCGAAGAAGCCGTGCTCGCCGTGCCCGGCGTAAAGAAGGCGTGCGCCGTCGGCAAAGACGACGCCGTCCGCGGGCAGGTCGTAAAGCTTTTTGTCGAGATCGACGAGAGTGCGGACGAACACGCGCTCTCTGCGGAGATACAAAAAGTCTGCCGGGAAAAGCTCATCGCGTACGCGGTGCCGCGGCAGATCGTGTTCCGCGGCAAGCTGCCCGTGAATCTGATCGGGAAAATAGACAGAAAAAAACTCGAAGAGGAAAAATAACGCAATACCCGCGCAGCCGCGCGGGTATTGCGGTTTAAAAATGTAAATACAAACTTATTATATGTTTATTTCAAATTTTATAAAATGACTTGACACGTATCCGCATATATAGTATAATAAAAAACGATAAAACCGAAAGAAAGGCGCCTTTTTTTTTCTGCATGCAGAAAAAAGAAAAATCTGCGTTTTTTAGTGGGAGAAAAAATGTATTGCAGGCATTGCGGTAAAAAAATAGAAGAGGACAGCCACTTTTGCCCGTACTGCGGAAGCTCGACCAGGTCTGCGGAGAGCGAAAAGAGCGACCCCGCGAACGCGCAGAACGCGGAAGCAGACAGGTATGCAAGCGCCGCGCCCGAGGATCCCTTCGGAGGAGTCGGCGCAAAAAATACGGGCGGCGCGGGCAATCCGTACGCGGGGCAAAATACGAATTACAACAATTACGGCAGTTATAACAGGCAGGCGCCCCCGCCCCCTCCGCCGTATTACGGGGCTTCGGCGGAACCTGCGCCGAGTATAGGCTGGGGCGTGCTCGGATTTTTCTTTCCGATCGTCGGGCTGATCTTATTTCTTGTCTGGCACGACGATTATCCGAAACGAGCAAAAATGTGCGGCAAGGGAGCGCTGATCTCGGTCATCGTTTGGGTGGCATTCTTCGTGCTCTGGATCATTATTGCCGTTATCATCGTTGCCGTGGCAGGTGCATCATCGGCGTTTGCGGCGCTGTTGCTGATATAAATTTGAAAGACAGGGAGGAAAAAGAGATGTATTGCAGGAATTGTGGCAAAGAGATCGGCGATGCCGACGCGTTCTGCCCGCATTGCGGGGCGGCGCAGGAGGCTCCTCCGCAGGAACCGCAGGGAGAGCCTGCGGGCGCGCAGTATCGCGAGCAGAGCCAATTTCACGATCAAAATCAATACCAATATCAATACCGCGGAGAGGGCGCTTATCCCGCCGCGGAAGACAGCGGCAGCGCGGGCTGGGGCGTGCTCGGGTTTTTCTTCCCGATCGTCGGGCTCATTCTGTTCCTTGTATGGAAGGGCACAAAGCCCCGCTGTGCGAAAAAGGCGGGCATCGGCGCGCTCATCGGCGTGATCGTGGAGTTTGTTTTGGGTATTATCCTCGGCATATTGATGGTACAGTTGGCCGACGAATATTGGAACGAATATTATTACGGGGTCGTGCAGATCGTCTCGGCGCTGCGATTTATGTAAAACTTATGAGCCTCCGCTTTTGCGGGGGCTTGTTTTCTTCGGGTTGACTTTTCGCGGGCGCTGTGTTATAATCAACGCATTAAGGAGATTTTATGAAGAGCGAAAATATAGCGGCTGTCTCCACGCCTGCGGGAAGAGGCGGCGTTGCGGTCATACGCCTCAGCGGAGATTCTCCGCTCGCCGTTGCGGAGCAAATGTTTTTGCCGCGCGGCAATACGCGGGTAAAGGACTTTCAGCCCTATCGCATGTATCCGGGCGAGATCGTTGCGGAGCATTTCAAAGATTTCGGGCTCTGCGTCTATTTTAAGGCGCCGCACAGCTTTACGGGAGAAGACGTAGTGGAGTTCCATTGCCACGGCGGAACGAGCATTGCGCGCGGCATTCTTTCCCGCGCCCTTTCTCTCGGTTGCCGAGGGGCGGAGCGGGGCGAATTTACCAAGCGCGCCTTTCTCAACGGCAAGCTGTCTCTGTCTTCCGCGGAGGGGCTGATCGATATGATCAACGGCGAGAGCGAGGCGGAAGTGCGCGCGGGTTACATGCTCTACGGAGAAACGCTCAAAAACGAAGCGGACGGATTGCAGGCGGAGATCACCGATATTCTGGCGGGGATCGACGCGGATATGGATTTCCCCGAGGAGGACATCGAGCACACCGATCTTTCCGATATTGCAGTGCGGCTGAAAAAGCTTTCTGCAAAGCTTTCTTCGCTTACGGCCTCTTACGGCACGGGCAGAAAGATCAAACAGGGGGTGCGCGTCGTCATCGCGGGCAGGCCGAACACGGGCAAGAGCTCCCTTTTGAACGCGCTGTTGCAGGCGGAAAAGGCGATCGTTTCTTCCGTTCCGGGCACCACGCGCGACGCCGTGGAGGGCACGCTCGAAATAGAGGGGGTGCGCTTCAACCTGTACGATACGGCGGGCATACGCGAGAGCGAAAACGAGATCGAGAATATCGGCATCGCCCGCGCCCGCGCGCTCATCGACGGCGCAGACCTCATTTTGTTTGTGCTCGACGGTTCGGAAAAGATGAGCGAGGAAGACGAGGAAATTTACAGGCAGGTGGCGGATAAGCCGAAAATCGTCGTTTCCAATAAAAACGACCTGCAAGGGGAGGGCGGCGAAAAGTGCGATATACGCGTATCCGCCAAAACGGGAGAAAACATCGCCGCGCTCAGGGCGATGATGCTGGAAAAGAGCATGGCGGGGTACGACACTGACGCGGCGTTTTTGATAGAAAAGAGGCATTACGACGCGCTCGCGTGCGCGCTTGCGGAGATAAACGAGGCGGTCTCTCTGTGCGGAAACGTGCCGCTCGATCTGTTGGGCGTGCATCTGAAAGCCGCATGGGACAAGCTCGGCGAAATCAGCGGCAAAACGGCGACGGAAGAGATCATCAACGAGATATTCTCGAAATTCTGCGTCGGAAAGTGACGCCGCGCCGTTACATAGAAAAGTAAAATCGAGGGAGAGAGCAGTCGATGGTCAATCTGGAATTGTATAGGGTGTTTTATACGGTGGCAAAGTGCGGGAGCCTTACGAGGGCGGCAGACGAGCTCTTTATCAGCCAGCCCGCGGTCTCGCAGGCGATCAAGCAGCTGGAAGGGCAGCTCGGCACGCCCCTTTTCAACCGCACGCATCGGGGCATGGAACTTTCCGAGCACGGCGGCAAACAGATCTTCGACATCGTTGCGCGCGCTCTCGGCGAGCTCGACGAGGCGGAAAACAAGCTCAAAGAGATCAATTCCACTGCCACGGGCACGATCCGCATCAGCGCGTCGGATACCATCTTTTCCTACGTCGTCATCGATAAGATCGCGGAATATCACGAAAAATTTCCCGCCGTCAAGCTCAATCTCATCAACTGCATCACGACGGAAACGCTCGATCTTCTCAAAAGCAACAAGTGCGACATCGCGTTTTTGAATCTGCCCGTAGACGATAAAGACATCAACCTTTCGGGCGTGATCATGCCGCTGCACGATACGTTCGTGGCGAACAAAAATTACGCCGCGCTCGCGGAGGACGTGCAGCCGCTCAAATCCATGCACGACTATCCGCTCCTGATGCTCGATCAGAATACGGTAACGCGCAAAGCGATCATCAATTTTTCCCATTCCATCGGCGTGCACCTGCACCCGGAGGTGGAGTGCGGGAGCCTGGAACTCATGATCCAGCTCGCCAAAAACGGCGTCGGCATCGCCTGCGTGCCCAAGGAATATGTGCGGCGTGAGCTCAACGACGATACGCTTTTCGAGATCAGAACGGAGCCCGCGCTTCCCGCCCGCTCCATCGGGATCGCTTTTCCGAAAAATCAGCCCGTTTCCTATGCGACGAAGGAGTTTTTCAAGCTGTTCAATAAAGACGAATAATCGAGGCGGAAAAGACAAAAGGCCGCCCGCGGCGTATGCCGCGGGCGGCGCTCTTTATTTTTGGGGGCGTCTCTTTCCGTTTTCGTCGATGAGCATGGTCGGGCGCTCGTCTTTGAGCGCCATCAGATAGTCGTTGTACTGTTCGTCCGTCAGCGTTCTGACCTTGGCTTTTTTCTTTTTCGGCATGGGAGACCTCCTTTATTTTACTGTACTTAATATGCCCCGTTCGAGCCCGAAAAATACCCATGCGCGCGCAAACGCATAAAAAGGGGAAAGGGCGGGCAAACTGCATCTGTAAAAAGGTGGAAAAATGTTAGGGCAGACGGTTTTTTTCAGAAACAGGCCGCGGCTGATTTCCGCGGCGGCGGTCGCCGGGCCGAAGGAATGTGCGGGCGTTTTGGGAACGTACGTAGATCTGGCGCTTTCAGACGACATGTTCGGCGAAAAAACGTTCGAGCGCGCGGAGCGGAAAATGCTCTTGTACGCTGCAGACAGATGCATGAAGAAGGCGGGCATACCGCCGCAAAGGATAGACGTGTTTTTATCGGGCGATCTTTTGAACCAGATCATTTCCGCAAGCTTTACCGCCCGCGAGATCGGCATTCCGTTTCTCGGCATATACAGCGCGTGTTCGACCATGAGCGAGGGATACCTGCTCGGCGCGGCGCTTGCGGACGGCGGATACGTAAAATACGCGCTCGCGGCGACGGGCAGCCATTTCGCCTCGGCGGAACGGCAGTACCGCTTTCCCCTCGAACAGGGAACGACGCGCCCGCCGCAGTCGCAGTGGACGGTCACGGGCGCGGGCGCGGCGATCATTTCGTGCGAGGGCCGCGGTCCCTGCATCACTTCGGCAACGGTGGGCAAGGTCGTCGACTTCGGCGTTTCCGACGTGAACAATATGGGCGCCGCGATGGCGCCTGCCGCGGCGGACACCATTTTGGCGCATCTGCGCGATACGGGCAGGGATCCATCGTATTACGATCTCATCGTTACGGGCGATCTCGGTGCGCTGGGCAGCCGCATCGTAAAGGATCTGGCGTGGGAAAAGGGCGTGGATATTTCTGCCAATCACGTGGACTGCGGCGAGATCGTATATAAGGTCATAGAGGACGAGTTTCAGGGCGGCAGCGGCGCGGGTTGCAGCGCCGCGGTCATGAATTCTTATATTTACGACAAACTCACGGGCGGCAGCGGGATCAGGCGCGTGCTCTTTGCGGCTACGGGCGCCCTCCTTTCCACCGTTTCGTCGGGGCAGGGGGAAACGATCCCGTGCGTTTCGCATGCGGTCGCCATAGAAAACGGGGAGGCGTAAGATGGAAAAATATTGGGATCTGCTTCTTATGTTCGTCAAAGCGTTTGCGGTAGGCGGGGCGATCTGCGCGGTGGCGCAGGTCGTGATCAATAAAACAAAGCTCACCGCGGGCAGGATACTCGTCATATTTATGCTTTCGGGCGTGGCGCTCGAAGCGCTGGGGCTTTACGATTACATCGTGCAGTTTGCAGGTGCCGGCGCAACGGTGCCCATTTGCGGGTTCGGCTATCTGCTGGCGCGCGGGGGGATACGCGGCGCGGAAAAGGGGCTCTTTTACGCGGTCACGGGGCCGCTTTCCGCCGCGAGCGCGGGGGTAACGGCGGCGGTGATCTTCTCCTTCCTGTTCGCCCTCATTTTCCGCCCGAAGAGCAAAAAGAACTGAATCCGCCTTTTATAAAAAAAGGAACGTTCACCCTTTTTAAAGGGCGGCATTTTTTTCGATCAACCGTTGACTATCCCTTTTTCTTGTGTTACAATGAAACTAAGAAAACCAATCAGGGAGATCGTTATGGTCAAGTTCTCGCTCGATAAGAGCAAAAAAGGTATCGAAGTCAGCAAGCATCTTTACGGCCTGTTTTTTGAGGATATCAACCAGGCGGGCGACGGCGGGCTGAACGCCGAAATGGTCATCAACAACTCTTTCGAGTTCGAATATTTCGCGTACGACAATTTCAGCGCGTCTTCTCCCGTGCAGCTGCGCAAGCAAAAGGCGGCGTACTGGGATATTTCGGGCGCAGGCCCGCATTACATCGCGGAGGAGGGCGGCATCGCGCCCACGAATCCTTCCTACCTCGTCATGTGCGTGGGCGGCATTTACCGTCTGGAAAACCCCGGCTTTGCGGTGGGCAGTTGGAATTATTACGGCATGGCGCTCGATAAGGGCGAAACGTACAATTTCAGCATGTTCTTCAAAAAGCTCGGCTTTGAAGGCAAGGTCGAGGTGTATGTGCGCGGCGCGCGTTCCGTGCTCACCACGGTCGCCGAGATCCCGCTTTCGGGTACGGACGGCTCGTGGGAAAAGGTGCAGTGCTCTTTTAAGGCGCTCTCCACCGAAATGGGCAGGCTGGTCATGGTGTTCAAGGGCAATGGGCACATCGGCATCGATTACGTTTCCCTTCTCCCTTCCACCGTGTGGGGGGATCCCGATAAGTACAGGAACGGCAAGCTTTCCCCGCGCATCGTAAAGGCTCTCCAAGACTGCCACCCGTCCTTCTTCCGTTTCCCCGGCGGCTGCGTCGTGGAAGGGGACGAGGTGTTCGACAATCAGTACAAATGGCGCAATACGGTCGGCCCGCTGGAAACGAGAAAGCAGATCGCCAACACGTGGGGCTATATGCAGTCTTACGGGGTGGGCTTCTATGAATATTTCTGCCTGTGCGAAGATCTGAACATGGCGCCTTTGCCCGTTCTGCACGTGGGGCTTTTGTGCCAGATCCGCGTGGGAGAACAGCGCGGCGAGGGATACCGCCGCATCATGCCCGGCACCCGCCAGTTCAAACACGAGGTCATCGACAATGCGGCGCACCTCCTCTTCTTTGCGAAGGGCGGCGTGGATTCGGAGGATCCCGTGGAGGCGCATTGGGCACAGGTACGCGCGGACATGGGACACCCCGCGCCCTTTGAACTCGAATATCTCGGCATCGGCAACGAAAACTGGGGATTCGAATATTTCGACAATTTCTCCGCCTGCCTTTTGGGGCTCAGACAGTACGATTATGCGGGCACGCAGGTCGACCTCATCAAAAAATTCGGCGTTACCGTCGTTACGACTGCCGGCGTAGACATTCGCCCGCAGGATTCCAACGACAACTGGAAGGTCATCAACCAAAAATACCGCGACATGATCGTAGACGAACACGTCTATAATTCGTATCAGTGGTTCATCGACAATACAAAGCGCTATGACTGTTACGACAGAGACGGTGCCAAGGTATTCATGGGCGAGTATGCGATGCACACCATGAGCGACGGCAGGGGCAGGCTGAACGGCGAGAACAACCTCCGCTCCGCGCTTGCGGAGGCGGCGTTCCTCACCGGCTGCGAGCGCAACAGCGACGTCGTGAAAATGACCTGCTACGCGCCTCTGTTCGCCTCCACCGCCAATTACAGATGGACGCCCAACCTTATTTGGTTCAACCCGCGCGACATGATGTTCACGCCCAACTATTACGTGCAGCAGATGTTCGCGGCGAACACGGGCAAAACGCTCATAAACGAAGTGAGCAAGGTAGACGACGACAATGCGGGCGGCCTCCTCATCGGTGCGCACGCGACGGCCGTCGCCGTCAGAGAGGTGCGCGTAAAGAGCCTGAAAGACGGCGCCGAGCTTTACCGCCACAACTTCAAAGACGGCATGGGCGACTGGAAGCTGTATCCCCGCTGCATCGGCGGCAGGCTGGAAAACGGCGAGCTGTTCATCGACTTTGCGGACGCGTTCAACGGCTATTATCTCGACGGGAATTTCTCCGATTGCGAGGTGGAAGTGGATTTCCGCAGGGTCGGCGGCAAGCAGAGCTTTATCGCGGGCGTCGGCGTCAAAGACGTGGAAGACCGCGGCACGATGGATTGCAACGGCTTTTCCATCAGCTGCCAGTACGGTAAAAACCATAAGGGCTTCGACGTGTCTTTCGATAAACGCGTAGACTTTATGCGCACCGTATGCGAGATGATGGGCAAAGATAAATTCCTCGGTTACAGCCCCGAAGGGAACACGATGAAGCTCGCGTATACCGCCAAAAAGCTGACGGCGCATTTCTTTAAGGACGGCGAATGGCATTTCCTCTTCGAAAAGAACATCTGGCGCGTCAACGAACGCGTGTTCCAGTCCGCCACCTTCGATGAAGACAAGATCTATCTGAAAGTCGTAAACGTGAGCGGCAAAGAACAGAAGCTGGAAGCGGACATCAAAAACTTCGGCGACAGGAAAAAGGCGCACGTCGTTACCCTTTCCGACGAAGACGAAAACGTTATCAACGAGATCGGCACGAATTACGGCGCCAAGCACAACATCGTGCCGCGCGAAAAGAACATAAAGATCGCCGGCAACAAACTTGAATATACCCTCGACAAGAACAGCGTGACGATCTTCGTCATAGAATGATCCGAAGACGGCTCCGCCCGCGCAAAGTTTCTGCGCGGGCGTATTTTTTACGGCGGCGCATCGCGTGCGCAAAAGAATAGAAAAACGGAAAACGGAGGTCATACGATGGATTTTCGGTACTATATGCCCGTGAAGATCGTTTGCGGGAGAGACTGCGTCAGAAAGAACGCGCCGGCTTTTGCGGAGTACGGCAAAAAGGCGCTCGTCGTAACGGGCAAAAGCTCGTCGGCAAACGGCGCGCTTGCCGACGTTACGGCGGCGCTTGCGGAGAACGGGCAGGAATGGCTCGTTTACGACAAGATCCCGCCCAATCCCACGGTGGACTGCGTGCGGGAGGGCGGCGCGCTCGCCCGCGGCTTCGGGGCGGATTTTGTTGTGGCGATAGGCGGCGGGTCTCCTATGGACGCTGCGAAGGCGATCGCCATGCTCGCGCGGCAGGACGCGGGTGAAAACATATTTGCGTATCAGGCGTCCGCAGACGTGCTTCCCATGCTGCACGTTCCCACCACGGCGGGCACCGGCAGCGAGGTCACGCCCTATGCGATTTTGACGAACGACGAAAAGGAGACGAAAACGAGCATTTCCAACCCCGCGTATTTTCCGAAAGCCGCCTTTTTGGACGGCAAATATATGCTCGGTCTTCCCCGGGATACGACCGTTTACACGGCGATCGACGCGATGTCTCACGCGATGGAGGGCATGCTTTCCGTGCGCGCCGGGGCGCTGACCGACGCGCTCGCAAAGGAGAGCCTGCGCGTTTTGCGTGGCGAGCTTCCGGCACTGGCGTCGGGAAGACTCAGCGAAGAAGACCGCGACGCGCTCCTGTATGCGGCGACGCTCGCGGGCATGGTCATCGCGAACACGGGTACGAGCGCGGTGCACTCCATGGGGTATTCGCTCACTTATTTTCACGGAGCGCCGCACGGCAGGGCAAACGGTCTGCTGCTTCCCGAATTTTTTGCGGTATGCGAAGAAAAATCGCCCGCGCGCGCAAAGGAGATCCTGAACGCCGCAGGGTTTTCCTCTCCTTCGGAGTTTGCGGCGGCGCTCGCGCCCCTGCTCGGGGAGAGGGAGAAGATCTCCGACGAGCTTCTGCATGCCTACGCGAAGAAGGCTTCCGTAAATAAAAACATCAAAAATTGCTCGGTATTCTTCGACGAGGCGGATCTGTTCCGCGTTCTCAAAGCGTCCGTCGGGTGCTGAATGCGGCGGGCGGCGGTGCGGAAGGTGTCGCTTTTTGCGGTAAACGTTCCTCGGAATTTGCGCAAAAGCCTTGCCAAGAGAATAAAATAATGTTATAATCTTTTGCATAAGGAGGTGATCACGGAATGAATGCTCCGGTCAATACATATGCGTTGCTTGCGTCCTTTTGGGAGGATCTGAAAAGCGGTTCGGGCGGCCCCACGATGATCGTGCTGATGATCGTTGCGGCGCTGGCGATCGTTTTGATCGCGGCGGTGCTTATTTTGTTCTGCCGCCGCTCCAAGATCGTGCTCGACGAGGGCGACGGGCGTAAAAGGACGATCAGAACGGGCAGATACAAAGCGGTAAAACTGCCGCAGCTTTCAAAGGAAGGATATACCTTCGGCGGGTGGTATAAAGACGCCGCCCTGACCGAAAAGGCGGAAGATATCGTACAGGCGTCTTCCAAGAATCTCGTATTCTATGCAAAATGGATAAAGGAGGGCGCAGAAAAAGTAACCGCCCCTGCGGAGGACGCAGTGCTTACCGCCGCGGAAGAAGTGCAACCTCCGGAAGAACCCGCCCCCGCGGAAGAATCTCTTTCGGAAGAGAATGCCGAAGTGCGTGAAGAAAGGGCGGAGGAAGATGTTTCCGACGCCGGCGCGCCTTCGGAGGAAACCCCCGCAGAGGAAACTCCGGCAGAAGACGCGCATACGCCCCCGACGAAGGCGGAAGAAAGCGCCGCCGAGGAAGCGCCGACAGAGGAGCTTTCGGAAGAAGAAGCCGCCGAAGCGCCTGCGGAAGGATCTCCCGCGGAGGAGACGGAAGAGGAAACCGAGGAGGAAGACGAGAACGAGACGTCCGAGGGCGACGAAATAGACAACGCGCTCGTTACGCTGGTCAGCGGCACAAAGGTGTTCGTGCAGTACCGCCGCAGCTTCCGCGCCAGACTGATCCAGTCGGACGAGGATATGAAGGAGTACTACAACCGTCTTCGCAGCGAACTGCTCTCATATGCGGGCGTGAAGGAGCGCGTCAGCTGGAATTACGACAGCTTCAACGTCGGCAGAAAGCAATTCGCGAAGGTGAACGCGAACAGAAGGAGCCTGATTCTTTATCTCGCGCTTCCGCCCGCGGAAGTGGACGAAAAATACGCCTTCCGCGACGTTTCCGAAAAAAAGCGCTACGCCGCTGTGCCCGTTCGGTATAAGGTAACGGGCAGCCGCAGTTTCAAGTATGCATGCGAGCTCATAGAGCAGGCCGCGGCAAAATTCGGCTTGGATTACAAGCGCTTCGAGGAGACGCTCGAAATCCCGTACGAGGAGAGGGAGGCGCTCATCAAGCAGAAGCTCATAAAGGTTTACGCCAAGCGGGAAACGGGAGAAACGGTTACCGAAGAGGAACTCGAAAAGTATATCGAGGAGGGCGCAACGGTGGAGAGCCTTTCCGCCTATACCGTTACCGACCGCGTGAGCGTGAACGAGGCGGAGATCCTCATTTCAGACGCCACCGCAAAGCAGCTCGTGGCGCTGGCGGAGGAGGCGAGCGCGCCCCGTGCCCAGGGCGCCCGGGCAAAGCGTTCGTACGTCAATCTCGATACCGTTTCGGCAAACTTCCGCGAGGGAGACAGGGTCGACCTTGCCGCGTTGCAGGCAAAGGGGCTCGTGGAAAAGAAGGCGACGGCTTACAAGGTGCTCGCGAGGGGAAGTTTGGATAAATCGCTCATCATCGAGGCGAACGATTTTTCGCTGCCCGCCGTCAAGATGATCGCTTTGACGGGCGGCAAAGTTATAAAGATCAAAAAAGACTGATCGTTTTATTCGGAAAAAAGAAACACAGCCCTGCGGCTTTGCCGCAGGGCTGTTTCCATTATTTTCATTATTTTCATTATTTTTTCATGAATGCAATGTTGCAAAAATCGCGCGAAAATGCTATAATACGACAGGATTTGACAAAGGGAGCAAAAAGGCGTTTGCCTCTCCATTGGAAAACCTTTATTTTTCCGCTCTGCGGATAAATTGAAAATAGAGGAAAAATTTTTAAGGAGTTGTAACTATGAAGATGAAAAAGTGGTTTGCCGCTTTTGTCGGCTTCGTTCTCGTTTTGGCGCTCGGCATTACCGCCGTTGCCTGCGAAACGGATACCGGAAACGAAGGCGGTGACGGAGATGATACGACCGATGTTGCGGTCACGGGCGTTTCGCTCGATAAAACTTCTCTCGAATTGTTGGAGGGAGAAACGGCAGTTCTGACAGCTACGGTAACGCCGGACAACGCGACGGACAAAACCGTTTCCTGGATTTCGAGCGCGCAGAGCGTTGCTACCGTTTCCGAAACGGGCACCGTTACGGCTGTTTCCGTCGGCAGGGCGACGATCACGGCTACCGCGGGCGGCGTTTCCGCAACGTGCGTCGTTACGGTATCGGAGGAAGGCATTTCCGTGACGGATACGCAAAGTCTGTTCGAAGCTGTGGAGACAGCGGAGGCGGGGGCGATTATCCGTTTGACAGCCGGTACGTACGCGTTCAACGACAATCTTTATATCGATAAGTCGCTCACGCTGAGCGGCAGCGGCTCCGTCGTCATCGAAAGGGGCACGGAGAACTGGGGAACGAACAGCACGGGCAGGACATCCCTCATCACCGTCGCGGCGGACGATGTTACGATCCGCAATGTGACCGTACAGGGAGCGGAAACTATCGGTTCGAACTACGCGCACGGCATCAACGTGTGGCAGAGCGAAAACGTGCGCATCGAAAACGTGGTCGCGAAAGATAACGACGGCGTGGGCGTTCTCGTAAACGATTCCGCCGTGACCCTCAGCAACGTGCAGAC
>DXCL01000031.1 GCA_019115995.1 Candidatus Borkfalkia avistercoris
TCTCCGTTTATAAGAAGGAATGAAAAGGTTGAGCTTTTTTAACGGACGGGATCTTTCAAAGTCATACAGCGTGGGGAATGCGGCATACAATGAGATATGGCTTATGCGAGCGAATTCCGTTATAAAAAGAGCGGGCACAGAAAAAATCGCCTTTCCTCGCGCAGAAAGGCGTTCATCGTAGCGGCGGTCGTTCTCGCCGTCGTCATTACCGTTACCGTGTTTTTGCAGCGCAACGTTACGGGCATTCTGTACGATCTGAGCGAGGCTTCCGTCCGCGCCATGACCGTTTCCGCCGTCAACGACGCCGTCGCCGAAACGCTTAAAAACACAGACTACGGATCCTTCGTTACGGTCAGCTACGACGAAGCGGGCAAGGTCAGCGGCATCACGGCGAATTCGCAGAAGGTCAATCTGTTCGCCCGCACCACGGCGAGCGCGGCGATGGCAAAAATTTCGCAGGCGACCTCCGGCGGCATTCAGGTGCCTCTCGGCGCGTTTACGGGCATCGAATTTTTGGCAGGTTTCGGCCCGAAGGTATCCTTTAAGATCATCTCCGTCGGCAGCGTTACGTGCTCCTTTTCCTCCGCTTTTGCGGGGGCGGGGGTCAATCAGACGCTGCACTCCGTTTATATCTGCGTAGAGGCGGAGGTCAGCGTCGTCCTGCCTTCCGGCACGAAGAACATCGTAACGGACACCGAGGTGCTTGCGGCGGAAAGCGTGATCGTGGGGGAGGTGCCCGACGCGTTTTTCGGCGCGGATATTTTCGGCGACGGGTACAGCCTGGCGCCGTAAAAACGGAGCGGAAGGCTTCGCGCGGCGTAATCGGGCGCAAATACGGAAAAAGTTAAAAAGCTTTGGCAAAAATTTTGCCGCGTTTTTCGTTGACATTTTCATTTTTTTGCGTTAAGATATAAAAAATAACTGAAAGGCTGTGACGAAGACAGACGGCGCAAACGCGCGGTTCCAAGAGAGGGGAGCCCGTCGGCTGCAAAGCTTCCCGTATCCGCGGGCGCCGTTATTCACTTCCGAGCCGCTTTCCCGAAACTCGCGGGGAGTAAGGAAAGCCGTGTTTTCCGCGCGTTAAGCGGCAACGAGGCAAGGCGCGCCGCGCCCTGCGAACATAGGTGGTACAGCGTTATAAAAGCGCCCTGTGAGACGGTTCGTCTTACGGGGCGCTTATTTTATCGGTCAAGAAATTTTAGTTTGGAGAAGGAAAAATGCAGGAACACATCGAAAAGATCCGCGCGGACATAACCGCGGGGATAGAAGCTGCCAAAAGCGGCACGCGGCAGGAGCTGTTCGAGCTGAAAATGAAGTATCTGGGCAAAACGGGCGAAATTTCCGCCCTCTCCAAGGGCATGCGCGACGTGCCCGCTGAGGATCGCCCCGCGATGGGCAAGCTCGTGAGCGAGGTGCGCGCCTGGGCGGAAAAGCAATTCGAGGAAACGGAGGCGCTCCTCAAAAAGAAGGAGCTGGAAGCGCGCTACAAGAGCGAGCGCGTAGACGTTACGATGCCCGCCCGCTTTATCGAAACGGGCACGCAGCACCCCGTGAGCCTGGTAAAAAAAGAGATCGTCGAGTGCTTCGACGGCATGGGCTTTGAAATTTTCGAGGGGCCCGAGATCGAAAAGGATTATTATAACTTTCAGGCGCTGAACATACCCGCCGATCACCCCGCGCGCGACATGCAGGATACCTTTTTCGTTACGGAGGAGCTTTTGCTCCGTTCGCAGACTTCCTCGGGACAGATCCGCGTGATGGAGAACAAAAAACCGCCCATCAAGATCCTGAGCCCGGGCAGGGTGTACCGCTCGGACAGCGACGCGACCCATTCGCCCATGTTCCACCAAATGGAGGGGCTCGTGGTGGATAAGGGCATCACCCTCTGCGACCTGAAAGGCATTCTCGACGAATTTGCCCGCCGCATGTTCACCGCGGAAACGAAAACGCGCCTGCGCCCCTCGTACTTCCCGTTCACGGAGCCGAGCGTGGAGGTAGACCTTTCCTGCCACAACTGCGGGGGGAAGGGCTGCCGCATCTGCAAGGGTACGGGCTGGATCGAGATCCTCGGCGCGGGCATGGTCAACCGCCGCGTCCTCGAAAACTGCGGCATCGATCCGGACGAATATACCGGCTTTGCCTTCGGCATGGGTTTGGAACGCATCGCCATGATCAAATACGGCATCAACGACATGCGCTACCTGTTCGAAAACGACGTGCGCCTTTTAAAGCAGTTCAAGGATTAAAGGGAGGACATACGCAATGAAAGTACCTTTCAGCTGGCTCAAAGATTATGTGGATATAGACGTTTCCGCCGAACAGTTGCAGGAAAAGCTCTTTTCCTGCGGCTTCGAAGTGGAAGAACTCAGATATGTGGGGGAAGAGATCGACCGCTGCGTGGCGGGCAGGATCACGCACATCGAAAAGCACCCCGACGCGGACAAGCTCAAAGTGTGCCGGCTCGACTGCGGCGAATACGGGCACGACATTCAGATCGTAACGGGCGCAGACAACGTGTTCGAGGGCGCGCTCGTTCCCGTCGCGCTTGACGGTTCCTCCCTGCACGGGGGCGTGAAGATCAAAAAGGGCAAACTGCGCGGCGTGGAATCGTGCGGCATGCTCTGTTCGGGCGAGGAGCTCGGCATCAACGACGACTGGTATGACGGCGCCGACGTATACGGTATCCTGATCCTGCAAGACGACGTGCCCGTGGGAACGGACATCAAAAAGGTGGTCGGGCTCGACGATTATATTTTCGACATCGCCGTTACCGCCAACCGCCCCGACTGTCAAAGTATTTACGGCATCGCGCGCGAGGTCGCTGCGGTTCTCAAAAAGCCGTTGAAGCCCGTCGATCTCACCTACGAGGCTTCCGCGTTCAGCACGAGCGACCGCGTTTACGTGCATGTGGAGGCGCCCGATCTCTGCCCCCGCTACATCGCGCACTATGTGCGCGGGCTGAAAATCGAAAAGTCCCCCCTTTGGATGCGCAGGAAGCTCGCGCTTTCGGGGCTGCGCGCCATCAGCAACGTGGTAGACATCACCAACTTCGTGCTGTTGGAGCTGGGGCAGCCCATGCACGCCTTCGACCTTTCCAAAGTAGAAAAGAACGAGATCTGCGTCCGCCGCGCGCACGCGGGGGAAAAGATCGTTACCCTCGACGAAAAGGAATTTGAATTGGGGGAAAACAATCTCGTCATCTGCGACGGCGCAAAGCCGGTGGCGCTCGCGGGCGTCATGGGCGGGCTCAACAGCGGCATTTGCGAAACCACGAGCGAAGTGCTCTTCGAGAGCGCAAAGTTCGAACGCGCGAATATCCGCCGCACTTCCCGCGCCCTCGGGCAGAAGAGCGATTCCTCCGCACGCTTCGAAAAGGGCGTCGACGCGTATACGACGGGCATCGCCATCAACCGCGCGCTCAACCTCATCGAGGCGCTCGGCTGCGGGCAGATCGCCTGCGACCGCTTCGACATCGAGGAGAAAGCCGTCTCGCCCGTCGTCGTCAGAACGAGCTACTCCAAGATCAACGCTCTCCTCGGCATCGAGGTGCCGAAGGAAGAGATCAAGGGTATCTTAAAGCGCCTCAATTTCAATGTAACGGCAAGGGGAGACGATATCACCGTTACCGCGCCCGCTTACCGCGAAGACATCGAGGGGTATCCCGATCTCGCGGAAGAAGTGATCCGCATGTACGGCTACGAGCACATTCGTGGTACCTTCCTTCCCACGGCGCAGGTTACGGGCGGCGGCTATTCGGCGGAACAACGCACGGAAGAGCGCGTAAAGCGCATCGCGCGCGGGCAGGATTACAACGAGATCATCACCTATTCCTTCATTTCTCCCAAAGATTATGCGCTTTTGCGTATAGGCGAGGAGGCGGAACGCGCGATCCGCATCAAAAACCCGATCGGCGAAGACATGAGCATCATGCGCACGACCCTCGCGCCGTCTATGCTGCAAACGCTCGTAAGAAATATCCGCCGCGGCAACGCTTGCGCGCGCCTTTTCGAGCTCGCAAATACGTATATCGCGAAGGAGCTCCCCCTCAAAGACCTGCCCGAGGAGCGCAAAACGCTCTGCTTCGGCGCGTACGGCGCTGCGGAAGATTTCTTTACCGCAAAGGGCGTATACGAGGCGATCGCCGCGGAATTCGGCATATCTTTTACGTATGAGGCGGCGGAAAGGCCCTTCCTGCACCCCGGCAAATGCGCCAAGGTGCTTTTGAACGGCGAAGAGGTCGGCTATTTCGGCGAGCTCGCGCCCGACCTTGCGGAGGAACTTGCCGTGGAGACGAACGTCTATCTGGGCGAGCTCGACTATGCGCGGCTTCGCGGCCATCTTTCGGATAGGATCCGCTTTAAACCTCTGCCCAAATTTCCCGAAGTTTCCCGCGATCTGGCGCTCATCGCCGACGAAGGCGTTTTGTGCGCGGATCTCGAAAAGGGGATACGCGAAGCCTCCAAATACGTTACGGCGGTGCGCCTGTTCGACGTGTACCGCGGCGAACAGATCGGCGCGGGCAAAAAGAGCATGGCGTTCTCCGTCACGTTCACCCCGCACGAGAACGCTTTTAAGCCCGAGGACGTCGACGGCTACGTCAAGCGTATCCTGAAACATCTCGGAGAAAAATTCGGCGTTGCCCTTCGCTGAGCCGCGCGCCGATTGCGGCGTCCGTTCTGCGTTTTTATGCAAAAATATAAATTTTTATGCAGAGCTTGGCGGAAAATGCCGAAAGGGATTGCAACGCGGATAAAAATGTGATAAAATAGTATTTAACAGGTCTAAGAAAGCGAGGGGAATTTTATGCGAATGTTCAGTCCCGAAATCGAAACCATGCCGCGCGTAAAAATACGCGAAATGCAGCTCGAACGGCTCAAACACATCGTGCGCTACGCCTACGAAAACGTGCCCATGTACAAAGAGCGGTTCGATAAGATAGGGTTAAAGCCCGAGCATATCAAAACGCTCAAAGACATCGAAAAGATACCTTATACCACGAAGGACGACCTTCGCGACAATTATCCGTTCAAATTGCTCGCCGTGCCGATGAAAAAGATCATTCGCGTGCACGCGTCGAGCGGCACGACGGGCAAACCCATCACCTGCGGCTATACGCGCGCCGATCTCGACAACTGGTCTACCTGCATCGCGCGCATACTGACGATGGCGGGCGCGACCGACGAGGATATTTTCCACGTCGCGTTCGGATACGGGCTGTTCACGGGCGGCTTCGGCCTGCATTACGGCATCGAAAAGCTGGGGGCGACCGTCGTACCCGTCTCTTCCGGCAATACCGAGCGGCAGATCATGCTCCTGAAAGATTTTGGCGCGACGGCGCTCATCGCCACGCCGAGCTATGCCATGTACCTTGCGGAAACCGCAAAGAAGATGGACGTGCTCAAAGACCTCAAACTGCGGCTCGTCTGCATGGGGGCGGAGGCGTCCACTGCGGAAATGCACGAGGCTCTTTACCGGATCCTCGGGGCGTTCCCCACCGAAAATTACGGGCTTACCGAAGTGGGCGGCCCGGGCGTTTCGGGCGAATGCCGCGAAAAGGCGGGCATGCACATCAACGAGGATATGTACTATCCCGAGATCGTCAATATCGAAGAGAACAGGGCGCTCCCCGAGGGAGAGCAGGGCGAATTGGTGCTCACCACCCTCACGAAAGAGGGCATGCCTATCCTCAGATACCGCACCAAAGACATCACCTCTCTTACATACGAGCCGTGCAAATGCGGCAGAACGACCGCGCGCATGGCGCGGGTCGTGGGGCGTACAGACGATATGCTGATCATTCGCGGCGTAAACGTGTTCCCGTCGCAGATCGAAAGCGTGCTCATGGCGATGCCCGAGCTCGGCAAAACGTACGAGATCATCGTCGACCGCGTGAACTATATGGACACGATAGAAGTGCACGTCGAGGTGGAAGACGCGAACCTTCTGACCGACTATTCCAAGCTGGAAGAGCTGGTCGCGAAAATCAAACACAAACTGCGCGTCGTGGTGCAGCTCGACGTCAAAGTGAAACTTGTAGAACCTTTCTCCATCAAGCGCGCGGAAGGCAAAGTCAAGCGCGTTACCGACCTGAGAAAGCATTGAATTACAGTAACGGAAAAACACATAGATAGGTAGGTTAGAACAGATATGAAAAAACTTCTTCTCGGCGATTTCGCCGTCGCGCGCGGCGCGTGGGAGGCGGGCGTACACGTCGCTTCCGCTTATCCGGGAACTCCCTCTACGGAGATCACGGAGGAGCTCGCGCGCTTTCCCGAAGTATACAGCGAATGGTCTCCGAACGAAAAGGTGGCCATGGAAGTGGGCATCGGCGCGTCTATCAAGGGCGCGCGCGCCATCGTTTCCATGAAGCACGTCGGTCTGAACGTGGCGTGCGATCCGCTCTTTACCGCCTCGTATACGGGCGTGAACGGCGGCCTCGTCATCGCCGTGGCAGACGATCCTTCCGTATTCTCCTCGCAGAACGAGCAGGATACCCGCCTGACGGCGGTCAGCGCGAAGGTTCCCGTTTTGGAGCCTTCCGACAGCCAGGAAGCGAAAGATTTTACTAAGCTCGCCTTCGAGCTTTCCGAAAAGTACGATACGCCTGTCATTTTGCGCGTAACCACGCGCGTGGCGCACTCGCAGAGCGCGGTGGAGCTTGAAGAGCGCAAAGAACTGCCTCTCCGCCCCTATGAAAAGGATATCCCCAAGTATGTCATGATGCCCGCAAACGCGCGCGTCAAGCACGTCGTGGTGGAGCGCCGCACAGAAAAACTTTCCGAAGATTCCAACGAGTTTGCGATCAACCGCATCGAAGAGGGGAGCAAAGAGCTCGGCATCATCTGCTCGGGCGGCGTGTACGAATATGTGAAGGAAGCTCTGCCCGAAGCGAGCGTGCTGAAATTGGGCATGGTGTATCCGCTCCCGTTCAAACTCATCGAAAAATTTGCCAAGAGCGTAAAGCGTTGCATCGTGGCGGAAGAGCTCGCCCCGCACATCGAAACGATGGTCAAGGCGGCGGGCATTCAGGTAGAGGGCAAAAATCTCTTCCCGCTCGAAGGTGAGTTTTCCGCAAAGCTCATCCGCGAAAGGATACTCGGCGAAAAGCCGTGCGTGTCGTGCGCGAACGTGCCCGCGCGTCCTCCCGTTCTCTGCGCGGGCTGCCCGCACAGGGGAGTGTTCTATATCCTCTCCAAATTAAAGCTCAACGTGCTCGGCGATATCGGCTGCTATACGCTCGGCGCGGTGCCGCCGCTCTCCGCGATGGACGCGGTCGTGTGCATGGGCGCAAGCATCGGCATGGCGATCGGTTTCGATAAAGCCGACCCCGAAGCGCACAAACATTCGGTGGCGGTCATCGGCGATTCCACCTTTATCCACAGCGGCATCACCGGTCTGATCGATGCGGTTTACAACAAGGCGAAGATCACCGTCATCATTTTGGACAACCGCACGACGGGCATGACGGGGCATCAGAACCACCCCGCGACGGGCAAGACCATCAAAAACGAAGATACATACGAGCTCGACCTCGCCGAGGTCTGCCGCGCGGTGGGCGTTAAAAACGTGCGCACGGTCAACCCCAACGACCTTGCGGAAACGGAAAAGGCGGTCAAAGAGGAACTCGCCAAAGACGAGGTTTCCGTCATCATCGCTAAAAAACCGTGCGTGCTCCTCACCAAAAAGCTATATAACGGCTTCAAAGTCAACGAAAAGTGCAAAAAGTGCAAGGCGTGCTTAAAGCTCGGCTGCCCCGCGATCGTCAACGGCAAAGACGGCATCACGATAGACGTATCCCTTTGCACGGAGTGCGGGCTCTGCCAGAACGTGTGCAAATTCGGCGCCATCGACGGGGAGGTAAAGTAACATGAACGCAAAATACGATATACTCATCGTCGGCGTCGGCGGGCAGGGAACGCTGCTCGCGAGCCGCGTATTGGGCAAATACGCATTGGATATGGGCTTCGACGTAAAGCTGAGCGAGGTGCACGGCATGGCACAGCGCGGCGGCAGCGTCATGACGTATGTGCGCATCGGCAAAAACATCGCCTCTCCCATCATCGACGAGGGCGGCGCAGACCTTATTCTGTCCTTTGAAAAGCTGGAAGCGCTGCGCTACCGCCATTATCTCAAAGAGGGCGGGCACATTCTGTATTCCACGCAGGAGATCATGCCCATGCCCGTCGTTACGGGTGCGGCGGAATACCCGCAGGGCATCGAAAAGGAACTTCCCGGAACGGGGGTCGACGCGCTCGCGCTCGCGATAGAGGCGGGCAACAGCAAGTCGGCAAATTCCGTCATGCTCGGGGCGCTGTGCAAAAAACTGGGCTTCGACCGCGAAAAATTCGAGGAAGCGCTCATCTCCTGCATTCCGCAGAAGACCATCGAAATGAATAAAAAGGCGTTCGCGCTCGGCTACGCCGCCGCGTAAAGCACGCCGCACCATCATTAAATAAAGGGGAAGAAGCAATGGCGAAATCAAAATTGAAAGATTATATCTACCGCCCCGAATTCGAGTGCATGACGCGCACGGAAATGGAGAACTTGCAGAGCGAGCGGCTGCGCAAAACGGTCGAGCTCGTGTACAACAACTGCAAACCTTACCGCGCCAAAATGGACGAATTCAAAATAAAGCCGTCCGACATCAAGTCGGTTTCCGACCTTACAAAACTCCCGTTCACAGTCAAGCACGATCTGCGTGAGGCGTATCCGTTCGGCTTTTATTCCTCGCCCTCGCGCGACATCGTGGAAGTGCACGCGTCCAGCGGCACCACGGGCAAGCTCACCGTGGTCGGCTATACGCAGAACGATATAGACGTATGGGCGGAGATCGCGGCGCGCTCGCTCGCAATGGCGGGCGTTACCAAAGACTCGCTCGTGCACGTGGCTTACGGCTACGGGCTGTTCACGGGCGGCCTGGGCGCGCATTACGGCGCGCAGAAAATAGGGGCGAGCACCGTTCCCGCCAGCGCCGGCAATACGATACGCCAGCTCACCCTTTTGCGCGATTTCGGCGCCACGCACCTGTGCTGCACCCCCTCGTACGCGATCTTCCTCGGCACGGAAATTGAAAAGGCAGGCATGAATATCGAGGATTTCTCTCTCATCGGCGGCGCGTTCGGCGCAGAGCCCTGGACGTACCAGATGCGCGACGAACTCGAAAGGCTGCTGCATATCGACGCGCTCGATATTTACGGGCTTTCGGAAATTTCCGGCCCCGGCGTTTCCATGGAATGCATGCAAAAGCACGGCAACCATATTCAGGAAGACCACTTCATTCCCGAGATCATCGATCCCGAAACGCTCGAACCTCTGCCGTTCGGGTGCGAGGGCGAGCTCGTGTTCACGACCATTACCAAAACGGGCCAGCCGCTCATCCGTTACCGCACGCGCGATCTTTGCACCCTTTCCAACGAAAAGTGCGCCTGCGGCAGAACGACGGTCAAGATGGGCAAGGTCAAGGGCCGTTCGGACGATATGCTCATCATTCGCGGCGTAAACGTGTTCCCGTCTCAGATAGAGGCGGCGATCATGAACGTTTCGGGCGTATCTCCGCACTATATGATCTATGTAGACCGCGTAAACAACCTCGACGTGATGGAAATAGACATCGAGCTGGACGGCAACCTTACGCCCGATAAAGTTTCCGATATCGAATCCATCAAAAAGAAAGTGGAAACGGAAGTCAATTCCTACATCGGTCTCAGCGCAAAGATCAAACTTTGCGAAAGCGGCACCATCAGGCGCAGCGAAGGCAAAGCGGTGCGCGTGATCGACAGAAGGGAGTAAAACGCGCGCGCCGTGCGCCCCGCGGAATAAAAATTTTTTATTTCGGCTTGCAAAGCGCGGCGCGGTGTGGTACTATAATAATATATTAAATCATTCGGATAAGGAGGAGGACTATGTTAGTTAAGCAGCTTTCCGTGTTTATGGAAAACAGGCCCGGCAGATTATATAAACTTACCCACGCGCTCGGAAAAGAGGGGATAGATTTCGTTACCCTTTCCATAGCCGACACCAAAGATTTCGGCATCGTCCGATTTATCGCGCGCGACAACGAAAAGGCGTACGAAGTCCTCAAAGGCGAAGGCTTTACGGTCGGTATCACCGAACTGATCGGCGTAGAGGTAGCCGACCGCCCCAACGCGCTCGCCGAAGTTGTGCAGCTTATGGAAGAGAGCAACATCAATATCGAATATTTATATTCGTTTGTGCTCACCAACCACAATTCCGCAAAAATACTTATGCGCGTGAACGATACCGAAAGAGCCGTCAATCTTCTCGAAGCAAAGGGCATCAAGTTGCTTTCCGAAAAAATACTTTAAAAGAGCAGAGCCGCCGTTCCACAACGATATTGCGGAACGGCGGCTTATTTTACAGGTTGTTTGATATCGAAAAAAGTCGGGTTGAAACAAGAGGAGCCCAAAGCTTTGCCAGAGGTATAGATCCGCGCGAAAACGCACAAAATGCGGGTATGAAGCAAAGAGTTCGCGTGTACGACCCGGAAGGGGTGAGAACGAGAGAGGAAAGGGAAAGTTTTGTAAAAAAATTTTCTCCGGAAGAGGCAAAAAACGCGGAGGGGATACATGGCGTCCGGTGAAATGAAGTCGGCGCAGAATACCGCCCTGCAAAAGGGAGGCCAGTCGGTGGCGGGCGCTTCGTCTAACGTGCCCGCGTCGCAAGGGGTCAACCAAAACTATCTCAATTACGTCCGTTCCTTTGCCGCGCCCACAAAGCATTTTCATAATTGTCTGCGCGCCTTTATGGTGGGCGGCGGCATCTGCTGCGCAGGGCAGTTCATACGCGTGATGCTCGAAAACTGGGCGCGCCTGTCCGGAGACGAGCTTGCGGGCGCGGTATCCGTCGTGCTCATCTTTTTGGGGTGTCTTCTGACCGGCCTCGGCGTGTACGACAGGATCGGCAAAGCGGCGGGCGCGGGTTCCATCGTGCCCATTACGGGTTTTGCCAACAGCGTCGCCTCGCCCGCGCTCGAATTTAAGGCGGAAGGGCTTGTAACGGGGCTCGCGGCAAAAATGTTTGTCGTAGCGGGGCCGATCATCGTGTACGGCGTTCTTTCGGGCGCGGCTGTCGGGCTGATCTATTATTTTTTAGGCTTGTAAGCTGAGGGGCGCGAAAAATCATCGCGCTCTTTTTCGTTTTTAAACGCGATACGCAGTTTTTATATTTTTTATCTTGCTTTTTCAAAAGGGTTATGGTATACTTATATCTGCGCTATAATTTAATCACCACTCAGTAGGTTACATCGGCACAGGTGTACCCTTTATTTCCTATTGAGTGGAAATTATAGCGCAACGAATTAAGGGTTACATTCTTTGCGGGCGTTCCCTTAATTGGGAGCGCTCTTTTTTATGCCGAGGTATACCATGGAAAAAACGCAGAACAAAGTGCTGTGCAGGGTCAGGGACATTTTAAAAACGTCGCTGGATACCGCGGAAAGAGAATGCCGGCTGTTTTGGGAATATATCCGTCGGAACTATCTTTCCTTAGCCGTTTTCAGCGCGCTTTATTTGCTCCTGTTCGGGAGCTGGCTGTATCATACGAATCCGCGCGTCGATACCGACGCATTGATCAATGTTCCGAACAGTTATTTTAATTGGGAAGTTATCGGAAGACAATTCGGCGTTTTTACGAAATATGTATTCGGCTTACAGTGGTTCGATCCGCAGTTTGCGGCGTTTGCGGGCTATTTTCTCTTCTGCGTTGCGGGCGTCCTGTTCGGGTATCTGTTCTGGCGGTGTTTGCGCGAGAAAGGAGCGCTTTGCGCCGCATTCGCTTTGGCAATGTTTGCTTCGCCCATCATGGCGGAGCAGTATTATTTTGATTTGCAGATATTCGAGATCGCCTTGGCTTTTATCCTGTGCGCGGTCTCGGCCGGCCTCACGCTGTACGGCGCTTTTCGCCGCCGTTGGTTTTCTCTCGTGCTCGCGGCTCTGGCGCTGCTTTGGTCTGTGGGGACTTATCAGAGCTTTGCGTTTTTATACGTCGCGCTGATCGCGTTCTGCTTTATGCTGCTGTATCGCAGATACACCGTTTTTAAGGAACGTACCGTTTCTGTCGGGCAATACGGCGCGGCGGCGGGGCTTTCCGTCGCGGTGTTTGCGGCGGCGGTCATCGTCTATTGCGTGATCACGTATTTCTGGTTTTCGGGGAACGCCTATGCGCAGGAGCAGCTGCGCTGGTTTTACGATCCGCTGCCGCATATACGCCGTATCATCGGAGAAAATATGCGGGAAGGCTTCACCGGTACGGGCATTTATTATACGGCATTTTACGGAGTATTTGCCTTGCTTGCGGCAGGGGTTTCCGTCTGGGACGGAGTCGTTTCAAAAAACAGGTTCAGCCTCGTATATGTTGCGGCGGCAATATTTTTGCAATTCGTGCCTTTTCTGCTCACCGTGCTGTTCGGCGGCGTTAAGCCCGTTCGGTCGCAGTTTACCTATTCCTTCGTGCTGGCGGCGGACATGCTCTTTTTGGCGAGCAGACCGTGGAAGTATAAGCTGCACAGGGCTTGCAATTTCGGCACCGTGTTTATCGTATTGGCGGCAGTGGCGCTCTTTTCGCAGTTGCAGGTGACCGCCCGCCTCGTCTACACCGAAAATATCCGCGCGCAGGAGGATCTGCGCGTGGCAACGGAAATCGAGGAGGAGATCAACCGCCTTTCCGATCTCAACAAACCCGTCGCATTTATCGGGGAATATGATCAGAAGCTGAACAATGCCTGTTACACCCCGCAGCATGTCTATGACGGAGTAACTGTAATCGGGTATTCGGTTTTTAATTTTTTCATATCCAGAAACGATAATTATTATGAAAATTCCAACCGCATTTGTTCGTTTTTGCAGACGGTGGGATTTTCCTTCCAACCGATCTCGGCGGAGTTGATGGCGGAGGCGAACGTAACTGCGCAGTCAATGCCGTGCTGGCCGCAGGCGGGCAGCGTCGTAGACGCGGGCGCGTACACGGTCGTCAAATTTTCCGAATAAACGACTGAGTAAAAAAGCTCCCTGCAGCATGCTGCCGCAGGGAGCGGTTTATTTTATGCAAACAGTTGTATCAGCTGCTCCGCGACGAACACCGCCGCGATGCTCGAAACGGATACGACCAAAAGCCCGCGCTTGAAATAAGACAGAACGAGCGCCACCGCCGTGCCTGCAATGCCCGACCACAGGCTCGCCGTAGAGAACAATATCCCCGGAAACACCATCACCGCGAGCACGCTGTAAGGGATATAATATAAAAAGGACTGCACGTATTTGTTGGTGATTTTTTTTCTTACCAGCAACAGCCCCGCCGCCTTGGTGATATAGGTCACCGCGAACATGACCAGGCAGCCGATCAGCATGCTTTTCAGCGTCATTTGTCTTCCTCCTTTTCTTGCGCGGCCGCATTTTCGGCAGGGGTGGTTTCTTCGCCGCTTTCCTTTCTGGGAAACAGAAATGCGACGACGGCCGTGCATACGACGGAGCAGATGATGATGACCCATCCGTCGGAAAGGCGGTTGAGCACGGGCGTAAAGTAAAAGAGGCAGCTCGCCGCCGTGGAAAGCGCCACGAGCAGCAGCACCTTTCCGTCGTCTCTCGAAGCGGGTATGATGATGGCGACGAACATCGCAAAGAGGGCGATGCCGAGCGCGCTCAGAAGGGAAGCGGGCAGAATATCTCCCAACACCGCGCCGAGCGCGGTGCCGCCCACCCAACCCGCAAAGGAACAGCTCATCAGCCCCATAAGATAGGGGAAGGTGAGCTTTTTCGGGCTTGCCATCGCCACGGCGTAATTTTCGTCCGTCACGCCAAAGGAGAGTATGGCTCTTTGCCAGAGCGGAAAGCCCGCGCCCATCTTCTGCGAGAGGGAAACGGACATCAGCGTATAGCGAATATTTATGATGAGCATGGTGGTAAACAGTTCCAAAAGCCCGGCGCCCGCGGCGATCAGGTTCGTGCCCGCAAACTGCCCCGTCCCGGTAAAGTTGGTCAGAGATACCAGTATGGGGAACCAGGCGGGAAAACCCGCGCTCACCGCCGTGATCGCATAGGCAAAGGCGACGGATATGTAGCCGAGAGCGATGGATATTCCGTCTTTGAGCCCGTTTGCAAATTTCATAAAAAAGCCTTCTCGTAAAAACAGAGTGAAAACGAATGTCATTATAACACAATCGCCGCGGTTTGTGAAAGGATTTCGCCGAAAATTTATAAATCTGTCCGAAAATCTGCTTATTTTCCGTCCGTCGGTTTGATTTGTAGCCCGCAATATGTTATAATAGGGGAAATTTCAGTGAAACAGAGGTTTATCTATGTATTGGGCTGACAAGCTGGCGGACGAAGTGATCCGCCGCAAACCGGACAAAGAAGAATACGTCTGCGCGGCGGGCATTTCCCCCTCCGGCTCCGTGCACATCGGCAACTTCCGCGACATCGCCACGAGCTGGTTCGTATGCCGCGCCCTGCAAAAGAAGGGCAAAAAGGCGAAGCTGCTCTTTTCGTGGGACGAGTTCGACCGCCTCCGCAAAGTGCCCAAAAACGTTTCCGATCATCTCGGCAACGATTCGTTTGAACAGTATATCGGGTATCCGTACGTCGATATCCCCGACCCGTTCGGGCAGGACGAGTCTTATGCGGAGCATTTCGAAAAGGAATTCATGGCGGCGGTGGAAAAGTTCGGCATTCATATGGAGTACCGCTATCAGGCGAAGGAGTATCGCTCGGGCAGATACGCCGAATACGTTGTTTTCGCGCTCAAAAACCGCAAAAAGATCTTTGAGATCCTCGATAAGCACCGCACGCAGGACGCGACCGAAGAAGAGCGGGAAAATTATTATCCCGTGAGCATTTTCTGCCCGCACTGCCATAAAGACAGCACAAAGATCGTTTCGCTCTCGGAAGACTGCACCAAAGCGCATTACGTGTGCGAGTGCGGGCATGAAGGGGATTTCGATTTCACGAAAGACTTTAATTGTAAATTGCAGTGGAAGGTAGACTGGCCGATGCGCTGGCTCGCCGAGGGGGTGGATTTTGAGCCGGGCGGCAAGGATCACGCCTCCAAAAACGGCAGCTACGATACCGCCAAGGATATTTCGCGCGAAGTGTTCGGTTACGAGCCGCCCCTGTTCCAGGGCTATGAATTTATCGGCATCAAGGGGAGCGTGGGCAAAATGAGCGGCTCTTCGGGGCTCAACATGACGCCCGATTTCCTGTTGAAGCTGTACCCGCCCGAGCTCATCTTGTGGCTGTATGCGAAAACCGAGCCGCTCAAAGCGTTCGACTTCTGCCTTTCCGACGAAATTTTACGGCAGTATTTCGAGTTCGGCAAAATGCTTACCTCCTATCGCGAGGGTACGGCAGACGAGAACACGAAGCGCATCATCGAAAACAGCCTCGTGGAGGGCAGAAACTTCATTTCCGTTCCCATGAGCCAGCTCGTCGACCTCGGCAGCGTCGTCAACTTCAATGCCGATATGATGGAAAAGCTGTTTGAAAAGATCGGCACGCCGTATAAAAAAGAGGATTTTAAGGAACTCTTCGAAAAGGCGAAATTCTGGCTGCGCACCTGTTCGCCCGAAAGCGAATATATCATTTTGGAAAAGCGCAACTGGAAGTACTGGCGCACCATGAACGAAAAGGAGCGCGAATGTATCCGCCTCTTGAAGGAATACATCGAAAAGGGCGGCTACACGCTCGAATCTCTGCAAGCGGAGCTGTACGCCATTCCCAAGCGCGTATTCCCCGACATCGCGGAGGATAAAAACGCCCTCAAAACGGTGCAGAGCAAGTTCTTTAAAGACGTTTACAACCTTACGCTCGCGCGCGATAAAGGGCCCCGCCTGTATTTGTATCTCTTTGCGGTCGATCCTTCCCGCTATTTGAAGCTTCTCGACTTTTCTCTGCCCGAATCGGAAGACCCCGACGCGAAGGAGGAGGCTCCCGCGCCCGCAGAGGAGATAAAAGAGGAGATCGAGAAAGAGGTGTTCGTCAGGTCTCCCGCGCCCGTTAAGGAACAGATCAAATTAGACGATTTTTCCAAGCTCGATCTGCGCGTTTGCAAGGTGCTTGCGGCAAAGCCCATGCGCAAGACGAACAAGCTCATGAAGATCACCCTGCACGACGGCATGGGAGAGCGCGTCATCGTCTCTTCCATCGCCGGCGAATACGCGCCCGAAGATCTCATCGGCAAAAAGATCGTCGTGCTGATCAATCTCGAACCGCACAAATTCGGCAACGAATATTCCAACGGCATGCTTTTGGCACCCGTAAACGAAGACGGCAAATGCAGGGTGCTCTTTGCCCCCGCCGGCGCCGAGATCGGTTCGTGCGTACACTGAACGCAATAAAAACGGCCCTGCGTAGGCAGGGCTGTTTTTTTCGGCAAAAAGAGAAAAAAAAGGTCATAAAACGGCATTTTCCCCGCAAAAAAAGGCGGTATAATGATATGTGAAAGAATTTATCGCGGAGGGTAGCCGTGGCAAGAAAGATCGTTTTTACATCGGGCAAGGGCGGCGTGGGAAAAACAACGGTCGCCGTCAATCTCGGCGCCTGCCTCGCCGCGGCAGGGGAACGCGTCGTGCTCGCAGATACCGATTTCGGGCTGAACAATATAGACGTCGTATGCGGAGCCGAGGATCTGATCCATTACGACATTGTAGACGTGATCGAGGGCAGATGCCGCGCGAAGCAGGCGTTGGTGCGGCACCCGCGCTGCCCCAACCTCTTTATCCTCGCTTCCAATCACACCGATCCGGAAAAATACATATCCCCGCAGGCAGTGCGCCTCGTGCTCGAAGGGCTTTCCCGCTCTTTCGACTATATCCTCATCGACTGCCCCGCGGGGATCGACGCGGGCTTTCACCGCGCGGTCGCTTCCGCGGAGGAGTCCATCGTCGTCACCACGCCGCACGTGTCGTCTCTGCGCGATGCCGACAAGGTGATCTCCGTTTTGAAGAGTTATCGCCTGAAAAGCGTTGAACTCGTCGTGAACATGGTGCGCGGCGACATGATCGTAGACGGAGAAATTTTATCCCCGCGCGAGATCGCGGAGGCGCTCAAAACGCCCTTATTGGGCGTCGTCCCGCAAGACGACGGCGTGTTTTTGGGCGAGCGCGCGGGCAGCGCGCAAAAAGCGTTCCGCCTTCTGGCGGGCAACGTGATGAAGGGCACCCGCCGCATCTATAACGCCGCGAGCAAGTACGGCGGTTTTTTCGGCAGTATCCGCAGGAGCCTGAAAAAGAATCTTTAATACAGATCGAGATGTGCGCCCGTGCCGCACAGCCAAACGATATTGAACGCAAAGTCCGCCAGAACGAGCGCGGCAAGCACGCATGCAACGGCCTTTGCCGCGCGCGGCGGTATCTTCTTTATCAGTGAAAAGAGCGGATCCCATAAAAAAGTCATCGCAAGGGTGATCATCGCGCCCCATTGCAGGGTCTGATCCAGGCTCACGTAGCCGAACAGATCGAATTTTTTATAACTGTAATCCCACAGGTTGACGCCGAGAACCTTGTCGAAAAAGGCGCCCGTGGCAAGCTCCGCTGCGGTAGGCAGCAGCGCGGCGATCACAAAATACAGCAAAAAGAGCCCCGCATACGCGAGCGCGCGCACCGCCGTTTTTTGCCCTTTCGCCCGCTCGAACAGCGGCGCGAGCCGCCCTCGCAGCGGCGTGCCGAGCGCCAGATAGATTCCGATCAGGCAAAACCCGTATATCGGGCAGAGGGGCATGCTCAAAAAGCCGCGGTCTATAAAGGTATCCCAGCGGATCACAAAATATATCGTTTCCAGCCCCCAGCCGATCAGGGAAACGATAAAAAAGAGGATCGTAAGATAAAAAAAGATCTCTCTCCCGTCCTGCCTCGTCATATATTTTCCCATTGCTTTCCCATTGTCCGCGGAACACGCCGCGTAACTTATTGTACTATCTATATAGTATAACAAATATCCGCAAAAGTAAACCGAAACAGGGGAGCAAACCAAAAAATCACAGGAGATTCACAAACCGCCATGAGAAAATTGACTGACAGCGCCCGCCGCGCCCGCGACGTTCTCGCCCGCGAGAACGCCGTTTTGCCCGCAGAATGCGAACGCGTCGCCGTGCGCGAGCTCGAAAAAACGCTTTCCGAATTCTTCGTCTTGACGGGCGGGGTCTCTTTAAAGGTGGAGCGCGGAGATAAGCTCGTGATCAGCGTTTCGGCAAAGGCGGAGAGGATCAAGCCCTTCGGCGTGCTGTAACGGCGTTTCGATCGTTTTCGTCCGTTCTGCGCTTTTGCCATATTTAGATCAAAGTTTGTAAAAAATATACAAGATATAGTGCTTTCGTTAAAACTGTTGCAAATGCGGCAGTTTTTTTTCTTGAACGTGGTATAATAAATAGCGATTCAAATTTACGAGAGGTTTTTTACGATGCAGGTGATCAAGAGGGACGGCGCCGTCGTCGATTATGACAGGGCAAAGATCGCAATCGCCATCGGCAAAGCGAATGCCGAAATGGAGGAGAGCGAAAGGGCGTCGGAGGAAGAAGTGGAGCAGATCCTCGGCTATATCGAGGGGAAAAAGAAAAAGCGCATGCTCGTGGAGGACATTCAGGACATCATCGAGCAGAAACTGATGGAGCAGGGGCACTACGAACTCGCCAAAACGTACATCATCTACCGCTACAACCGCGCGCTCGTCAGAAAGGCGAACACGACGGACGAAGCGATCCTGAGCCTCATCAGCAATTCCAATAAAGACGTAATGGAGGAGAACTCCAATAAAAACGCGCTCGCGGCGGCGACCCAGCGCGATCTCATCGCGGGAGAGGTGTCGAAGGATCTCACCCGCCGCATCCTCCTGCCCGAAAAGATCTCCAAGGCGCACGACGAGGGCGTTCTGCACTTCCATGACGCAGACTATTTCGTGCAGCCCATTTTCAACTGCTGCCTCATCAACATTGAAGACATGCTCGACAACGGCACCGTGATGAACGGCAAAATGATCGAGAGCCCCAAGAGTTTTCAGGTCGCCGGCACGGTCGTCACGCAGATTATCGCGGCGGTCGCCTGCTCGCAGTACGGCGGCCAGTCGGTGGATATGCGCCATTTGGGAAAATATCTCAGAAAGAGCCGCGTAAAATTCGAAAAGCATTTCCGCGAGGCATGCCCCGAGCTGTCCGACGAGGAGATCAAAAAACTGGTCGACGACCGCATTCAGGACGAGCTCAAAAGCGGCGTGCAGACCATTCAGTACCAGATCAACACCCTTATGACGACGAACGGGCAGTCTCCCTTCGTCACGCTGTTCCTGTATCTGGATAAAGACGACGAGTACCTCGAAGAAAACGCGCAGATCATAACCGAGATCCTGCGCCAGCGCTACGAGGGCATCAAAAACGAAAAGGGCGTGTATATCACCCCCGCGTTCCCCAAACTCGTGTACGTGCTCGACGAGATCAACTGCCTCAAAGGAGGCAAGTACGATTATGTTACCGAGCTTGCGGTAAAGTGCTCTTCCAAGCGGCTGTATCCCGACTACATCTCCGCCAAAAAGATGCGCGAGATCTACGAGGGCAACGTGTTCAGTCCCATGGGCTGCCGTTCCTTCCTTTCCCCCTGGAAAGACGAAAACGGCAACTATAAATTCGAGGGCCGCTTTAATCAGGGCGTCGTTTCCATCAACCTGCCGCAGATCGGCATCATCGCCAAGGGCAACGAGGAGAAGTTCTGGAAGCTGTTTGACGAAAGGCTCGACCTCTGCCGCGAGGCGCTCATGTGCCGCCACCGCGCGCTGCTGGGCACCAAGTCAGACGTATCTCCCATTCACTGGCAGTACGGCGCCATCGCCCGCCTCGACAAGGGAGAAACGATAGACAAGCTCCTGTTCAACGGCTATTCCACCCTGTCGCTCGGCTATATCGGGCTGTACGAGGTCACCAAGCTGATGAAGGGCGTCCCGCAGACGGATCCCGTCGGCGAGGAGTTCGCCCTGCGCGTCATGCAGCACATGCGCGACAAAACGGATCAGTGGAAAAAGGAAACGGGGCTCGGTTTCGCGCTGTACGGCACGCCGGCGGAATCGCTGTGCTACCGCTTTGCCCGCATCGACAAGGAGCGCTTCGGCACGATAGAAGACGTTACCGACAAGGGCTATTATACCAATTCTTATCATGTAGACGTGCGCGAACATATCGACGCGTTTTCCAAATTCTCGTTCGAGGCGCAGTTCCAGCGCATCTCTTCGGGCGGCTGCATTTCGTATGTGGAGATCCCCAACATGCAGAACAACCTCGAAGCGATGCAGGAAGTCGTCCGCTTCATCTACGACAATATCCAGTACGCGGAGTTCAACACCAAGAGCGATTACTGCCACGTCTGCGGGTGGGACGGCGAGATCATCATCAATGAAAACAACGAATGGGAATGCCCCAACTGCCACAATAAAGACCACCGCAAGATGAACGTGACCCGCCGCACCTGCGGGTATTTGGGCGAAAATTTCTGGAACCTCGGCAAGACCAAGGAGATCAAGGCGAGGGTGCTGCATTTGTAAATATGTTCACGCGTTTCTCGGCAAGCTGATGCCTGCGAAACGCCGTGATTTGAGGGGAAACGAACGTTTTTCTTTGAGCAAAGTAAAAACGATTTGTTGTCTGTTTTAAAAATAAACCCGATCGCCGCGCGCGGCAAGCGCGCGGCATTTTTCGGAAATCGGCGATTTTTTTTGATTTGGGGTTGCACACCCGCAAAAACTGTGTTAAAATAATATAGGAGCATCGGCGGCATGAATTTTGCGACCATCAAAAAATACGACGTTGCCAACGGCGTCGGCGTGCGCGTTTCGCTGTTTGTCAGCGGCTGCACCCATCGCTGTAAGGGCTGCTTCAATGCGGAAGCGTGGGATTTTTCCTACGGCTCTCCCTACACGGAGCAAACGGAAGAGGAAGTGCTTTCCGCGATCGATAAGAGCTTTATCGCGGGGCTTTCGCTCCTCGGCGGCGAACCGTTCGAGCCGTGCAATCAGCGCGCGCTCCTTCCGCTTTTGCGCAAGTTCAGGGCGTGTTTCCCGCAAAAAACGGCGTGGTGCTATTCCGGCTACACGTTCGATCGCGACCTTCGTCCCGGCGGCAGGGCGTATTGCGAGGCGACGGACGAAATGCTCTCCCTCCTCGACGTTCTCGTCGACGGCGAATTCATCGAGGAATGCAAGGATCTGAAACTCAGGTTCCGCGGCTCTTCCAACCAGCGCATCATCGACGTGCCCCGCTCGCTTGCGGAGGGAAACGTCGTTCTTTGGAAAAACGGCGAATACTGATCGCGGCAATTTATGCGCCTTCTGGCGCGTCGAACATAAAGGGGAACGAAACATGCAGAAAATTCAATTAAAAATCAAAAAGCTTTTACCCGAAGCAAAGCTGCCCGTGTACGGCAGCGCGAGCGCCGCGGGAGCGGATCTCTATGCGCTCAGCGAACACGCGATCCGTATCGGCGCGAACGAAACGGCGATCGTTCACACGGGGCTCGCCGCGGAAATCCCGGAAGGTTACGTCGGGCTCATCTTCGCGCGCAGCGGCCTTGCGACCAAAAAGGGCCTCGCCCCCGCCAATAAGGTGGGCGTGATCGACAGCGATTACCGCGGTGAGATCCGCGTGGCGCTGCACAACGATTCCAAGTACATGCAGAGCGTCGAGCCATACGAACGGGTCGCGCAGCTGGTCATCATGCCCTATGTGTGCGCAGACATCGTTGAGGCGGACGAGCTTTCCGATACGGAAAGGGGCGAAGGCGGCTTCGGTTCTACGGGCAGCAAATGATTTTTTGCGGAAAATGCGCGCGCGGCGCAACTATTTTCGCGCGGCGCTTGTTTTTCCCGCAATATTTGATATAATAGTACTATAAAAAATTGAAAAGGAGAGGTTCTTATGGCTAAGTATGTTTGCTCCGTATGCGGTTACGAGTACGACGAAGCGCTCGGCGATCCCGATAACGGCATCGCTCCCGGCACCAAGTGGGAGGATATCCCCGAAGATTTCACCTGCCCCCTCTGCGGCGTAGGCAAAGACCAGTTCGAAGAAGCATAAAACAAAGCGGCGGCACGCACCGCCGCTTTGTATTTTAAATTTTTGGTTTTTCATAAAAATCGTTTGACATTTTTCTTCCTTAGTGGTATAGTATCAAAAAATAAATCAAACCGTTGAGGCAGAAGAGTAGCTTAGAGGTTCGGTTTTCAGAGAGCTTTTGGCTGGTGTAAAAAAGCAACCGATTTTAAGTGAATGGACTGCCGAGGGCGTCTTCGAGCTTGCATCGCAAGGGTAGCGGACGACGCGGCTTTCGCGTTACAGAAAGGGGATATAATCTTTGCCGCGCGGCAAAGACGTATTCAGTAAAGAGGCAGCGCTTTGCGGCGCTGTGAATTTGGGTGGCAACACGGCATATTCGTCCCAAGCGAATGCGCCGTGTTTTTTTGTTTTCCGATAAAAAAGGAGCGCGCTCCTTTTTCCGCCTGAAAAGGCGGAAAAAGTTGATCTGTTTTTTCGGAGGGCGGAAACGCCGAAAATTTTTTATCCGAGGTACATCGCAATGAAAAAGTTTATAGCCGTCGTCATGGCGGCGCTCACGCTTTGCCTGTTTGCGGTCGGCTTTGCCGGCTGCGATGGCGGCAAGATCACCATAGCGGTTCTCCAATACGCCGAACACGGCTCGCTCGATAACTGTTATCAGGGCGTGCGGGAGGGGCTTGCCGAGCGCGGCTACGGCGAAAACGAGGTCAGCTACACCTTCTATAACGCGCGCGGCAGCGACAGCACGAACACCACCTACGCAAACACGCTCATCAACATGATGCCCCGCGTCGCCGTCGGCATCGCCACTCCCGCCGCTTATGCGCTGGCGAGCGCCGCAGGGGGCGACGTGCCCGTCGTATTTACCGCCGTTTCCGATCCCGAAGCGGAGAGCGCCGATTTCAGGGCGTTCGAAAATGTTACGGGCTCTTCCGACAAACTCCCCGTCGCAAGCCAGATCGACCTCATCAAAGCGTTTTTGAATAAGGGCGACCAAACGGTAAAGATCGGCATTCTGTATACGAAAACGGAAGCCAATTCCGTGTCGCAGATCGCCGAGTTTGAAGCGCTGGAAGCGGAAAAGAACGTAGAGATCGTTTCCGTCGGGGTCAACACGGCAAACGAGCTTCCTTCCGCGATCGAATCGCTCATCACGCGGGGAGTAGACTGCTTCAACAACCTTACGGACAATACGGTGGTGCAGAACCTCACGACCCTTCTCGACAAGGCGAACGCGAAAAATATCCCCGTATTCGGCAGCGAGATCGAACAGGTGGAAAACGGCTGCCTCGCGAGCTGCTCGCTCGATTACGTCGAGCTTGGCAGGCAAACGGGGTACATGATCGCCGACATTCTGGAGGGCGCGAGCGCAGACGATATAGAGTATCTGTATCTCGACGACGGGTATACCGTAGACTACAACAGCGAAGTTTTGTTAAAATTCGGGCTGTCGCTCCCTTCCTCTTATGCGGACGCAAACGACGTGAAAGCCGCGTAAACGGCTCTCTCGTCAGAACCTACATCACGCGCGGGGGCGCGCACAAAGCGCCCTTGCAGAAAATAACGGCAAAAGAAGGTAAAAGATGTTTTTTCTCAATCAGACCGGCACGATCCTGGAAATGGGCTTCATTTACGCGGTCGTGGCGCTCGGCGTGTACATCACTTATAAGATCCTCGATTTTCCCGACCTTTCGGTAGACGGCACCTTCCCTTTGGGAGGGGTCGTCTTCGCCGTGTTGGTCACGGCGGGCTGCCCGTGGGCGGTCGCCATGATCGTTTCCTTTGTCGCAGGCTGTGCGGCGGGGCTCGTTACGGGGCTTTTGCACGTCAAGCTGAAAATAAACGGGCTTCTTTCGGGCATCATTACGATGACGGCTCTCATTTCCGTAAACTACCTGATCGCGGGCGGACCCATGGTTTCCTTTTCGCAGGAAACGACCATGCTGCACAACTCGTTCGTGAACGGTTTTCCCCGCCTTGCGTCCAACTTCGTGCAGGTGTGGCTCACGCTCGTCCTGCTGGCGGCGTGCAAAATATTGCTCGATCTGTATTTGAAAACGAAGTCGGGCTTTTTGCTCCGCGCCACGGGAGACAATCCGCAGATGGTCACCCAGCTCGGAAAAAACATCGACAATTATAAAATGCTCGGCTTGTCTTTGGCGAACGGGTTGGTCGCGCTTGCGGGCAGCCTGTACTGCCAGTACAACTCCGTTTTCAATTCCAGCATGGGCACGGGCACGGTCGTCATCGCGCTCGCCTGCGTCATCATCGGCTGCGTCATCGCAAAGCATATCCGCGTCATGAAGGATACGACGGGCGTCATCATCGGCGCGGTCATCTATTACGCCATTCTCACCGTCGCCATGCTCCTGCTGGGCAGCGATTACACGCAGCTCATCGTCGCCGTCCTCTTCGTCGTCGTTCTCATTTTCGACAGCGGTCTCATCGGCAGAACGGTCAAAAAGATATTCGGGCGCAAGCCGAAGGAGGAAGGTTCGTCCAAAGGAGGGGAAAGCAATGCTTGAACTTGTCGGGATCAGAAAGGCGTTCAACAAGGGCACGCCCGACGAAGCCGTGCTCTTCGACGATTTCAATTTCAGCGTAAAAAAGGGAGAATTCGTTTCCATCGTCGGCTCCAACGGTTCCGGCAAAACGACCCTTCTGAACCTCGTCGGCGGCGCCGTGCTCCCCGATGCGGGCAAGGTCGTGCTCGACGGCGAGAACATCACAGACCAAAAGGAATTTATCCGCGCCCGCAAGATCGGCAGGGTCTTTCAGGATCCGTCGGGCGGCACCGCGAATCACATGACCATTGCCGAAAACATGGCGCTTGCCGAAAACAAGGGCAAGCGTTACGGGCTCGGCGCGGGGCTCGGCAAAAAGCGCGGGGAGTACTACCGCGAGCTGCTGCGCCCTTTGGGGTTGGGGCTGGAAGATAAGCTCAACGTTCCCGTCGGCTCGCTTTCGGGCGGGCAGCGCCAGCTTTTAACGCTTATCATCGCCACGATGACGCCCATCGATCTGCTCCTTTTAGACGAGCATACCGCCGCGCTCGATCCGAAAACGGCGGAGGAAACGATGCGCCTGACCGATCAGATCGTGCGTGAAAAGCAGATCACCACGCTCATGGTCACGCACAATCTGCGCTTTGCGGTGGAGTACGGCACGCGCATCTGCATGTTCGACAAGGGGCACGTCGTGCTCGACAAGGCGGGAGAGGAAAAAAAGAACATCGACGTAGACGAGCTCCTGCGCATTTTCAACGAAATTTCCATCGAATGCGGCAATTGAACCGAAAAACCGTTCGCGCGCCGCGGGGATACGGCATGCCGTATCCCCGCGGCGGCCGTGCACGGACAAAAAAATTAAAAAATTTTTGAATTTCATGGCCAAAACGATTGAAAAATTTTTGAATTTACTATATACTATTATAGCGTTCCAAAAGGAGCGCGCCGTATGGGGATGTAGCTCACCCGGTAGAGCGATACGTTCGCAACGTATAGGTAGTCAGTTCGAGTCTGATCATCTCCACCAGATCAAAGCGTGCACTAATTTGGTGCGCGCTTTTTATTTGTCTTAATAAATTTTTATGTTTTGCGGCAGACGGGCCGCCGCGTTCGCCGCCTGTAAGAGCGGGCAGTCCGACGCGGCATTTTTGCCTGCATGCGATACGGAAAATCAAAACGGAGGAAAGAATATGAAGCCGATTTTTATCGAAGACAAAAGGAACACGCAGATCGTCGCGCACCGGGGGCTTTCCGGCATCGAGCGCGAAAACACCCTGCCCGCATTCGTCGCCGCGGGCAACCGCAGCTGTTTCGGTATCGAGTGCGACGTACACGTCACCAAAGACGGGCAGTATCTCGTCTATCACGACGACACCACCGGAAGGCTTTGCGAAAAGGATATTTCGCTCGAAGCGAGTACGGCGGAACAGCTGCGCGGCCTGCGCATAAAGGACGCGCAGAGCGATAAGTTTACAGATTCTCTCAAAATGCCCGCGCTTTCCGAATATCTGGCGGTATGCGCGCGGTATGAAAAGACGGCGGTCGTGGAGCTGAAAAATCCGATGAGCGCCGGGCATATCGCAAAAATAGTGGAGATCTGCGGCAATGTTTACGATCTGCGCCGCGTCGTGTTCATTTCCTTCTGTTTTGAGAATCTCGTCGAAGTGCGCAAGATCAAAGAGGATCAGACGGTGCAGTTTTTGTGCGACAAATACGGCGCCGACCTTTTGGAAAGGCTGAAACGGCACAAATTCGATTTAGACATTTATTATCGTGCGCTTACGCGCGAAGCGGTATCCGAGCTTCATGCCGCGGGCGTCAAGGTCAACTGCTGGACGTGCGACGACAAAAAAGACGCAGAGGAACTGATTTCCTGGGGCGTAGACTATATCACGTCGAACATCTTGGAGTAAATTGTATGGAAAAGGGCGGCGGGGCTGTCCGTCGCGCTCGGGGCGCGTGCAGAAAAGAGAATGAGACGGCGCTTTGAGGCGGCGTGTTTGGAGAATGAAAAAAATAAATCGGCGCTTTCGGATCATATTCCGAAAAGCGCCGATTTTTATGATTTTAAAAGACGATCAAAAATGAACTTTGCGTCGCGCAGAGCTCATTTTTTTGTTCGGGAAGGCGTTTCCCTTATTCGGTTCATGGAACGGCCGGTTTTATATTAGTTAATATATAAAATAAAAAGTGGCTGAAAAACATCGAATAAAGTCAATATATGAAATAAATTGCGTTATATATGATATGAAAAAGTCAAAATAGTCGGTTATAATGAAAATCGAAAAATATAAAAGCGAAGAGTTTTTTACTGAATTTTTTGGGGACGGCAAAGCGCTTTTGTATCCAATAAGGAGGAAAAAATGAAAAAGTTGCTCGTGGTTATGATGTTGGCGTTGCTTGCCTTTTTTGCCGTCGGGTGCGGCGAAAACAGCTATACCGTGACCTATATGGCAGACGGCGAAGTGTATGAAATTACAGAGGGCGTCGCACCCGGTACATCTTCGGAATTTCCCGCGCAGCCTTCAAAAACGGGGTATCGTTTTACGGGTTGGTATGAAGAGGGCGCCGAAGAACCGTTTTCCGAGGATACGGCGATCGACGGAGATCTCGTGTTATACGCGGGGTTTGACGAAAACGAATATACGTTGACGTTTTCGGCTAACGGCGGTACAGGGTCTATGGACTCGGTAAGTTTGACCTATACGCAGGAATATAAGCTGCCGGCGTGTGCCTTCACGAATACAGACAATCTTTTTGTCGGCTGGGCGCTGAGCGCGGACGGGGAAGCCGTATATAACGACGAGGCGACAATAAGCAAACTTGCTACGGAAAACGATGCGGCCGTAACGCTGTATGCGGTATGGGACAGCCAGTCGTATACGGTCGTTTTTAACGGGAACGGCGGGCTCGGCGCCATGGAGCCCTTAACGGTTGCGATGAGCAGGGAATTTTCCCTTACGCGGTGCGCGTTTGTAAAACAGGGCTGGCACTTTGCGGGCTGGGCTTTAAGCGCGGAAGGCGAGATTGTTTATGACGACGGCGAAACGGTAAGCGGGCTTGCCTCGGAAAAGGGTGCGACGGTCGATCTGTACGCAATATGGGAGCAGGATTCGTATACCGTAAAATTTGACAAAAACGACGCCGCCGCAACGGGAACGATGGCGGATCAGATCTTTGCGTTGGGAGAAGAAAAGGCGCTTCCCCGAAATGCGTTTTCGAAAACCGGATTCAACTTTATGGGCTGGGCTCTCAGCGCAGACGGCGAAGTCGTTTATGAAGACGGAGAAACGGTAAGCGGACTTGCAACGGAACACGGCGCAGTCATAACGCTGTACGCGGTGTTCAGGGGCGCGCCCGAAACTTATACGATCACGACCAGAACGGAACAGGCAGACGGCTCTTTTAAAGAAGATTCCCAAACAAAGAACGGATACTTTGGCGATGTGATCACCGTCACCGCCGATCCGATTACCGGGTACACCGTCGGCATAGCCGGCAACGGTGCAAAACTTGACGGCGGAGACGATACGGTCATCACCGTTACTTATTCGCTGACCGACTATACGGCAAAGCTGATCGGCGTGTACGGCGAAGAAGAATTTGAAGTCGACAGCCAGACGTTTACATATCTTTCTGAAAAATTTTCGCTGGAAGCTCTCGACCGTGTGGAAGTAAGCGGCGTGGCTTACAGATACATCGATAAGGGCGTTTCCCTTGAAATCGCCGAAAATACTTCGGAAAACGTAACGATCGAAGTCGAATACGGCATTGAAGTTACAGACGCGGCCGGCCTCGTCAGCGCGATGCGCAACAATGCGGATAAGAGCGTCGTACTCGCAAACGACATCGACATGCGCGATTACCTCACGGAAAATCCCTGGAACAGTACGGTCACGGAGAACGGCGAGGGCGCCTTCTTCAACCGGGCGTTTTCGGGCACGCTTGACGGAAAGGGGCATTCGATCCTCAACCTCAATTCCACGGCGGGGCTGATTGCGCGCTATACCAACACGGTGTTCAAAGAGATCTCCGAAAACGGCACGGTCAAAAACCTGCACATGCAGATCTCCGTCGGGCTTTCGGCGGGCGGTGAAGGAGCCAGAATGGGGCTCCTGTTCGGCGACATGTACGGAACGATAGACAACTGCTTCTTCGAGGTGGACGCGCAGTTCAATGTGGATTGGTATATGTACGGCGCGGCGCCCATCTATAACCTCGGCGAAAATTCGAAGGTTACGAACACCGTATTTTATATCCCCAACGCGGCGGGGCTTCGCATGATCTGCTCTACCTCTTGGGGAGGCGCTTTTGAGGGATACGGCATTTTCGACAACGTCGCGTTCGTCTACGGCGATTCGAGCGTGAACAATTCTCTGCCCAACAAATACAATCCGAACATAACCGATATTTACGTGATCAAAGCCGATTACTCTACGGGTACGTTTAACGACGCAAAGGTCCTCAACGCGGAAAAATATGCCGCCGGTTATGAAGCCACAAAAGACAGTGAAAACGTCGCTTACAACAGCGCCGACTATTGGGACGCCGTTTCGTTTGAAGACATCACGGCAGCCATGAGCGGCTTCACCTTTACGGAAAGCGTTTTGAAATTCGGCGACCGCACCGTCATGAATTTTGAAGAGGCGGTCGAGGTTTCCGACGCGTACGAATTTGTGGAGGCGATGACGAACAAGCCCTGGGCGAACATCGTTCTCCAAAACGATATCGACATGAGCGAATACCTTGCGGAAAACCCCTGGAACGATGCAAATGCCGATACGGGCGCGTTCTTCAACTTCACGTTCTCGGGCACGCTTGACGGGCAGGGGCATTCGATCCTCAACCTCGATTCCGCGGCGGGCGTGATCGACCATTGGGAAAACGTGGTGATCCGCGAGATCTCCCCGAGCGGTGTGATCAAAAATCTGCATCTGCAAGTTTCGCTGGGATTGAAGGCGACGGAATACGACCGCGCGCTGCTGTTCGGCAATATGTACGGCACGATCGAAAACTGCTTCTTTGAGATCGATGTGCAAACGGATTCGGATTGGGGCTACTATGCCTCGGCAGCGTTTTACAGGCTTGCGGAAACGTCGCATGTGAGCAATTCGGTATTCTATATCCCCGCGCCGGTCGATTTCCGCCTGATGTGCGCGAGCACGGGCGATGCCTCTTTCGTCGGCACGTTCGAAAACGTAGCGTATGTTTACGGAGGTTTCAATTATAAAGGGCTGCTTCCGGATAAGGTAAATCCCGATATAGAAGGCATCTATCTGATCAAAGCAGACGCGCAAAACAGCGTATTCACCGGAAGCCAAAAACTTGCCGACGGTTATGCGGAAGGTTCTGTCGTAAACGATGAATCGCTGTGGGAGGAAATATCTCTCGAAAATATCACCGAGAACATGCAGGGCTTCACCTTTACGGAAAGCGTTTTGAAATTCGGCGACCGCACCGTCATGAATTTTGAAGAGGCGGTCGAGGTTTCCGACGCCTATGAATTTGTGGCGGCGATGACGAATAAGCCTTGGGCGAACATCGCTCTCACGAACGACATCGACATGAGTGATTACCTTGCGGAGAATCCCTGGAACGATACAAATTCCGCTACGGGCGCATTTTTCAACTTCACGTTCTCGGGTACGCTTGACGGGCAGGGGCATTCGATCCTCAACCTCAATTCCGCGGCGGGCGTCGTCGAAAGGTGGGAAAACGTCGTATTCCGCGAACTGGCGGAAACGGGCGTTATCAAAAACCTGCACTTGCAGGCGTCGCTCGGCGTGCAATCCAGTACGGGCGACCGCTCGTATCTGTTCGGGAATGTGTACGGTACGATCCAAAATTGCTTCTTCGAAGTCTATCCCGAAACCAACAGTTCCGAGTGGGACGGCTGCGTATACTACGGAACGGGCGCAATTTACAGGCTGAAAGAGAGCGCCCTGATCGAAAACACGGTGTTCTACGTGCCCAATCCTGCGGGCTTCCGCCTGATCGCTTCCAACGCGAGCCTCGATTCGAATACCGGTGCGTCTTCGTATGTGGGAACTTTCCGCAACGTGGCGTACGTATACGGCAGCTTCGATTACAATAATTTGCTGCCCACGCAGGTAAATCCCGGCATTTCGGATATTTATATCATCAAAGCGGACGCCGCGGCGAACAGCTTTACGCAGCCGAAGGAACTCGTCGGCGGTTATGCAGGCGGCGCGACCGTAAACGGAGAGGAACTGTGGACGGATACGACGCTCCAAGCGATCAACGGAGCGATGACCGGGTTCACCTTTACGGAAACGTCGGTCAGCTTCGGCGATAAAGTGATCGTCAGCGAGCTTGCGGAAACGATCGAGGCAACCACGGCGGAACAGTTGGTGAACAGCCTGCGCTACAAACCGTGGGCAAACATCAAACTCATGAACGATATCGACATGAGCGCATATCTCGCGAAGTACCCGTGGAACAATACGGATACAAAGTCGGGCGCTTTCATCAATACAGAATTTACCGGAACGCTTGACGGGCAGGGACATTCTGTCCTCAACCTCGATTCCGCGGCGGGCGTGATAGACCGTTGGGAAAAGAATTCTTTTATCCGTAAAATTTCTTCTTCGGCGGTGATCAAAAATCTGCATTTGCAGCTATCGATCGGCGTAAATTCCTCCGGGCAGGACCGCGCGTTTTTGATCGGCAACATGGAAGGTACGATCGAAAACTGCTTCTTCGAGATCGACGTCGCAACGAATGAAGGTGCTGGTTACTACGGCACGGCGGCGTTCTATACGCTCGCGGATACTTCCGCAGTGAAAAATACGGTGTTCTACATTCCCGCCCCCGCGGGCTTCCGCCTGATGTGCGCGAGCACGGGCGACTCTTCTCGGGTAGGCACGTTCGAAAACGTGACGTACATATACGGCAGCTTCGATTACGAGAACCTGCTGCCCGACGCGGTCAACCCGAACATTTCCGGCATCTATCTGATCAGAGAAGATTCGTCGACGGGTACATTTACCGACGCGAAAGCGCTTTCCGCGGATTATGCGGGCGGCTCGGCCGCAAACGGCGAATCGCTGTGGACGGCTTCGACGGTCAGCGACGTCACGGCGGCGATGAACGGCTTTACCTTTACAGAAAAAACGCTCTCGTTCGGCGATACCATTATAGCTGATTTAAATGTTGCATAACGGAGGACTTATGAAAAAATTATTGTGCATGTTCCTTGCTGTCGCTCTCTTGCTGGGGCTCAGCGCCTGCAAACCGCCTTTGGCCGTCGATGATATCGACCCGACAAAGACGCAGATCTACATCGCCATCGGCGATAACGGCGTCGGTACGGAATTTTTGTATGACCTGAAAGCGGCGTATGAAGCGTACAACTCCGAGGTCGAGATCGTTCCCGTACAGAAAGACGCAGAGCTTTCGAACGGGGTCGATTATATGCGTTCCGCCACGGAAGACATCATTTATGTAAACGGCTCCAACGATTTTTCGCAGTACGAAAATTATATCATGGATCTGACCGACCTTACGAATATAAAGGCGTACGACGAAAGCGGCGAATATGTCGGAAAGGGAAACGGAGTAAAATCGCTTGCCGACAAAATGAAGGTATACGAGAACAGCTATAAAATGTTCAACGTCGGAACGGCGGAACAACCGAAATTCATGTCGCTGCCCTGGTTCAGCTCGGTATTCGGGCTCTGGTACGACATCGACCTCTTTGAAAGCGGGCACTTGTACAATTTGCAGGGCTATACCGGAATCGACGGGATTTCCGGCACCGAGGACGATTTTTACGGGCCTGACGGACAACCCGACACCTATGACGACGGCCTTCCCGGCACTTGGGAAGATATGAAGCTTCTGCTGAACGAAATGAAAGGAAAGGGCTTCAAGCCGTTTACGTTTTCGGGCATGCATTCCTGGATGAGAAACTGGTGGCTGGAAACGGTCATTCTCAACTATGAAGGCTTGAACGACTATGCGCTGAATTACTCTTTCGACGGCGTCGATTCCGATTTCGGCACGATCGATTCCACCAACGGGTACCAACTGAAACAGCAGGAGGGCAAAAAGGCGATGCTCCTCGTCGCCGAAGAGATCGCCAAGGGCGGATTGTACAGCAACGGGTCGCTCAAAACCACACAGACGCATCTCATGGCGCAGTCTGAATTTCTCGACAGCACTACGACCGACGAGCCGAGCGCGTTTCTGATCGACGGAAACTGGTGGGAATATGAGGCGCGCGATACCTTTGAGCGTATGGCGAAGATCAATAAAAAATTTGCCAGAGGGGAAAGGCGTTTCGGATACTTCCCCGTGCCGCGGTTCATCGGAACGGAGGGTCTGAAAGATCAGGAGAACACCGTTCAATACGTGCGCGACGTTTCCGGGTATCTGATCCTCGTAAACAAGAACACGAAAGTCAAAGAGGAGGTGGAAGATTTCCTGCTGTTTGCGCATTCGGAAACGAGCCTCAGAAACTTTACGAAAACGACCAACCTGTTCTGCTCTTACGATTACGACATGAGCAACGATCTCAAAAGCCTTACCCCGCTCGCCCGCAGCGTATATGAGCTGATTCACGACGACAACGTGGAAATGGCATATTGCGGACCGGAAGTATTATGTGTCTCCGACGGCCTTACGGCGCAGGAGAGCCTGCTTTCTCTGCGCGGCAAGAACAATACCTTTTTCGACAATTGGGAGTGGCTCGCTACGATCGGAGAGGGCATCAACGCGAGAAGTTACAATGACCCGATCCGCGATATGGCGTTTGACGAGAACGGCCAAATAACCGCCGCCACTTGGTTCGAAGGATACGCAGAGGCATGCTCTGAGCAGACGTGGAATACGTATTTCCATTAAAAGGCAAATATCCGCCGGGAGAGGCAAAGCGGCTGTGCAGCCTCTTTCGGCGGTAAACCTCGGAGGGGTTTTTATGGAAGGAAATGATGAGAAAAAGACCTTAGGAGAGAGAATAGGCGGCGTTATAAGCCGTCCCTTCGCAAAAGTCTGGCGCGCCGTTAAGGATAAAATGTATGACGCAAGCGTGTGGCTGCATCATAAGTCGGGCGCGGATAAACGAAAGAAAAAGTTTTCCGGCTATAAAAAGAGCGAGCTTCGCTTTTTATGGGCGATTTTTATCTGGCCGATCGTTTGCTTTTTTGTCGGGTACGTCGCCACGAACATCAACTCGTTCTTTCTCGCGTTTCAGGAATATAACGTAGAAACGGATGAGTTTACGTTTATCGGAGATTTCAGGAATTTTACCCGCATCTTCGATGAATTGCGCATCGTGCCCGGCATGATGCAGATGATATTCAACTCCATCATCTATTATCTGTTCACCACGGTAATATGCGGGGCGATTTCCCTGTATATATCTTTCATGATTTATAAAAACGTACCTTGCGGAAAGTTCTTTGTCGTCATTCTGTTCTTGCCGGCGATCGTATCGAACATAGTATGGGTGCTGATTTATAAATATTTTATCGAGTACGGCCTTCCCGTGTTGGTGGGGGATTCGGACATGATGAGCCTCATTCTGAATCCGAACAGTTCCTTTGAAATGCTGCTTCTCTTTCAGCTGTGGCTGGGTTTCGGCGGGAACCTGCTCATAAACACGGGCGCTATGATGCGCGTGCCGAGAGATTGCTTGGAGGCTGCAAGCTTGGAAGGCTGCTCTCTTTGGCGCGAATTTTGGCAGATCACTTTTCCCGTCATTTTTCAGACGTGGGGCGTCGGGATCATCTGCGGCGTCATCACTTTGTTTTCGGGTTCTCCCTCCACGTATGCGTTTTTCGGCAACGATGCGCCGATGGAAACTTACACGTTCGGCTACTACTTCTTTCAGATCATCGTCGGCGGTAAAGATACGGAATTGAATTATCCGTATGCCGCCGCTGCGGGGCTCATGTTTACGGCGGTTGTCGCTCCGATTACCTTTTTTGTAAAATGGCTGTTCGGCAAAGGGCCGAACGTCGAGGTGTGATATGGCGAAAATCAGAAAAAGAGAATTGATCAACGATCACCCCGTTATGAAGTGGACGGGCTTCGCGATCCTCATGCTCTATACCGTTACGATCCTGTTTGCTTTGGTCTGGGCGCTGATCAGTGCCTTGAAAGATTTTTACGAATTCCGGAAAAATCTTTTCGGCCTGCCGCAGACGTGGATGTTTTCTAACCTCAAACTCGCCTTCGAAAATTTATTTGTGCCGGTAGAGGGAAGAGAATATACATTGATCTATCTGATCGGCAATTCGCTTGCGTATGCGTTCCTCTATACGGTGATCCCCGTGTTCGCCAACATCATCGTGGCGTACGGCTGCGCAAAATATAAATCGAAGCTGTGCGATATCGTCAAAGCGGTCGTTATTCTCCGCATGGTGATCCCGATCGTTGGCGGGCTTGCGTCCGGCCTGACGGTATCCAAGTTTATCGGCACCTACGATAATCTCCCGCTTGCCGCGATCTTCCAGTTTACGCCGCAGGGCGCGCATTTCCTTATTTTTCTTGCAACGTTCAGCGGAATTTCCAATGAATATATGGACGCCGCCAAAATAGACGGAGCGGGGCACGCGAAGATCTTTTTCTCCGTTATGCTGCCGCTTGCGCGCAATACGATCATCGCGGTCGGCATCATGGTATTTATAGGCTGTTGGAACGATTGGGAAACCGCAATGGTCTGGTTCCCTTCCTATCCTACGCTCGCGTACGGGCTCTATCGCTTCCAGTTTTCAACGGCAAATGCCACGGCGAGTATCCCGTTGCAGTTGATGGCATGTATCATCGCCATGATACCGATGCTGATCATTTTAATGTTTTTTAAGGATAAACTTGTCGGAAATATCAGCATGGGAGGCATTAAGGGCTGAAAGTATGATAACGTCTTATAAAATAAAAATCAGATCATTTTTAATCGCACTGCTTTCGCTGATCGCCGTTTTATCGGTATGCGCGTTTATCGGCGTACGCAAAAGTTCGGCGGAAACGAAGCCCATGTCGGAATTGTTTACCGCAGACGGATTCGTTTGCGAATACGGCGCGCACGATTCCGCCGCGGATCGGACGGGCGCGCTGCTCTCAACGCAGACAAATTATTCCAAAGCGGTTTTTTCCGATTTTTCTGCGTCGTTTGCATTGGATTTCGGCGTCGTCGGAAAGGACGGTAAGGGTACATTCGGATCTCTCGCCTTTGATTTTGCGGATCAGGCGACGGGCCGTTCGTTTACATTGACTTTATTGGAGTCGGGGCAATACGGAAACGTATGCGTGACGCATCAGGGCGTCAACGTGTATTCGCAGCTGGAAGGAATATCCTTTGCGGGCGGTGCGCTCGGGGTCAATTTTGACGGGAGAGACATGCGCCTTTCCGTCGATACGGTAAACGGGAACACGGCGCTGTTCAATTTCTCTTCCGAAAGCGACATGTCGCGCATGGGCGCGGAGTATACGCTGGATCCGTTCGATATCTACGATGTGACGATAACGGTTTCCTCCGTTGCGGAAAACGAAACGGCGCAGATTTATTTATACGAGCTTTCGGGCGAACCTCTTTCGCAGGAGACGCTCGCCGATTCGTCGGGCGCGGCAATTTACGGCACCCCCGCGCTTTACAGAGGTACGGCAGGGGAAAAATATTTTGTCTCCGATAAAGGCCTTTACAGCTTCGATCTCGTAGACGGACGAGCGCTTTTCGAAGGGTCAATAAGCGTGAAGGATAAAAACGGCGAAGCGGTCGTTCTTGACGGAGAAAACGCCTTCGTTCCGCAGAGCGCAGGGGTCTACACCGCGGAATACCGCGCGGAGGATTCCGCCGGGAAATACGGCGAAGCCGCTTCCTTTTCGTTCGTCGTATCCTCGCAGGCGTCCGTCGCACAATGGGATATGCAGTTCCCCGTATACGAGGGAGAGGTGCCGGCGGGCACGCAGGTCGTGCTTCCTTCCGTCGCCGCGGTTTCTTCGGCGGCAACGGAATACACTTCGCCGTTGGAAACGAGGATAGAGATCGTATCTCCCGGCGGCGTGCAGGCTTTGGAACAATCCGCTTCGGGCGCTACGGCGTTCGTCTTTTCGGAAACGGGCACTTATACCGTGAACTATACGGCAAAGGATTACGGCGGCAAAACATTCTCTCTGAATTTTTCCGTACCGATAGTACAGGGGGATCCGGTCGTACGGGCGGAACTGAACAGAGAAATGCTTACCGGGTCCTATCTGTATCTGAACGACGCTTCTCAGGGGGATAAAACGCTGTCTGCGGAGGCGATCTCTCCGAGCGGGGCAAAAACAAATTATCCGAAAGTGTTGCTCGACTGCGCCGGGGTCTGGACGGTGCGCTATTACGACGGAAACTCCGCCGTTTTTGAAGAGTATGTGCGCGTGCGCCACTCTTCCGAGGCGTTTTGGGAAACCCAAAACGGCATCGACCTGGAAGCGGGCGCCGAAACGCCTGAATATTACGATTTCAGCGCAACAGGGCTCGGCATATCGGCGTCTTTACCCTCAGGGCAGGCTTTCTTTAAAAACTCCGTCGATCTGAACGGAAAAACAAAAGACGATAAGCTGTTGGAGTTTTTGGTCGTCCCGGAAAACGAGGAGGTTTTGGAACTCGACCGTCTGGAACTGGTGATCCGCGACGCATATGACGAAAGCAATTACATTACGATCGCGTTCGAGCCGAACGTATGGGGATACCGGCAGCTGACGGCCGTGTTTGTAAGCACGTCCGACGGGCATGAATATGGCGGAGAGATATTCCTTTCAACCACGTTATACGGCAAATTTACGGGCGGAAAGATCAGTACCGATCCGATCGATTACGATCCTATTATAACAAAACCCTTCTCCCTCTACTGGGACGGGCAGGAGAACGCCATCTATATGTCTCCCGCAAGATCCGGTTACGGCAAGTTTTTGGTGGCGGATCTTGACGCTCCCGAAACTTTCGGCGTCGGTAACGAATGGAAGGGCTTTACGACGGGCGAGGCGGAAATCGGGTTTATATTCAGGGAGATCAACGATACCGCGCATATCATCGTCACCGAATTCGACGGATTGGATTTCGGCGGCGGTGAGATCGCAGACGTGTCGGCGCCGTCCGTACTCATCGAGGGAGAGGGCGCGGCAGGCCTTGCGGGGAGCAACTATAATTGCCCCGCCGCTTACGGCGTTGACTCCGTCGACGGGTTGATCAACGATGTTTTCGTCGAGGCGCGCTATGTGGAAGGCACCCGTAAAACGTCCGTCCCGATGACGGACAGGTTTTCTTTCACGCCGCAGCAAGCGGGAAGATACGAACTCGTATATACCGCCTGCGACCGCGCGGGGAATACGGGCACGCGGGTCATTTATATAGACGTTGTAACGCAACTCGATCCGATCGAACTTACGCAGGATCTGAGCGATGTGTACGCTTCGAAAATGACCGTGGGAGACAGACTTTCCCTGCGCGATATAGAGGCCGTCGGCGGAAGCGGAACGCTGAACTGCGTAAAATATCTGTTTGCTGAAAACGGTATACGGGAACTGACGCAAAAATCAGTCCTCCTCACGGAAGCCGGCGATTACATGCTCCGCTACGCGGTCACAGACTATTTGGAAAATACGGTAAATTTCGATTTCTATTTTACGGTAAAGGAAAGCGAGGGCCCCGTATTTTCGGAAACAACGGTGCCGTCGTATATAGCGGCAAACAAGTCTTTTACGATCCCTGAGATCACGGCCGTCGATTATGCGAACAACGGTGCATCGGCAGAGGTCGAAATATATGCAGACGGCGTAAAGGTACAGGCAGGGGAAATCATTTCTCCCGAAAGCGATTTCATTTTGAAGGCGGTCGCTGTCGGGGCAGACGGAAAGGAGAGCGTAAAAAAATACCCCGTTCGTGTGATTTCACCGAGAAACGATGAAAATTTTATAGCCGATCATTTTATAACGGCAGGGAATATGGCAAAAGAGGTATCCGCGGACGGCATAAGGTTTACCGCGTACGAAGATGCAGGTTTTGCTTTTCTGAACAGCCTGCCGATGGGTCGGTTTACGCTCGCCTTCTCTTCCGACAGCGCTTCTTTCGGCAGCGGCGCGTTTGTGTTGGAATTTACGGACAGCGCAGATGCTTCCGCAGTCATTCAGCTTCGCTTTAAATTGGAAGAAGGCAGGATACTTTACAGCGTCAACGGCGGTACGTATCGGCAGATCAGCGGCTCCATGACCGTATCGGGCGGATTTACGTTCGCGATATCGGGTACGCAATTGCAGGATTCTGACGGCAATTTGGTAGCGGAACTTTCCGAAACTCTCATCGGCGAGCCGTTTGAAGGGTTTACGCAGGGCAGGGCATACGTCTCCTTCGGGTTTGAAGAAGTGCAGGGCAGCGCGTCTGTCGTGATGCATCAACTTTGCAATCAGGTGCTCGGCAACGCCTCGTCAGACAGGATCCGCCCGATGATCGTCTTCGCGGAGGAATTGGTGAGAAATGCCTCGAAAGGAGACACGGTCGTTTTGCCCGATGTGATCGGTGCAGACGTTCTTGACGGCGATGTGTCTTTGAGCCTGCTGATAACGGCTCCGGACGGCAGCGTCATTTTTGAAGGCGACCCGAATGAATGCAAAAGCTTTATTGCGGATCAGTTCGGCGTGTATTATTTAACGTATACGGCAGAAGATTCGTCGGAGAATACGGTCGACAGTTATGCTTCCGTGCAGGTTTTGGATTACGAGGTGCCTCAGATCGAAATATCCGGAAGTTTGCCCGCAACGCTGCGCCAAGGGGAGAGCTTTACCGTTCCGTCGGCGTCCGTAAAAGAGGGCATCACACTGAAAATTTATCTCGTCTCTCCCGACGGCGTCCGCAGTGTGGTCTCCGCAGGAGAAACGGTCGTCGCGGAAAAGGCGGGCATTTACAGGATCATGTTTTACGCCTATAATTCGGATTACAACAGCAATATCATAGTGAAAGACGTGGTCGTTTCCTGACGGTTATAGTAAAAAAGGAGTTTGCATGAAAAAGATCATTGCGATAATTATTGCCGCCGTTATAAGTATAACGATTTGTGCGGGATGCGATAAAAAAACGTCGCAGACGGAAAATGAAAACATTTATTCAGAGATAGATCTTGTAACGGGCGGGCAGACGGAGTACAGCATTTTATTGCCGGAAACGCCGCAGCCGTACGAGGAGACCGCCGCGGAAGAGTTGCAAACATTTTTTGAAACGGCTACGGGCATCTCGCTGGACATTCATTCAGGCGGAGACTTTTCATTGGGAGACCCTGTGTTCGCGCTCGGAGATACCGCTTTGAAATCAGAAGCGGGGATAGATACTTCCGGGCTGGATAAGCACGGCTTTATCGTCAGAAGGTCAGACCGCACGGTCATTATAGCCGGGCAGGACGATCGCGGCACGGTCTACGGCGTGTACGAGTTTTTGGAAAGGCAATTCAATTATCATTACTATACCGGCGACGAGATCGTCATAGACCGGGTATCGGATTGCAAATTGATCGATGCCGACATTTCCGACGCGCCTTTCATGCCCGATTATTGGATCGGTTATGAAACCTCGGAATCATTTTACAATTCGAGATTGCGCTATCGCGCGGATCACGATTTTGACATTTCGCGCTGGCCTCATTCGCATTTCAGTTTTCTCCCGCCCGACGTATACAGCGCCGAGCATCCGCTGTGGTACAATTCGGGTAAAACCGCTCTGTGCCTGACCAATCCGGAGGTCATGGAAGAAATGGCAAAGGTGGTCATTCAGTTCGCGGAAGAAAATCCGGAAGTCGAGTACGTCATGCTCGGCGCGGAAGACAGCTGGGCGAAATGTACTTGCAGCAATTGCTATCAAAGCGATGCGCAGTATACCAGCACCGGTACGGACATAATCTTCAACAATTATGTCGCGGATAAGCTCAAAGAGCATTTTGACCCTCTCGGGCGCACGGTGGATGTGGTCTCGCTGAATTATTTTAACACCGAAAAGCCGCCCGTCGTATTCAATGATGCAACGGGAAAGTATGAAGCCGTCGATGAAAAGGTCATTCCGCACGACAACGTATACGTGCATGTCTGTTATATTTCCGCGGATTATTCCGCGTCTCTGACGGACAGCAAGCGCAATGCGGCGCAGATCGTCAATCTGGACGGCTGGAAGGCGCTCACCGACAATCTCACGGCGTATACGTACAACGGTCTTTTCATCAACGAAGGGCTGGTGTTCTTTGACGACTTCGCCTACAAGTCCGACTATATCAAGACGTTCGGCGAATACGGATACAAATTTGTCTTTATGGAAGGCTCTCCGACGCGCGTGGCGACCTTCGAGCCGATGCGCGCATACGTGACGGCGGAGCTTTTCTGGGATCCCGATCAGGACGTGAACGCCTTGACCTCCGATTTCATCGAGAACTATTACAAGGCGGCGGCTCCGTATATACAGGAGTATTACAACAAGATCAGCCTGCATATGTCGGAAATGAAAGCGATGTACGAGGCGGAAAATAAAAATTTCGGCGCATACGTACAGTTTGAAATGAACGATTATCTGCGTACCGCCCGCACATGGCCGCAGCGCGTGCTCGAACAATATCTGGAACTGTTCGATTCCGCTTATGAGGCCGTGGAGCAGGCGGGGTACGATACGGATCTGTACGAAAAGATGATGTATCGCCTGAGAGCGGAGGAACTTTCGCCCAGGTACCTGCTGCTGTTGCTGTACAAATCATCGTTTACGGCAAGCGAATATGACCGTTTGGTTCAGGAATTCAACGAAGATTCCGCAAGCCTCGGTTCGGTAATAAGATTGTAAAAATCGGGGGATCGGTGTGAAAAAACTAATTGTGATATTCATGGCCGCTTTGTTTTTGATCTCGGCGGCGGCCTGTTCGGAAAAGACGCCCGCGGCCTCTCCGTATACGGTCAGCTTGAACAGAAGCGAGGCAAATCTTGAAGAGGGAGAGAACGTAGAGCTAAGCGCAACGGTCGCAGAGAACGGAGAAGCGGTGGAGGCGTCCGTTACATGGAAAAGTTCCGACCTTTCCGTTGCCACTGTGCAGGAAGGCGTCGTAACGGCAGTGGGCGTAGGCACGGCAACGGTATCCGCCGAGTATGAAGGCGCGTCCGCTGCCTGCGTAGTGAACGTTTCAAAATATTATGAGCCGCAGATGCATGTCGAGCTGAATTATTCCGAGATCCGTTTTACGGAAAGCGGACAAACTGCGCAGCTGACGGCCCGCGCGCTGATCGGGGAAGAGGAACAGGCCGTACGTGCGGTGTTTTCCTCCTCCGCGCCCGAGATCGCTTCCGTATCGGCGGAAGGACTGGTTACGGCGGTATCCGAAGGCAGCGCGGAAATTTACGCAAAGGCGGAAGCGGGCGGTTATTATGCGGAGAGCGTGTGCCGCGTCTCCGTTGCATGGTTCGAAGAGAGCACAGAGGTGGAAACGGCCGAAAAGTATTATATATACGATTGGTCTCCCGAACGCAGCGGCGGAATTTCGTTTACGGAAAACGTCATTCGCGTACGCGATATCGAAACGGGCAGCGAGCTGCCTTACGAATATGCGGACGGACAGGTCAAAATTCTTTCCGGAAACGGGCTGTTCGGCGAGAGAAAAATCGCCGTCGACGGCGAACGGCTGAGCTTGATCGCAACAGGTATTTTTGTTTCGGGAGAGATCAGAACGGCGGAAGACCTCGTTTCGATGATGAACGGAAATAACAATCAGTATCTCGTCCTTGCTGACGACGTCGATATGAGCGATTATCTGAAAGCTCACCCCTGGAACAGCACGGATACAGCCACAGGCGCCTTCTTTAACCGGGCGTTTGCGGGCACGTTAGACGGGCAGGGGCATTCCATACTCAATCTCACCTCTTCCGCCGGGCTGATCCCGCGCTACACCAATACGGTCTTTAAAGAGATTTCTGCGGGCGGCACGATCAAAAACCTGCATATGCAGATCTCCATCGGGCTTTCGGGCGGTGAAGGAGCCAGAATGGGGCTCCTGTTCGGCGACATGTACGGAACGATAGACAACTGCTTTTTTGAAGTAAATGCGCAGTTTAACGTAAACTGGTACATGTACGGGGCCGCTCCGATCTATAACCTTGCGGATACCTCTAAGGTCACGGACACGGTTTTCTTTATTCCGAATGCGGCAGGGCTGCGCATGATCTGCTCAACTTCGTGGGGCGGCGATTTCGAAGGGCTCGGCGTTTTCGAAAACGTAGCGTTCGTTTACGGCGATTCGGGCGTGAACAATTCTTTGCCGAACAAATACAATCCCTCTATCTCCGATATCTATGTAGTGAGGGCAGACGGTGCCGCAGGGGAATTTAACGACGCCAAAGTGCTGAATTCCGAAAAGTATGCGGCAGCAGGTACGGGCGGCAATACGAACGATCCCGCGTATTGGGATTCCACGACGCTGGAAGAGATTTCGGCGGCGATGCCGGGGTTTGTCTTTACGGAAAGCACCCTCGGCTACGGAGACAAGATCATCGTAGACTATAACGAGCAGATCGAGATCACCGACGCATACGAACTGGCGGAAGGACTGTCAGCCAAGCCGTGGGGCAACTTTGTCCTCATGAACGACATAGACATGCGCGAATATCTCGAAGAAAATCCCTGGAACTGGGGAACGGGCGCGAACAATACCGATATCCGCGCACTGTTCAACGAAACATTCAGCGGAACGTTAGACGGGCAGGGGCATTCCATTTTGAACGTAACGTCTTCCGCCGGCATCATAGAGCGGTGGGAAAACGTCCTTTTCCGGGAAATTTCTTCGACCGGCGTGATCAAAAATGTGCACATACAGCTGACTTTGGGCATCAAGTCGGCGGGGGCGTGGGATCGTGCGCTCATGTTCGGCAACATGTACGGAACGCTCGAAAACTGCTTCTTCGAGATCCATGCGGAAACAGACGCGTCTTCGGGTTATTCGGGTACGGCAGCTATTTACAGGGTCTCCGATACATCTATCGTAAAGAATACGGTGTTTTATATCCCCGAGCCCGCGGGATTCCGCCTGATGTGCGCGAGCACGGCAGAATCGAAGCAGGGCGTATTTGAAAACGTGGCTTACGTTTACGGAGCATTCGATTATGCCAACCTGCTCCCCGCCGCCGTCAATCCGGATATTTCGGGCATTTATCTGATCGCGGAAAAGGACGGCTCGTTCACCGATGCGAAAGCGCTTGCCGGCGATTATGCGTCGGGCAGCACCGCCAACGGGGAAACGCTCTGGGAAGGCACAAGTTTAAGTGCGATAACCGCCGCGATGGAGGGCTTTACGTTCACAAACGAGAGCCTTTCGTTTGGCGAAACGGTCATCAGATCGTTGGAAACGGCGTAAAGGAAAAAGCGTTTCCGGAAAAGAAGATAACAGCTCTGAGGAGAGATTATGGAAAAATTTGACGTAAACGATTATCAAATAAGCTTTTGGAACTATGTGGCGTCGCACCTGCAAGGGGCGGAAATGGTGGATCTCATGCGTTCTATGGGTTGCACGCTGTACATGTCTCCCGAGCATAAGCAACCCTCGGGGCGCAACAACATGCTTGCCGTATTGCAAAGGTGCGAAACCTTGCATATGCCTTGCATCGTGTACGATCACCGCGTTGTTTTAAGGGTTTTGCAGGAAAGGGGCGAAGAGGCGTATATCCGCAATCTGAAAGAAGTATACGGCGAATATAAAGAATTTTCGTCCGCGGCATATTGTTTTATTTGCGATGAACCGAATTCCGATGCCGAATACGAAGCGACTTTTCGGGCATGCGAACTGATGCGGAAGTTTATGCCCGCAATACGTCCCTTTGTGTCGCACAACCACGTCGGAATGCGCAGCGAAAAAGACGGCGAACGCGTTTTAGAGCGTTTCATGCAGAAGATGAAGCCGGATTTTCTGTTGTATAATTGTTACAGTCAGTGTATGGAGGAACCCGAAGATAAAATACAGGGGCTGGAAAATTATTTCCATAATCTGTATAAATTTGAAAAAGTGAGCAAGCGCTATAAGGTCCCTCTGTGGCAGTCTCTGTTGCTGTGCGGGCATTTATGCCTTGCAGACCCCACGCAGGCGCAGCTGCGCTGGCAGCTGAATGTCGGCGCGGCGCACGGGGTCACCGGCTTTTTCTGGTTTCACCCGTTGGAACTCGGGTTTTCCTACGATGCGCGCGGGCATGCCGTCGATAACAGAGGGGTAAAAACGCAAAAATACGATCAGGTCGCTTACGAAAGCGCTCGTTTTATGAATGATATTGCGCCGCGGTTACGCCATTATGACCATGAAAAAACCTACCATTTGCATATGGCGGCGAGCGAATTTGAAAGCTTTTACCGGGATTGCGACGACGTGATCGCCGACCTGTCTTCCTTAAAAAATCGGCCCCTGGTCGTCGGCAAATTCAGGCATAAAGAGGATCCTTCTCGGTGTGCGGTCATGCTTGTGAACGGCTCGCAGGAAAATATGTGCCATGCAAGCATTGAATTTAATAAAGGCGGGATAGGCAAAGATTCGCTTTATTTGGCTCCGGGAACGGCAAAAATATACGAGGTTCGATAACCGAAGGAAATGGCGTCATGAAAGAAAAACAGATATGGCAGCTGATCGACAGAATGACGATCGAGCAGAAGCTCGGGCAGATGTCCGTATGCGAATACGGAGATCTGATGAAGGGGGGCGATAATGTATATACCGGGCCGAAAGGTGAATTTGCGCTTACGGAAGAGCAGAAAAAAATCGTAGGAGGCGTTTTGAATTTCAAAGACGCTTCCGCGATGATCGCGTTGCAGAAAAAACATCTGGAAGAAGACCCGAACAAGATCCCTCTTCTTTTTATGCTTGACGTGATCCATGGGTATAAAACGACTTTCCCGATCCCTTTGGCGATAGGGTGCAGTTTTGACACCGATCTCGCCGAGCGCTGCGCGCGGGCGGCGGCGGTCGAAAGCGCCGTAAGCGGCGTGCAGGTCACATATTCGCCCATGGCGGATCTGTGCCGAGACGCCCGTTGGGGAAGGGTGATGGAAGGGTTCGGGGAGGATCCGCATCTGTGCGCGGAAATGTCTGCGGCATTTGTAAACGGTTATCAGCGGAATGCCGATAAAAATTACGAGATAGCCAGCTGTATAAAACATTTTGCATGTTACGGCGCGGCGGAGGCGGGCAGAGATTATAACTGCGTAGATATGTCATCGTATACGATGGACGAATACTATATGCCCGGATATAAAGCGGGGGTGAACGCGGGGGCTGCAATGGTCATGACGGCGTTCAACTCGCTGAACGGAACCCCCTGTACCGCAAATACGATGCTGCGCGACAAGCTCCGTACGGAATGGGGCTTCAACGGTGTCGTGATCAGCGATTACAATTCCGTTGCGGAGCTTGTCAATCACGGCTGTGCGCGCGATCTGCGCGAGGCGGCAAAGCTTGCGATTGCCGCCGAATGCGATATGGAAATGGTGTCCACAACATATTTGCAGGAGGGCGCCGCCCTCGTCGAGAGCGGGGAAATTTCTATGGAGCAGATCGATCGGGCGGTATTTCGCATTCTTTCTCTAAAAAACCGTCTCGGCTTATTTGAAAATCCTTACGCCGCGGCAGACGTACAGGCGGAAAAACGGTTTTGCCGATGCGCGGGTTTTTTGTCTCTTGCCCGCAAAGCGAGTACGGATTCATGCGTCCTCTTAAAAAACGACGGCATATTGCCGCTGAAAAAGCGGAACGGGATCGCTCTGATCGGGCCGTTTGCCGATAGTAAAGAGATCATCGGCGCATGGTCGTGCAATGCAGATCCTGCGCATGCCGTCACCATACGGGAAGCTTTTTGCGAAGAGAATATAGAGTTTGAGTATGCGCGCGGGTGCGGAGATTCTCTCGAAGAGAGCGATCGCCGCGGTTTTTCGGAGGCGATCGCCGCGGCAAAGAGGTGCGAAACGGTCGTGCTGTGCATCGGCGAAAGCATGCGCTATTCGGGAGAATGCAGATCGCGGACGGAGATCTGTTTGCCCCCGCTGCAAACGGAACTGTTTGAAAAAATTTATGAGACGAATCCGAATGTCGTCGTTGTATTATTCCAGGGCAGGCCTCTGCATATCCGCGCGCTTCTGAAATCCCGCGCCGTTTTTACGATGTGGCAGCCGGGTGCGGAGGGCGGTCACGCTTGTGCGGATCTGTTGTTCGGCAAAAGTAATTTCAGCGGAAAGCTCGCCATGTCTTTGCCTCATTCCGTCGGGCAGCTTCCTCTGTATTACAACCATTACGAAACGGGCAGACCATTCGATCCGAACAATGCGGGCGCTTGGACGTCAAAATATATCGATGCCCCCAACGAACCGCTTTTCCCATTCGGTTATGGGTTGAGCTATTCAAAGTTTGTCTTTTCAGATGCAAAAATAACGGCCTGCGGAGTGAAAAAGGAAAACAAAATGCGCGTCAGCGTGCGGGTGCGGAACGAAAGCGATATTGACGGGAGCGAGGTCGTACAGCTTTACGTCAGAGATGTCGCCGCCACGATGGTCAGACCGGTACGCGAGTTGAAGAAGTTTAAAAAAATCTGTCTGTCCGCGCATACGGAAACCGTCGTTGAATTTATGATCGGGCCAAAAGATTTGGGCTTCGTGCATAGCGACGGCAGTTTTTATGCGGAACCGGGTGAATTTCAGGTCTTGATCGGAGGCGACCCGCGCGGGCTTCTTCGGCTTGATCTTATTTACAAAGAAGATAAAATGCGGTATAATATTTCCCGAATAGCGATGAGGGAGATGGCAGAGCCGTATGTCGAAGCGCAAAATGAACAGCAACGGATACTATGAATTAAAATCTGATCTTTATACGGATATAAAGCTTGAAAGGCGTAGGCTGGACTATGACATGCCCATGCATTTTCATCGCAATCTGGAATTTCAGTATATCGAGAGCGGTGAATACCGTACCGTGATCGACGGAAAGGAGCATGTTTTTAAAAAGGACGAAATGGTTTTTATTCCGTATTGTCTGCAACACAAAGCGGACGCAAGCGAGGCGGAGTCTATCCTTGTGATCATACCTTATGCCGTCAGTCAGGATTTTGCGCCGTTTTTTAAGCATAAAACGCTGAATATCGAGCTGAAAGATGCAGAATTCAATCGCAAAAGCATTCTCCCCGTTATGGAACTGATCCTTTCCGATCCATCGTGCCTGCACAATTCTCTTGTGGCAAAAGGCTATATTAACGTCATTTTCGGGCTTTTGGCACAGCGCTACGGGTATGTAAAGTACGAAAATTTTTCCGACCAGAATTTCATTCTCAGCTTGATCATGTATATCGAGGAGCACAGCGCGGAGAATTTGACGCTGGAACGTCTGGCGGAGCAGTTCGGCTACAACAAGTTTTATCTCAGCAGGATCTTTAATAGAACTTTGGGAGCGTCGCTGTCCGACTATATCAACCAGGTTCGCGTGCAGAAATTTGTAAAGCTGTATCGCGATCAGAGCGGCAGCAATATAGCGGAATTTGCTTTTTCATGCGGGTTTGAAAGTATCCCTTCCTTTTACAGGGCGTTCAAACGTGTGTTTTCCATGTCGCCCAAGGAATACTTCGAACTCGAAAAGGAAATCTTTTGGTAAAACTTTTATTCAACACGAATATAATTTAACATTTCAGAGAGGAAATCGTGTATAAAGGCAGAGTAACGATCCCCACGGACGAGAGCTTTGTGGAGGGGACGAAAGAGATAGCGGCAATGTGGGGAGCGGACGCGGTGCGCGACTGCGACGGAACGGAGCTTCCGAAGAACGTGAAGGAATTGGCGGAAAAGGTATACAACACCTATTTCATCGTGCGGGGCGACAACGAATGGGCGGAAAAACACCCGGAAGAGACGCACCGCACCTTCCTCATGAGCGCGCGGAACCTCGCGGAAAGCGATACGCTCTCCATCGATCCCATGCAGGGGTATTTTCCGCAGCAGATACAGCCGGATGCGGAAAACCTCTCCTA
>DXCL01000032.1 GCA_019115995.1 Candidatus Borkfalkia avistercoris
GCCGCTTGTCGCGGCAAATGGGGGGCTTATTCCGAAAAGTGCGATTTCCCTTGCGCGAATAAATATTTAAATAATCAAAAGCGCGTTTGAAAACCACGCTTTTCAAAAAGCGCACTCAATTTGCCGCATACCTGCGGCTTGCCGAAAAAGAGTGAATGCGAAAATTGCTTTAATAAGTAAGCCTTTAAAAATTTTCGCAGAGAGAAAAACGCCGCAGAGCCGACTTATATGTCGGCGAACGGCGGTTGTCTCTCAGATCACGGCGTTTCGCAGTGCCTTTGCGCGAGAAACGCGTGAATACGTTTACGATTCTCCCCTTATCTTCGCATTTGGTATAAAGGGGAGCAAAAGCCGCTTGTAAGCTTCCAGTTCGGCGTCGGAAAGGGGAGTGAGCCCCTTTGCGGGCACGGCGTCGGAATCGCGGAAATTCTGCAAAAAGTACGCCTTCGCGCCTTTGAGCCATTGCCCTATTTTGAGCATGTCTTCCGGGCGGTGCAGCTGCTTTGCAACGGTCGTGCGGAATTCGTACCCGACTTCGCCGCTCATCAAAAACGCGGCGCTCTCCTTGATCTTGCCGATGTCGATTTCCGCCCCCGCCGTTTTCGCGTAGCGTTCGGGCGAATTTTTTATGTCCATGGCCACGAAGTCGACAAGTCCCTCGCCGCACAGCGCTTTCAGCTTTTCGGGAAAGGCGCCGTTCGTGTCCAGCTTTACGGCATAGCCGAGGTCTTTGATCTTGCGGATAAAATCGGCGATGTCCGCATGCACGAGCGGCTCCCCGCCGGAAACGCAAACGCCGTCCAAAAGCCCCTTTCTTTTGTTTAAAAATTTAAAAAATTCTTCCTCGCTCACGTCTGAAACGCTGCCGTCCAGAATTTCCGCGTTCTGGCAGAAGGGGCAGCGGAAATTGCACCCGCTCAGAAATACGGTGCAGGCGACCCTTCCGGGAAAATCCAGGAGCGTTGTTTTTTGTAACCCCGCAATGTTCATGGCCCGCCTCCTTTTTTTGCTCATTATACTCCTTTGCGCCGCAAAAAGCAATAAATCGCACGGGGCGTTTTAGCTTGATGAACGGCAAAGTTTGTGGTATAATCATAAAAAATGCGCATCGCGCGCGGGAGGGAAAATGAAGGACGTTTATTCTTACGATCTGTTTATATCGTACGCAACGAAAAACAAGAGCATAGCGGATCTCGTCGTCAAAAAGCTGGAAGAAAAGGGCGTGCGCTGCTTCATCGCCCCGCGCGACCTGCAAACGGGGCGGGAATACGCGAGCGAGATCGTGCGCGGCATCAGCAACTCTCTCGCAGTGCTCCTCCTGTTTTCGGGCGATTCCGATAAGTCTGCCTACGTTTTGCGGGAGATCAATTCCGCCGTATCGCGCAACAAGACCATCGTGCCCCTCAGAATAGAGAATTTTCTCCCCTCCGAGGCGATGGAGTTTTACCTCGGCCCCACGCAGTGGCTCGACGCCTTCCCCGAAGTGTTGGATACGCACCTGGAAAAGATCGCGGGCATCGTGGCGGGGTTAAAGAGCAAGGCCGCGCCCGATACGGCGCCCAAAGCGGTCGTAACGGAGGGGCCGGCCGTGTTTACCGTGCCCGAAATGCTCGCGGCGGGCTTTACGTACAGGCAGATCACCATGCGCGCCATCGAGCTCGACTTTATGCTCATCTCGCCCGAACGCGCGGGAGACGAGGAGGCGGAAAGGCAGGAATACGAGGCGTGGAAGGGGATCTCCGAATATTCCGACGCTGGCTGCGCGCTCGTCGAAAACGACCGGATGACGGGCTATTGCGATTTTTACCCGATCAGCGCGGAGTCTTTCGATTCCCTCATGGCGTGCAGGGAAGACGTGAGTGTAGACATGATAGACCTGTACGAATTGGGAGGCACTTTTGACGGCTACATCGCGATGATGGCGATCGAGCCGGAAAAGGCGACGCAAAAAAAATTCATGCTGCTTTTCGACTGGGTGATGCGCCGCATTCGCAGCTGGCAGAGCGACGGCATCGCGATAGAGCGGATCGGCGCGGAGGCGTATTCTCCGCTGCTGTGTAAGATATTGGAAAAATTCGGCTTTACGCTCGCGGGGGTGAACGGTGCGAACGGAAAGATCTATCAGACGACCCTTTCCGCCCTCTTGCAAGTGCCCTATATGCGGCAAAAATACGGCGAACTTTTCGGGGAGGAGGCAAAATGAAGGGAAAAAAAGGCGGCACGCCCGCGCAGTATAAGAGCGCGATCGCGGGGCTCACTCCCGCTTTTGCGGTGATAGAAGTCATGTTCGTCGCCATCGCGGTGTATCTGTTTATCGCGTATGCCGACCGCCCGATGTACGGCGGCATGTTCCTGATCTTCGCGGGCGTCGTGCTGGCGGTGTATCTGGTCATGCTGTTTATTCTCCTCGCAAAGGCGAAAAGGGCGGCGGGGCAGGAAAAAGGGCGGAACAAAGGGGAAAAATAAACGGAATAAAAACAAGATCATAAAACAGGCGCGCCCGCGGGCTCGGTTTCAAACCGAGCCCGCGGGCGCTTTTTTAAAAACGGAAGGAAAGAGAAGAAGGGCGCGCCGAAGGGGAACGCGGTCGTTCGCTCCCGTCCGCGGCGGAAGAGGGGACAAAACATTTTTCGTGATTGTTATAAATTTTTTCAGAACGGGCAATAAAAAGCCAAATCAAAAATACGGAGCAAGCCATGAAAAAATATTGCATACTTTTCGCGTTATTCTTCATAATAATCGTGACGGCGGCGATATGCGCAAAGCCTTCCGATGAGGGCAGCGCGGCGTATCTTCGCCTGCACGTCCGTGCAAATTCCGATTCCGCGGCAGACCAGGCGGTCAAATACGAGGTAAAAGACGCCATTGTGGAGTACCTTACGCCCGTCGTGGCTGCCTGCGAGAGCAAAGACGAGGCGATCGCGGCGCTTGAAGCCGCGATCCCCGGAATAGAGAGCACCGCAAACGCCGTGCTTGCCGAAAACGGGTTCGCTTATCTTTCCCGCGCCCGGGTGCGCGCGGAAGAATTCCCGACGCGCGTCTACGAAGGCGTAACGCTGGAAGCCGGCGTGTACGACGCGCTGATCGTGGAGCTCGGCTCGGGCGCGGGCGCAAACTGGTGGTGCGTCGTGTATCCGCCCCTGTGCTTTGCGGGCGAAACGGGCGCGGGCGTGCAATACAGCTCCCGCATTTGGGAGATCATACAAAATTTTTTCTCCGATCGGAAGGAGGGCTGATCCGCCGTTTCTGTCCGACGGGAAAACAGCAAGGCAAAATTTTTTCGGAGGACAGAAAATGATGAAGAGATCGATCAGGGTTCTGGCTCTGTCGCTCACCCTTGCCGCCGCCGTTTCGGGCGGCGCGGCGTTCGCCGCCCGCCGCTATATAAGCGAGGGGCAGGCGGTTTACGGCATGGCGGAGGAGGCCGCCGTGCTCAAACAGGGCAGTACGGGCAGCGAGGTCAGAACGGTGCAGACAAAACTTAAACGCTGGGGGTATTACGACGGCGCGATAGACGGCATTTACGGTTCCAAAACGCGCAAGGCGGTCGTTTATTTTCAGAAAAAGAACGGGCTCGCGGCGGACGGCATCGTGGGCAAAAAGACCTTTGCCGCGCTCGGTATGATGAACGAGGCGAACGGATCGTCCGGCTCGTCGGGCAGCAGCGTTTCGGGCACGAACGGCTATACGAGCGCAGACGTATACCTTCTCGCCCGCTGTATCTACGGCGAGGCGCGCGGCGAATGTTACGAAGGGCAGGTGGCTGTGGGTGCGGTCGTTCTGAACCGCGTAAAGAGTCCGAGCTTTCCGAACACCGTATCGGGCGTCATCTATCAGAAGGGCGCCTTCACCGCGGTAGACGACGGGCAGATCAACCTTACGCCCAATCAGACGGCGATCAACGCCGCCAAAGACGCGATGAACGGCTGGGATCCCACCTACGGGTGCCTCTACTACTACAACCCCGTCACGGCGACGAGCCAGTGGATATTCTCCCGCGAGACGGTAACGACCATCGGCAAGCACGTGTTTGCCATTTAAGGAGGAGGGAAAATGGATAAAGACAGAGAAAGAGATCTTTCCAGCGGCGCGCAGAAGGTGGAAAATATCGCCCGCGGGGAAAGTGTGTTCGAGGATACCGCCGCCGGAAGCGAAATGCAGGGCGGCGCGGCAAACGGGGGCGCAAAGCGCGCGGCAGATCCTTCCACCGAACGCGAGCGCCTGCAAAAAATCAGGGTGGCGCGAGAAAATCTGCGCGCGGAAAAACGGCTGGAAGCGGCTAAAATGAAGGCGGAGCGCAAGGAAGCGCGCGAAAAAGCAAAGGAAGACGCAAAGCAGGCCCGCCGGATCCGCGCCGAGGAACGCAGGGCGCGCCGCGAACTCATCGCGAACGAAACGCGGGAGCAGAGGGAAAAACGCGTCGCGCGGGAAAAGGCGGCAAAAGAGCGCGTCCGTATGGAGGAACGCGAAGCGGAACGGCTCGACGCGCTCGAAAAGAGAAGACAGAAAGAGGCGGAGCGCCAGGCGCGGCACGATCGGCGGGAGGAGAAAAAGCAGAACCGCCACGACCGCGCGCCGGGGTTCGGCGGGTGGCTCGCCGCGGTCATTTCCCTCGGCGTGGCGGTGTTGGCGCTCGGCGCGATCGTTACGGTCGGCTATTTCGACCTGACGGAGGCGAAGGCGGGGCTGTACAACGGCTATCAGAGCTCCGTATACGAGCTTTCCGAACTCGTGGAGAATATGGACGCGAACCTGTCTAAGGCGCGCGTCGCCTCGGGCACGTACGAGATGCAAAAGCTCCTGACCGACGTTCTCGTGGAAAGCGAGCTTGCGGAAAGCTGCGTCGAGTCTTTCCCCGTAGACGCGCACGACACGGAAAACCTTACGGCGTTCGTCAACCGCGTTGCGGATTATTCCCGAAGCCTTCTCAACAAACTTTCGCTCGGCGGCGAACTCACCGAGGAAGACGAAAACGTTATTCAGTATATGTACGAAACGACGAACAAGATCAAGTACGCGCTTGCCGACGTCATCGCGAACGGCCACGAAAAGAACATCGACGACGTTTTGAAGGAGGGCGGCTTTGCAGACAGGTTCAGAACGCTCGAAAACGACACCATCGAAACGCCGAAAATGATCTACGACGGCCCGTTTGCCTCTTCCGCGCAGAGCGGGGAGTGCAAGGCGCTTGCGGGGCTTTCCGAAATGAGCGAGGGGGAGATCCTGGACAAAGCGCGCGAAGTGTTCGGCGGCTACGGCGTCAGGGAGCTGAACGCGGCGGGCAAAACCGAGCGCGGGAATATCCTCGCGTACGGGGTGGATATACGCACGGAAACGGGCGAACGATATTTCGCGCAGTTCACCGCGCGCGGCGGCAAGCTGCTGCTGTTAGACAGCTATAAAGAATGCAAAGACAGGAATTTCAATGCCGAAGCGTGCATCGGCATTGCCGAAAAATTCCTTGCGGGGCTGGGCTACGAAGGGCTCGAACCCGTTTGGGTGAGCGAAGCGGGCGTTCAGTGCGACATCAATTTTGCCTATGTGCAAAACGGCGTGGTGTGCTATAACGACCTCGTAAAGGTCAAGGTCTGCGAGGAGCGCGGCGCGGTCACGGGGCTGGAAGCGCGTTCCTATCTGATGAACCATACGCAAAGGCAGATCGGCGCGCCGTCCGTATCCAAATCGAAGATAGAGGAGGCCGCGGCAACGCGCATGGAGCTGAACGGCGTGCGCCTCGCCCTCATTCCCGTAGAGGGGCGCGAAACGCTCGCATACGAGATCAACGGCACGCACGGGGGCAGCGAATATTACGCTTACCTCGACGCAAAGACCGGCCGCATGGTGGAGCTTTTTACCGTGGTGGATTCTTCTTCCGGCAGGGCGTTGATGTAAAAACAAAAGGGGTGCGCCGCATATGCGG
>DXCL01000003.1 GCA_019115995.1 Candidatus Borkfalkia avistercoris
GTATGCGGCAAATTGAGTGCGCTTTTTGAAAAGCGTGGTTTTCAAACGCGCTTTTGATTATTTAAATATTTATTCGCGCAAGGGAAATCGCACTTTTCGGAATAAGCCCCCCATTTGCCGCGACAAGCGGCCTTAGGCAGGAAAGGTGAATTCGGCGCATCTATATTTTTAAATGTCTTTTTAAAAAAGTTGTCCACAAACACACAAGATATTGTGGATAACTTTAAATTTTTTATACAATATCTTGTCGCAAGCTATTGACATTGTGCGCGGGCGGTGCTATAATAAAGCCCTACCGACAAAGAGGGGCACACCTATGATAAGCCTTTGGCGGGGAAAGGAGAGAGAAAAATGTATCAGGTCATCAAGCGGGACGGCAAGATCGCCGAATTCGACATCAAAAAGATCGCGCTGGCGGTCACCAAGGCGTTCGACGCCGTTCAAAAGCAGTATCACCCGAGCATCATAGACATGCTCGCGCTGAAAGTTACGGCGGATTTCGAGCCGAAGATCAAAAACGGAAAGATCGCCGTGGAGGACATTCAGGACAGCGTGGAGCGCGTGCTTTCCGAAGCGGGGTATGCAGACGTTGCCAAGTGCTACATACTCTACCGCAAGCAGCGCGAAAAGATCCGCAACATGAAGTCGCCCCTGCTCGACTATAAAAAGCTCGTGGACAGCTATGTGAAGGCGACGGACTGGCGCGTGAAGGAAAATTCCACCGTTACCTATTCGGTCGGCGGGCTGATCCTCTCCAACAGCGGCGCCATCACGGCGAATTACTGGCTTTCGGAGATCTACGACGAAGAGATCGCCAACGCGCACCGCAACGCGGACATTCACATACACGACCTTTCCATGCTGACGGGTTACTGCGCGGGCTGGTCGCTCAAACAGCTCATTCAGGAAGGGCTCGGCGGCATTCCCGGAAAGATCACCTCCGCACCCGCGAAGCACCTCGCAACGCTGTGCAACCAGATGGTAAACTTCCTCGGCATCATGCAGAACGAATGGGCGGGCGCGCAGGCGTTCTCCTCGTTCGACACCTATCTGGCGCCCTTCGTAAAGACGGACAACTTAACTTACGATCAGGTGAAAAAGTGCATCGAGTCGTTCATTTACGGCGTAAACACGCCTTCCCGTTGGGGCACGCAGGCGCCTTTTTCCAACATCACCCTCGACTGGGTGGTGCCCAACGACCTCGCGGAGCTCCCTGCGATCGTAGGCGGCAAAAACCAGAACTTCAAATATAAAGACTGCCAGAAAGAGATGGACATGGTGAACAAGGCGTTCATCGAAGTCATGATAGAGGGCGACGCGAACGGCCGCGGCTTCCAGTACCCTATTCCCACCTATTCCATCACCAAAGATTTCGACTGGTCTGACACCGAAAACAACCGCCTGCTCTTTGAGATGACTTCCAAGTACGGCACGCCTTATTTCTCCAACTACATCAATTCGGACATGGAGCCGAGCGACATACGCAGCATGTGCTGCCGCCTGCGCCTTGATCTGAGAGAGCTGCGCAAAAAGTCGGGCGGGTACTTCGGCAGCGGCGAATCGACGGGTTCGGTGGGCGTTGTTACCATCAACATGCCGCGCATCGCTTACCTTTCTCAAAGCGAGGAAGAGTTCATGCGCCGCCTCGACAGGCTAATGGACATTTCCGCGCGTTCGCTCAACACAAAGCGTACCGTGATCACGAAGCTTCTCAACGAAGGGCTGTACCCTTACACGAAGCGCTACCTCGGCACCTTTGCCAACCACTTCTCCACGATAGGGCTCGTGGGCATGAACGAAGCGGCGCTCAACGCGCGCTGGATCGGCAAAGACATGACGCACGAAGAGGCGCAGGAATTCACCAAACGCGTGCTCAACCATATGCGCGAGAGGCTTTCCGACTATCAGGAAGAATACGGCGACCTCTTCAACCTCGAAGCGACGCCCGCGGAATCCACCTCTTACCGCTTTGCAAAGCACGATAAAGAGCAGTACCCCGACATTGTAACCGCGAACGAGAACGGCACCCCCTATTACACGAACAGCTCGCACCTGCCCGTGGGATACACCGAAGACGTGTTCGACGCTTTGGATATTCAGGACGAATTGCAGACGCTGTACACCTCCGGCACGGTGTTCCATACCTTCCTCGGAGAAAAACTGCCCGACTGGAAAGCGGCGGCGGCGCTGGTCAAGAAGATCGCGGACAATTACAAGCTCCCCTATTACACCCTTTCGCCCACCTATTCCATCTGCAAGGAGCACGGCTACCTTGCGGGCGAACAGTTCACCTGCCCGCACTGCGGCGCCAAGACGGAGGTTTACAGCCGCATAACCGGCTACTACCGCCCCGTACAGAACTGGAACGACGGCAAAGCGCAGGAATTCAAGGACAGAAAGGTTTACGACATTTCTCATTCGACCCTCAAACAGTCGCACGCGCTGCACGCAGACTGCGCGGCAGGCGGCAATGCGGCGCCCTCGCTCAGCGGCCCCGTGCTGTTCACGAGGAGCGGCTGCCCCAACTGCAAGACGAGCAAACTCATGCTCGACAAGGCGGGCGTGAAGTACAGCGTGATAGACGCCGAGCAGGACGCGGCGACGACCCGCAAATACGGCGTGAAGAAGGCGCCTTCTCTGCTCGTTCCCGACGGAGACGGGTTCAAGACGTACGACAACGCGAGCGAGATCAGAAAATACATCGAGAGCATCGGCTGATATGTACGACATCATCATCATAGGAGCGGGCGCGGCAGGCATGACCTCCGCGCTCTACGCTCTGCGGAACGGAAAAAAAGTGCTCGTTCTGGAAGGCGACAGCCTCGGCGGGCAGATCGCCACCTCTCCCCGCCTGGAAAACTACCCTTCCATCAAAGAGATCAGCGGAGAGGCGTTTGCGGACAACCTGTTCGAGCAGATCACCGACCTCGGCGCGGAAGTGGAGATAGAAAAGGCGGTGCGCATCGAAAAACTTGCGGACAAGAGCTTTGCCGTAAAGACGGAATACGGCGAATACGCCGCAAAGAGCGTGATCATCGCCGCGGGCGTGAAGCACAAGCACCTCAAAACAAAGGAAGACCGCGAAGACCTCGTAGGCAGAGGCGTATATTACTGCGCCGTGTGCGACGGGCCTTTTTATAAGGGCAGGGAAGTTGCCGTCATAGGCGACGCGAACACCGCCCTGCAATACGCTCTGCTCCTTTCCGGTTACTGCAAAAAGGTGTATATGTACACCCTGTTCGATAAATTTTTCGGCGACGAAAGCCTCGTAAAGGCGCTGCGCGCGAAAGAGAACATCGAAGTGCGGCCGAATACGAACGTAGTCAATTTTGTCGGCGAAAACGAACTGGAAGCCATAGAATATACCGACAAAGACGGCAACCTCTGCCGCCAGGAAATACCCGCCGTATTCGTGGCGATCGGGCAGGAGCCGGACAACGCGGCGTTTGCGAACCTGGTCGATTTAGACGCCGCGGGATACATCATAGCGGACGAGAGCTGCAAAACGCGCACGGAGGGGCTTTTCGTGGCGGGCGACTGCCGCACGAAAGCGGTGCGGCAGGTATCTACCGCCGTGGGCGACGGCGCCGTCGCGGCGACGAACGCGTCACTATACCTGGAAAGCTTATGATTTTACGCAAAAAAAGAGCCCCTTATAAAGAGGCTCTTGTTCATTTAAAAAGTTCCGATGTAAAACGGCGCGGGAGCATATCCCGCGCCGTTTGTTTTTTCTTTAATAATCGGTCAGGCCGAGCAGATAATCGGCAGATACGCCGAGAAACTTTGACAATGCAACAATATTTTCTGCCGTAGGTTGGCGCAATCCCCTAATCCAATAAGATACCGCCGCCTGCGATACGTTTACGGCTTTGGCAATATCCTGTAATTTATATCCTTTTTCTTTCATCAATTCTTGCAGGCGCAGACCAAATTTGTTTTCCACGCCTTAATTATAAACTTTTGTTAAATTTTTATTTGACTTTAAACTATTGTTAAGTTATAATTTCATTGACCCTGTTTATCGGTATTCGCTCACGCCCAAAATATAATCGGTGGATACGCCGAAAAATTCCGCCGCCAGAATGATATTGTCCGCCGTCGGCTGTTTGAGCCCGCGGCACCATGCAGACACCGCCGAAGGCGATACATCAATTTTTTCGGCAAATTTGTTGACGGACAAATTCTTTTCCGCCAGCAATTCTTTCAGCCGTTCCCCGAATTGATTTTTCATAAACTTAGTATAAACAAAAGTTTATAAAAAACCTTGACTATGCACTATAATGCATGATATAATAAGTTTATAAATATTCGGAAATCTTTTATGCAAGACACGATCGAAAAACTTTTGAAAAATTTTATTCCCACGCTCAACGGGGCGCAGCGGGCGGCGCTTTCAAAATTCCGCGAAGACGCCGAAGCGATTTTTGAAGAAGTGCTGGGGCGCTCCGCAAAGCTCTACAAAAAATTGCAGGCGCTGCGCGAGCTGCTCATTTGCCAATGGACGGAGTATCTGAAAGACCGCTTTGCGGAAGGGTTCATGTGCGGCATTCTCACGGGGTTGGAGACATTCGGAGGAGCGGGAGCCCTTGACGGAAAGGGTTTTTTGCCCCTTAAACAAAACGTTCTGAATCTGCACGGAAAGTACTATCAGAGCACGGAGCAAAAGCAGGCGGCGGAAAAGAGCGAGCGCTTTATAAAAGCGCTTACAAAAGAATTCAAGCAGGAAACGGAGGTCATTCGCCGCGTGTGCGATTGCTGGGAAAACATCAGCTTTACCGAAGAAGCGGCGTATTGGAACAAGGGCCTGCGCACGGGCATGGGCATAGGCGTGAACCTTGCGCTGTACCTGGATAAATTTGAAAATTAAAATTCGCATAAAAACGGCGCGGCGCAAAAATTTTTGCGCCGCGCCGTTTTTCTTTTATTTGCCTTAATTTTCGTTTTTGGGGCAGAACACCACTGTAAACGCCGTGCCTTCGCCGAGGGTGCTTTCCACTTTAAGCTCCCAGCCCGCCCTGCGGCACAGCTTTTTGACGATGGCGAGCCCCAGCCCGAAGCCGCCGCCGCTGCCGTTGTGAGATTTGTCTACCGTGTAAAAACGGTCGAAGATGCGCGTTTTATCTTCCTCGGAAAGCCCGATGCCCGTATCCTGCACGGTGAGCCGCGGACGGTCTCCGCCGCTGAGGGAAATTTCCAGCGTGCCGCCCTCTTTGTTGTAGCGGATACCGTTTGTGATGAGATTGTTCAGAATTTCCACCAACCGTTCCCGGCGAGACATCACCTTTACGCCCTGTTCCACGTTCAAGCGGAGCGCGATGTTCTTTTTGCGCAGCTTCGGCTCGAACCCGCCGATGAGTTCCGCGATGAGTTCGGATATATCCACCTCGTAATCGGGCAGTTCGTCGCTGTCGATCGCGGAAAAGTTGATGATGGAACGGATCAGGTTTGCGAGGCGGTCGCTCTGCTTGATGATCGTTTTCGCCATGCCCTGTATGCGTTCGGGCGGCACCGCGCCCGCCGCGATCAGCTCGGCAAAGCCTTTGATGGAGGTGAGCGGCGTGTTCATTTCGTGCGTAACGTTGGCGATGAACTCGTTTTTGGAGCGCGCCGCCGCCATCGATTCGGTTACGTCGGTAATGAGCAAAACGTTCGGATCCCCCATCGTAAAGCGGAAGTTATAATCTTTTTCCCCGAAGGTGCGGTATACGGACGCAGACTCTCCCGCCGAAAGCAGATCCGAAATTTCCGCGTCTTCCGTAAAGAGGGGGATCGGCTCGTTTTCTTCATACGAAAGCAGACGCGCCGCCGTTTTGTTGATGAGGATCACGTCTGACGGGGAACGGAAAATGGCGATGCCGTGTTCCATGCTGTCGAGCACGAGCTTTTCGATGCGGTTATCTTCCTTGATGCGGGCTACCTTGTCGCCGATGTCCGCGCTCATGTCGTTCATCATTTTGGCGATCGGTTTCAGCTCGGAATACTTTGTTCTGATCTCGCTGCCCGAAGCGGAAGACGCGAGCTCTTTGGTAAGATTTTCCACGGGCTTCAAAATGGCGCTGGTGGCGAGCCACGCGAACACGAGGCAGCACAGGATGTCCAGAACGAGGAACCATATTACGGTGGGGAGCGCGTCTACAAAAAAGGAAACGCCCGTATCCAGCCGCATGCCGATGCGCACGAGCGCACCGCCCTGCCCGTCTATCCGCACGCAATAATAGATCATGTTTTCGCCGACGGTGCCGCTCTCGCGCACGGAGTAGCCCTCGCCGTTTTCGATCGCCTCGCGCACTTCTTCGCGGTCTTCGCGCGTTTCCCCCTGCACGGGGGCGTAGCTGTCTGCCACGACGGTGCCGTCCGCCTCCATCAGCGTAACGCGGGCGCCGTCCGTCTTTTGCGAAAAGCTTTCCGCTTCCTCCTGCGTAAAGGGGGCGGAAGCGTCAAAAAAATTCATATAAATTTGCAGCTGCCTTTCCGCGGCGTCTACGTTGTTCTGATAGAACACGTCGGTGAACAGCAGGGCGAGCAGCAAAATGCCCGCCACCGTGATGGAAAGCAGCGCGATGAGTATGCGTTTGCGCATGATTCACCCCTTTGCGGAAAAAACCGCGCCTCACATAAAACCATGCGGGCGCGGCTCTTGCTTCCGGTCATTCTTTATAAACGAACTTATACCCTACCCCGAACACCGTTTCTATATAGTCGATGCCCAGTTTGCGAAGGCGCGCCACGTGATTGTCTACCGTGCGCGTTTCGCCCTCGTCGTACCCCCATACCGCGTTGAGGATATTTTCGCGCGTGAGCGCCTTGCCCTCCTTTTGCATGAGGTATTTGAGGAGGTTGAATTCCTTGTTGTTGAGTTCGAGTTTGACCCCGCGCAGCGTAGCCGTCATCGTTTCTTCGTCTAACGACAGGTTGCCGCGCACGAGGGAGGCGTTGCCGCCCGAACGCCGCAAAAGGGCGTTTACGCGCGCCGTGAGCTCCAATACGCCGAAGGGCTTGGATATGTAGTCGTCTGCGCCGAGGTTGAGCCCGCGCACCTTGTCCGTTTCCTGCCCGAGCGCGGAGAGCATGATAACGCCCACCGACGGGTATTTTTGTTTGAGTTTGGCGAGCACGTCGAGCCCGTTGCCGTCGGGGAGCATGATGTCCAAAAGGGCGACGGTGGGGGGCTGCTTGTCCGCCTCGGCAAGAAAATCGGCGACCGTTTCAAAGCATTCGATGGAAATGCCAGACATTTCGAGCGCGCAGCGCACGAGCTCGCCGATGGTCTTGTCGTCTTCCAATAAGTAGACTTTTTTATCCATAAGTTGTTTTCCTCTGCGGTATTATTTTACCACAGGAGCGGGAATTAGTCAAACGCGTGCGCTACATATGTAAGGTGATCCGCCGCGCGCTCCAAATTGCCCACAAGGTTGATGAACACGCCGCTCGAAGCGGGCTTGCATCTGCCCTCGTTGAGCCGCTTGATGTGGTCGTTGATGATGGTGCGACGGGCGGCATCTATTTCGTCCTCCACGGCGTCTACCGCCTTGATCGCGGTGATGTCTTTTTTGTCGAACACTTCCAGGGTGTTGGTGTACAGGTCGCAGATCTTGCCGTACATCTGTTCGAGCGATTTCAGAACGCCGGGAGAAAATTCGATGCTGTCTCTCTTGCAGTTGCGGGTATATTTGGTGATGTTGTCGGCAAGCTCGCTGATGCGGAGAATGTCGCCCGTGGCGTGATGAATGGCGGAGACCGTCTTTTCGTCTTCGCTCATCACGTCTGCGGAAGAGATCTTGATGAGATAGCCCACGATGCTGCGGCTGAGGTCGGATACCTCTTTGTTGAGCGCTTCTACCTTATCCTTTGCGCTCTCGTCTTTGTCGATAAAGGCGCGGAAAGCGGTATCGAGCGATTCCATCGCCAGCCCCGCCATGACAGCCGTCTCTTTGTTCGCCTGCGCGATGGCGATGGAGGGCGTTTTCAGGAAGCGTTCGTCGAGAAGGGAGGCGGATTTTTCTTCCACGCTCTCCCCTTCCGCCGCCTTTTTGCCGCGGATCAGCTTGGTCGCGATCTTAACGAACACGCGGGTGAACGGCAAAAAGATGAGGGTGCAGACAACGTTAAAGAAGGTGTGGAACATGGCGATCTGTCTGCCGGCGTCGGGGAACCACTTTGCGAGCGTGGCGCTCATAAAGCCCGGCCAGCAGAGCAAAAACACCGTAAATATGACCGTGCCGAACACGTTGAACATGAGGTGTATCAAACTCGCCCGCTTCGCGTTCGTGCTCGCGCCGATAGACGAGAGGATCGCCGTGATGCAAGTGCCGATATTGCTGCCGAGCACGAGGAACAGCACCGCGTTCGTGCCCGCCCCGCCGATGAGAAGCCCCTGCCCCGCCATGGTGATGATAAGGGAGGTTACCGCCGAGCTCGACTGCACGAGCGCCGTAAACACCGTGCCAACCAGAAGGAGGACGAACGGGTTTGTGGCGGAAGCGAGAAAATCTTTGATCGCGGCGTTGTCGCGGTAAATAGACATCGCGTCTGACATGACGTCGAGCCCGAGGAACACGAGCCCAAGCCCCGCGATCATGAGCCCGACCGTTTTGACGCGTTCGTTTTTGGAAAGCATGTCCATAAACACGCCGACGCAGGTCAGAACGGTGATAAAGCCGATAAAATTGATGGTCTGCAACGAGGCGATGTGCGCCGTGATGGTGGTGCCGATGTTCGCGCCCATGATGACGGAGGTCGCCTGATACAAAGACATGATGCCCACGTTCACGAAGCCCACGACCATGACGGTGGTCGCCGACGAGCTCTGAATGATCGCCGTAACGCCCGCGCCGATGCCCACGCCCGCAACGCGGCTCCATTTGCTTCTCGAAAGCCCGTCGAACCAGCCGCGCAGCTTGTTCATGGCGAGCTTTTCGATGTTGTCCGAGAGGAATTTAAAGCCGAGCAGAAAGGCGCCCAGGCCCGCCAGCAGTTCCACTACCGACATTACATAATCCATACAACTCTCCCTTACGGTTATTGACGGGCATGCGCGCCCGCCTCTTTTTGACAAAATTTGACTCTATGCCCATTGTAAAGCAAAGTTGTATAATACAATTGTAAAATTTGTAATAAATTTGTAATATTTTTCACGCCGTTGTCAAAAACGTAAAAAATTTATGTACTGCGCGCAAAAAAAAGGGGCTTTGCGCCGCGGCAGTTTGCCGCGGCGCAAAGATTTTTCTTTCATGTTTTTCCGTGCAAGGATCTTTGCGCAGGCAAGGCGCAAAAAACGCGCCGTGCACGGCGCGTTTTTTCGTGTCAGTTCAGCTTTTTGTGCTCGCCCGTAACGGAGAAGATGATCCACTCCGCGATGTTGGAAGCATGGTCGCCGATCTTTTCCAGATATTTTGCGATCATGAGAAGATCGAGCGCCTGTTCGCCGTTGGTGTCTTCTTCTATGTCTTTATGCACCACGCCCGTAACTTTGCCCTTTACGACCTCGAAGAGATCGTCGACGGCGTCGTCTGCGCGGCAGACCTCTTTCGCCTTGTCGCAGCTGAGTTCCACGAACGCTTCCACGACCTTTTTGACCATATCCCTGACCTTTTCCGCCATTTCGGATATCTCCGTAAGGTGGTCGGCATACGGCAGCGTGCTCATTTTGATGACCAGATCGGATATATCCACCGCCTGATCGGCGATGCGCTCCATGTCTGTAATCATCTTCATCGCGCTGGTCACGAACAAAAGATCGCTGGCGACGGGCTGCTGTTTGAGTATGATTTTCAGGCACAGCCTTTCGATCTGCATTTCCTTTTCGTCGACCTGCGTTTCCACGGCTTTGGTCTTTTTTGCAAGCTCGGTATCCTGCCTTTCGAGCGCGCCGACCGCGTCGTCTATCGCCTTGCAGTTCAAATTGCCCATCTCTATGAGCAGCTCTTTCAGCTCCGCGAGCTGTTCGTCGAATTGTCTCCTTGTCATATCAACCGAATCTCCCCGTGATATAGTCTTCCGTCCGCTTGTCTTTCGGACGGTTGAAAAGTTCGTCCGTTTCGCCGTATTCGATGAGGTCGCCGAGCAGGAAAAACGCCGTTTTGTCGGAAATGCGCGCCGCCTGCTGCATATTGTGCGTTACGATGACGATGGTGTATTTGTCTTTGAGCTCCTGCGCGAGATCCTCTATTTTCGAAGTGGAAATAGGGTCGAGCGCGCTCGTGGGCTCGTCCATGAGAATGACCTCGGGTTCGACGGCGAGGGCGCGCGCGATGCAGAGGCGCTGCTGCTGTCCGCCCGAAAGACCGAGCGCGGATTTTTTCAGCCTGTCTTTAAGTTCGTCCCAGATCGCCGCCTGCCGCAAAGACCGCTCGACGATCTCGTCGAGCTCGCTCTTCTTGCGCACGCCGTGCGTTTTGGGGCCGTAGACGATGTTGTCATATACGCTCATCGGGAAGGGGTTAGGCTTCTGAAAGACCATGCCCACCCTTTTGCGCAGGACGTTGATGTCCACTTTTCCGTAGAGATCTTCCCCGTCGATGAGCACTTCGCCCGTGATCTTGCAGTCGGGAATGAGGTCGTTCATGCGGTTGAGCGTCTTTAAAAAGGTGGATTTGCCGCACCCCGAAGGGCCGATGAACGCCGTGATCTCCTTTTCCTTGATGTCCATGGAAATGTGTTTGAGCGCCTGAAATTTCCCGTAATACAGGTTTAAGTCTTTGACGTTGAACTTGTCAAAGCCCGCGCCCGCCGCGTTTGCCCCGTTTGCCGTGCTTGCCGCACGGGCGTGCGCGCTCTCCCGCGCATTCCCGCCTGCCGCGCTTTGCGCGGTGCCCGCCGCTCTTCCGTTATTGCGTTCCGCGGCGGCGCTTTCTGCGCCTGCCGCGCTTTGCGCGGCGTTCTGCGCGCCCGTATCGGGCGCGGCTTGTCTTTTATTTTTCAAACCGAACACGTCAGTACTCCTTTTTGAGTTTGTTGCCGATAAATTCCGCCGCGCCGTTGATGACGAGCACGAGCGCGATGAGGACGACCGCGGTCGCCCACGCTTCGCCGACATGGAAGCTTTCGTTGGCGAGCATATACATATGGACGGCGAGCGTTCTGCCGTTGCCGAGAAGGGAAGAAGGCACCCGCGCGACCGTTCCCGCCGAATACATGAGCGCCGCCGTTTCGCCCACCACCCTGCCGAGCGCAAGGATGACGCCCGAGATGATGCCGCTCATCGCCGAGGGGAGAATGATGACGAAAATGGTGCGCAGTTTTCCCGCGCCGAGCGCGTAGCTCCCCTCGCGGAAAGAATCGGGTACCGCTTTGAGCGATTCTTCGGTCGTGCGCATGACGAGGGGCAGGATCATGATCGCCATCGTGATCGCGCCGCCGAGCAGGCTGTAATTCCAGTTGAGAAGACGGACAAACAGGATCATGCCGAACAGCCCGTACACGATGGAAGGGATGCCCGAAAGCGTTTCCGCCGCCATGCGCACGATGCGCACGAACACGTTGGTGGATTTTGCGTATTCGACCATGAAGATCGCGGCGAACACGCCGATCGGCACCGCCATGAGAAGCGAAAGTCCCGCCACGATCAGCGTATTGATGAGCGCGGGCATCAGAGATACGTTCGCCGTCGTGTATGTCCAGGCAAACAGCGAGGGTTTGAGATTGGGAATGCCCTGCGCGAGGGTATAGAGCACGATCCACAGGACGATCGCCGCCGTGATCGCCGCCGCGAGCAGGACGAGGAGCATGAGCGCCATCGAGAAGGGCTTTTTCCTGTATGCGCGGAGTTTGTCGGCAAACGTCTGCCTGTTGATGGGAACGATTTTGGAAAGATCGGCTTCGGGGCTTGTTTCGGGCTCCCTGCCGAGGGTAATGCTTTGCGTCTGCATGATTTCTCCTTATTTCGCCTTTTTGCGGATGAGCGCGACGAGCAGGGTGATGATGAGGATAAACACGAACAGCACCGCCGCGGTCGCGATGAGCGCCGATTCGTGCACGCTGCCCGATTCGACGTAGCTCATTTCAAGGACGACGTTTGCGGTGAGGGTGCGCACGCCGTCGAGGACGGAGGTGGGAAAGCGCACCTGGTTGCCGCAGATCATGACGACCGCCATCGTTTCGCCGATGACGCGGCCGAGCCCCAGGATGATCGAGGTCATGATGCCCGACTTCGCCGCGGGGACTTCGGTGCGGAAGATCGCCCGTTCTTTGGTCGCGCCGAGGGCGACGGCGCCTTCGAAATAGCTCTTCGGCACCGCTCTTATGGCGTTTTCCGATACGCTGATGATCGTGGGCAAAATCATGATGCCCAGAACGATCGAAGCGGCGAGAATGCTGTTGCCGTAGCCGCCGAAATTTTCGCTGATGAAAGGCACGATGACTTTCAGCCCGAAATACCCGTACACAATAGACGGAATGCCCGCGAGGATATTCGTCATCGGCTTCATGACTTTATAGAGAGGTTTGGGGCAATAGCGCGCCATGAATACCGCCGTCAGAAACCCGATGGGCACTCCGATGATCAGCGCGCCCGCCGTGATGTAACAGCTTCCCACGATCATCACGCCGATGCCGTATTTCCCCTGCGAAGGCTGCCAGACGGAAGAGAACAGAAATTTGAAAAGCCCCACTTCCCTGAACGCGGGATACGCCCGCACAAAGATGAAAAGGCAGATGGTCAGGACCGCCGCGATGAACACCACCGCCGAGATGACGAACACGACCTTCATGATCAGTTCTTTCGGGTCTGTCCTGACTTTCTTTTGTATCGCTTCCGCCGCGCCGCAACTGTTTGCTTGTTCCATATATCTTTCCTCTGAAAGGGCGAAAGCGGGCCGAAAAAACCCGCCCCGCTTTATTTCCTTTTTTTATCAGAACTGAACGCTCAGATCGCTCCAGTTCTTCACTTCGTCCGTGTAGATGGCTTTGAGATTTGCCAGCGTCAGATTTTCTACGGGGTTTGCCGTGTTGACGATGATCGCAATGCCGTCGAGCGCGATCTCTTTTGCGGTAAGGCCCTGCGCAAGTTCGGAATCTTTCACCGCACGGGAAGCCATGCCGAGATCGGATGTGCCGCTCGCCGCGTCCGTCATGCCTGCGCCCGATCCGTTGCCGTTGATCTCGATCTTCGAAGCCGCAACGCCGCTCGCTTCGCAGAACGCTTCGACGAGTTTTTCCATGAGCGGGGTCACCGACGTGGAACCGCTGATCTTCACCGACGCGGTGGGTGCCGTTTCGGGTACGGTATAAACGGGCGCCGTTTCCAGCGTTTCGCTCACATAGTCTTCGGAAACGATCGTCTGCCCTTCTTTGCTGTAAATGAACTCCATGAGCTCCTGCAGCGTCTCGTTGGAATCCAGCGTCGCCTGTTTATACGCGACGTTGAAAGGTCTGGAAAGCTTGTACGTTCCCGCAATGATGTTCTCCGCGGTCGCTTCCACGTTTTCGATCTTGACTTTCTTGATGGTGCTGTTCACCGAGCCCAGCGAAACGTAACCGATCGCCTTTTTGTTGCCCGCGACCGCCGTCATGAGCGCGTCCGTGCCCTGGCTGACCGCCGCTTCGTCGCTCATCGTCTCGATGCCCGCAAGTTCCATGAACGCGTCGCGCGTTCCCGAACCCTCTTCGCGGGTATATTTGGCGATGTCGCCTTTTTCCGAACAACCCATCGCGGCAAAGCCGATGCCGCAAGCGAGAACCACGCTTGCAATTGCCATGAGAATCTTTTTCATGTTCTTTTTTTCTCCTTCAAACTTTGTGCTTTCAGTATACAAATGAGTTGTATAAATTTTTCGCGGAAATTGTCATAAAGTTGTAATAAATACGAAAGCGCGGAGCGGGGCTGCCTTTCAATATTATAAATTGCGCGCAAGCGCGCAATTTTATGTAAAAATATTTTCTGCCGCGCAAAAAACGCGAATCGTTCACCTTGTCCGCCGTTTTTTGCATGAAAAAAGGGCCCTCCGCACGGGAGACCCCTTCATTTTTATAAATTTTGCAAATTCAGCCGCCCTTTTTCCGCTCGTAGCGCACAAAGAGATAGGCGACGACGCACCCGACGGCAAAGAGCGTTATGCCGAGCGAAAGATCGAGCGCGAAAGGCGAACCCGCCGCCCAGCTTTTATATACCGCGTATACGTCGGGATTGAAAAACATGGTAACGACCGAGCCGAGCGAAAGCCCCGTTATGAGGAAAAAGGCGGGCTTTTTCGCCCTGTCAAAAATTTTCGTGAGCGCCTTGGAAAAGGTAACGAGCCCCGCCGCAAAGCCGATCACGAGGCACAGATACACCAAAAAGACCTGCGGATTTGCCTGCCAGTAGGAAAGGTGCACCGAATCCATCAGCGGGGAAAAATAGCCGAACACCATCAAGATGGCGGTGGCGGAGAGCCCGGGCACGATCTGCGTGATCGCGACGATATACCCGAGCACGAGAAACAGCAGGTAATGATACCACTGCAAATTTTCAAGCGAATGCGCGCCCGCAACGCACAGGGTGGAAACGAGGCTTATGACGATGGGAACTGTCAGCCCCAAAACGAACAGCAAAACGCGGCCCGCGCTCTTCTTTTCCCCCTTGATCTCGTCTTTTACGGCGGGGAAAGCGCCGAGCATCAGCCCCGCAAACAGCCCTATGACGGTAAACGGCGCAACATTGAGCACGCGCTGTATGGCAAAGAACCCCGCCACGAACCCGATGACGAGCCCGATGACGACGGGCAGCAAAAACGCCGCGCATTTTTTGAATTTTTTGAAGATGTTGCCGATGGCAAAGAGCAGTTTATGATACAGCTTGAATATGATGGCGACGGTGGAGCCGCTGACGCCCGGCACGATGACGGCAAGGCCGATAAACACGCCCAAAAGCCCGCCCTTTGCGACCTCTTTGCCGTTTTTGTATTTCAAGCTTTCCGCCGTAACTTCTTCCCCCGCGGGGGCCTGCGCGGCGTCCGCCGCGGGCGACGGCACAGTGTCGGTAACGGGCGACGGCTGCCCTTCTTCGGGCAGATCTTTTTCTTCCTCTCGCATTATTTCTCCTGCATTTCAGAAAATTGTTTTTTTATCTCTGCGGCGAGATCTTGCGCGGAAAGACGGAGCGCCTCCGCCTGTTCCTGCGCGCGCGCGTGGGGCACGAACGTGTTTTCCGCACCCATGATTTTGAGGGAAACGGGCATGTTTCTTTCCGCAAAGAACTCCGCCGCGGCGGAGCCGAAGCCGCCCTCCGCATAGCCCTCTTCGAAGGCGATGAGCCTTTTGCCCGCAAGAGAGGCGAGCATCTTTTCGTCGAGCGGCTTTATCGTGCGGCAGTTTATCACCGCGGGGCGCAGGGGAAACACGAGCTCCCTCGCGCGCAGCGCCCTCTCAACGGCGCGCGCGCCCGAGGCGAGCACGGCGACATCTTCCCCTTCTTCCAGGACTTCCCAAAGCGTTTCGTCGGAAATTTGCGTACGCGCGCCGAGCGCGGGCGCGACGCCGTTGGGATAACGGATCGCGGCGGGCGCGTTTTTGGACAGGGCGTAATCGAATATGTCGGCAAATTCGGCGGCGTCTTTGGGCGCGTACACGGATAAATTCGGAATGCCGCGCAGAAGAGACACGTCGAACAGCCCCTGGTGCGTCTTTCCGTCCGCACCGACGAGCCCCGCCCTGTCTACGCAGAAGAGCACGGGCAGGGAGGAAAGGCATACCTCCTCCACGATCTGATCGTACGCGCGCTGCAAAAAGGTGGAATACAGGCAGACGACGGGGCGCATGCCGCCCTTCGCCATGCCTGCGGCCATCGCCACGGCAAAGCTTTCGCAAATGCCCGCGTCAAACACGCGGTCGGGGTACTTTTCCGCAAAAGAAGCGAGCCCCACGCCGTCCGTCATCGCCGCGGTAACGGCGAGCAGGCGGGTATCTTTTTGCGCGCGTTCGAGCAAAATATTCCCGAGGGCGGCGGAAAAGGTGTTATCGCTGTCTTCAAAGTCTTTGCTCACGCCGTGATAGCGGGAAGGGTCTTCCTCCGCCGCGGCGTATCCCCTTCCCTTCTGGGTGACGGCGTGCAGGAGCACGGGCTCGTCGATGCCGCGGATATTTTCCAATACGGCGCACAGCTCGGAAAGGTCGTGCCCGTTGACCGGCCCGACGTACTTGAAGCCGCAGCGCTCGAAAAAGTAGTTTTTATTCAGCCAGCCCTTTACGCTGTACTTGATTTTTCGAAGATATTTTCCGAAGGCGCTCGTTTCCTTGAAGGTGCGCGAAAGCACCGTGTTCACCTTGCGGTAGCGCTTTTTGGCGGTCGCCTTGGAGATCGCCTTGAAAAAGGCGGAGTCGTTTTTGTCGATAGACATGCCGTTGTCGTTGAGAACGACGACAAAATTTTTCGGCTTTTTTTCGGAGGAAAAGATGCTTTCCAGCGCGGCGCCGTTGCCGAGGGAAGCGTCTCCGATCAGGCAGACCACCTTTTCCGTTCCGCCACGCAGATCGCGCGCGGCGCAGTAGCCGATACCGAGCGCCACGGAAGTGCCGCTGTGCCCGGCGGCAAAGGCGTCGTACTCGCTCTCTTCGGGATCGGGAAACCCGCTCGCGCCGCCCTTGGTGCGAAGCCGGGAAAGATCTCTGCCCGTGAGCAGTTTATGCGTGTAACTCTGATGCCCTACGTCGAAAATGAGCTTATCCTTCGGAAAATCGAACACCTTATGAAGGGCAAGCGTCAGCTCGACCGCGCCGAGATTGGAGGAGAGGTGCCCCCCGCAGTTCTTTACGTTGGATACGATATCCTTTCTGATCTCCTCCGCGAGAGTTTCGAGCTGTTTTATGGTATGATTTTTAATGTCTTTTGCCGGCATACGCGCCCCCGATCATCATGTATATTCCTGTAATACGCGGAATATGCGGACTTTGACCCCGTTTTTCTCATTGCCACAATTTTACAGGATTTATACATCTTTGTCAAGCCTTACGCGCACGCCTTCCGCGCGGTTGCATTCGGCGGCGGTTTTTGGTATAATCGTAGAAAAAACAGCGGGAGAGCAAACATGCCCTACACGGTATATCTCAAAAAGGGAGAAGAAAAGCGCATTCTCGGCGGGCACAGCTGGGTATACGCCAACGAGGTGCAAAAGATCGAAGGCAAAGACAAGAACGGCGCCCTCGCCGAGGTGCGCTCGCACGACGGGCGGTTTATCGGCAAGGGTTACATCAACCACCTTTCCAAGATCCTCGTGCGCATTTTTATACGGGGAAACGAGGAAGACGGCAAAGAGCTGTACTTAAAGCGCATCGCCGCGGCGGACGGGGCGCGGAAAAAACTGATCGCCGACGGCTGCTACCGCATGGCGTTTGCCGAAGCGGACGATCTGCCCGCGCTCATTGTAGACCGCTACGGGGAGTATCTGGTCATGGAATGCCTTTCCCTCGGCGTGGATATGCGCAAAAACATGATCGCCGAATGTTTGTGCGAGCTGTTTTCGCCCAAGGGCATTTACATGCGCGGCGACGCGGCGGTGCGGAAAAAGGAGGGCCTGCCCCTCGAAAGCGGGGTGCTTTTCGGCGACGTGCCCGACAAAATTTTCATCGGAGAAAACGGTATCAGAATGGCGGTGGACGTGAAGCGCGGGCAAAAGACGGGGTACTTTCTCGATCAGAAGGAGAACCGCTTTGCCTGCCGCAGATATGCGCAGGGAGACGTTTTGGACTGCTTTTGCAACAGCGGCGGGTTTTCGCTGAACGCGGCGACGCGCGCAGAGAGCGTTACCGCGGTGGATATTTCCGAATTTGCCCTGCAAAACGTGCGGGAAAACGCCGCGCTCAACGGATTTTCCAACATAAAAACTCTCTGCGCGGACGCGTTCGAGGCGCTGCGCGGGTTCCGCGAAGAAGGAAGGCTTTTCGACTTTGTGATCCTCGATCCGCCCGCATTCTGCAAGAGCGCGGCGGAAGTGAAAGACGCGGCGAGAGGGTACCGCGACGTGAACCTGAACGCAATGAAGCTGGTAAAGCCGGGCGGATACCTTTTGACCTGCTCGTGCTCGCACTATATGACCCTGCCGCTGTTCGAAAAGACGCTGGCGGAAGCGGCGCGCGCCAGCGGGCGGCGGGTGAAGTGTTTGGAAGTGAAGGTGCAGGCGCCCGATCACCCGGCGCTTATCACCGCGGAGGAAACGAGCTATCTGAAAGCCTTTTATTTGCAGATCGATTGATACCGCGCATGCCGCGGAAAAATCACGATACGGAAAACAGAGTCCCCGAAAGATTGCTTTCGGGGGCTCTGTTTTGAGGTTATGTTATTCAGAGATCACAGATCGTATAAACGTATTTTTTCGGGCGCTTTCCTTTCGGAGGCGCTCATTTTTCGTCCTTTTTTTCCGATTTTTCCGGCCGGCAGGCGGTGCAGCCTGCGCAACCCGAGCAATCGCACCCGCAGCCGGTTTTGCCCTGTTTTTTGCGCACGAAGTGCAAAACGAGCGCCATGACGACGATGCCGACGGCAACGACCGCTATAATGACGGAAATGACCGTTCCCGCCGCCGATAAAAGACCGTACAGCATGCTTTATGCCTCCCTCCGCTTTTGCGGAAACATCGTTTACTCTTTTAACGCCTTCTTTTTCTTTCCGAAGTCGATCTTGCCCTTATTGCGCAGAACGAAGTACGCGACCACCAGCGCGATGAGCGCCGCCACGATGAACGCCGTCCACCACCAGGTAAACATGAGGTAGATCGCCGTAGACGTGAGGAAGGAAGTGATCAGCCAGAATGCGACCGTCCAGCGGAATTTTCCTTTGGGAAGTTCCGCCCTGACCGTTGCCGCCGCCGCAAAGCAGGGCACGGTGAGCATGTTGAACACGCAGAAAGCGATCAGACCCTGCCAGGTGATGCCCACATCTTCCGAGGCGAGGAACGCCGCGATGACGCCGATGCCGCTCTCTCCGTCTTCCCCCGCCACGCCGAGCACTCCGACGCCGATGGCGCCCGCGAGCACATAGAAAGTGGAGATGACGTTTTCCTTTGCGATGAGGCCGGTGACCGCCGCCACGACGAACACCCAGCCGTACTGCCCGAGCTGCAAGCCGAAGCCCATCGGGGTGCAGATCCACATGAAGAAGGTGCCTATATCGTGCAGGATGCTCTCATTCATGCGGCTGATCTCGTCTTCCGCGACCGTGAGGCACTCCCACTCCCAGTTGAAGTTGGAGAGGAACCAGATGACGATGGACGACGCAAGAATGATGGTGAACGCCTTTTTGATGTAGTGTTTGAGTTTATCCCAAAGGTGCGCCATCAGGTTGCGGAACTGGGGCGCGTGGTATGCGGGGAGCTCCATGATAAAGGGAGCCACTTCCCCGCGCATGGAGGTCTGGCGCATGAACATGACCATGATCACCGCCATGACCATGCCGAACAGGTACAGGCAGAACACGAGAAGATCGGCGGAAACGGGTAAGTTCGTGAAGTGCGCCGCGATGCCGCCGCATACGGCGGCGAGAATGGGAGCCTTTGCGCCGCAGGTGAAGAAGGGTATGACGCGGTTGGTCATGATCCTCTCCTTTTCGTCGGCAAGCGTTCGGGTGTTGACCGCCGCGGGTACCGAGCAGCCGAAGCCCATGATCATGGGAATGAACGCCCTGCCCGAAAGCCCGAACTTTCTGAACGCCCTGTCGAGAATGAACGCGACGCGCGCCATATAACCGGAGTCTTCCAAAATAGAAATAAAGAGGAACAAAACGAGGATCTGCGGCACGAAAGACAGAACGCCCGCAACGCCGCCCCAGATGCCGTCGTTCACAAGGCCCTGCGCCCATACCGCCGCGCCCGCGTTTTCAAGCCCCGTCGCGATCAGCCCGCCCAATTGATCGGTGATAAAGCCCATCAGATTGAATAGGATCGCGCCGGGCGTAGAGATGCCCGCGGAGCTGTAAAACACTGCTACAAACGCGTCGAGCACTTCGTTTCCGGTAGAAACGTCTTTCGCGAAGCCGAAGATCGCGTTGAGATACAACAGATCTTCGCCGAAAGTCAGATGGAAGATGGCAAACAGAATGACGATAAATATGGGAATACCCCAAATGCGGTGCGTGAGCACCCTGTCCGCCTTATCCGACTTTGTCAGCTTATCCGACTTTTCCTTATTCGTTACCGCCTGCGAAAAGTTTGCGGATATGTATTTATAGCGCGCGTCGGCGACCATTGCCTCGAAATCCCCTTCGAAAACGTCGTCGGAGAATTGCTTTTTGAAATCCTCCACCATCTGCATTTCGTCGGGGTGCGCGCCCACTTCAAGCTCGTCGCCCTCGGTGAGCTTGATCGCATGAAAGAGAGGGTTTTCCACGCCCTTTCCCTTCAAGGCGATCTTCACGTCGTCGATCACGTGCGAAAGCCTGGATTCTTTGAGCACGGTGGCGCCCTCGCGCTTTTTCTGCGCGGCGGCGTACGCCCGTTCCATGAGCTCCTTGATGCCCTCGTCTTTCAGAGCGGAAATTTCCACCACGGGAACGCCGATGCGTTTTTCCAGGCTCTTTGCGTCGATCTTGCCGCCGCTCTTTTCCACCACGTCGATCATGTTGAGCGCGATGACCATGGGAACGTCTATTTCCATGATCTGCGTGGTGAGGTACAGGTTGCGTTCGAGGTTGGTCGCGTCGACGATGTTGATGACGCAGTCAGGCTTTTCGTCGAGGATAAAGTTGCGCGAGATGACCTCTTCGGGCGTATACGGGGAAAGGGAATAGATGCCGGGAAGGTCTACGATGGAAACGGGGGCGCTGAGTTTTTTGTAAACGCCCTCCTTTTTGTCTACCGTAACGCCCGGCCAGTTTCCTACGTGCGCCGTGCTGCCCGTAAGGGAATTGAACAGGGTGGTCTTGCCCGAATTCGGGTTGCCCGCAAGCGCGAATTTAAGCATCTTTCACCTCCATGACCACACAGGAAGCCTCGCTTTTGCGGAGAGACAGCTCGTAACCGCGCAGATTCACCTCGACGGGGTCGCCGAGCGGCGCGAGCTTTCTGAGCATGATCTCCGCGCCGGGCGTAACGCCCATGTCGAACAGCCTTCGCCTGATCTTTCCTTCGCCCTCGATGCGCTTTACAACGCCCTTTTCACCGACGGCGAACTCATTGAGTTTTTTTTCCATATTCCAAACCCTCTTTCAAAGAATTTTTTTTAATTTTTGTAGGCTCTTTGTTTTACGGAGCCGCGCGGCTCCCCTGCCTTATTTGCTCTTTTATACCAATATTTTCATCGCCAGCGTTTTGTCCAGCGCGAGGCGCCCCTCCTTCACCTTGATGATGACGCTTCCTCCTACCTCCGAAAGCACCGAGATCTTGGATCCGATGGTGATGCCTAAATTTTCAAAATGCCTTTTGTTCTTTTCGTCCGCAAGGATCTTTTTGACCGTAAGCTCTTCTCCCGCAGGCGCGATCGGCAGCGGCATAGCCCTTTTACCTCCTAATTTTTATGCGGAGCAATTTCCGTATCTCTTATTTTATTAACCGTAGTTAATTTTATACTATTTTTACGGCATTGTCAAGCAAAATATGCCCTTTTCTCCCTTTTTTCCTCGCATTGTTTTATCACAAAAATCTGCAAAAAAAAAGAGAGCTTTTTTTGCGCTCCGGCTGCAACGGCCCGCCGCCCCTTTTTTTAATAAAAAATTATCCTCTTGCCCTTCTTTTCCGCATAGCGCACGGTGTAATAGGTGCCCCCGCGCTTCGCGTAGAGATAGGCGAAAACCAGGTCGCATTCGTCCACCATGCGGCGGTTCCGCTCGAACATGCAGCCCTCTTCGTAATGCTCGTGCAACACGATCTTTTCGTCGCACTCTTCCAAAAGTTCCTCGTACAGGCGGCGCATTTCGTACGGATAGCGCGCGCTCTGGTCGGCGCAGGGCACGCACGCCACCAACCGCAGGGGTCTTTCCCGTTTGAGAGAGGCAAGTATCCCGAGGCAGGCGAGGTCGAACCCGAGCGCCATGCCGCAGTAAAAGGTGCCGGCTCCGCTTTCTATGATCTCCGTAAGTTTTTCTTCGAGCGCGGTAAGGGAAAAATTTTTTTCCAGAACGCGGTGCCCGGTAAGCGCGCACTTCACAGCGGACTGCTCCTTTCCTTTCCCCTGCCCCGCGGATACGCGGGCGGCGTAGGCTTTATTTTTTCCGCTACGACGAGCGTTCTTTCGCCCTCCCCGAAGGGGAGGGAATATTTTTCCGCGGAGGAAAGCTTTATGCCGAGCACGCCGAAAGCTCTTTCCGCCTCTTTTAACTCTTCCTCCGCCTTTCCTTTATAGGCGACGAAAAGCCCTCCTTTTTTTACGAAGGGAACGCAATATTCCGCAAGCGTGTTCAGCCTTGCCACGGCGCGGGCGCAGCACACGCCGAATTTTTCGCGGAAATCCTCCTGCCTTGCGAGATCTTCCGCGCGCGCCTGCACCACGTTCGCGTTCAGGCCGAGTTCTTTTACCGCTTCCCTCAAAAAGGAACATTTTTTTCCGACCGATTCGATCAGCGTAAAGCGAAGGTCGGGCCGGACGATCATCAGGGGAACGGAAGGGAACCCTCCTCCCGAGCCGATCTCCGCGACGGCGGCCCCGTGCGGAAAATATTTTTCTCCCGCGAGGCTGTCAAAAAAATGTTTGACGCGGCAGTCTTCCTCTCCCGTGATGCGCGTAAGGTTGAACATCGCGTTGTATTTCAGAAGAAGATCGTAAAACGCCGAAAATTTTTCGCCCGTTTCCCCTTCCGTTATCAGTTTTTCATATTTTTCGTACGCGTTTTCCATCAACGCGATTATAGCACAAATTTTTTGCGGAAGCAATATTTTTGCCGTGCAGAGTTCTGCACTTATAAAGAATTTGTTTTTCCACATTGTGCACAACTTTCTGAACAACTCAACATTTTTCTCTTATTTTTTCTTGTTTCTTCTTCCTTACTCTTTTCTCTTCTGAAAAGTTACCCACAAAAACGGAATTCTTCCACTTTTGTTCCACCGTTTCTTCAACAAAATTTTCCGACCTTATCCACACGCTTTTTTGGGTCAGCCGCTTGCTTTTTCCGCTTATTTTATATATAATGTTAGGAAAACGAGGAGTAGCGTACCCTCTTATCCACAAATCAACAGAGCCTATTATTAAATATAACATTTAAAATAAAAAAAATTTAAATTTAAATCTTTCCGGCATAAGGGCACGGGAAATATTTTTCGGAGGAAGCTCATGAAGATCATTTGCGAAGGCATAGAACTTTCTGACGCGGTCATGAAAGTCGTAAAGGCGTGCAGCACGAAAACGACGAATCCTATATTGGAATCCATAAAAGTTTCGGCGGAAAACGATGTTTTGACCCTCTTGGCGACGGACGGGGAGATAGCCATCGAAAAGAAGATAAAGGCGGAGGTTTTGGAAGAGGGCGCCGTGTGCGTTCCCGGAAAGTACTTTTCCGATTTCATCAAAAAACTGGAAAACGCGCAGATCACGCTCAGCTGCGAGAGCGAAAAGCTCGACATAAAATACGGGGATTCCGAAAGCAGCATACAGGTACTTCCCGCGGAGGATTTTCCCGCGATAGACATGAGCATCAACGAGACCCGCTTTTCCGTGGTGGCGAAGGATCTGAAAGATCTCATCGCGAAAACGACTTTCTGCTGCGCGCAGGACGATTCCCGCCCCGTGCTCAAAGGGTGCCTGATCGAGGCGAGCGAGGGGAAAGTTACGTTTACCGCGCTGGACGGCTACCGCATGGCGATCGCGCGGAAAAATCTGACCTCCATGAACGGAGACGTGAAGATCATCTGCCCCGCCAGGACGCTCAACGAGATCGGGAGAATGATCTCCGCGGACGATACAGAGCTTGAAATATACGTGCAGAAGAACATGCTTTTGGTGAGCATTGAAGACACCGTTCTCACCAGCCGCCTGTACGAGGGGGAATTTATAAACGTTTCCAACATCGTGCCCAAAAATTTTGCGAGCGAGATCGTTGTGAACAAAAACGTGCTCGGAGAAAGCGTTGACCGCGCTTCCGTTCTGGCAAGAACGGATAAAAACAGCATTCTCACCTTTGACATAAAGGAGGGAAGCATGGCGATCACCTCCAACACCATGATCGGGAGAGTGGACGAGAGCGTTCCCGTGATGCTGGAAGGAAAAGACGTGACAATTTCCCTCAACAGCAAGTATATCGGGGAATGCCTTTCCGCGATTTCCGAAGAAACGGTGCGCATCTCCTTTAACGGAGCGGTTTCGCCCTGCATCATCGTGCCCGCGGAGGGAGAATCTTTCCTTTATTTGATACTTCCCGTGCGCACAACGGCATAAAAACGGTTGACAGCCGTGCGGATTTTTATGTATAATACAGTTCGTACCATATTAAAATAGGAGAATTTCGTTAAAATGAAGAGAACATATCAGCCGAAAAAGAGGCAGAGAAGCAAAGTGCACGGATTCCGCCAGAGAATGAAGGCGCAGGGCGGCAGAAAGACCCTGAAAAGAAGGAGAGACAAGGGCAGAAAGAAAATTTCCGCCTGAATTTGCTGAAAAGGTGCGTCTTGTATACGAGATTAAAGAAAAACAGCGATTTTCAGAAATTGTTTGCGAGGGGAAAAAAAGCTTTTTCCCCTGCTTTAATTGTGCTGTATTTGCCGGCTAAGGATATAAGGCTCGGGATCTGCGTGAGCAAAAAGCACGGCAAAAGCGTAAAGAGAAACCGTATAAAGAGGCTTTTGAGAGAAGCGTTCCGCGCCGTTTTGCCGAAAATAAAAGGAAACTATGCTTTTATACTCATTCCGAAACAGTCGGAAGAGTATTCTTTGGACAAGTTTTACAGGAGCCTTTGCTCCTCACTGAAAAAAGAGGGGCTTCTTCTATGAAAAAGGAAGAGGTCAGAAAATTTTTCAAAAACCTGAGAAAATACGTCTTTAAGCCGTATATCAAGATGTTTCTCATGCACGCGATCGTCTTTTACCAGAAATATTTTTCCAAAAAGACGTGCCTTTACCGCCCTACCTGTTCGCAGTATATGCTCGAAGCGATCAACAATCACGGCGTGATCGTGGGCATTCTGCTCGGTTCGTGGCGGATTTTGCGTTGCAACCCCTTTTCTAAGGGAGGCTACGACCCCGTGCCCGAAAATTATTTCAAGGTGCGGTGGTTATATTGATTTTTTTTCGGTAAATAGCCAATGTTAGAGATACTTTCCTCGATGGTGACGTCAAACTCCATCGAACTGTTTTTCATCGAAGGGGCCGGCGGGCTCAACTGGATCGGCCAGATCGTGCGCTGGATCATCGAGCTGTTCGGCAGTTACGTCGGGCTCGGGATCATCGTGTTCACGCTTGTCTTGAAGCTTATCACGCTGCCGCTCGACGTGTATTCCAAGTCGAAGATGCGCAAAAACAGCTTGAAGATGGAAAAAATGCGCCCGCAGCTGGAAAAACTGCAAAAGCAGTACCAAAACGACCAGCAGGCGTACAACATGAAGATGATGGAGCTGTACAAAAAGAACGGCTACTCCATGTTCGGCGCCTGTCTTCCCATGATCGTTACGCTGGTCATCTTCTTCTTCGTGCTCGGCGCGTTCACCTCTTATTCCCAATATTCCAACGTGCGCGTGTACAACGGCATGGCAAACGCCTATTCGGAGGCGATCGTCGCTTTTGCGCCCGACGAGGGAACGGAAAGCGTTTCAGACGTTACTCCTTACGTATTGGACGGCGTGCAGCAGACGGACGAGGAAGGTAATCCCCTCTACCGCGTGACGAAGACGGTTACGTATTTCGACGAGCAGAGCTTCGTGGCGTATACAGATCTTCAGAACTTTTACACGACGGACGCGAATATAGACGTATCTTCCATCGATTGGAGCGCGGTCGAGGTCACGTCTTCTTACTATATCCAGACGCAGGCGGTTTTGTCTTCCTCAGACGAAAACGTGCAGGCGGCGATACAGGCGATACGCGACGCGCACGCCGAAGACGACACGCCCTGGACGGACGACATGGTTGCGGAGGAATACGTAAAACAGGCGGGCAGAGAAGCGGCGGAAAGTTATTACGACCAGAACAAACAGGGCTTTTTGTGGGTGAAAAACATCTGGCTTCCCGACGTTTCGTACAATCACCCGGTACAGGGCTACGACGATTTCAGAAGTTCGGCAAGCCGCGTGAACGTGGAGATCACCTCCGACTTTTACGAGGAAGTGACGGCGAACCTCTCCTACGAAAAGGGAGCGGCGAACGGGTATTACGTGCTCATCGTCATCTCCATCGGCACGATGTTCCTTTCGCAGTTTATCGTGGCAAAGAGCAACAAGGCTCAAAACGAGTTGCAGACGGCGGACGGGCGC
>DXCL01000033.1 GCA_019115995.1 Candidatus Borkfalkia avistercoris
CGCCGCCCGCCACGTCAAGATGAACGCGAGCGCGGAGGAGTTCCGCAAGATCACGATGAAGGTGCTTGTCATGCAGCTTGCAAGTACCACCATCATGGATTTGGTGGCATACGGCGGCGCGGGCGCGGGCATCGCGCTCTCCATCGTCGGGCTTATGAACGGCTGGCTGGCTCCCGCGTCGGCGCTCTTTCTCATTCTCGTGGCGGTGGAGTTTTTCCTGCCGCTCCGTTCGCTCGGTTCGGCTTTCCACGTCGCCATGAACGGCGCGAGCGCGGGCAGAAAGATAATCTCTCTTCTGAACGTTCCCGATCCCGTATGGGGCAAAAACGAAGTAAGCGGTACAGAACTCAAATTAAACGGCGTGACTTTCTCCTACGACGGCAAGCGCGACGTGCTTGAAAACGTGAGTATGACTTTCCCCGAAAAAGGAATGACCGCAATCGTGGGAAGAAGCGGCTGCGGAAAGAGCACCGTAGTCAATATGCTCGTCGGCGCGTATCGTCCGAAAGCCGGCAACGTAACCGTCGGGGGTGAAGTTTTGGAGAACGTTACGCGCGAGTCGTACTATTCGCATTTCGCGTCCGTTTCCTATAACACTTATATTTTTAACGACACCGTGCGCGCCAACTTTGAACTTGCAAAGAAGAACGCGAGCGACGAGGAGATCTGGGCAGCGTTAGAGGCTGTCAATCTCGCAGACTTCATAAAGGAGAACGGCGGGCTGGATAAGGTCATTACAGAGGATGCCAACAACATTTCGGGCGGGCAAAAACAGCGGCTGGCGCTTGCGGTCAACCTCGTAGCGGACAAAGACATCTACGTCTTTGACGAGGCAACGAGCAATATCGACATCGAGAGCGAAGCCATCATTATGGACAATATCAAGGCGATGAGCCGAGAAAAAAACGTCATCGTCATCTCGCACCGCCTCGCAAACGTCGTCCCCGCGGACAATATCTACTATATGGAAGAAGGGGAAGTAAAGGAAAGCGGCAGCCATGCGCAGCTGATGAGCGCACAGGGCGGCTATGCAAAGCTGTTCAACACGCAGAAAGCGTTGGAAGAGGGGTATAAAGAAGTCACCGGCGCGACCGCGGAGGTGAGCGTATGAAAAACATTTATCGCGCGATACTTTGTCGCGCTTGCGCTCTCCTCGGTCATGTACATCTTTGTACACTCCCGTCGTCGCTTACGCGCGCTCCTCGTCTGGCGCGCAACTGTTTTCCATACGGCGCATGTGTAAAGGAGCGTGAATTATGAAAGCAAAACTTCGCAGAAGCGGCGCAAAAATCATGGCGAGTTTCATCGTCCTGCTCGGCTCTCTCTCGTATATCATGATCCTCGCCGTCATCAACGGTTCGGTTGGCTTCATCGCGGCGATGGGTGTGACCGTATTCGGCGCGACGGGCGTAGCAAAGGCGCTTGGTATATTGGGCTTATGTGCGGAGATCCCGCTCTCATGGGGCTGGATCATCGGCCTTGCCGTCGGCTGCGGCGTCATTCGCGGCGGACTTCGGTATTTGGAACAGTATTCCAACCACTACATCGCATTCAAACTGCTTGCGGTGCTGCGCGATAAAATTTTCGGCGCACTCCGCGTGCTCTGTCCTGCAAAGCTGGAAAGCAAGCAGAAGGGCAGTATTATCGCCATGATCACTTCGGATATTGAAACGCTGGAAGTGTTCTATGCGCACACCATCAGCCCGATCTGCATTGCGGTATTGGTATCTTTGGCGGTGTTCCTCTTTGTTGGCTTTGTTTCAAGCTGGTATCTCGCGCTCGTCGCGCTCTTGGGCTATGTCGTCATTGGTATCATTGTGCCGCTTATCTCGTCGGGCAAACTCAAAGCGTCGGGCGTGAACTATCGCAGGGAGTTCGCCTCGTTCAACGCTTACTTCCTTGACAGCATCAAGGGCATTAAAGACGTTGTTCTGAACAATGCCGAAAAGGACAGGGAAGGGGAGGTCAACCGCCGTTCGGATATTCTTTTGAAAGAGACGAAGAAGATGAAAAACGGCATCACAAAGGCAAGTGCCGCGACCGAACTCATGGTCACGCTGTTTATTGTCATTTCGCTGATTGCCGGTATCTTGCTCGTACATTTTGAGATGCTCGACCTCGGCAGGATGCTCATCGGCGTAGTGACGATCTTCGGCAGTTTTGGCCCCGTACTCGCGGTGTCGGCGTTGCCCGGCAACCTCACGCAGACCTTTGCCAGCGGCGACAGGGTTCTCAACCTTTTGGAAGAAAAGCCTGCGGTCACACCTATAAAGAACGGAAAGACATTCGATTACGAAAACCTGAACGTCAAAGACCTTTCGTTCGCGTATGAGAAGAATGCGCCCGTTCTCCAAGATGTGTGCATGCACGCGGACAAGGGCGAGATCATCGGCATCGTGGGGAAAAGCGGCTGCGGGAAATCGACCTTCTTAAAACTCCTGCTCCGATTCTGGGAAAAGGACAAGGGCGAAATCAATTATAACGGCATTGACGTCGATCAAATCGACTCGGATAATCTTTTGGACAATGTGACGATGGTCTCGCAGACGACCTATCTCTTTGACGAGAGTATCGAAGAAAACCTTCGCATCGCCAAGCCTTCCGCCACGCAGGAAGAGATCGAAAGGGCGTGCAAAATGGCGTCGGTGCATGACTTTATCATGACCTTGCCGGACGGTTATAAGACGCAGGTGGGTGCAATGGGCGACAATCTCTCGGCGGGCGAAAAACAGAGGATAGGGCTTGCCCGCGCGTTCCTCAAAGGCAGCCAACTCATTCTGCTGGACGAACCGACGAGCAACGTCGATTCCATCAACGAGGGGATGATCTTAAAATCCCTCGCTGAACAGAAGAGCAAAAAGAGCATTATCCTCGTATCGCACAGGGAGTCCACCATGGCGATCGCGGACAGGATCTACCGCGTAGAAAACGGCGTTATGAGTGAGGCGTAAAATGGCATATATACGTCGCAATATGGTATCGCGTTAGTGCTTTGCTCCGGGTCCGGTATGTCTTTGTACACGACCCTCGCAAATCCGCGCGTTCCTTGTCTTGCTCGCATCTCTGCAGCTTGTGTAAAGTGAGGTATTTATGAATCAGGAAGAAAAAAAGGTTGAAGAGCAGGCAGTCCAGGCGCTCATCGCCAACACGGAGGAAATTGTTGCTGCCGCGCCCGCCGAAGAAAAAGAGAATGGTCCCGTCAAGCAAGAAGCGGACGGCGAAAACAAAATTTTCCGTAAATATAAGATTAAGGACATCGTGTTCCTCGCCATCATGGCGGCGTGTATGCTGGTAACGGGCGCGATCATGCCGCTCGTCGGGCAAATTCCCGTATTCGGCATCATACAAGTCTGCCTCGGACTGCAGTTTTCCATCTTTCCCGTCATCGGCATGATGAAGGTGAGAAAGCCCGGCGCGCTGCTGTTTATGTCGCTCTGCTGCGGCGTGGTGCTTGTATTCATGAATACTGTTATGTTCGTTTGCATTCTCCTCTGTGCGGTCATTGCCGAAGGGCTCGTTCTTTTGATCTTCCGCGGCTACCAAAAGGACGGCGCCTGCCTGTTTGCGGGAACGATCTATTTCCCCGTCACGCTGCCGTTTTTGTACATATACTATCGTTTCCTGTATTCATGGACGGGCAAAGAAGGGCAGGCGGTCAACGCCTTCATCGGTTCCTCCGCGGGTATGGCGGTCGGCATGAGCATCGCGGTTCTGGCGATTTGCTTTGTCGGCGCGCTCATCGGCGTCATCATTTCGCGCGAACTGAAAAAATCGGGAGTCATGAAAAAGTAATGGCTCTGTGGAACAAAAAACTCTATCCGCTCGTCGCCATTCTTGCGGGGCTGTTCATCATCGTGTTCGGCCTCGTCATGGCACGGGAACTGCTCGCCTGCTCGATTTTTCTCGCCGCGGTGTTCGTGTGGCTGCTGCTGTTCGGGTGCTGGAAGTCCTGCCTGCACACGCTGCCCATGTTTCTTATCGTGGCGGGAATCTTTTTCGGGATATTCTACGGCGCGACGGGTACGGTAAATTCGGGCTGGGCCATGGCGAACCGCTTCGGCGCGGTGTTCCTCGCCATTGTGCCCGGCATGTCCACGACGCCAGTAAGAATGACGCGCTGCCTTTCGCAGGTGCATACGCCGCGCTCGGTCACGCTCGGCATGTTGATCGCCATGTCGTTCGTTCCCATGCTCAAAGGGGAGATCAAACGCGTGCGCGAGGCGATGAAGACACGCGGCGCAGGCAGCGTTCTCAATCCAAAGATATTATACAGGGCATTCCTCGTTCCGCTCGTCATGCGGCTCGTCAACATTTCGGATACGCTCGCGCTCTCCGTGGAGACGCGCGGCTTTGCGCTCGGAAAGGTGCGCTATACCATCTATAAAAAGGAAAAAATCGCGCTGTCAGACATTGTGTTTGTACTTGGTCTGATCGCGGGCGCGGTTCTGGTGATCGTATTATGAGCGCGATCGAATTCAAACAAGTAAATTTTTCCTACGACGGAAAGACGAAGATCCTCGAAAATACGGACTTTGCCGCCGAATATGGGGAAGTTACCTTGCTTTCCGGCCATTCGGGCGAGGGAAAAAGCACGCTCATGTACATCGTCAGCGGCATCATTCCCAACGTCAATTACGGCGAACTTTCGGGCGAGGTGCTCGTCGGCGGCGAGAGCATCAGGGGCAAAAAGATGGGCGACATCTGCCGTAAGGTGGGCGTCGTATTGCAAAATGCGGACGAGCAAATCATTCAGAAAATTGTAGAGGACGAGATCGCGTTCGGCTGCGAGAATCTCGCCTTCCCGCCCGAAAAGATACAAAAGCAGATCGAGATCGTCTGCAGTCTCATGAAGCTGGAGCCGCAGTGGAAGTGCCGCACGCTGTCCGGCGGGCAGAAACAGCGGCTGATTACGGCAAGCACGCTCGCTATGGGGCAGAAGATCATCATCCTCGACGAGCCGCTCGCCAACCTCGATAAGGACGGCGCAAAGCTCTTGATGGGCACGCTGCGCTCACTGGCAAAGGCGGGGTACTGCGTTGTCGTCATCGAGCACCGCCTCGATATGGTCCTGTCCTTCGTCGATATCGTCTGGCACATCGGCAATCAAACGGTAAAAAAGGTCGAAAACAGGCAGGAATACCTCATGCAGCAGACGGCGAAAATCGAGGATAGTTGCCCGGCGTTTACGGGCAACGAGCCGCTCTTCAAACTTGAAAACATCGCCTTTTCGGTCAAAAAAGAGCGCGAAATTCTCAAAAATTTAACGCTCGAAATCCCGAAGGGAGGCAGGACAGTCCTTCTCGGCGAAAACGGCTGCGGAAAGACGACGCTTTTGCGCCTGATCGCGCGGCTGTATCGGCCCACGGGCGGTGCTATCACGCAGTACATAGACGAAAAATTCAAACAGAAGCCGAAGGGCAGCAAGGCATGGTATAAAAAGGTGGGCGTCGTATACCAGAACCCCGATTACCAGCTCTTCATGCCCACCGTGCGGCAGGAGATCTCTTTCGGCGCAAAGAGTGAAGAATACGCCGCGGAAATTGCCGAACTGTTCGGCGTAAAGCACCTTTGGGATCGCCATCCGCAGTCCCTCTCCGAAGGGCAGAAGCGGCGCGTTTCCATCGCGGCAGTTGCAGCATGCGAGCCGGAAGTTTTGCTTTTGGACGAGCCGACGGTGGGGCAGGACTACGACGGACTTTGCGCTTTGGTGGAGATATTAAACAAACTGCACATGCAGTCAGGCAATACAATGATAACTATCACCCACGACGTGCGCTGTGCCGAGGCCCTGTGCGATAAGGCGTACCTCATCGAGAACGGGATCGTCGCAAAGTGCGGCGGCAAGGAACTCGTGCGAGAATATTTTCTGCGATAGACCCGTCGAGTGCATGCCGGGAAAACCGATATTCTTTACGGCAGCGGGGAGGATGCCGTGCGTAGGTCCCTTTTCTGCAGAATTCGGGTTCAGCTTGAAACGCTATTTTGGAAAGTGTAGGGTGAACCGGCAATAGATAATCCGTGGCGCAAATGCCATGGATTTATTTTTTGGCAAAATCGAAAGGGCCCAATCAATAGCCGGGGGGTACGATTCAGCCTGAACATGGGTATAGCGTTCGGGCAGCTCGGATTTTATCGGGCAGCCGCGTGATTTTGTCCTTTTTTGTTTACAAATGTCGGATCTGGCGGTATAATAAAAGCATGTATTTAGCAGATCTGCACATTCATTCCAAATATTCGCGCGCGACAGGCAGAGATGCGGACATCCCGCACCTCGATCTGTGGGCGCGCCGCAAGGGGATCGGGCTTGTCGGCACCGGCGATTTCACCCATCCGGTTTGGCGGCAGGAACTTTCAGAGACGCTCGAACCGGCCGAAGAGGGATTGTACCGCATTCAAGAGGGAGCGCGTCTGCACGACTTGTTCGAGCTGCCGATCTCTCCGCGCTTCGTCGTTTCGGGGGAGATCAGCTGCATTTACAAGCAGGACGGCAAGGTGCGTAAAGTTCATAACGTCATCCTGCTTCCCTCCCTCGATGCGGCAGAGCGGCTCTCCTTTAAGATGGAGACCATCGGCAACATCCGTTCAGACGGGAGACCTATTTTGGGGCTTTCCTCCAAGGACCTTCTCGCCATCACGCTCGATGTCTGTCCGGAGGCGATCTTTATCCCGGCGCATATTTGGACGCCGCATTTTTCGCTGTTCGGCGCCTTTTCCGGGTTTGAATGCCTCGAAGAGTGTTTCGGCGATTTATCGCCGCATATTCGCGCATTGGAAACGGGGCTGTCCTCCGACCCGCTGATGAACCGCCGGGTCCCCATGCTTGACGGCTATACGATGGTGTCCAATTCGGATGCGCACTCTCCCGCAAAGCTGGGGAGGGAGAGCAACCTGATTGCGGCAGAACTTTCCTATCCGGCACTGAAGCGAGCGTTGGAAACGGGGGAGGGATTTGCCGGTACACTGGAATTTTACCCCGAGGAGGGGAAGTATCATTTGGACGGACATCGGAACTGCCGTCTTTGCCTCACTCCGCAGGAGACGGAAAAATATGGCGGAAAATGCCCCGTCTGCGGCAAAAAAATTACGGTCGGCGTCCTGCACCGGCTCGAACAGCTCGCTTCCCGCCCAGAAGATTTTGTCCCCGAAAACGCAAAGCCCTTCGAGCATCTCATGCCTCTGCCCGAGGTCATCGGCGCGTCGCTGGGGATCTCCTCGGGCGGGAGCAGGGCGGAACGGCTGTATCTTAAGCTGTTACAGGAACTCGGCACGGAAGCGCATATCCTGCGGGAAGTTTCTTATGGCGACATCGAAAGCGTCGGCGGGGACCGCCTTGCCGAGGGTATACGCCGTCTGCGTGAGGGCAGGGTGATCAAGAGCGCCGGTTATGACGGCGAATACGGCAAAATTGCCCTTTTCACGCCCGGCGAGCTGAAAAATGCGAGCGGGCAGCTCTCTTTTTTGAACGAGGTCGCGGCCGGCGCTGCCGTTCCTTTGCGGCCGTCTGCGTCCGAGTCGGCCCCCCTTTCCCCGAAAGAGGGCGGAGAGGCGGAGCGGGATGCTGTCCCGCGGCAAAGGGGCTGCAATGCCGCGCAGCAAGCTGCGGCACGGAGCGAGGCACCCGTTACGGCGGTCATCGCCGGTCCCGGTACGGGGAAGACCTTTACGCTGACCGAACGCATCGCCCGCCTCGTCGAGAGCGGCGTAAAGCCGGAGAAAATCTGCGCCGTTACCTTCACGGTGCGTGCGGCCGAAGAAATGCGCGGGCGCTTGCGCGCCCGTGTCAAGCATGCAGAAAAAATAACGGTGGGGACCTTTCACTCCATCTGCTATTCGATGCTGCGGGGAGAGGTCGCCCTGGCCGAACGCGCGCTCCAACTCAGGCTTGCAGGGGAAACAGTCTCTTCCCTCGGGCTCAAGTGTTCGCCGCGGCAGCTGCTGCGCGACGTATCGGCCTACAAAAACGGTAATGGGGAACGGACGGAGGGCGTCGCCGCCTACTGCGACCGCCTGTGCGAAGCGGGTGTCGTCGATTATGACGACCTGCTTTCCCTCGCCCTGGAAAGGGAGAGCGCGCCCTTCGGCTGGCTGCACGTCGACGAATTTCAGGATGTCAACCCGGTCCAGTACGAACTCGTCCGCAAGTGGTCGCGGGGCGGAAAGCTGTTCGTCATCGGCGATCCCGATCAATCCATTTATTCATTCCGCGGCGCCGCAGCAGAGTGCTTTGAAAAACTGAAAGGGGATTTTCCCGCTATGGCAGAGGTGCGCCTTACCGAAAGCTACCGCTCGACGCCGCAGATCCTCGGCTGTGCGCTGAGCGCGATCGCGGCAAACGGAGGCGAGCACACTCTTTTGCCCGTAAAGGGCGCAGGGCCTGCCGTGCGCGTGGCCGAATGTGCCTCCGAACTGTCGGAGGGGATCTTTATCTCCAAAGAGATCGCTCGCATGGTGGGCGGATTGGATATGCTCGGAAAGGGACGGGAAGAAAAGGTGCGCACGTTCGGCGAGATCGCCGTTCTCGCGCGTACGCATCGGATGTTGCGGGTGATCGAACAGTGCCTGCGGCGGGAGGGGATCCCCTGTCTCCTTTCCGGTGAGCGCGAATTTCTCGAAGCGCCCGAGGTGAGCGGAACGCTGGCCTTCTTCGGCACGCTCTGCGGAGGGAAGGAAAATGCCCAGGCGGAGGAATGGATGGGCGGAAAGGAGAATTTTTCCCGTGCAAAGGAACTGTTTTTGCCGCAGCTGCACATCCGCCCGCGCAAGCTCCTCGCGGCTTGGCGCGAATATATGCACATTCAGTCTCGCGCGTTCGATCAGCTGATCGATGCTGCACGGTATGCCGACCTGCCCGATTTTTTGAGGGCAATGCAACTGGGGACCGAGGGCGACGTCTCTCTCCCCGTCGGGAACACGGACGGCGGTGCCGTTCGCCTCACGACGCTGCACGGTGCGAAGGGGCTGGAATTTCCCGCCGTTTTTCTCTGCGGCGCAAACGAAAAGCTGCTCCCGCTCTCGTCGGCCGGTGCAACGGACGTACGGGAAGAGAGAAGGCTCTTCTATGTGGGCATCACGCGCGCGCAAGAGGAGCTTGTCATTACCACGAGCGGAAATCGTTCCCCCTTCCTGGCGGAGCTTCCTGCCGAAGTCAGATGGGAAAAGCCGGCCCCCGCACCCGTTTATAAACAGCTTTCCTTCTTTTAAATTTGCAGCGGGCATTTTTGACGGCCGTGCGCATATAGTATCCGATCGGATGGGTGGCGATGTGTCTGTCCGATGGTCAAAGAGGCGGCGCGTGCGGAGGAAGAAACGCATTGCGGTCCTGCCGGTATATAATGGTGCGCCGTCAGCACGTGTAGCTCTATATGCGGCAGATCAAAATTTCAATTTCGGGGAAAGGACGCCGATCAAAGGTGGCGAGCTGGCTTACCTTTTTGCCGCCCAAAGGCGATTTTGCTGTGGAGCGGGCTGAAGCCGATATTCTTTTGTCGAATGCGCGGGCCAGTATTTCGTTGCTTTTGTCGGGGATTGAGTTGCCTTAAATCGGTTGCAATTTGCCGTTCGGTCGGGTATAATGAGACAGAGACGCCCCAGATTCGGGCGGGGCCGGGAGGAGGGGGATATGGATCCAACGGCAATGAAAGTCCTCGGGTTTAGCATTATTTTTCTTGCGACGGCGGCGGGGGCCGCGCTCGTGTTCTTTTTTAAGAGGGAGCTGTCCGGCAGGCTGAACACTCTCTTTTTGGGGTTCGCCTCCGGCGTCATGGTGGCGGCGTCCGTTTGGTCACTGCTGATCCCCGCCATCGACGGGGCAGAAGAAACGTACGGCGCATGGAGCCTCGTTCCCGCCGTGGCGGGCTTTTTGCTCGGCGGCGCATTTTTGGTGGCCATCGATAAGCTGATCCCGCACCTTCATCAGGGGACGGGCGAGGAAGAGGGACCGCCCAGCCATCTGAAAAAGCCGGCAAAACTCTTCTTTGCCGTCACCATTCACAACATTCCGGAGGGATTGGCGGTCGGCTTTGCGTTTGGGGCCGCGGCGGCCGCCGGCGGGCAGGGCGCTCTTGTGTCCGCTTTGGGCCTCGCGATCGGCATGGCCATTCAAAATTTCCCGGAAGGGGCCGCTGTAGCTCTGCCCATGCGGGCGGTCACGGGCAGCCGCCTCAAAGCCTTTCTCTATGGCGCGGGCAGCGGCGCGGTCGAACCCGTGTTCGCCGTCGTCGGCTATTTCCTCGCGGCCAACCTCGCGGCGGCGCAGCCGTGGTTTTTGGCGTTTGCTGCGGGCGCGATGATCTTTGTCGTCGTCGAAGATCTCATCCCTGCGGCGCATCTCTCCGAGCATCCGCACTTCGGTACGTGGGGCTCGATGGTCGGCTTTGCCGTGATGATGGCGCTCGACGTCGCCCTCGGCTGAGCGGGCGCGGCTGAATCCGTAAACGGGCGGCCATTCCGCAAGGGCGCCGGTTCCCTTTACTTTTTGGGAAAAACGAAGTATAATTTTAGGAAAACACGGGAGGAACACGCTATGAGCATCAAGCGGACGCGCGAATCGGAGGAGATGTATTTGGAAACGATCCTTTTACTGCACAACAGTTCGGCCAATGTGCGCGCCGTGGATGTGTGCGAAGCGCTCGGATACGTCAAATCGAGCGTCTCGCGCGGCGTCAATCTGTTAAAAAAGAGGGGGTATATCGATATTGACCCCGTCACGGGCAACATTGCGTTTACCGATGCGGGGCGTAAAAAGGCGGAGGGTATCTACGAACGGCATCGGACGCTCACCAAGGCGCTCGAAAAGCTGGGGGCGGATCCGGTCCTCGCGGAAGAAAACGCCTGCCGCATCGAGCACGTCGTTTCCGACGAGATGATGCAGGTGTTTCGCGATTTTGTTGCAGATTGATCGAAGGAGCGCGAGGGCGCTCCTTTTTATTCAGGCTGCGTAAAGCAGCAATAGATGCGAGCAAAAAACATGATCCAAAACGGCTGTACACATAAGAGAAGCAATTGCAAATTGTTGCGCTTGCTGACCTGATAGCCGCGCCGAAAATCAACCGCCGCCCCGCTTGCGTCCAGTGTCGCGCCGCCGTTCCTGATGATGTCTAATAGATCGATGCGCTTCATCTTTTAATCTCCTTTGGGCGTTCGCCCTCTTTCGTTCTTTGTACTTATATTATACTAAATATTTAGTATAATGTCAAGCAAACTTATATAAAAACTTAAAAATAATTTATAAGATTTTAATATTTTTTTCTTTACACTATTGACAAAATAAGAAAAATTTAATATAATATTGCCGCAATGATTAAACATAAAGAAATAAACATAATAAGAGCATTAAAAGACATCAAAAGCGATGCGGAACTTGCGCGCCGCTTAAACTTAACTCCCGCAAATTTTCAATCATTATTGAATAAGAAAACGGGATTGACGCAAGCGGATTTGATCCGCATTGCTGACGCTCTGGGCGTTCGTTATGTTTCGGCCTTTATTGACGAAAACGGGCAAACCCTCGCCGGCGGCGTTTGTGATGTTTCCGAGCTGGAAGAGATCGACAGAAAGCCAACGGGCGCGGCCGCTCATAAATCAAAACTAAACGCCCCAAAAGATACAAAATAATTTTTCAAAAAGCTATTGACTTTTTGCGCTCGCCATGCTATCATATAGGCGCAAGAGGGGCGGCAAGCGTTACCCCTCCGCGCTCTCCCGTTTCGGTCAGTTTGTCACACGTTCCCCGAAACGGGCTTTTTTATTTGTCCGCGTCTTTTAAGACTTCTACCACTTTTTGCGGGATTTCTTCGGGCTTTGTATCCTTGTCAAAGACAATCGCCAAAACCTGCGCAAGAATTTCAACCGCTGTCACCTCGTCAAGCTCCTTTATTTTCTTTTCGAGATTTTCGACTTTCAAGCGTTCCACCTCCTTTTATGTGCTTGCCTTTTTTGTAAATCGGCTTTCGGTTTCCCTCAACCTTTTTACATGTATATTATATCATAATTAAGTATACAAGTCAAGCGTTCGCACTCATAATTAAGAAATATTTTTGAATAATTTTTTGCCATGCCGATATATCAAAAATAAGACGATCGGGAAAGCGTTGACAAGCGCCCGCAAATCGTGCTATAATGCCGAAAAAGAGGAGGACAAAGAAGATGCCGAGAAAACCGAAAGCGCCCGAAAATGCGGGCACAGAAAAGCCAAAACGCAGCGCCGCGCAGATTAGGGCGGACAAAGCATACAGGAAAAAGAACCGCGCCACCATCTGCGAGAACCAGCGGGAGAACTTCGGGAACATCGCCGCGACCTTCCAAAAGCCCGAAAAAGAATACATCGCCGCGATTTTTGCTGCGCATGGCGTAAAGCCTGCTGAGGTTATCAGGGGAGCCGCCGCCGCTCTCCGTGACGGTCAGACGATCAGGACAGAGCGCCAGGCGCTACCAATACCCGCAGACGCCGCACAGACGGCCACAGCACCAGACAAACCAGAAAAAACCGAATAACGCCAAAACTATAAAAAGCCCGAAATTATTTTTCGGACTTTTTCCATATACTATTGACAAATTAGCGCAATTATGCTAAAATAATAGTATCAAATAAGGAGGGCAACAGGCAATGAAACAAGCGCGGCAGATGATCCGCCCCGTATCGGATTTACGGAACAATTTCGCGGATATTTCGCGAACGGTACACGAAACACAAAAGCCCGTTTTTTTAACGAAGAACGGCTTCGGGGATATGGTCGTTTTGAGCATGGAAGCATACGAAAATATGCAGCTTGAAAGCGAGATCTACTATAAACTTCAGGAAGCCGAACGGGCAGAGGAGAACGGCGCAAAGCGTTATACGTTGGCAGAGGCAAGGGAAAAAACACGGCAGGCAATCGAAAATGTATAATATAGAGATTTTGCAAAGCGCCTCGGATAATATTGACGATATAGGCCGATATATCGCCAAAAACCTGCAGAATAAACCGGCGGCGGAGCGGCTAACGGAAAAAATTTACTCATCGATTGAAACGCTTGCCGCTTTCCCTTATGCGCACGCCGTACACCTTACACCGCCCGGCGGCAATCCGTTAAAACATGAATACCGAAAAATTGCGGTTGATAATTACTATGTGTTTTACCATGTGGACGAAAAGCGGCAGCTCGTCACCGTGGCCGCCGTGATCTATGCCCGCCGCAATATCGTCGATCAAATAAAATTGACTGACGCACAAAGCAAAGATTGAAACGCTCATAAAAACCAAAAAAGGCGCGAGGACGTCCAAACAACGCCCCCGCGCCTTTTCTTTTTCGCCGCCTCTTATTATGCTTTTAAGTTATAGTATAATATAAAAAATTCCTAAAAAGCATACTAAAATATAGCCCCAAAGCCGCCCGCCCCCTCTCTTTTTCTTTCTTCCTTGCTTCTTTCTTCTCTTGCTGGCTTTTCTGTTAGCCTGCTTTATATTGTTACTCCGTTTATAGTTTCCCCCTTGTTACTCAAGCAAGCCAAATGAGCATAGGCGACTTGGACGACCCTTTTAAGGGAGGCAAGTAACAATTGCAAGACTGCCAGGTCGTCATAGTCGCGGCTTGCGCGCTGCCGGTAATATGAGGGCTAACAGCCCGAAACTGAAAAACCACCGGCTATGCCGGTGGATATTTATTAGCCCTTGTAAACCGCGCCAAAAATGGAGCGGTATAGTTTATCTTGGCGGTGTGTAGCGCCCGCTGAGGATTTTGAGGTGGTTGTGCAACGGACTTGACCAATTTTCTTTAATCAGTTCATGAGAACTTGCTGCATTTTCACGCATAAAGCGGGTTTCAAAAATTAGTAACAAGAATTAGTAACATTATGTGTCGGAATAGGTCGGTTGTACCCAAAATTAGCTGTTTTACACAACAGATATTTCATAAAATAAATATCCCCGCGTAGAAACGCGGGGTATTTCATTTTCGGGTATAACCCTAAACTTTACTGGCTGCGCACAAGTGCGCTTTTTATTGGCCTGCCAGCCATGCATTGGTTACTTGCTACCCGTAAAC
>DXCL01000034.1 GCA_019115995.1 Candidatus Borkfalkia avistercoris
GTTGCGGGCGGCGCTCTCCGTCGTTTTTTTATATAAATTCGATCAACATCATCAGAACGGGTATGCTTAGGATACACAAGATCGTATTCATCAGCGTTGCTGCCGCCGCCGTTTCTTTGTCTCCGCCGTACATCTCCGCAAAGTTCAGCGCGCTCGACGCCGTAGGCATCGCCGCAATGATGAACAGAGCGATGATCACGAAGCGTTCAATGGGAAAGAGCAAGCCGACCAGCAGCATCACGCCCAGGCTCAGAAGGGGCGAAAGCAACAACTTGACCGCGGCAACGAGGTAGACTTTCGGACTGTCCAATATGCCCGTTTTCGGCGTATTTTCCCGCGCGGACACGCTCTGCGGGGCGGAAGTAACGGCGCCCTCTTCCACGGAAACGGGCGGCGCGAACTCTTCGTCTGAAACGGGCAGCACGGGCTCTTCGTCGTAAATCTCCTCGCAGACGTCACCTGCGAGCGAGGCCGCGGGCTGCGCTTCTTCCTCTTCGACAACGGACAAAGCGGCTGTTTCCGCGGCGGATTCCGCAGCGGGCCTTTTTGCTCCGAACAGACGCATATCTGCCAGGCGCACGCCCAAAATGATCATGGAGAGGGGCAGCGTCATTTCTCCGAGGTAAGAGATCGGCGTCATGACCTGTTCGGGGATATGTACGTTCAGAAAGAAAAACGGGAGCGCGACGATCACGGCGATCGTGGGAGGGTTCAGAATGATCTTTAAGGGTCTGACCTTCTTTTTATCTCCCGTGATGGCAAATACGCCGAGCGTCCACGTCATCGCATTGAATACGATATTGTAGACGACGGTATAAAGGATCATATCGGTATTGCCCGGGAAAAGCATCTGCATCACGGGAATGCCCATAAAGCCCACATTGCCGAGATAAGAGGAGGCTACGCACGCACGGCGCGCCGCCTCCCCTTTTGTTTTACAGAATATGAACTTTGCCGCAATATATACGAGAAGCTGAAGCCCCGCCGCAAAGACAATGACCCATAAAAAATCTATGAGCATAGACGTTTCGAACTCTTTGTTGAAGAGAGAAGACATCATCAAAAAAGGTTGCGAAACATACAGCAGGAGCACTGCCAGCATACCCGCCGCCTTATCCGGCAGGAGCTTTGTTTTGCGAAGCAGAAAACCCGGCACCGCCAATACGACGATCATCACAACGTTTACGAACGTTTGCAGAAAAGCCATCGCTTTATACCTGTCCTTAGGCTGATTTCATTTTCCCGATATCGTTTTCTCGTTCGCGGTTTATTTTCTGTTCTTGCGCTTTGTTTTCAGATCGTCGGCGCCGTCCGCTTCGGAAGAAGCCGCCTCCGCGGGTTTTGCCGCCTTTTTGTCCTTGGGCTTGATGAGAAGCAGCACGATGATGCCGATCAGGCACGCGCCGCCGATGCAGATGAACACCACCGAAAGCACGTTGTTGCGCAGCCAGTACGTATCGCCGGGCAACGTGTCCGTCCTCGAAGAGATATTCGCGACCTGCGCCTGGCTCTTCGCTTCAAAGCTCAGCCCGCTGTCGTACGCGCGCACCGTTACGCCGAAGTAACCGGATACCTTGGGCACAAAAGACAGAGCGGAAGAATCCCATGAACCGACATAGTCGCTCTCTTCGTCTTCATTGTCCGTTTCGACGATCTCGACCCAAGTGCCGTATGTGCATTCCCCGTTCTCGTTCATCGAAAGAAGCGAAGCCCTGAGATCGGTCAGAGAGATCGTCTGCCCTTCGTAAGTATCGTTGAGGACGAGGTAATACAGCTTATATTCGCTCACGGGAGAGGTGTTGGAATCGGAAAGAGAAATGATCTCGAACGCGTCGAAGGTATACGTTACGTCGATATAGCCGTCTTCGCCGTCTTCGGGTTCCTCTATCGTCAGCCCGCTATACTGTACTTCAAAGGTAAACGTGGGTATCTCTTGCAGATCCCAGACATTGCTGGTGGAAACAGAAGACACCTTGTTCCCGTTCTTGTCAGTAACCTCCATCGCGTTGCCGAGACGGTTGACGGGAATGATGCGGAATTCGTATTTGCCCTCCGCAGTGAGTTCGATGCTAAGCTCGTCATAGGAAAGCCCGGTGCTGCTCTGCGTGTCCGCTTTGCCCGTTCTCCAATAGAGGTCGAACGTCATATCGGTATAGCCGCAGGTTTCGTCCTGAATATATGCCTGCAAAGACGGGATATAATAATACGCGCCGGTACCTACCTGTATGCTCGATGAGGTGCCGTCTTCGTTTTCGGCAACCGCCGCATCATCGACGGCTTTCTGATATTTCTGCTCAGAATCGTCGGTAAAGGTATATTTGGGCGACGTATCGACCGAGCCGGGCGTTACGACCCTGAAATAGGAATATCCGTCTGTCTGCGTGCTGAGCACGGAAGGATCCGAAACGAACCATTCGATGTAATAGTATTCGCTGTTGTCGCCGTCGGAAAGGCGGTAGGCAACGCTGAGATACCCTTCCCCGTTAAAGCCCGCAAAATCGCTTTCGAAGAAGCGGCGGTCGGAGTTCATGGTCTCGTATGTGGTCTCGCCCTCTTCGGGGTCGAGCTGCACGCGGGGATTTTCAACGTCGTACGCATAGTAATACCGCGACGTGGAAACGGAAGAATCCAGAACGTCGATCGCGACGTAGTCGAAATCGAGTTCGGAGCCGAGAATAAACAGTTTTACATCGCTGTTGACGACGAGAACGGGGGCCGTATCGTCTACTACGCTGCCCGAATCGTTGAGCGCAAGAGACTGCCCGTTGAGAGAGCGCACGATAAAGCGCTGGCTCTCCTGCCCCTCTTTGAGCTCCGCATTGAACGTGAGCGGAGTCAGAGGCGTGTCTGACGAAGAAGAGGCGTAGTCGGCATAGTTCATGCCGATATCGGTAAATTCTTCGCTCAGAGCAACGTTGTTGACGGAAACGACGAAATTGCCCGCCGTCCGGCTCTCCGAGAGCGCGACGGTTACCGTGCCGCTTTCGGACGCAGCCACGTCTACCGCCGCCGCGCCGTTGACGGACACATCGAGGGCGCCGTCGCTGCCGACGGTAAATTCGAGAGTGTTCGCGCTCTTGCCCTCTTTGTTGGAGGTGAAGGGCGCGGCTTCGAGCGTCATCGTAAACTTTTCAAAATTATAGCTGTCGCCGAAGGAAAATTCGGTGGAAAAATAGGAAGCGCCGTCTGCGCTCGCATACCATTTGAGGGCGAGATCCTTCCTGTAATACACGTTCGCGCCGTCTTGCAGATCGTAGGCGATGTACCCCTGATCGGAAACGGTGGTAGCGCCGGACGTGGAAAATACGTTGCTCGGCGTATACGTCGTTTCCGCGCCCGCAACGACAAAGGAAACGCAGGCGAGCGAAACGGACAGAACGAAGACCGCCAGCAAGCTTATAATTTTGAACTTGTGCCTTTTCATTATAATGATTGCTCCCGTAGCAAAATTGTAGACGGGAGAACGCTGCGGCATACTCCCGTATTATACTTGTACTTATTTATTTTACACTGTGGCAAAGTATTTGTCAAACGCATTTTTCTCTTTTGCGCCGATTTTTTGACTTTTCGCGCCCTTTTTGCCGCCTTTTACACAACTATCACAATTCCATGGTCTTGGAAAGGTCAAAATTTTTCCAGGGTGCGCTCTCCGCGGGCGGTTCGAGCATGAACCTGAGCCGCTCCTTCGTTACGGGGTGGGTGAACGCGAGCGAGTACGCCCAGAGCGCAAGATTCCCTTTTTTGGCGTTCTCTCCGCCGTAGCGCATGTCTCCGTATACGGGGTGAGATATACCCGCCATCTGCACGCGGATCTGGTGCGTTCTGCCCGTATGCAGTTTGATATCCGCCAGGCACAGCCCGCCCTTTTCCTCCAACACGCTGTATTCGAGAGACGCCATCTTCGCGCCGTCGGTCGTCTGCGTGCAGATGTAGACCATATTGTTGACCGGGTTTTTTTTCAGGTAATTTACGAGCGTTCCCTTCGGCTCTTTGGGCGTGCCCACGAGCACGGCGAGGTACTTCTTTTCAAAGTCTCCCCCGCGCATCTGTTCGGCGAGGCGGGAAGCCGCCTTGCTCGTTTTGGCAAAGACCATGACGCCGCCCGTAGGCCTGTCTAAACGGTGCACGAGCCCGATATATACGTTGCCGGGCTTTTCATATTTTTCCTTGACGTAGCGGCGCACCTGTTCGAGCATGTTGTCGTCTCCGCTCTCGTCTCCGCAGGAAGGGATCCCCTGCGGCTTCATCACGACGATGATATGATTGTCTTCATGTAAAACGGTCAGTTCAGTCATGAATAAAAATTCCTCCCGCGCCGCAGGGAAGGGGTATGCCCTCTTCGGTGGCGATGCCCACTTCGTATGCGTCGATCTGCCCCTTGCGCCCTTTCAGGCACAATTTCAATATGTTGTGCAGCACCATCGGCTGCAGACCCGTCGTATAACTGTTGATCAGGAAAAAGAGCGGATCATCGGAAAGCACCTGTTCGCACAGTTCCACGAAGGGAAAAAGGCTTTCCTCTATTTTCCACATCTCCCCGCCCGGGCCTCTGCCGTAAGAGGGCGGATCCATGATGACCGCGTCGTATCTGTTCCCGCGGCGGATCTCCCGCTGCACGAACTTTTTGCAGTCGTCCACGATGTAGCGTATGCCCTTCTGTATGCCCGAAAGCCGCGCGTTCTCGCCCGCGCGCTCGACCATGCCTTTCGCCGCGTCTACATGGGTAACTTCCGCGCCCGACTTCGCGCAGGCGACCGTCGCCCCGCCCGTATAGGCAAACAGGTTCAGAACCTTTATCGGCCTTCCCGCATTTTCGATGAGGGAGCGCATGAGATCCCAGTTGACCGCCTGTTCGGGAAACAGCCCCGTGTGCTTGAAACCCATCGGCTTTACCTTGAATGTCAGATCCTTATAAGAGACCGTCCATTCTTCGGGCATCGGTTTTTTGTACTCCCACGCGCCGCCTCCCCTGTCGCTGCGCTTATACACGGCGTTTATTTCGGGGTAGGCGGACAGATCCCGCCGCGCCTTCCAGATGACCTGCGGGTCGGGGCGCAGGAGCACGACGTCTTTCCATCGTTCGAGTTTATAGCCGTCTCCCGTGGCGATGATGGAATAATCTTTCCAGTTTTCCGCAATCTTCATACTTCAAAATATCGGATACGGCGCAAAGCCGCGCCGACGGCGCGGCTTCCGCCTTTTATGCTTTGACGACGGTCAGGGTTACTTTGTCCCCTGCGATGTCCCAGTCTTTCGTATATCCTTCGGCGCCGCCCGCGCTGACGCCGTCGGCAAGAACGATCTTCGCGATCGCGGCTTTATGGCTTTCCATCACTTTCGCCGCGTTCCCTTCCGCCGTATAATATACGTTGATGCGGTCGGTGACCTCAAAGCCCGCCTCTTTGCGCATGGTCTGCAACTTGGAGACCAGCTCGCGCTCGATGCCCTCTTCGACGAGTTCGGGCGTGAGCGCCGTATTGAGCGCGACCGTTATGCCCTTGTCGGAAGCGGAAACGAAGCCCGCCGCGCTTTCGGTGGAGATGAGAAGATCCTCCTCGGAAAGCTCCACTTCCGCGCCGTTGATCTCCGTTTTGAAGGTTCCGCCGTTTTTCACCGCCGAAACGACCGCCGCGCCGTCGCACGTTTCGAGGAACGCGCGGATCCCGTTCAGAAGTTTGCCGTACTTGGGCCCGAGCGTCTTCATCTGCGGTTTGAGCTTATACGTGATGAACGCGCCCGCGTCTTTCGCCTCGCGATAATTTTTGATGTTCAGCTCGTCGAGAATGACGCCTTTGAGCTCGTCGTTGAGGTCGAGGTCGCGCTCGGATATGACGTACATTTCGGAAAGGGGCTGGCGGTTCTTTACGTTGCCCGCATTCCTTGCCGCGCGCCCCAGAACGACGATGTCCAGAACGGAGTCCATGCCCTTTTCGAGGTCGGCGTCGAACGCGCTCGCGTCCGCCTCGGGGAAGGAACACATGTGCACAGATTTGGGCGCGTCTTTATAGAAAGACGGCACGAGGTTCTGATACATCTGCTCCGCGATGAAGGGGGTGAACGGCGCGGTGAGCTTGGCGAGCGTAACGAGCACGGTATACAGCGTGGTGTATGCCGCCGCCTTATCTTCCGTCATGCCGCTGCCCCAATAGCGCTCGCGGCCGCGGCGCACGTACCAGTTGGAAAGAACGTCTACAAATTCCTGCAACGCGCGGGCGCTGTCGGTGATGTCGTACGCGGCGAGCCCCTCGTCTACCGTTTTGATCAGGGTGTTGAGCTTGGACAGGATCCACTTGTCCATCAGCGTAAGCCTGCATTTTTTCAGATCGTATTCGGAAGGATCGTACTTGTCGATGTCGGCATACAGCACGAAGAACGCATACGTGTTCCAGAGGGTGCCGATGTACTTTCTCTGCGCTTCGGACACCGCTTCGGGATAGAAACGGGAAGGCAGCCAGGGCGCGCTCGAAGTGTAGAAGTACCAGCGCACCGCGTCGGCGCCCTGCTTGTCTAAAACGCTCCACGGGTCGACCACGTTGCCCTTGTGCTTGGACATCTTCACGCCGTTTTTATCGTTGACGTGCCCCAAAACGATGCAGTTTTTGAAAGGCGCCTTGCCGAACAGGAGCGTGGAGATGACCAGAAGCGTATAGAACCAGCCGCGCGTCTGATCGACCGCCTCGGAGATGAAGTCGGAGGGGAAAGTTTCGTCGAACAGATCCTTGTTTTCAAACGGATAATGATACTGCGCGAAGGGCATGGAACCCGAGTCGAACCAGCAGTCGATGACCTCGGGCGTGCGCTTCATCGTGCCGCCGCACTCGCATTCGAAAGTGCAGTCGTCGATATACGGGCGGTGCAGTTCGATGTCGCCCTTTATACCGCACTTTTCTTTGAGTTCGGCTTTACTGCCGATCACGTGCACCTTGCCGCACTTTTCGCACACCCACACGGGGAGCGGCGTGCCCCAGTAGCGGTCGCGCGAAAGGCCCCAGTCGATCACGTTTTCGAGGAAGTTGCCCATGCGCCCCGTTTTGATGGTTTCGGGGATCCAGTTCACCGAATTGTTCGCCTTGATCAGCTCGTCTTTGACCGCCGTGACCTTGATGAACCAGCTTTCGCGGGCATAATAGAGCAGCGGCGTGTCGCAGCGCCAGCAGTGCGGATAGCTGTGCTCGTACACGAGTTCTTTGAACAACAGCCCTTTCTGTTTGAGCAGTTCTATGATGCCCTTGTCCGCCTTTTTGACGAATACGCCCGCAAAATCGGTAACGGCGGGCTTGAAGCAGCCGCGCTCGTCTACCATGTTGACCACGGGCAGGCCGTATTTCTGCCCCACGCGGTAGTCGTCTTCGCCGAAGGCGGGCGCGATGTGCACGATGCCTGTGCCGTCGGTCAGCGTAACGTAACCGTCGCACACCACATAGTGCGCTTTTTCGCGGTAAGAGCCTTCCGCGTACGGGAAGAGCGGTTCGTATTCCGCGTGTTCGTATTCCTTGCCCTTTTTGACGGAGAGCGTTTTATAGGTACCCTCTTCGAACAGCGAGGGAACGAGCGCCTGCGCCAGAACGTAGCGCGCGCCGTCCTCCGCCTCGATCTCGGCATAGTCCTCATCGGCGTTCATACACAGCGCCACGTTGGAAGGGAGCGTCCAGGGCGTGGTCGTCCATGCGAGGAAATAGGCGTTTTCCTCCCCCTTTCTCTTAAAGCGGACGAAAACGGAAGTTTCCTTCACGTCTTTATAGCCCTGCGCCACCTCGTGCGAGGAGAGCGCCGTGCCGCAGCGGGGGCAGTACGGCACGATCTTGTGCCCCTTGTACAAAAGCCCCTTCTTCCAGATCTCTTTGAGCGCCCACCAGACGGATTCGATATACTTGTCGTCATAGGTAACGTACGGATTTTCCATATCCGCCCAGTAGCCGACGCGCTCGGACATTTTTTCCCATTCGCCCTTGTACTTCCAGACGCTTTCCTTGCATTTTTTGATAAAGGGCTCGATGCCGTACTTTTCGATATCCTGCTTGCCGTCCATGCCGAGGGATTTTTCCACTTCCAGCTCGACGGGCAGCCCGTGCGTATCCCACCCCGCCTTGCGCAGGACGTGCTTGCCCTTCATCGTCTGATAGCGGGGAACGATGTCTTTCATGACGCGCGTGAGGATATGCCCGATGTGCGGCTTGCCGTTCGCCGTGGGCGGGCCGTCGTAAAAAGAGAACTCCTCGCCGCCTTCGCGCTCCTTCACGCTGTCTTCGAAAACTTCGTTTTCCTTCCAGAACCCGATGACCTCCTTTTCCCTGTCTACGAAGTTCATCGCCGTGTCTACTTTTTTATACATCGCCTTGACTCCTAAAAATGATTCTCAAAAAGAAAGGCCCTCTCGTTTTCGGAAAACAAAAGGACCACCAAAACATACAAACATACGCCCGTTTTGGTAACGCGGAAAGGATACCGCGCGCGAAGCTACGCTCCCCCGCCGACGCAGAGGGATCTCGCCCCGCAGACTGAAAGGTGATACCGTACATGCCTCCCGAACGCCGCCTTTCACCTTGCGCGGCTCTCTTTGGAACGGGTTTTGCATGCGGCCTGTCCTTTATAAACGCCGCAATTATTTATGTACACGCTTATTTTAACAGGAAGCGCGCGTTTTGTAAAGCGATTTTGCGCTCATCGGAAAAATTATGATTTTTGTTCCGCGCGCAAAAAATCACTGATAATCTTCCAGGATCCTGTTGACCTCCACAAGATCTGCCGAAGTGACGATGTTTTCGATCCGTTCGCCCATAACGCCGTGCTCGCTCACCAAAACGGCAAGAAGTTTTTTATTTTCTTCAAACGCCGAAAGAATGTCCTGCAAGGTATCTTTTGTACTGAGATATTTATAATAAGTGAACAGATCTCCTTCCCGTAAAATATCGCCGACGGGGGTGGAAGACGCAAATTCGTCGAGCGTGCCGCCCCGTTCCAGAACAGACCCAAGCGCCTTGATCACGCAGCGGTTATTTACGATGCCCACCATGCGTTTGCCGCGATATACCGGAATATTGGAATAGTTCGTGCGCGCGATGAGCAGGATCGCCTGCCTGACGCTGATCGCGTCGTCTACGCTGACGATCTTTTTAGGCTTCATCGTGTCTCCGATCTTCGGCGGCGTGCAAAGGAGTTTTTCGATGAGCTGCATTTCCTCCACCACCTCGTCGCACGGCACGGCGATGATCCGCCCGTCGGTGCTCTGGTGCACGATGGCGTTTCTCAGCCTGGCAAAATCCATCAGGTCGTTTTCGTACTTGCGGATCACCGCGTTTTCTTCCGCGCTCCTGCGCACCATATCCGAAAACGACTGAGAAGGTTTGAAATTATAAAGCTGGCGCAGCTGCGCGTCTATCTTGTTATACGAGTTGATGAACAGCGTCGCGTTGGTTTTATCCATAAATGCCTCCTTATTTTTTATATTATAACACAAAAGGAGCTTTACGCAAGCCCCTTTTTCGTTTTTTTTGTGTTTTTGCCCGCCTTTGCGCCGAATTTTAGCCATTGTTCAGAAATCCGCGCGCCTGCGGCGGCAAAGCCCCCTGCGCCGCTGGGAAAATATATGGTATTCCCGTTCCGTAGTCAAGTCGAAATCGCACTCCTTTTTCGGCGAAAGCATGGAGACCTCTCCCGTAACCGCAGCCGCCTGCGCCCTGCCCGCCGCGCACATGACCACGGGCACGCCGGAAACGAACGCGTCGGCACGCGCCATCAGCTGCGGAATAAAATCGTCTATCTCCCCGAATACGCTTAAAAGCACGTCGGCGTCCCCTACGGAGAGCATTTGCGGGATCTCCGGAAAATACAGATCTTCCGCGATGAGCAGCCCTATCTTGCCCGCCGCGGTCTCGTATACTTTGAGCGCGCCGCCGCTCTTGTACTCGCTTTCGTCGATGCCGCTGAACATATCCGAAACGCCGAGGATCCGCCCTCGTTCGGCAACGAGCGCGCTCTTGCGCCTGACGCCGCAGGAATTTGTATAACAGCCCGAAACGACAACGCACCCCGCCTCGCGGCTCAGAATGGCGGCGTCTTCCATTTTAGAGGTCGCCCCGCTCAGCTCGCTCGCATAATCCACGTCTCCCAGCCCGTTGAAGCCGAAAAACAGCAGGTCGCAGTCCGCCGCGGGCGACGCATCCCAATACTCGTTGAGCGAGCCCTCCGTTACAAAATGTATCTTCATCGCGCCTCCCTCCCCTCCATTATAGTGCGGGAAGAGAGGAAAAGGTGCGCAAAATCCGCGCTTTTGTCATTTCCGCCTCTTCTCTCCGCCTTTTTTGTGCATTTTTGCCTATTTTTATCTTTTATCCCCTATTCGATTGAATTTTGACTGCGAAGATGATATAATGTGAGCCGAGATCATCGGGATCGAACGGAGATTATATGCAACGTAAAATACGCCTTACCCCCGTAAGACTGCTTGTACTCGGATACCTGAGCGTTATCATCATCGGAACGCTCCTGCTCATTATCCCCTTTTCTTCAAAAATAACGGGCTCGGCTTCCTTTATGGACGCGCTCTTTACCACCGTTTCCGCCTCTTGCGTGACGGGGCTGATCGTACAGGATACCGCGACCCACTGGTCTACCTTCGGGCAGGTAGTCATTCTCTTTCTCATTCAGATCGGCGGCATCGGCTTTATGACCGTCGTTTATACCATTTTGATGCTCGGCGGAAGAAAGATCGGACTCAAAGAGCGCACCTTTATGCAGGAAGCCGTTTCCGCCCCCACGCTGAGCGGCATGGGAAAGCTTACCACCACCATCCTGATAGGCACGCTCGCTTTCGAAGCGCTCGGAGCCTTTGTGCTCTGTTTCCGCTTCGTGCCCGACTACGGTTGGGGAGAAGGGATCTGGATCTCTGTCTTCACCTCCGTTTCCGCCTTCTGCAACGCGGGCTTCGACCTGATGGGCGACAAAACGGGCAAATACTCCTCCATGACAGCCTATTCGGGAGATCCGATCGTTTGCCTGACGATCCCTCTGCTCATCATCGTGGGCGGCCTCGGCTTTTTTGTTTGGAAGGACATCAAAGACAATCGTTTCCGCTTCCGCAAATATGAACTGCACACAAAACTGGTGCTCATCATGACGGCGATCCTCGTGATCGTGCCGACGCTCGTGATCATGCTTGCGGAAAACGATCTGCCCTGGAAGGAACGCGTTTTTTCCTCCTTTTTTACGGCGGTAACGCCGAGGACGGCGGGGTTCAACGTTCTTCCCCTTTCCGGAGCGGGAAGCGTGAAATCGGTCACACTTCTCCTCACCATCATACTCATGTTTATAGGCGGCTCTTCCGGCTCCACCGCCGGCGGCGTAAAGACCAACACCATCGCCGTACTCGGGCTTTCCGTGATCTCTCTCGTGCGCGGCAAGCGTTCGGTGGAGTGCTTCGGCAGGCGCATCGACGAGACCAACGTTAAGAACGCCGCGCAGTTTCTGACCATCTTTTTGACGCTTATCGTCGTCGGAGCGGTGCTTTTGTGCCTGTTCGAGCAGGGCAATTCCCTTTGGCCTGACGACCCCGAAATCACCGGCATTACGGTAACGGAATCTGTTTTCGAAGTCGTATCCGCCCTTGCGACCGTCGGTCTTACGACGGGCGTTACGCCCCAACTGACGCTCGGTTCGCAGATCGTTCTGTGCGTACTGATGTTTTTAGGGCGCGCAGGCTGCATGACCGTCATGCTTTCCTGGAAGACCCCTTCCGCCCCCGCAGCGGAGCTCCCGATGGAAAAGGTGAGGATAGGATAATAAATTTTTGTGTTCACGAAAACCTCGGCGGGCTGCCGCCTGCGGTTTTCCGTGAGTTAAGGGGAAACCAAACGGTTTTCCCCTCTGCCCGCGATTTTTATAATGAATCGCGGACATTCACCCTTTCCGTAAGGCAAAGCGTTGCCAAATTGAGTGAAAAAGCAAAAAGCGCGGTTTTTGCTTTTTCGCATGATTATTTAAATAATTAAAGGCGCGTTCAGCCTTAAAATGCCGTCAATTGGCGCGCATTTATCATGAGCACCTCAATTCTGTACCCGACGTGCTTCTGCACGCATTTTATAAGAAATCTTTTTAAAGGACAGCATTTATGAAATCTGTACTCATCATCGGTCTCGGCAGGTTCGGGACATATATGGCAAAAAAATTTACCGAGCTCGGCAATCACGTAATGGTTTTGGATACCGACGAGGAAAAGATCAACGAAATACTCCCCTACGTGACGAGCGCGCAGATCGGCGACGGCACCAAAGCCTCCGTGCTGGAATCCATCGGCATCGACAATTTTGACATATGCGTCGTGTGCGTGGGCGAAAACTTCCAATCCTCGCTGGAAACGACTTCTCTGTTGAAAGAAGGGGGCGCGAAATTCGTGCTTTCGCGCGCGTCTACCGAGATACAGGCAAAATTCCTGCTGCGCAACGGCGCCGACGAAGTGGTGTTCGCCGAAAAGGAGATGGCGGAGCGACTCGCCGTAAAGTACAGCGCAAACAATATTTTCGACTATATACAGCTGACCAGCGAGTACGCCATTTACGAGATCCCCACGCCGAAATCGTGGGAAGGCAAAACGATCCGCGACAAGGGCGTGCGCGTAAAATACAATCTGAATATTCTCGCCATCAAGCGGGGCGGCAACCTGATCCCCCTGCCCTCGCCCGACTACGTTTTCAACAGTGCGGAACGGCTGATCGTGATGTGCAAAAAATCAGACATAGACAGGATCGTACACTGATAAGAAAAGCGGTGCGCTTTGTTTTTAAGCGCACCGCTTCTTTTTTATTTTTTCGGCAGATCGGAATAAAGACCGATGTTTTTAAATTCTATCGGATATTTCCCCTCTTCTATGCCGTGCACGATCTCCACCGTTCTTTGGTTGAAGGGCGTCGGCACGCCGTATTTTTCTCCGTATTCGCATACGACGCCGTTGATGAAATCTATCTCGCACTTTTTCCCCTTTTTCAGATCTTGCAGCATGCTGGAAACGAGCTTTGCATGCTTTTTCATCGCGACGGGAATGAGCGCAAAGGAGATCGCTTTTTTCAGCCCTCCTTTGTAGTCGAACAGCTTGTCGATCTTATGCCCCTGCACCGGTTCGATCTTTATGGAAGCGGCTTTCGCCACGTCGATACACTCCTTCATGATGCGCTGCGCCACCCTGCGGGAACTTTTGTTCTCGGAAACCTCCCCGAACGTTGCGCCCGTAACGGTGGAAAGCCCTGAAAACGTACTGTTGATGAGCAGCTTCGACCAACGCGCGCCGATGAAGTTTTCTTCCACCGCGACCGTGCCCATGCACTCCAAAAGCTCTTTGACCTCGCGAAGCCGGTTGCCCCTGCCCAACGCGCCGAGCGAAAAGGTGAGCGCGGAGGGGTCGGAAGTGAGCTCAGACACCCCTTCCCCCAAAAAAGTCGCGCCCCACGCAATGGCGCAGCCGAGCGTTCTGTCTTCCCCGATGATGCCCGCCACCTTCGGCTCGGGCAGCCCGTTCTGACAGGTACAGAGCGCGCCGTCTTCGGCGAGATAGTCTTTCAGAAAGGTTACGATCTCCGCGTTCGCGCGTTGTTTGGTCATGAGAAGAATGATATCGTATTTGCCCTGCATTTCGGAGGGAAGGAGCGCGTTCACCTTTTGCGTGAACTCCACCGTTCCCACGATACGGGCGCCCTTTTCCTTCAAGGCGGCGATATGCTTTTCGTTGCGGTTGATCAGGTCGATCTGTTTGCCCGCCCTTGCGATATATGCGCCGAGCACCGTTCCCATGGCGCCCGCGCCGTAAATTGCGCATCTCATAAAAATAAATCCTCCACAGTCGCATTTAGTTACGCATTGTTTTGCTTTTACCATTATACCTTTCCGCGTCGGTTCGCGCAAGAAAATTTGCCTGATTTTTTATGTTTTTTTCATGAAGTATTGCAATGATTTTTGTTTTATGATATAATATTTGTTGAAAAGGCAACCGCTCGTTCAAACGGGCTTGTCTTCAACAAAAACTTTACGGGAGGAACATCATGAACGAACATTTTGAAAACGCCCGCGGCTTTTATGCGGCCGTGATGCAGGACCTGGAAGAAATAGCCGTCTCGCTGAAAAATTTTTTCCGTACCCAGGGGCAGGAATTCAATACCGATCTTTTCTACCGCCAATACGACTGTCTGCTGCAATATTCTTTGCTCCACACAGCGATCATCGACAATGATTTTGACCTGAACGAAGTCGTTTTTATCAGAGATCTCACAGAGCATGCCGATCTGATGGATTATCTGAATTCGATCTGCGACACGGATTTTTCCTGGCAGCTGATTTTCAAAGGAGAAATCGCGGCGATCAGCACGTGGCTCAGCGCAATACGTCCTCTGATGGATTCCGTCAAAGAGGATTTCTGCGCGTTTTTCGCCCTGTACGACGCGGCTTCCCCGAAAGATTATCTGCAAAACCTCGTTAAGAACACTTCGTTCATTTTGGCGGCTCTGGCATGTTCGGACGGCAAGATCTCCGAAAAGGAAAAGGATACTTCCGGAAATTATATCTTGGACGTTTTTTCCGATATATCGGATAACATAAAGGGCTTTCAGAATAAATAAAACGCCAAAAGCGGGCTCCCGTACGGGAACCCGCTTTTTACTATCCGATAAACAGCCGGCAGCGCCGCGCGCGCAGCCATCACGCCGCGGCATTTGCGCGGTCAGCCCCCGCTCTCCCCGAGCGATTCTTCCGCTATCTTGTAATTCATGTCGTTCAGGTTTTTGAGCTCGTAAAATTTTCCCTTCTTTTCCATGAGCTCTTCGTAAGTGCCCACCTCTACGCACTTGCCCGCGTCCATGACGACGATCCTGTCTGCGTCTCGTATGGTAGACAGCCTGTGGGCGACGATGAACGTCGTGCGTCCTTTGATGAGCCCGGAGATCGCCTTTTGAACCTGGTATTCCGAGATATTGTCCAACGCGCTCGTCGCCTCGTCGAGAATGAGGATCTTCGGATCGCGTATCAGCGCCCGCGCGATGGTAACGCGCTGTTTCTGCCCGCCGCTCAGCTTGCCGCCCTGTTCGCCGATAAAGGTATCAAGCCCGTCGGGGAGATCTTTGACGAATTCATTGAGGTTCGCCATTTCCGCCGCCCGCTCGACGGCCTTTTCGTCGACTTTTTCCTGCCCGTAAACGATGTTCTCGCGAATGGTACCCGAAAACAAGATGCTGTTCTGCGGCACCACCGAGATAAAGTGCCTGTAATCGGAAAGGGAAAGACCGGTGATGTCGTTCCCGTCTATGTAAAGCGTGCCCGACGTCGGCTTCAAAAAACCGATGATCAGGTTCATCAGCGTGGATTTGCCGCTGCCGGAGGCGCCCACCACGGCAATGCACTCCCCCTTATGCACGTTCAGGCTGAAATCTTCCACCACATACGCCGTGCCGTTCGGGTATTTATAGCTGACGTGGTCGAAAACGACGCTTCCTTCGAGCGAAGCGAGCTTTTGTTTGCCGGCGCTGTCTTCCACGTCTTTGGAAAGCAGTATCTCCGACAGGGAATTTACTGCTTCGAACCCCACGGCGAAAGTTGGCAAAACGTTGACGATGGTCTGCACCGCCCCGTTGATCGAGGCGAACATAGACTGGTACAGCACGATGTCGCCGGGCGAGATCAGTCCTTTGAGCGCAAAAACGGCGCAAAACACGAGGCACGCGCCGTTGAGAAGGTTCGCCACGACCCAAAGCGCCGACCCGAAATAAGAATTCGTCCTGTCGACCGCGAGCCCCTTTGCCGTCAGCTCGCGGATATTTTTGTCGCACTCAGCGATCTCCTCGTTCTCCAACCCGTGCGCCTTGGTAACGGGAAGCATGCCGAGCATATTCGTGAATTTTGCCGATACCGCCTCGTTCTCCACGCGGTACTGATGGTTCCTTTTGCGCATGCCTTTCAGAAAAAGCTGCGTCAGCAGAACGTTTGCCGGAATGATCACGAGAAAGAACACCGTAACCAGCCGGCTGTTATAGACGGATATGCCTATGGACACGAGCGCGACGATGATGTTGGGTATGAGCACCTTGATCATGTTGGTATTCAGGGCGTCTACGTTTTCAATGTCCTTCAAAAACTTGCTCTGCAACCTGCCCGTTTCTATCTCTTTGTGATAGGTGATGGAAAGGTGCTGCAATTTGCGTATCACCGTGCCGCGCATTCCCGCACCCGTGCGGCGCAGCATCTTGTCGGTGATGCGCGAATAGATCACGTGCGTCGGGATATTTTGCAGCAGCACGACGACGAGAACGACCGCGTTTATGATGAGGGAGCGCACCGTTCCGTCAGACATTTCTCCGCTCGCGAGGTCGATGATGTTCGACGTGATGATGGGCATCACCCAAACGGGAAGGTTTTTGAGCACAAACATAAAAAGGCTCAAAAAGAAACCGCCCCTGTTTTTTTGCAGGAGCCGCCTGTAATATAATAAACCCACGCCCCGCCTTTTCTTTTTGCCGCGGGGCGCAGACGCGTCTTCGTCGAACAAATGCTCAAAATCGGGAATCACGTTATCGCTGCGCTTGTACTTCTTGGTCTGCTGAGGATTTGCCGCGTCCATATTCTCTCTCCCCTCGTACCTTTCTCGTCTGTTTCCGCGCTTCGGCATCGTCTGTTTTTCAAAAAGGTGAACGTTCCTTGAAGCGCCTTTATTCTATCATCTGCAACCGCAAAAAGCAATCCTTTTGCCGAATTTTTCCAAAAAAATTTTTCACGCCGCAAAGCGTGCAAACGGCATAAAAAAACCCGCTTCCCGCGGGTTTTTCTGTTATGACTGCGTTTCGTGTTTTTCAAATCCGCCGCTGCCCGTATAGAGGGAAAATTCGCGGTCTAAATCAAAATCGTCCGCGCTGTCGAACGCCGCCAGTTTGGAGATGGAAACCTCGTAGGCGGTCATCGTTTTTACCTCGTAGTCGGAAAGCTTTTTCTGATATTCGCGGCTTTGGATCCGCCCCGACAGCGCTATTTTATCTCCGACCTGCAAATTTTTTACGAAGCGCGCGTTCCTGCCCCACGCGATGCAGGGAATATAGTCCGATTTGTTATAGGCGCGGTTTACGGCGACGAGAAGGTCGGCGATCTCTCTGTTGAACGGGGTCGTACGGTATACGGGCGGCTTGCAGATGTAACCGCTCAGAACGATGCTGTTCGGATTTTTCGCGGGCGGCAGTTCGGCAAGCTCGCGCACGAACACGGTGAGCATCAATCGGGATTTGCCGTTTTCGATCTTGTTGTAAGAGCGGAACTGCCCGAACGCGCACAGCGTTTTGCCCGGTTTCAGATCCCCGTCGGCGATCAGCCGTTCAGACACGGTAACGGGCAGAACGTCTGCCTGCCCCGAAAGCCGCATCACTTTTACTTTCAGCTCGTAAAAGCCCTCCCCGTACACTTCGTGAGAAAAGCTCGCTTCGCTCACGATCTCGCCCATAACGAACACTTTGTTGTTCTTCTCGGTGCTGTTCATGAAAGATCCTCCTCAATGTATTTCAAAAATTCTTTATGCCGCTAAGCCGCGGCGTGCTGCCTTCCGTTCACGTCGATCGTATAATGATCTTTATAGATGAGCTCGCCGATCGGCACGAACTCGTATCCCTTATTTTTGAGCGTATCCAATATAACGGGGAGCGCCTCCGCCGTGTGCAGCCCGTTGTTGTGGCAGAGAATGATGCTGCCGCTTTGCACGCGGTTTATAACGCGCATGGCGATGTCATTGGCGGAAAGGTCTTTCCAGTCGAGGCTGTCTACGTCCCACTGAATGCTGTACAGCCCCATGCTCTGCGCCGTTTCGATGAGGAGATCGTCGTAATCGCCGTACGGCGGGCGGAACAGTTCCACCTTTTTGCCCGTTACGCTTTCGATCGCCTGCGAGGAAGAAGTAAGCTCCTGCCGTATTTCCGCCTCGCTCAGTTTAGACATATACGAGTGCGTGGCGCTGTGCGTGCCGATCTCGTGACCCTTTTCGTCTATCTTTTTGACGTACTCGGGATATTTTTCCGCCCAGAATTCGACCATGAAAAAGGTCGCGCGGACGTTCTCCCGCTCCAAAACGTCGAGGAGGGCGTCGGTATGCTCTGTGCCCCAGGCGCAGTCGAAGGAAATGGCGATCTTTTTTTCCGACGTTTCCACCGAATACACGGGAAGCTTGCGCACCGTACCGCCCGTAAACACGGCGTAAGCGCCGGTCGCCGAAAGCAGAACGGCAAGAATGACGGCGATCGCCGCGCTTGCCATAAAAAACAGAGCGAGTTTTTTGCGCACAAACAAAACCTTCATGTACCGCCTCATATTTTACAAAAAACGCAGTATCGGAATTTATGCTTTTTTGCCGAACAAAGAGTTTTATTGTAAAAATCAAAATCGCGTATCGTTTAATTATATATATTTTCCTTTTCCGCCGAAAATGCGCGGGCACAAAAAAGTAACCCACCAGCTTAGCTGGTGGTTCTTCATTTTCGGGCATAGCCCTTGACTACTAGCTCGTGCGCCACGCGCACATAGAACGACCTGCCAGTCAGCGCGTCTGTTACTTGCTACCCGTAAAC
>DXCL01000035.1 GCA_019115995.1 Candidatus Borkfalkia avistercoris
AATTCACCTTTCCTGCCCGAGGCCGCGCATAATATCGAGGCGAGCCTCGATATTGCGGAAACATCGATTTTTGCCATTGCAAGCAAGCAAAAATCTCCGGTTCCTTCGCGCAAATCGGGGGCTTATTCCGAAAAGTGCGATTTTCGGAAACGCAAGTGATTATTTAAATGATCTTGCGAAAAAGCAAAAACGACGCTTTTTGCTTTTTCACTCAATTTGGCAACGCTTTGCCTTACGGAAAGGGTGAAGCCGCGCGATTGTGTATTATGCGTGCCCTTAAATATCGCGCGGTGAGGGGAAAGCCGTATGGGTTTCCCCTCAAATCACGACGTTTCGCAGGCATCAGCTTGCCGAGAAACGTGTGAACAAGTATATAGGAGTTCTATGAAATTTATCCAATGGTTCCCCGGGCACATGACGAAGGCGATGCGCATGATGGAAGAGTGCGCGCCGCTCGTCGACGGGGCGATGCTCGTGCTGGACGCCCGCGCGCCCGCAGCGACCTTCAATAAAAAACTGAAAAAACTGTTCGGAGCAAAGCCCGTATTGTATATATTGAATAAGACAGACCTTGCGGACGCGGCAAAAACGGACGCCTTCCTTTCCGAAATCGCAAAGGGCGGCTCGCTCGCCGTAAAGTGTTCGGCGGCAAACGCTTCCGCCGCGGCAAAGCAGATCTCGGCAAAGGCGCTCGAACTTTTGAAGGAAAAACGTTCGCGCGACGCCGCTAAGGGGCTTTCCCGCCCCTTGCGATTCATGGTGGCGGGCATTCCGAATACGGGCAAAAGTACGATCATCAACGCGCTGAGCGGGCAAAAGCGTGCCGTAACGGGAGATAAGGCGGGGGTCACGCGCGGAAAGCAGTGGATCCGCTGCGCGGGCTTCGAGCTTCTGGATACCCCCGGCACTATGCCGCCCTCCTTTGAAAATCAGACGCTCGCACAGCACCTCGCTTACATCGGCAGCATCAACGACGACATTTTAGATTTTTACGGGCTTTCCCTCGAACTGTTGCGCGAGCTTTCGGAAAGTTATCCGAACGTGCTCAAAGAGCGCTATGCGCTGGAAATGCCCGCTTCCCCCGCGGATATGCTCGGCGGCATATGCAAACGGCGCGGGTTTGTGCTCCGCGGCGGAGAATACGATCTCGACCGCGGCGCGCGCGCGCTCATCGACGATTTCAGAAAGGGCCGCCTCGGCAGGATCACCTTGGAAAACGCGGCGGACTATATCGGATTTTTCGGCTGAAAAGCGGGGCGTGTGCGAATGAAAAAAAGTTGGAACGCGGAGGAAAAGCTCCGTTTTGAAAAGGAAATGCTTGCGCTCGGCGCACAGTACATAGCGGGCGCCGACGAGGTGGGCAGGGGGCCGCTGGCGGGCCCCGTGGTCTGCGCGGCGGTCGTCATGCCCCTTGCCGACGGAGAGATCATCGAAGGGATAGACGACAGCAAAAAACTCAGCGAAAAGGAGCGGGAGCGGCTTTTCGAACTGATAAAGGAACGGGCGGTCGCCTGGCATATAGAAGAACTTTCAAATCGGGAGATAGACCGCCTGAATATTCTGGAAGCGACCCGCCTTTGCATGAAGCGCGCGGTAGAGGGGCTCGGCGTCGAGCCGGACGTCGTTTTTACGGACGGGAATTTCCGCATAGACATATCCCTTCCGCAGCAGAACATCGTAAAGGGAGACGCGCTTTCGTACAGCGTCGGCGCGGCGAGTATCCTTGCCAAAGTATACCGCGACCGGCTGATGTGCGAATACGACAAGATCTATCCGCAGTACGGGTTTGCGGCGCACAAGGGCTACGGCACGGCGGCGCACGAGGCGGCGATCAGGGAGTACGGTTTATGCGAAATTCACCGCAGGACGTTCACAAAAAAATTCTGGGCAGGGCAGGGGAAAAGCGGGGCGCAAAATTCCTGAAAAAGCTCGGCTATAAAATTCTGAAAACCAACTATAAAACGCCCTTCGGGGAGGCGGATATCGTGGCAAAAGACGGGGATACGGTCGTTTTCTGCGAGGTAAAGACCCGTCTTTCCGACCGCTTCGGCACCCCCGCGGAGGCGGTGGGGCTAAAAAAGGAGCAGAGATATATCAATATCGCCCGTTACTTTCTGATGCGGGCTGGAAGAGACGACGTTGCCGTGCGCTTCGACGTTTTGGAGGTGTTCGAAGAGAGCGTAAACCACATTCAGAACGCGTTTACGGCATAAAAGTGCGGGGCGCGGCGCAAAAAATCCGAAAACAAAGCAAATTACGGCGAAAAACGGTTGCCATGCGCCGTAAAATATGGTAAAATAGCAAAAGACTTCGGGCGGTCCTCTGGCAATTCGCGCCACGAACGCTTAGTAACTATGGAGGTAAAAGTCGATGAAAGGGTTGATCGAAGCTATCGAGAAAGAAAATCTCAAAGACAGCGTTCCCGCATTCAACGTAGGCGACACGGTAAAAGTAAGCGTCAAAGTCGTCGAGGGCACGCGCGAAAGATTGCAGGCGTTCGAAGGCGTCGTGATAGCGAAGAAAAACGGCGGCATCAGAGAGACGTTCACGGTCAGGAGGCTTTCCTACGGCGTAGGCGTCGAGAGGACGTTCCCCGTCCATTCCCCTAAGATCGCGGACATCACCGTGATCAGGAAGGGCAAAGTCCGCAGGGCGAAGCTGTACTACCTGAGAGGTCGTACGGGCAAGGCCGCCAAGATCAAGGAAGTAAGGTAAACTTCCGCAAAAAAGCAAAGAGGGTGCGCTCCGCAGGGAGCGCGCTTTTTCTTTGCCCGGCTTTTTTGCGCTTTTTGGGAAAAACAATTTACATCTTGCGTTTTTTACGGTATAATAAAATATACGAATCTATTTCGGAAGAACAGGAAATATGGCAAACAAGGAAAATGTGATCAAAAAACCGAGCAGGCTGAAAGAGGCCGTCGCACGCACGTCGAAGTTCGCGCGGGCGGCGTTCTTTCTGGTTCTTGCCTTCCTCGTCGTGTGTCTTGCGACGATCGGCGGCGCCGCCGCTCCGGGGAAGGCGTATCATGTGATACCGCGGACTGACCTTCCCGAGGCGGTGTTTTACCTCGATTATCAGAACGGCAACGGGCTTGACGAGATCTGGGTGAACGTCGGCTCCGTTTATACCGAGATCGGCTCGGATACGCCGATCACCTTCAATTATGCGAGCGTGCCCTCCACCACCGCTTCGAGCATCAGCTGGTCGAGCGTCAACCGCATCGGCAGCGTGACCTTCGGGAACATTTATTCCGCGAGCGGAGAAGGTGTTTCGGGCGAAAATTATAATTGGTTCCGTTTTGCAAACCTCGCAAACGAGGAGAGCGGCACGAGCGCCCTCTCCACGTCGTACAGGCTGATCAAAATAGAAACGAGCGTGGAAATGCTCATAAACGAGGTCGTCTTTATCGATTCCGCGGGCAGCGTCATACCCGCTTACGTTACCACGGAAGACGTAAAGGACGTATACGGCTCCGGTTACGACAGCCGCGCCGCTTTGGGAGACGCGTTCCGTACCAATCCCGACGGGGTAACGGCGCTTATCGACGCGCAGAACAGCCTGCGCACGGGCAACGCCGCTTATTTTGATTTTACCGAAGACGAGATGTATTCCCTCATGCAGATAGACAACATCTTGCTCGGCAGGCAGGCGTTCGACGGCAGCGTTTACAGCGTGGATTCCGATTCCGGCCCGCTTGCGGCGCTCTTTATGTCGGTAGGTGTGCTCATATTCGGCAAGAGCCCCTTCGGGCTTCGGTTCATGCCCGTGCTTTTCACGGCGGCGCTCGTGGCGCTGGCGTACTTTTTCGGCAAGGAGCTCTTTAAGAGCGACGGCTTCGGGCTGCTTTTTGCAGGGCTTTTTGCGGGCGGCGGTCTCGCGCTCACGGTAGGGCGGCTGGGGCTCTCCTTCTCGATGTCGGCGTTTTTCGTGGTGCTGTCTTACTTTTTCATGTATAAGTTTTATGCGAAGGGCGTCTCCTCCGAGCGCCCCGTATATACGGCGCTCTCCGTGCTCTTTTCAGGGATAGCGTTCGCCCTCGCCTTTGCGGTCGATCCGAAAACGGTCGTTCTGGGTGCGGGCGCGCTCGTGCTCTTTATCCTCGGCGCGGTGCGCCATCATAAGGCGTACGCGTACAACCAGCGCAGGCTGCGCAGGGAAATGAGCGAAAAGAACGCCGCGTCCAACATTTCCGAAGAGGAGATGCAGGGCAATATCGACGAGTATGAGGAAAAGTCTGCCGCCCTCGCGGTGAGCGGCGCATACAAAAACAGGCTCATCTATTTGTTCTTTATCGTGTCTTTCATCGTCGGCACGATTCTGGTTACGATCCTTTCCTCGCTTGCGTCTTATTTCAGCTATCTGCGCGCGTACGAAGCAGACCCTTCGGATCCGCAGCTCGGCATTTTCAATCTGATCCTGCGCGCCCTCGGAGACGCGTTTACGGTGGGCAATATGACCTCGTATACGGCTGCGAACGCCTCAAACGCGTTCGGTTGGCTGATCGGGCTGAAAGGGGCGACCCTGCTTTCCGCGTCGGAGGGGAGCCGCTACCTCGCGCTCAACGCGCAGATGAATCCCGCGATCATGCTCACCGCGCTCGTGTGCGTGCTTTTCATGACGGTGTACGCCGTATTGTATTTCGTTACGGGCGGCAGAAAGGGCGCCTATGCGACCAAGTATTCCCCGCGTATCCTGCGCGCATACGCCGTATTCGGGCTGGGGCTGCTCACCTCTTTGCTGAGCTTTGCGTTCTCGCCCAACGTGAGCGCGGCGCACAGCCTGTTGTTCAGCGTGTTTTATATCGGCTTTATCCCGCTCACCTTCTACACGGCTTACGTGCACGACAGGAGCGCGAAAACGAGCGTTTTGGGTATACAGATGAATGCCGCGATGAAGGTGCTGTTCGCGCTTCTGATCGTCTATGCGGCGGTGTTTGTGCTCATGCTCCCCATGACGTTCTGCTTCCCTACCTATACGGCGGCGGCAAGATACTGCTTCGGTTGGACGACGTTTATCAACAACGGTTTTTACAGATTATAACGATGTGAAAAATTCCGCCGCGCGCGGAGTTTTTCTTTTTGAAAGAGGTATCGGCTATGTTATCTAAGGTCGCAAGTTTTGCCCTCAGCGGGCTGGACGGCGTTCCCGTTACGGCGGAAACGGACATCAACAACGGTCTGCCCTCGTACGAGCTCGTAGGGCTTCCCGACGCCGCCGTGAAGGAGAGCCGCGAGCGGGTGCGCTCCGCTCTCAAAAACAGCGGCAGGAAGTTTCCGCTCTCCAAAATTACCGTCAATCTCGCCCCCGCAGACGTAAAAAAAGAGGGCTCCGCATACGATCTCGCCATCGCCGTGGGCATATTGAAGGCGACCGAACAGCTGAAAGCGGATCTGAACGGCGTCGTGTTTCTCGGAGAGCTCGCGCTCGACGGCGCGCTGCGCCCCGCTTCGGGCATATTACCCCTCCTCATTTCGGCGAAGGCGGCGGGGTACAAAAAGTTCGTCATTCCCGAGGGCAACGCGGCGGAGGCGGCGTACATCGAGGGGATAGAGGTTTACGCCGCGGCGAGCCTGAGCGAGGTCATAGACCATCTGAGCGGGTTAAAACCGCTTTCTCCCGTTCCCGTGCGCGCTTATGAAAGCGGCGCAAAGGGGGAATATAAATTCGACATGGCGTACGTAAAGGGGCAGGCTACGGCAAAGCGCGCGCTGGAAGTAGCCGTGAGCGGCGGGCACAACATTCTGCTCGTAGGGCCGCCCGGAACGGGCAAAACGATGCTTGCAAGGTGTATCCCCGGGATCATGCCGGATATGACGTTCGAGGAGGCTTTGGAAGTTACGAAAATACACTCCGTGGCGGGCATACTCGGCGCGGGCGGCATCGTGAACGTGCGTCCTTTCCGTTCTCCCCATCACACGGCGACCACCGTTTCCATGTGCGGCGGCGGCACCCGCACGGTAAAGCCGGGGGAGATCAGCCTCGCGCATCACGGCGTGCTCTTTCTTGACGAGATGCCCGAATACCACCGTTCGGCGCTGGAAGCTTTGCGCCAGCCGCTCGAAGACGGCGTGATCACCGTTACCCGTTCGGGCGGGGCGGTTACCTTTCCCGCGAATTTCATGCTCTGCGCGAGCATGAATCCCTGTCCGTGCGGGAACTACGGTTCGGCGGACAGGGTCTGCACCTGCACGCCCGCCGCGATCCGCAAATACCGTTCCCGCGTGAGCGGGCCGCTGCTCGACCGCATCGATATTCAGGTGGAAGTGGATTCGGTGAAATACGACGATCTTGCGGGCGACGCGCAGGAAGAGAGCAGCGCACAGGTCAAAAAACGCGTGGAGCGCGCGCGTGCGATACAGCGCGAACGGTTCAGAACATCGGAAAACAATTCGGATATGGGCGAAAGGGAGCTCAAAAAATTCTGCGCGCTGAGCAAGGAGTGCGAGGATATTTTGCGCATGTCGTTCGAGAGCTTAAAGCTCTCCGCGCGGGCGCGCTCGCGCATCATCAAAGTCGCGCGCACCGTGGCGGATCTGGCGGAGAGCGAAAGTATCCGTCCCGAGCATATTTTGGAGGCGGTTTCGTACCGCAGGTACGATAATATGGCGTAACGCAAGAGGGGGCATATGGGTTACACGAAGGAAGAAAAGGCGATGATCTGGCTGGACGGGCTCGCGCTCGATTACGCAAAGAAGGCGCAGCTGCTGCATGCCTTTCGCGATCCTTACGAGATCGTCGCCCGTTTTTCCGAACGGGAAAGCGAGATCGGCGGCATTACGGGAGAAAAAATGCTGCATGCGATGCGCGCTTCGCTCGAAGGCGGCGGGGCGGCGGCACTGCTCGAATCTTATCGGGCGGCGGGCGTTTCTTGTGTTACGTGCTTTTCCGAACTGTATCCCGAAGCGCTGCGCGCGGCAGACAATCCGCCGTTCGTTCTCTATTGCAGGGGAAATACGCGGCTGCTGCGCGAACGGAAATTTGCGATCGTCGGCTCCCGCCGCACCCCGCCGCAGATCGCGGAGCGCGCCAAACGCATCGCCGAAGGGCTGAGCGGGCCGTTTGCGATCGTTACGGGGCATGCGGACGGCGGGGATACGGCGGCGATCTCGGGCGCGTTGGAAAGCGGAAGGCTCATCTGCGTGCTCGCGTTCGGTTTTGCGCACGTCGCGCAGGCAGAGAACGCGGCGCTTTTGGAAAAGATCTCCGAGCGCGGTCTGCTCGTTACCGAATATGTGCCCGCGCAGCCCGCGCAAAGGTACACCTTTCCCGCGCGCAACCGCATCATCGCGGGTCTTGCGGAAGGGGTGCTCGTCGTGTCGGGCGGGGAAAGGAGCGGCACGCGCATCACGGCCCGCCATGCGTACGATCTGGGCAGAGACGTATTCGCTTTTCCGTACGCGATCGGCGATCCCGCAGGGGCCGGGTGCAACAAGCTCATCAAAGATTATGCAAAATTGACGGAAAATTTAGTTGACATAACTTCCGTTTTTGGTATAAACTTGACCGAAAAGGAAGCCGCGCCGCTCACCGGTGCGGAAAAAAGGGTGTATGATTGTCTGGGCGCGGAGCCCGTGCATACGTCGCGCATCGCGGCGCAGGCGGGCATGAAGGAGGCGGAGCTCTCTCCCGTGCTCATCATGCTCGCGATGAAAAAGCGCGCCGTTTCCTGCGGCGGAAACAGATGGGCGAGAATTTAGGGTTCACGAAAAAAGTTCACAAAAAAAGTTCACGAAAATCTCGGCGAGCTGACGCCTGCGATTTTCCGTGATTTGAGGGGAAACCCGAACGGTTTTCCCCTCTGTCCGCGATTTTTAAGGGCACACATAATATGCAATCGCGGACATTCACCCTTTCCGTGAGCCAAAGCATTGGCAAATAGGGGTGCGCTGCGGAAAATTGCGATTTCCCTTGCGCGAATAAATATTTAAATAATCAAAAGCGCGTTTGAAAACCACGCTTTTCAAAAAGCGCACTCAATTTGCCGCATACCTGCGGCTTGCCGAAAAAGAGTGAATGCGAAAATTGCTATAATAGGAAAGCCCCTAAATATTTTCGCAGAGAGAAAAACGCCGCAGAGCCGACCTTGTGTCGGCGAACGGCGGTTGTCTCTCAAATCACGACTTTTCGCAGTGCCTTTGCACGAGAAAAGTGTGAATAAAGAGGTATATTATGGATCTTATTATTGTAGAGTCGCCGTCCAAGGCGAAAACAATTTCAAAATATTTAAAGGGGAAGTATAAGGTGGACGCTTCCGGCGGACATGTGCGCGACCTTCCCGAAAAGAGGCTGGGCGTAGACATCGCCAACAACTTCGAGCCCACCTATGTGATCACTCCCGAAAAGAAGGCGATCATCAAAAGGCTCACCGACGAGGCGGCAAAAGCGGACAACGTATACCTTGCGACCGACCCCGACCGCGAAGGCGAAGCGATCTCCTGGCATTTAAAGAACGTTTTAAAGCTCAAAGACGGCAAAAACCGCATCGAGTTCAACGAAATTTCCCCCGCCGCGGTCACCAAGGCGCTCGAACACCCGCGCGAGATCGATTACAACCTCGTAGACGCGCAGCAGGCGCGCCGCGTGCTGGACAGGCTCGTGGGCTACAAGCTTTCGCCCCTGCTCTGCAAGCGGATCCGTTCGGGACTTTCCGCCGGCCGCGTGCAGTCGGTCGCGCTCAGGCTCATCGTAGACAGGGAAAGGGAAATTCAGGCATTCGTTCCCGAAGAGTACTGGAACATCAACGCGGAATTGCAGGACAAGCCCAAGGCTTATTCCCCCTTCAAAGCGCTCCTTTCCGAAAAGAACGGCAAAAAATACAAGCCCTCCAACAAGGAGGAGACGGACGCGCTCCTTTCCGCCATCGACGGCAAGCCGTATATCGTAAAGGAAGTAAAAAAGGCGGTCGCCAAGTCTCACGCGCCCGCGCCGTTCACCACTTCCACTTTGCAGCAGGACGCCTCCAACAAATTCGGCATGACCTCGCCCGAAGTCATGCTCGTGGCGCAGCACCTTTACGAGGGTATCGATACGGAAAAGGAGGGGCATATCGCGCTCGTTACCTATATCCGTACCGACTCCGTGCGCGTTTCCGCGGAGGCGCAGGAGAGGGCGCGCGGCTATATCGCCGAAAAATACGGCAAGGAATATGTGCCCGCAAAGCCCAATTTTTACAAATCCAAAAAGGACGCGCAGGACGCGCACGAATGTATACGCCCCATCGACATCACCCGTACGCCCGAGAGCATGAAAGGCGTGCTCGATAAAAAGCATTATAACGTATACAAAATTATTTACGAGCGCTTTATCGCCTCGCAGATGAGCGAAGCGATCTATAACAGCGTGCAGATCAAGATAGACAACAGCGGCTATACCTTCAAGGCGAGCGGCAAAACGTTGCAGTTTGCCGGCTTTACCGCCGTCTATCAGGACGCCGCCCCCAAGCAGGATCCCACCAAAAAGGACGACGACGAAGCGGAAACGGGCAAGCTTCTGCCCGACCTCAAAGAAGGGGAGGAAGTGGATCTCGTGCGCCTTCTGCCCGAGCAGAAGTTCACAAAGCCCCCGCTGCGGTATACGGACGCGTCCCTCGTAAAGGCGATGGAAGACAAGGGTATCGGCCGCCCGTCTACGTATGCCTCCATCATCTCCGTGCTCAGCCGCCGCAAATACGTGACCAAAGACGGCAAATATATGGTGCCCACGGAGGTCGCGTATCAGATCACCGATCTTCTGATGAAGTATTTTACCGACATCATGGACGTCGGCTTCACGGCAAAGATGGAGGATCAGCTCGACCACATCGAGGACGGCGGGGCGGATTGGCGCAAGATCATATCCGATTTTTATCCGCCCTTTGCGGAAAAGCTCGTTTTTGCCTCCAACGACGGCGCCGAACCGACCGACATCGTATGCGACAAATGCGGGCACCCCATGGTCAGAAAAACGGGGCGCTACGGCAGCTATCTTGCCTGTTCCAACTATCCCGCCTGCTCCAACATCAAGAGCGAGGGCGCGGAGATCTCCGAAACCAAGTGCCCCAAGTGCGGCGCGAATATGGTGGTAAAGAGCGGCAAATACGGCAAATTCCTCGCCTGTCCCAATTATCCGGAGTGCTCGACCATTCTGCCATTCGAGAGCGAACCCTCCGACGTTCCCTGCCCCAAATGCGGGGAAAAGATGATCTACCGCACGGGCAAATACGGCAAATATCTCAATTGCGTCAAGTGCGGCACGAACAAGCGCATCGCGGAGCTTGCGGGCACCTGCCCGGTCTGCGGCGCGCCCACCGAACGAATGAAGAGCAAGGGCGGCAAGATCTATTACAGCTGCTCCAAATACCCCGCCTGCAAATTTATGAGCTGGGATCTGCCCACGGGCGGCAAATGCCCCAAGTGCGGCAAATATCTCGTCAAAAAGGGCAAAACGGTAAAATGCTCTTCCTGCGATTACGAAGAAAAAGAGAAAGCGGAAAACGGGGAAAATTGACCCGTTTTCCTTTTGTGAAAAATATTTCACCGCTTTTTTTCGCCTTTGCCGAAAAAAATTTAAATAAAATCCTTGACAGAACGTCGGCAATGGAATATAATACGTTTAGCACTCATAGGCGGAGAGTGCTAAAAACCGGCAAAAGAACGAACGGGAGGAGCGTACGGATTGAAGAAGACGGGCGTTAAAGTGATCGGCGCGGGGCTTGCGGGGTGCGAGGCGGCGTATTATCTCGCGTCGCGCGGCATATCCGTCACGCTGATCGATATGAAGCCGAAAAAGTTTTCTCCCGCCCATACCGACAGGAATTTCTGCGAGCTCGTTTGCAGCAACTCGTTGAAAAGCGCAGACGTATACGGCAACGCGTGCGGGCTTTTGAAGGAGGAGATGCGCCTGTTCGGTTCGCTCACCATGGAAGCGGCGGAGCATGCGCGCGTACCTGCGGGCGGCGCGCTCGCGGTGGAGCGGCACGCCTTTGCGGAATACGTTACGCAAAGATTGAAGGGCCTGCCCGAGATCTCGTTTGTGTCGGAGGAATGCGGAGAAATACCCGAAGGGGAGTGGGCGATCGTCGCAACGGGCCCGCTCACGAGCGAAAGGCTTGCGGAAAAAATGTCTGAACGGTTCGGCGGGAATTTGTTTTTTTATGACGCCGCCGCGCCCATCGTTTCCGCTTCGAGCGTAGACTTTTCCCATACGTTCACCGCCGACCGCTACGGCAGGGGGGAGGGCGATTACGTCAACTGCCCGATGACGAAGGAGGAGTACGAGGCGTTTGTAGACGCGCTCCTTTCCGCAGAAAGGGTCATTGCCAAAGATTTTGAAAAGCGAGACGTGTTCGAGGGGTGCATGCCCGTCGAGATCATGGCTTCGCGGGGGAAAGACACCCTGCGTTTCGGCACGTTCAAACCCGTCGGGCTGTACGACGAAAACGGCAAACGCCCGTATGCGGTGCTGCAACTGCGCAAGGAAAATTGCGAGGGCACGGCGTACAATCTCGTCGGCTGCCAGACCAATCTGAAATTCCCCGAACAAAAGCGGGTGTTTTCCATGATCCCCGCGCTGAAAGACGCGGAATTTCTGCGCTACGGCGTCATGCACCGCAATACCTTTCTCAATTCCCCGCACATTCTCTGTGCAGACGGTTCCCTGCGGAGCGATCCCGAAGTGTTTTTCGCGGGGCAGATGACGGGAGTCGAGGGGTATGTGGAAAGCGCGGCGAGCGGCATCTGGGCGGCGGCAAACTGCGCCCTGAAAATGCGGGGCAAGGAGCCTTTGCCCGCGGATACGCGCACGGTCATCGGCGCGCTCGCGGCGCATATATCTTCGCCGAATGCGGATTTTCAGCCGATGAACGCCAATTACGGCATTTTGCGCCCGCTCGAAAGGGAAGTGCGCGACAAGGCGCTCAAAAAGCGCATGTTCGCGGAGCGGGCTTTACAGGCCGCGGAAGAGCTCAAAGAATATGCGGAGAGTGCTTTTGCGGAGCAAGAAATATAAAAAGGAGTAAAAATTATGCCTGAATTCAGGGGTACAACGATATGCGCCGTCAAAAAGGACGGCAAAACGGCGATCGCCGGCGACGGACAGGTCACCATGGGCGAATCGGTCGTATTCAAGAGCAATGCGGTCAAAGTGCGCCGCATTTACGACGGCAAAGTCATTCTGGGCTTTGCGGGAAGCGTATCCGACGCGTTCTCCCTCTCCGAAAGGTTCGAGGGGATGCTGAACAAATTTTCGGGGAACCTCATGCGTTCGGCGGTGGAGCTTGCCGAGCTTTGGCGCACCGACCGCGCGAGGAAACTCGAAGCGATGATGATCGTCGCGGACAAAGACCTTCTTTTGGTCATCAACGGCGGCGGCGAAGTCATCGAGCCGGACGGCGGCGTCTGCGCGATCGGCAGCGGCGGCAACTATGCGCTCGCGGCTGCGCGCGCCCTCGCGAAGGAAACGAACGACTCCGCCGAGGAGATCGCTTATAAGGCGCTCAAAATAGCAAGCGAGATCTGCGTATATACGAACGACCATATCACGGTCGAGGTCGTGTGAGCGCGCGGGAGGTGCAATATATGAATCAGCTTTCACCCAAACAGATCGTAAACGAATTGGATAAATACATCATCGGGCAGGACAAGGCGAAGCGCGCCGTGGCGATCGCCCTGCGCAACCGTTACAGGAGGAGCAGGCTTTCCGAGGCAGACCGCGAAGAGATCACCCCCAAAAACATCATCATGAAGGGGCCGACGGGCGTCGGCAAAACGGAGATCGCAAGGCGGCTCGCCAAGCTCGTGAAGGCGCCCTTCATCAAAGTGGAGGCGACCAAGTACACCGAGGTCGGCTACGTCGGGCGCGACGTGGAGAGCATGATCCGCGACCTCGTGGAATGCTCCATCCGCCTCGTAAAAGAGGAAAAGATGAAAGAGGTTTCCGTCAAGGCGGAAGCCGTCGCGGAAAAGAAGATCGTTTCTATCCTTTCCGACATGAAAAAATCGGAACGGGGGGAAATGGCGAAGGAAGTTTTCGACGCGAAACTGCTCGAAGATCTGCGTGCGGGCAAATTCAACGGCACGCAGATAGAAATAGAGGTCGTAGACGCGCCCAAGAGCATGGAGATCGTGCCGGGCGGCGCGGAGATCAATATCGGCTCGATCTTCGGCGATATGCTGCCCAAAAAGAAAAAACGCCGCAAAATGACCGTAAAACAGGCGATGCAGCAGATCATCAACGAGGAATCGGAAAAACTCATCGACGACGACAGCGTTACCACCGAAGCGCTCTCCCGCGCGGAGGAGCAGGGCATCATCTTCATCGACGAGATAGACAAGATCGCCGGCAAAGCCAATCAGGGCGGGGCAGACGTTTCCCGCGAGGGCGTACAGAGGGATATCCTTCCCATCGTCGAGGGTTGCACCGTCATGACCAAGTACGGCGCGGTCAAAACCGACTTTATCCTCTTTATCGCGGCGGGCGCCTTCCATATTTCCAAGGTGGAAGACCTTATCCCCGAATTGCAGGGCAGGTTCCCCATCAACGTGGAGCTGGAAAGCCTTTCCAAGGAAGACTTCGTCAAGATCCTGACTCAGCCGCAAAATGCCATCACATCGCAGTACGGCAAACTTTTGGGCGTAGACAACATCGACCTGAAATTCACCGACGACGCGATCGAGGAGATCGCCCAGATCTCTGCGGACATGAACGCGACCAGCGAAGATATCGGCGCGCGCCGCCTGCATACGGTCATGGAATATCTGTTGGAAGACATCTCTTTCAACGCCGGCGGAGATTACCCGACGGTGGAGGTTACCATCGACAAAAAATATGTCGACGAGCACCTGGAAAAGATGATCCGCAACAGAGATCTGAAAAAATATGTGTTATAATAATTTCACGAAAAGGAAATTCACACTTTTCTCGTGCAAAGGCACTGCGAATGGCGCCGCCGATTTTGCGAAGCGACCGCTTACGGGCATTTATGCAAAATCGGCTAAGCCGATGCGACAACAAAGTTGTCGCTAAAGCCGTGAGTTTTAGGAAAACCCCAACGTTCGCCGTTTTAACAAACGGCTCTGCGTTCGGAGTTTTCCTCTTCGCCACGTCGCGGCAAAATATTTTATGCAAGCATTTGCAATACTTGCAAATGCTTTGCTCCTATATATTTGCCGCTCCTTATTCCCCAAAATCTCACACCGCTGTGCGCGTTGCGATTTTTGGGAGCTCTGTTTATAGGGCTTGCACTATTATAAAAGCGGCAAATTCACCTTTCCTGCCCGAGGCCGCGCATAATATCGAGGCGAGCCTCGATATTGCGGAAACATCGATTTTTGCCATTGCAAGCAAGCAAAAATCTCCGGTTCCTTCGCGCAAATCGGGGGCTTATTCCGA
>DXCL01000036.1 GCA_019115995.1 Candidatus Borkfalkia avistercoris
TGCGGCGCACCCCTTTTGCCGATCGCGGCAAGGGCGCTGCCCTGCCGCGGCGAAAGAAAATTATAGAGTATTTGCATTGTTTCCCGTGGAGCGCAAAAAATAAAATTTTGGCGCAAAGAGAAAAACGCGCCCGAAAGATGATGCTTTATGTAGAAATAAAATAAATACCGCCCCGCCGCAGTCTTGCGGCGGGGCGGAGATCCTTTACAATGTTTTGCGCATGCGAACGTGGGGTACGCCTTCCTCATCGAACGGCGCGCCCTCTGCGGCGTAACCGCACTTTTCGTAAAAGCCCCTCGCGCGCACCTGCGCGGAGAGGGTCATCTCTTTCGCGCCCCTTCTGCGCGCGCATTCCTCGGCGGCTTGCAGAACGTATCTGCCCAGTCCCTGCCCGCGGAAGAGCTTACGCACCGCGATCCGCCCCGCGGCAAAAACGCCCTCGCTCTCCGTTTCGAAACAGCGGCAGCAGGCGGCGGGTTCGCCGTCTTTATAAAAGGTGAGGTGAAGGCAGTTTTCGTCGCGCCCGTCGAACTCTTCGGCAAAGCCCTGTTCCCGCATGAACACCTCTTCGCGGATCGCGCGCGCCTCGGGCGTGAGATATGCGGTCGCCTTGTAGGGCAGGAGCAGGATCTCTCCCCGCACCGCCTTCGCGATGAGCGCGGCGCTCTCTTCGGGGGAACGCCCGTCCGTATCTATTTTGCAGGAGAGCATTTCGTCGTAGCGCGCCGCGCGGTCTTTGCTCCGCGCAAAAATGCCGCCGCTCCGCGCGCCCGCCGCAACGTCTGCCGCCAGCCGCTCGGTGAGCGTCCGTTCGCCGCAGGTCAGCGTAAAGAGAAAAAAGCGGAATGGCAGCCCCGGCATGCGGGAAAGGATCTCCTTTACGATGCTTTCCTCGTGCATCACCCAGCAGAACAGTATGTTCTCGAACAGCCCGCTCTCCAAAAAGTTGGAAAGCACGGCGGAAATGTTTTGCAGCACCATGCGCTTGGAGCGCTCGTTCACGGCAAAGGGGTGCGTGTCCCAAAAGTTGTCTCCGTCCGAAAATACGCAGGGAGGCATGATTTTTTGCAGGGCGCGCGCGGTCGTCGTTTTGCCCGCGCCCATCGTTCCGTTGATAAAAATCAGATTCATGCCGCCAGTGTACCATATTTCCCGCCCAAAGTAAAGCGCCCGTAAACAAGGGGCGCGCTTTTTGCATACTATGAAATGATTTCATTTTATCGGGAGGGCTTGTTTTGTATAAGATCATATCGCCCGAAACGGTGTTTATCGCCGAGGGCGTCGTCGTGGAAGACGGGGTCGTCATTCACCCCAACAACACGGTGAGCGGCTCCACCGTGCTGCGGCGGGGCGCGGTGCTGTATCCCAACAACATCGTGGAGGATTCCGACGTGGGAGAAAACGCCGAGCTGACCGCGAGCGTGGTGCGCGGCGCAAAAGTGGGCAGGGGCGCGCGGGTGGGGCCGTTTGCGAATCTGCGCGCGGGCGCCGAGATCGGAGATCGCTGCCGCGTGGGAGACTTCGTGGAGATCAAAAACGCCTCCGTGGGCGAGGGGAGCAAGGTCAGCCACCTCGCGTACATAGGCGACGCGCGCGTCGGCAAAAACGTGAACGTGGGGTGCGGCGTGGTGTTCTGCAATTACGACGGCAGGCAAAAACACTTTTCCGAGGTGGGAGACGGCGCCTTTATCGGCAGTAACGTAAACCTCGTCGCTCCCGTCAAGATCGGCGCGGGCGCGTTCGTCGCGGCGGGCACGACCGTCACGCGAGACGTCCCCGCGGGCGCATGCGTCATCGGGCGGGTGCGGCAGGAGGAGAGCGAGGGGATCCGCAAAAAGAGGGAGGGGGAACAATGAGCGAACTGTTCGGAACAGACGGGATCCGCGGCGTGGCGGGGGAGGAGCTCTCCTCCCGCACGGCGTTTGCCCTGGGCAACGCGCTTGCCCGCCTCAAACAGGAACCCCTGGTCGTCGTCGGGGAGGATACGCGCGTATCTTCGGATATGCTCGCGCTCGCGCTTTCTGCGGGGGTCACCTCGGGCGGGGGAACGGTGCTTTGGGGCGGCGTTCTGCCCACGGCGGCGATCTCCCGTTTCGTCGTCGAAAAGAAGGCGGACTTCGGCGTGGTCGTGAGCGCGTCGCACAATCCCGCAAAGTACAACGGGCTCAAAGTGTTCGGCAAAGACGGCAGAAAACTCGCCGAAAAGCAGGAAAGGCGCGTCGAGCACTATATGCGGAGCGAATATTCCTTTGCCGGGCCCCTCTCCATGGGGCGGCTGAACTTTTTGCAGGGAGAGGAGGAATACATCGCCTGGCTCGCCGGCTGCTGTGCCCGCTCGCTGAAAGGCAAAAAATTCGCCGTAGACTGCGCCAACGGCGCCGCGGGGAGGATCGCGCCGGAGGTCTTCCGCAGGCTGGGGGCGGAGGTCGTCGCCTCGGGCACCAACCGCGGCGGGCTGGACGTGAACGAGGGCTGCGGCGCGCTGCACCCCGAACGGATCCGCGCGATGACCCTCGAATCGGGCGCGGACGCGGGCTTCGCCTACGACGGCGACGCCGACCGACTCATCGCCTGCGACGAAAAGGGGAACGTCGTCGACGGGGATAAGATCATCTGTATCTTCGCGGCAAAGCTCAAAAAAGACGGAAAGCTTCGGGAAAACGTCGTCGTGGGCACCTCGCACACCAATACGGGCGCGGAGGAATACCTGAAAAAGCTGGGGATACGCCTGATCCGCACGGACATCGGAGACAAATACGTTTCCGACGCGATGCAAAAGAGCGGCGCGCAGGTGGGCGGCGAGCAGTCCGGGCACGTCATATTGTCCGATTATGCAGTTACGGGAGACGGGATCCTCACCTCCGTAAAGCTTGCGGAATTGGCCGCGGGCAAAAAGCTCTCCCGCCTGGCGGATATAAAGCTCCTTCCGCAATACAACGCCTGTGTGCGCGTCAAAGACAAGGTGCGCGTTCTGGGCGACGAGCACCTCAGGGATTTTATCGACCGCACGCGCGGCGGCGTTTCCCGTTTGGTGGTGCGCGCTTCGGGTACGGAGCCCGTGGTGCGCATTTTTGCGGAGGCGGAGAGCATGAAGCAGGCAAAGTACGCCGTCGAGCGCATCAAGGCGGAAATATCCGCCGCGGAGGAGGGCTGATATGTGCGGCATCATCGGCTGCGTGAGCGAAAAAGACTGTTACGGCGCGCTGTACGACGGGCTCAAACGCCTCGAATACCGCGGGTACGACTCCGCAGGCATCGCCGTGCTCGGGGAAAAACTGGAAATCTTTAAAAAAAAGGGCGGCGTGGCGAATCTTTCCGCGTTTTATGCGCGGGGCGGCACGGGCATCGGGCATACGCGCTGGGCGACGCACGGCGCGCCGTCGGATACGAACGCGCACCCGCACCGCGCGGGAAAGATCGCCCTCGTGCATAACGGCATCGTCGAAAACTACGCTTCTCTCAAAGAAGAATTGGAGGAAGAAGGCGAACGCTTCCGTTCGGAAACGGACAGCGAGGTGCTCGCAAAACTCGTCGCGCGGGCGTACCGCGGAGACCTGCTCGCCGCGGTTCGGGAAGCGCTTTCCCGCGCAGAGGGTTCGTACGCCGTCGCGGTCATCGCGGAAGACAGGCCGGGCGAGCTCGTTGCGGCAAAATATAAAAGCCCGCTCGTGGCGGGCAAGGGCGCGGCGGGGCTGTTCGTTTGCAGCGACGTCCCCGCGCTTGCGGGCGCGGCGGATTACATCGCGCAGGCGGAAGACGGCGAATTCGTGCGCATCGCGGGCGGGGAGATCTTTTTTTACGATAAAGAGCTCCGCCCCCTGCCCAAGACGTTTTTCCGCCCGCAAAGGGAGCTGTGCGCGCTGTCCGTGGCGGGCGGCGGCTACTTTATGCGCGCGGAGATCGGCGAGATCCCCCGCGCGCTGCGCGATACTCTCGGGCTTTTGAAGCAGACGGACTTTGCGCCCTGCGCGCGCGTTCTGCGCGGCGCAAAGAGGGTGTTTGCGGTCGCGTGCGGCACCGCGTATCACAGCGCGCTCGTCTTTGCCGACGTTGCGGAGCGCGAGGCGGGCGTGCCCGTGATCTGCCACACGGCGGGGGAATTCCGCTATCGCCCGCCACTGATCGGGGAGGGGGAATTGCTGATCGCCGTCAGCCAGAGCGGAGAAACGGCAGACACCCTCGAAGCCGCGCGCCTTGCCAAGGCGCGCGGGGCGTACGTTGTCGCCGTCACGAACATCGGCTGTTCTTCGCTGGCGGCGCTCGCCGATTTCTGCATCGTCATGGGCGCGGGCGCGGAGATCGCCGTCGCCGCCACAAAGAGCTATAACTGCCAGCTTTTGTGCCTGTATTACCTCGCGGCGCAGCTGCTCTTTTTCAAAGAGCAGAGGTATCCGGATTGGTTTTATGCTCTCGACGACCTCTGCTCCGCCGCGGAAAGGGCCTTTTCCTGCTTTGCGGAGGCAGACGCGCTCGCAGACGGGCTGAAAAGCGCGCGGGCGATCTATTACCTCGGCAGGGGGCTCGACCTGTGCACGGCAAAGGAGGGCGCGCTCAAAGTCAAGGAGATCGCCTGCGTATTTGCCGAGGGGTATCCCGCGGGCGAACTCAAACACGGCTCGCTGGCGCTCGTGGAGGAGGGGTTTCCCGTGGTGTGCGTTTCCACCTCCCGCGCTCTAGCAAAAAAGAGCGAAAACGCCCTTGCGGAGGTCAAATCGCGCGGCGGGTTTTGCGCCCTGTTTTCTCAGTACGGCGACGTTTTGGAGGATAGCTGCGCCGATTTCAAGTGCCTGCTGCCCGCCCTGCCCGAAGCGCTCATGCCCGCGGTATCCGTCATACCGTTGCAGTATTTTGCGTATAAAATGTGCATAGAAAGGGGCTTTGATCCCGACAAGCCGCGCAATCTGGCTAAGAGCGTAACGGTGGAGTGAGGAGTTCACACGTTTCTCGGCAAGATGTTGCCTGTGAAACGTCGTGAGTTGAGGGGAAACCCATGTGGTTTCCCCTCGCCGCGCGATATTTCAGGGCGCACATAATACGCAATCGCGCGGCTTCACCCTTTCCGTGAGCCAAGGCATTGGCAAATTGAGTGAAAAAGCAAAAAGCGTCGTTTTTGCTTTTTCACGTAATTGTTTGAGATCGCGAAAACCTCGGCGAAGTGTCGGCGCCCTTTTTTGTGTTGTTGCTCTTTCAAATTATTTGTGGTAAAATAATAAAAAAACAGCGGAGACGCCGATGAAAAATTTTGTTTTCTGCGAAAGATTTAAAAATGAATTAGAAGAAAGCGAATTGACGCAAAACGAAATTGCGCGCAGATGCGGCATCGATTCTTCCTGTATAACGCAGTATAAGCAGGGGAAAAGTATGCCGTCTATAAAAACTCTTTTCGAGTTATGTTCGGTTTTAGATGTTTCGGCAGATTATTTGTTGGGGCTTTCGGATAGAAAAAGTATTCTCTATTGAACGAGCGGCGATCGCGCCCGCTCACAGGATCACGCATATGAAAAAGAGGGAACCTATTGCCGAAAACAACGGGTTCCCTCTATTTTACGGCTTTCCGCAGTGCCTTTGCGCGAGAAACGCATGAAAATATTTAAATAATAAATTCGCGCAAGGGAAATCGCAATTTTCCGCAGCGCACCCCTATTGGCAATGCTTTGCCTTATGGGAAGAGGGTGAATTTGCGCCCTTGTATACTATGCGTGCCCTTAAAAAGGGCGCAAAGAGGGGAGAAACCGCTGCCGAGCCGACAGTATGTCGGCGAACAGCGGTGTCGCCTTAAAATTCACGGAAAATCGCAGGCGTCAGCTCGCCGAGATTTTCGTGAACATCTTTGCGCGAGAAATGCGTGAACATTTTACAAATACATCTTCATTCTCTTTTCGTAATCCTGCTCCATTTTCAAAAGGTCGTCCGCAAGTTTGCGTATATCGGGGTCGCAGGATTCGTCCGCTTCTCCCATCGAACGGGCGAGCGCGGTGATCCCCGTTACGGTGCCCTGCGTCATCATCTCGGCGATGTGCGCGCGGCTGCCGTCTTTCATCGCGTTCATTTTAATGGAGCCCCACATCATCGCCTTTTTCAGCGGGTTCGGCTCTTTCAGTTCGATCCCGCCGTCTTTGGCGAGCTGCGCGGCCCTGCCGGAAATCAGCTCGTAGCCGTCGTGCATCTTTTTGAGCTCCTCGCGCATCTCCTCGTCATGCGTTTCGGGCAGTATGTCGGAAATGGATTGCAGCGCATAGTGCGCGTTCCTGTATATTTCAGCCAAAAGCTCGCTGTCTTTTTTGATTTCTTCCATAATAAGATCCCTCCGATTGGAGTATGCGCCGAAACGCCGCTCATTATGTAAAAAAATTGCGGGGGCGGCGCGTTTTTGCTTGACTTTTGCGCGCGCATATGTTAAATTTGAATCCGAGCCGCTCGGAGCGGGCTTTATAAGCGCGCGGTTTTCGCGCCGCCTGGCATACGGCGAGACTGGTTAGAGGAGGTAAAAATTTTGTACGCTATCATCGAGAACGGAAACAAGCAGTATAAGGTTTCCGAAGGCGACGTTGTGCGCTTTGAAAAGCTCGACGCGAACGTTGGCGACAGCGTGGAATTTTCGGTCGTGATGATCGCCGGGGAAGACGGCATCAAATGCGGCGCGGAAGTTGCGAACGCAAAGGTCAGCGGCAAGGTCGAAGCGCAGGACAAGTTCAGAAAGATCGTCGTCTTCAAGTACAAAGCGAAAAAGAACGAGCGTAAAAAGCAGGGCCATCGCCAGCCTTTCACGCAAGTCAAGATCGAAAAGATCTCGCTGTAACATCGCATCACCGGAAGGCGCGAAACGAACGCCTTTGCGCGCTAAGCGCGCGGAACAATAATTTTAAGGAGAAAAACAATGATTTTTATCAGTTTGTTTGCTCATAAAAAGGGAACGGGCTCCTCTCACAACGGGCGCGACAGCGAGGCGAAGCGCCTCGGCGTAAAGCGTTCCGACGGGCAGGAAGTGCTCGCGGGCAATATCCTTGTCCGTCAGCGCGGCACCAAGTTCCACCCCGGCAACAACGTCGGCATCGGCAAAGACGACACACTCTTTGCGCTGGTCGACGGCGTCGTCCGCTTTGAAAGGTTGGGCAAAGACAGAAAGCAGGTCAGCGTTTACGAAGTAAAAGCACAGTAACGCGAGCATAAAAAAGGACGTAAAAAAAGAGCGGCTATCGGCCGCTCTTTTTGTTTTGCCCGAGTTCACGCCGCGGGCTTCTTTTTTTTGCTCATCTGGGCGCGGGTGTTTTCCGTACCGTCTATATTCGAGATCAGCATGCGCACGTCTACCGTTTCGCCCTCATCGTTCTTTACTTCCTGCGGCTCGAACACTCTCTTGCCGAACCCGCGGAAGGTATAGTCGAACAACTCCGCCAGAACGTTTACGAACAGGCTCCACACGAGAAAGGGCACCGAGATCGCAGACATGATGAGGGAAAAAACGCTCGTGTTCTGCACCGTGGAGATCACGAGGAAAATCGTGATCGCCGAAGCCACGAGCTGAAAAGTGTACTTCGCCATCTTTATAAAACGGTGCAGTTTGGGGCGGGGCTTGTCCATCATGTTGATGCGGTAGCTTACGATCGTGATGAATACGGAAAGCGCGAGCGCCGCTCCGATCAGGCACAGCAATACCGTTCCGATCCGGCTGTCTTCAAAGTGCGTGTAGTAGTAGATCGCATACACCGTATAAGCGGAATACCCCGTCAGAAATATGCAGCTCAGTATGAACCGAGACAGTTTAATGCGTTTCATCAAACTCATAGCGATACTATGATACACGCATTTTCCCTTTTTGGCAAACGTTTTGCGCGGCGTCGGGGCGCAAAAGGCAGTTTTTTCCTGCCATTTTTCTCGAAATTTTGCGCCGAAAGGTCAAAAAGCGCTTTATTTTTGTTGCGGTATGTTATATAATAAAAGGAAGCATGACCCGGCGCGGCGATCGTTGCGCGCGGGAGGGAGGCGGCAAACAGGGTGGAGGGATTCGTCTTAAAAAGCGAATATTTCGATCCGTCCGCCACGCTCGGCTGCGGGCAGGTATTCCGCTTCCGTCCTTTTCGGGAGGGCTATCTCGCCTTCGCGGAGGATAAGGCGTGCTACGTGTTTTGCGACGGCGCGGATACGCACGTCGTTTCGGAAGACGCCGCGTATTTTCAGAATTATTTTGATGTTTCCCGCGATTACGGCGAGATCGTGCGCGCGGCAAAGCGCTGCGGCGTGCCGGCTCTTGCGGCCGCGGCGGAAAAGGGAAAGGGGATCCGCATTCTGCGGCAAAACACGGAGGAAGCGCTGCTGTGGTTCATCGTCTCGCAGAACAACCGCATTCCGCGCATAAAAAGTATTATAGAAAGGATCTGTACGGCGCTCGGCGAGGAGCGCTCGTTTATGGGGGAAAGATATTTCGCCTATCCGGGCGCGGCAAAGCTTGCCGAAAAGGGCGCGGATTTTTATGAAGCCCTCGGCGCGGGTTACCGCGGCGCGTACATAACGAAAACGGCGGAAGCCGTCGCAGAGGGAGGGCTTGCGCCCCTTTACGCGCTCCGCGGCGGTCAGCTGCGGAAAAAGCTCACCGAATTTGCGGGCGTGGGGCCGAAGGTGGCCGACTGCGCCGCCCTGTTCGGCTTTGCGGATACGGGCGCCTTTCCCGTGGATACATGGATCGAAAAGGTGTACCGCGAAGATTTCGGCGGAAAGAGCAGAAACAGAGAAGACATTGCCGCGTATTTTTCCGAAAAATTCGGCGAATACGGCGGATTTTTTCAGCAATATCTCTTTTATTATAAGAGAGGGTAGAGGAGGAAGCATGGCAAACATCACGATAGACGAAAAGATCTGCAAGGGCTGCGGCCTGTGCGCGAACGCCTGCCCGAAGAACGTTATTTCGCTCAGCAAGCACCGCATGAACGCGAACGGGTATTTCGTGGCGGAAAAGGTCAATCCGCAAAACTGCATCGGCTGCGCGTTCTGCGCCATCATGTGCCCCGACTGCGCGATTGAAGTAGAGAAATAAAAAATTATTTTCGGGCAAATCTCGCAAAAGAGATGCTGCGATTTGCCCGAGATGAAAGAAAACCCGACGTTCGCCGTTTTGCAAACGGCTCGTCGTCTGGTTTTCTCTCTGCGGCGATATGTTACGGCTCTCATATTATACGATCGCCGCATTCACGTTTTCCGCGTAAGGCAAAGGATTGCCAAATAGGGGTGCGCTGCGGAAAATTGCGATTTCCCTTGCGCGAATTAGTATTTGTGTTCACGAAAATCTCGGCGAGCTGACGCCTGCGAATTTTCGTGATTTGAGGGGAAACCCGAACGGTTTTCCCCTCTTTGCGGCACTTTTAAGGGCACGCAAACTATACAGTGCCGCAAATTCACCCTTTCCGTAAGCCAAAGCATTGGCAAATTGAGTGAAAAAGCAAAAAGCGTCGTTTTTGCTTTTTCGCAAGATTGTTTAAATAATTTAAGGCGCGTTTGAAAACCACGTTTTTCAAAAAGCGCACACAATTTGCCGCATACTTGCGGCTTGCCGAAAAAGAGTGAATGCGAAAATTGCTATAATAGGCAAGCCCTTAAAATTTTTCGCAGAGAGAAAAACGCCGCAGAGCCGACCTTGTGTCGGCGAACGGTGGTTGTCTCTCAAATCACGGCGTTTCGCAGTGCCTTTGCGCGAGAAACGCGTGAATCCATAAGGAGTTTTTTTATGCTCGGTTATATCAAAGGGAAAGTTTTATATTCTTCGGACGGCACGGTTCTGTTAGAAAATAACGGCATCGGCTACGAAGTGCTATGCTCCGGGGCGGCGTACGCCAAACTTATTTCCGACGGGCAGGGCGAAGTGTATACCTACCTGCAAGTGCGCGAGGACGGCGTTTCTCTCTTCGGATTTGTTTCCTTGGAAGAAAAGAATATGTTCTTAAAGCTCATATCTGTATCGGGCGTCGGGCCGAAAATGGGTATCACCGTGCTTTCTTCCATGAACATCAACGACATCGCCGTCGCTATCGCCAATTCCGACGTGAAAAAGCTCACCGCCGCGAAAGGGCTGGGCAAAAAGACGGCGGAGCGCATCATTTTGGAACTTCGCGAAAAGGTTTCCGCGGAGGGCTTGTCTGAAAAGGGGGCTGCGGCACCCGAACAGCCCGCCGAGAAAATTTCGGACAAGGAAGAGGACGCGGTGGTCGGTTTGATGTCGCTCGGGTATACCCGCGCGGAGAGCGTACGCGCCGTAAAGCGCGCGGAAGAATCGGGCGCGGAGAGTATGGAAGAGATCATCATGACGGCGCTGCGCACTATGTGAGCGGAGAGAAGGGGGTAAAACAATGAGTTTTGAAGACGATCTGGAAAACGGGTTCGAGGACGAACGCCTCGTT
>DXCL01000037.1 GCA_019115995.1 Candidatus Borkfalkia avistercoris
CAGATACACGCTCTCTTCTTTGTGTTTGGAGCGGGTGATGGGAATCGGACCCACGCAGCCAGCTTGGAAGGCTGGAATTCTACCATTGAACTACACCCGCATTCACAACGCTAAAAGATTATATCAAAAACACGGGAGCATTGTCAAATACTTTTGCTCCGTTTTACCCAACTTTTTACATTTTTTTACCGTTGTAAGCCATACGCGGCGTCAGCGGATTTCCACAATGGTCGGCACCGCCTTGCTGCCGTTGATCACAAGGTAGCAATAAGTATCCTTCGGAGAAAATCTCGTCATGCAGCCGGGGTTTATCAAAAGAACGCCGTCCTGCTCCCCTGTATACGCCTCGTGCGTGTGCCCGAACAGAGCGACGTCGCACAGTTTTTTCTTTGCCGCGCGCACGAGCCTTTCCGTTCCGCTCTTTACGCCGTAACGGTGCCCGTGGCAGGCAAAAACGCGCCTGCCCTCCACATCCAATACGACCTCGCTTTCGCCGCCGAAAAAGTCGTTGTTGCCTGCCAGAACGTATGTCTTTTCCGGATAGGCGCGCATGATCTCCTTTGCGTCGGACACCATGTCTCCGAGATGAAAAATATAATCGCATTCCGAGAGGACAACGGAAATTTTATCGAGCGGCGCGGTGTTGCGGTGGGTATCGGAAATGACGACGATCGTTTTCATAGGCGCGCTTCCTTCAATTTTGCGGAAAGCGCGGCAAGCGCCTTTGCCCTGTGCGAAACGGCGTTTTTTTCCTCCGCGGAAGCCGTGCCGAAGCTCTTTTTCAGCTCGTCGCTGTAAAAGAGCGGGTCATACCCGAAGCCGCCGCTGCCTTCGGGGGAAAACAGGATATGCCCGTACGTTCTGCCCGACGCGGTGAGTTCTCTGCCGTCCGGCAAGACCAGCGCGACGCAGCTTTCAAAATATGCGCCCCTGCTCTCCTCTGGAACGCCCGCAAGGTTTTTTAAGAGCTGCGCGTTATTGGCGGCATCGTTGCCGTGCTCGCCCGCATAGCGCGCGCTGTAAACGCCGGGCGCGCCCCCGAGCGCCGCGACGCAAAGCCCCGAATCGTCCGCAAGCGCCGCCGCACCGAGCGCTTTACAGACCGCGCGCGCCTTGATGAGCGCGTTCTCTTCGAACGTAGAGCCGTTTTCCTCTATGTCGCCCGAAAAGCCCGCCGCCTGCATGGATACGATCTCGTACCCTTTGAAAATTTCCGCAATTTCGCGGAGCTTGCCCTTGTTTCCGCTTGCCACTACGATCTTATTCATGGCTTTATTGTAACATTTTCCCGCAAAAAATTCAAGCTATTCCGCGAGGGAAAACATCTTCTATATACTGAAAACGCGCATCGAAAATATATGACGCGGCGAGAACGGCGTAAGCATACACCGTTCACAGATACGCACCGGCGTAAAATTTGTATAACAATTCAACGACATAAAAAATTCGCCGACGGCAAATATTTGCCGTCGGCGTTCAAAATGTTTTATTTACTTAGCAGCAGTCTCTTCGAGCTCCTCCGCCTCTACGAGCGGATCGCTCTCCCTGTGCCCTGCCACGAGCTGAGGGCTCATGTTCTTGTAATCGCGCACGCCCGTACCTGCGGGGATCAGTTTGCCGATGATGACGTTTTCCTTCAAGCCGATGAGCGGATCCACCTTGTTCTTGATAGCGGCCTCGGTGAGCACTCTCGCCGTTTCCTGGAAGGACGCGGCGGAAAGGAAGGAATCCGTGGAGAGCGCCGCCTTGGTGATACCGAGCAGCACGCGCTTTGCCGTTGCGGGCTTGCCGCCCTTTTCCAGCGCTTTGAGGTTCTCGTCTTCAAAGGTAAACATATCGACGAGTTCGCCGGGGAGCATATCGGTATCGCCGCAGTTTTCGATGCGGACTTTGCGCATCATCTGGCGCACGATGATCTCGACGTGCTTATCGTTGATGTCAACGCCCTGAGAACGGTATACGGACTGTACTTCGTGCAGAATGTAGTCCTGCACGCCCTTGACGCCCTGAATGCGGAGAATATCCTGCGGGTTGACGGAGCCGCCGTTGAGCTGGAAGCCGGGTTCCACTTTGTCGCCCGATTTCACTTTGAGCTCCGCGTTGAACGGAAGGACGTATTCCTTCTTTTCCGCGCCGGTAAACTCGTCGCAGATGACGACGTGCTTCTGATTGTCCTGTTCGGTGATGCGCACGACGCCGCCCACCTCGGTAAGGGTGGCAACGCCCTTCGGCTTTCTCGCCTCGAAGAGCTCCTCGACGCGCGGAAGACCCTGCGTGATGTCGCCCGTGGCGGCGATACCGCCCGTATGGAACGTACGCATCGTGAGCTGCGTGCCCGGTTCGCCGATGGACTGCGCCGCGATGACGCCGACCGCCTCGCCCACCTGTATAGGCTTATCGGTAGCCATGTTTTTGCCGTAGCACTTCGCGCAGACGCCGTGGCGGGAATTGCAGGTGAATACGCTGCGGATAGAAACTTCCGTGATGCCCGCTTTGACGATCTTCTTTGCGGTTTCGTCGGTGATCATTTCGTTGGTCGCGACGATCACTTCGCCCGTTTTCGGATCGACGACGTCTTCGGAGACGAACCTGCCGGCGAGCCTGTCTTCCAGGCTCTCGATCACGTCGCCGCCGACGCCCGTGATCGCGGAGATCTTCATGCCGCGGGGCTTTCTGCCGGCGCAGCAATCGTCTTCGCGCACGATAACGTCTTGCGAAACGTCTACCAGACGGCGGGTCAGGTAACCGGAGTCTGCCGTTTTGAGCGCGGTATCCGCCAGACCTTTACGGCCGCCGTGCGAAGAAATAAAGTATTCGAGAACGGTAAGGCCCTCGCGGAAGCAGGATTTGACGGGGATCTCGATCATTTTACCTTGCGGGTTGACCATGAGTCCGCGCATGCCTGCCAGCTGTTTGATCTGGTCGATGGAGCCGCGGGCGCCCGAGTTCGCCATCATCCAGATGGGGTTGAACTTATCGAGGCCCTTTTTCAGCTCGTTGGTAACGGCGTCGGTCGTGTCTTTCCACACGTTTACGACGGCGTTGTAGCGCTCCTCGTCCTTCAAAAGGCCGCGGGCGAACTTCTTTTCGATGACTTCTACCTTATGCTCCGCTTCGGCGATGAGAGGTTTCTTCGCGGCGGGGATATGCATATCGAAGACGGAAGTCGTAATGGCGCCGATGGTCGAATATTTATAACCGAGCGCCTTGATCTTATCGAGCACGTCTGCCGCCTTGGGCGCGCCGCCCGTTTTGAAGCAGCGGTCTACGATCTTGGAGATCATCTTTTTGCCGACGGGCTCGTCTTCCTGCTCCTGGCGGATAAGCTTGCCGTCCACTTCTGCCTGATACCTGTCTTTGAGCAGGCTGAGATCGCATTTGTTGCTGCCGCCGATCTCGTATTTGAGGTAATCTTCTTTTGTGTTCCTCTGCACGAAGCCGAGATCCTGCGGGATCGCCTCGTTGTAGATGATGCGGCCGACCGTGGTTTTCACGCGCCCGGTGATCTCCGTTTCCGGCTCGCCGTTTTCGTTAAAGAACTTGCCTTCGGGGAGTTTTACCGTACGCTTGACGTAAATTTCGTCCTGCAAGGTGATCGCCTTGGTCTGGTACGCCATGATCGCCTCGTCTTCCGAGGTGTACAGCGGCGCGCGGTACTGCTCCGCCCCTTCCGTGCCCTCGGGAACCTCGTCATGGTTGCTGTTGTACCACTTGTCTTCATAGCGGCGGATAATGGTCAGATAGTATGCGCCGAGCACCATGTCCTGCGTGGGCGTCATGACCGGTTTGCCGTCGGAAAGTTTGAGAATGTTGTTCGCGGAAAGCATGAGGAAACGCGCTTCCGCCTGCGCCTCGATGGAAAGAGGCACGTGCACGGCCATCTGGTCGCCGTCGAAGTCGGCGTTGAACGCGCCGCAAACGAGCGGGTGGATCTTGATGGCGCGGCCCTCGATGAGCACGGGCTCGAACGCCTGAATGGAGAGGCGGTGCAGGGTCGGGGCGCGGTTCAGAAGAACGGGGTGTTCCTTGATGACCCCTTCCAGAACGTCCCAAACGGCGGGTTTCGCCTTTTCTACGGCGCGCTTCGCGCTCTTGATGTTATGGCACTGACCGCTCTCGACCAGCTTTTTCATGATGAACGGCTTAAAGAGCTCGATCGCCATTTCCTTCGGCAGGCCGCACTGATAAATTTTCAGTTCCGGCCCTACGACGATGACCGAACGGCCGGAATAGTCTACGCGCTTGCCGAGCAGGTTCTGGCGGAAACGCCCCTGCTTGCCGCGCAAAAGCCCCGAAAGGGATTTGAGCTCGCGGTTGGAGGGGCCGGTGATCGCCTTGCCCTTTCTGCCGTTGTCGATGAGCGCGTCTACCGCTTCCTGCAACATGCGCTTCTCGTTTTTGACGATCATGTCGGGCGCGCCCAGCTCCATGAGCCTCTTTAAACGGTTGTTTCTGTTGATGACGCGGCGATACAGGTCGTTGAGGTCGCTCGTAGCGAATCTGCCGCCGTCGAGCTGTACCATCGGCCTGAGCTCGGGCGGAATGACGGGAAGAACGGTGAGTATCATCCATTCGGGGCGGTTGCCGCTCTTGCGGAACGCCTCGATGATCTCGATGCGCTTGACCGCTTTCAGGCGCTTTGCGCCGCTCTGATTGTTTTCGATGATCTCCTTCGTTTCCTTGCTCTCTTTTTCGAGGTCTACCGCCTGCAAGAGCTCGCGGATCGCCTCCGCGCCCATGCCGACTTTCAGCCCGGTAACGCTCTCGTCGCCGTACTGTTCCTCGATCTCGCGCAGTTCCTTGTCGTTGATGACCTGCTTATAAGAGAGCGTGGGGACTTTGCCGGGATCCAAAACGACGTACGCGGCAAAGTAGATGACCTGTTCGAGCTGCTTGGGGCCCATGTCCAGAAGCAGGCCGATGCGGGAAGGCACGCCGCGGAAATACCAGATGTGCGAAACGGGCGCGGCGAGTTCGATATGCCCCATGCGCTCGCGGCGCACTTTGGCGCGGGTAACTTCCACGCCGCACTTTTCGCAGATGATGCCCTTATAGCGGATACGCTTGTATTTGCCGCAATGACATTCCCAGTCCTTGGTCGGCCCGAAGATCTTTTCGCAGAAAAGACCGTCGCGTTCGGGCTTTTGGGTGCGGTAGTTGATGGTTTCGGGCTTGGTGACCTCGCCGTAAGACCATTCTCTTATTTTTTCGGGAGACGCAACTCCGATCTGTATTGAGTCAAAATCGTTTAATTCAAACATAGTATTCCTCCCGCTTGATTATTCTTCGTCGTCAGCCTGTTCGTCGGCGTCGTCCTCGTCGTCCCAGTCGTCGAGATCGTCGAGCTCGTCTTCATCGAACAGATCGGAAGACGTGAAATCCTCGTCCTCTTCGTCCTCGTCTTCCTCGAAGATGGAGTCGACGTCGTCCTCGTCGCCCTCCTCGTCCTCGTCTTCGTCGTCGAATTTGAAGTCGATCTCTTCCGCATCGTCGTCGCGGCGATCGGGTTCTTCGTCGTCCATATCCACGTCGGAGAAGTCTTTGAGCTGGATCTCGTCTTTGGTCTCGGTGAGCACTTTGACGTCGAGCGCGAGCGACTGCAATTCCTTGAACAGCACCTTGAACGCTTCGGGAATGCCCGGCTCGGAAATGTTGTTGCCCTTTACGATGCTCTCGTACGTTTTGACGCGGCCGACGATGTCGTCTGACTTGACGGTGAGGATCTCCTGCAAGATGTGCGCCGCGCCGTACGCTTCGAGCGCCCAGACTTCCATTTCGCCGAAGCGCTGGCCGCCGAACTGCGCCTTACCGCCGAGCGGCTGCTGCGTGACGAGGGAGTACGGCCCGATGGAACGGGCGTGGATCTTGTCGTCTACAAGGTGAATGAGCTTGATCATGTACATCTGCCCGACGGTAACGCGGTTTTCAAACGGCTCGCCCGTACGTCCGTCGTACAGCTGGATCTTGCCGTCTACCTCCCCGTTCGGGTTGACGATGTTGTTTTCTCTGAACAGCTCTTTGATATCCTGCTCGGTCGCGCCGTCGAAAACGGGCGTCGCGATCTTCCAGCCGAGCTGTTTGCATACATGGCCGAGGTGCACTTCCAGAACCTGCCCGATGTTCATACGGGAAGGAACGCCCAAGGGATTCAAAACGATCTGCATCGGCGTGCCGTCTGCCATGAAGGGCATGTCGCTTTCGGGCAGAATGCGGGAAATGACGCCCTTGTTTCCGTGGCGGCCCGCCATCTTGTCGCCGACGGAAATTTTACGCTTCTGCGCGATGTATACGCGCACGAGCTTGTTCACGCCGGGAGAAAGTTCGTCTTTGTTTTCCCTCGTGAATATTTTTACGTCTACGACGATACCGCCCTCGCCGTGAGGAACGCGCAGGGAGGTGTCGCGCACTTCCCTCGCCTTTTCGCCGAAGATGGCGCGCAGGAGCCTCTCCTCGGGAGTGAGCTCCGTTTCGCCCTTCGGGGTAACTTTGCCGACGAGTATATCGCCCGCGCTCACTTCCGCGCCGACGCGGATAATGCCGTCTTCGTCGAGATCTTTCAAAGCGTCGTCGCCGACGTTCGGAATGTCTCTGGTGATCTCTTCCTCGCCGAGCTTGGTATCGCGCGCTTCCGTTTCATGCTCCTCGATATGAATGGAGGTGAACACGTCTTCGCGCACGAGCTTTTCGGAAATGAGGATCGCGTCTTCATAGTTGTAGCCTTCCCACTCCATGAAGCCGATGAGGATGTTTTTTCCGAGCGCGAGCTCGCCGTTGTTGGTGGAAGGGCCGTCGGCGATGATCTCGCCCGCCTCCACCCTGTCTCCGGTGTTGATGATCGGGCGCTGGTTGAGGCAGGTGCCCTGGTTGGAGCGCTCGAATTTTTTGAGCTTGTATTCGTCTACGATGCCGTTATCCTGGCGGATACGGATACAGTCTGACGCGACGCCGATCGCCGTGCCCGCGTTTTTCGCCTTTACGATGACGCCCGAGTCGCGCGCGATCGCCGCCTCGATGCCCGTTGCGACGATGGCGCTCTCCGTTTTGAGGAGGGGCACCGCCTGGCGCTGCATGTTCGAGCCCATGAGGGCGCGGTTGGTATCGTCGTTTTCAAGGAAGGGAATGAGCGCGGTCGCCACGGATACGAGCTGCTTGGGGGATACGTCCATATAGTCGATGCGTTCCTGCGGCAGCTGCGTGATGTCCGCACGGCGGCGGCAGGAGATGCGCTCGTTCACGAACGTGCCGTCCTCATTGAGCGGTTCGTTCGCCTGCGCGACGACGTATTTGTCTTCCTCGTCCGCGGTGAGATAGTCGACGTCGTTCGTGACGCGCACGAGCACGCACTTGCCCGTTTCGTCATATTCCTTCTGCACCCTTCTGTACGGGCTCATGATAAAGCCGTACTCGTTGACCTTTGCAAAGGTGGCGAGGGAGGAGATAAGGCCGATGTTCTGACCTTCCGGCGTCTCGATCGGGCACATGCGCCCGTAATGGCTGTGGTGTACGTCGCGCACGTCGAAGGTGGCGCGGTCGCGGTTGAGGCCTCCGGGACCGAGCGCGGACAGCTTGCGCTTGTGCGTGAGCTCCGCGATGGGGTTGGTCTGATCCATGAACTGCGACAACTGCGAGGAGCCGAAGAATTCGCGGATCACCGCCGAAACGGGGCGCACGTTGATGAGCCCCGAAGGGGTAACTTCGTTGGGATCCTGCGTCGCCATGCGCTCTTTGATGAGCCTTTCAAGGCGCGCGATGCCCACGCGCAGCTGATTCTGCAAAAGCTCGCCCACGCTGCGCACGCGGCGGTTGCCGAGGTGGTCGATATTGTCGATGGTGCCGATGCCGTAGCGGAGGTCGAGGTTGGTCGAAACGGCGGCGATCACGTCGTCTACCGTGATGTGCCTGTGGTCGAGCTTGTCGACGAGGGGGCGGATAACCTTTTTCTCCTCTGCGGAGACGGAGACCTCCTCACGTTTCAAAATTTCATGGAACTTTTTGCACGCCTCGCAGAATTTGATGCGGTTTTCCTTCCGCTTCTCGCGGTTTTTGCGCTCTTCCTGCTTCTCGTCGTCCGTCTTTTTCGTTTCGGCGGTGAAATAGACGGCGTTGATGCGGTCGCGGAACTGTTCGGCGACCGTCTCGGCGTCGGAATTTTCCATCGCCGCGGCGATCTCCTCGGAGAATTTAAAGTTCGGATAATAAATGGTAGGCAAAAGCCCAAAGCTCTTCGGGTTCTTTGAAGAGACCGCGGAGAAGTTCACCGTGTTGTTGCCGATGACCTTGTGGCGCATTTCGCCCGCGCGCTCGTCGGAAACGAGAACGTATACCTCGTTGACGCCCGCGTCCTGGATCTCGAACGCCTTGGCTTCGGAGATCTTCTCCCCTTTGGAAACGATCAGCTCGCCCGTTTCGGGATTGAAGATATCGTCCGCGGAAATACAGCCGGGCAGACGGTACGCCACGTTGAGCTTTTTGTTGAATTTATACCTGCCGACCTTGACGACGTCGTAGCGGCGGGGATCGAAAAAGAGATTGTGCAGGTGCTGGCGGACGGAATCGTCGGTAGGCACTTCGCCGGGGCGCAGCCTTCTGTACAGCTCGATGAGACCGTCTTGCTCGCTCTTGGCGGTATCCTTTTCGATGGTGGCGGCGATCATCTTGTCGTCGCCGAAAATATCGGTGATGGCGACGTCTGAACCGAAGCCGAGGGCGCGCAAAAGGACGGTCGCGCAGATCTTCCTCTTTCTGTCGACGTGCACCCACATAACGCCCTGGGAATCCTGCTCGAATTCCAGCCACGCGCCGCGGTTGGGTATGACCGTGGTTTTATACATTTCCCTGCCCGACTTGTCCTTTTCAGACTCGTTGTATGCGCCCGGGGAACGCACGAGCTGGGAAACGATGACGCGCTCCGCGCCGTTGATGATAAAGGAGCCGTTATCCGTCATGAGCGGGAAATCGCCCATGAACACTTCCTGATCGATGACCTCTTCCTTAACTTTGTTGACGAGGCGCACCTTTACCCGCAGGGGGAGCGCATACGTTGCGTCGCGGTTGCGGCATTCCTTCTCGTCGTACTTCGGTTTGGTGCCGAACTCATGGCTGAGAAAGTAAAGCTCGAAGTGGTCGGAATAGTCGGTGATGGGAGAAAAATCCTCGAACACTTCGCCGATACCCTCTTCGATGAACGTCTTATACGAGTTCTTCTGGATCTCGACGAGATCGGGGATCTCAATGGCTTCGTTGATTTTGCCGAACTTCCGTCTCTCTGTCTTACCGAACTTTTGAATAGGTAAATTCATTCACTTGCTCCTTTTGAAAATTCGTTCCGTAGGTTGCCTGCGCTTGCGAGGGGAAAAGAAATTTTTTTCTTCAAATTACGTTCCGCCTCTTTACATATCCGAAAAATTGCTGTATAATATTTCTAACGGTAAAAAAACCGCGCAAAATCGCCCGCAACGCCTATACTATATTATATATGGCGGCCGCAAACGGAGATTTTTGAAGCTCTTTTCAAAAGGGAAAAGGGTAAAAATCACATTATACTCCATAATGATACAGTTTAGTATTATATAAAATTTCAAAAGAAAAGTCAACTGCTTTTTCGGCGGCGGGAGAATTATTTTGGAAAAATTCTGCAATTTTCGACGCATTCGGGCATAAAAGCAGAAAGGAAGCGCGGCGCAAGGCGAATACCGCGCGTTTTTTATGCGCAAAGCGCCAAAAACATTCAAACGGGAGCAAAGCATGCGTATAGACAAATTTTTAAAAGTTTCCAGGATCCTGAAACGCCGCACGGTGGCGGGCGAAGCCTGCAAAGCGGGCAAGGTTTGCGTGAACGGGCGGGAAGTGAAGCCCTCCTACCAGTTAAAGACGGGAGACGAGGTGGAGCTCGCCTTTGCCGCGGGCAGCCTGAAATTCCGCGTGCTCGCGCTCAAAGAAACGGTAAAAAAGGAGGAGGCGGCCTCCCTGTATGAGATCGTTTCGGACGGCGGACAATGAACATAGCGGCGATCATTCCCGCGGCGGGCTCGGGTTCGCGCGCGGGGTTTTCCAAAAATAAAATACTGCAAAAGATCGGAGGCAGCTCCGTGATCGCGCGCACCGTTTCCGCCTTTGCGCAAAATGCGGGTATTTCGCGCATCGTCGTATGCGCGAACGAAGCGGACAGAAAAGACCTGGCGCGGGAGCTCGCGCCGTTTGACCTTTGCTTTGCCTCGGGCGGCGCCACGCGCACGGAATCGGTGAAGAATGCGCTCGGTCTGCTCGCCGCGCTCCCCTGCCCGCCCGACTATGTGCTGATACACGACGCGGCGCGCCCCTTCGTTTCGCAGAAGGTCATAAACGACTGCATCGATACCGTGCGGCAGTTCGGGAGCGCCGTATGCGCGCTCCCCTGTACGGATACCGCCGTGCTCGCAGAAAGCGGGTTCATCTCGGATACGGTGGAAAGGGACAAACTTTTTACCTTGCAGACGCCGCAGGGATTCGCCTTTGCGCCCCTATACGAGGCTTACGGAAAAATAACGGAAAGCGACGCGTTTACCGACGATTCGGGCGTATACAAAAAATACGTGACCCCTCCCCGCCTGTTCGCGGGAGAAAAGGGCAATATAAAGCTGACTTTCGCGGAGGATTTTCAGATGGAAACATACCGCACGGGCATCGGTACGGACACCCACGCGTTCGGCGCGGAAAAAGACCACATCGTACTCGGCGGCGTAAAAATACCGTCTCAGCGCGGTCTCATAGCCCACAGCGACGGAGACGTTTTGTGCCACGCGCTCATGGACGCCCTCCTTTCCGCCGCGGGGCTTGCAGACATCGGGCATCACTTCCCCGATACCGACCCCGCCTACAAAGACGCGGACAGCCTCGCCCTGCTTGCGCGCGTGTATGCGCTCTTGCAAGAACGCGGATTTTCCGTCGTGAACGTTTCGGCGGCGATCTCGGCGGAGCGGCCTAAACTCGCGCCCTATATAGCGCAGGTGAAGAAAAACCTCGCGGACGTATTGCATATTTCCGAGCAATGCGTCGGGATCTCTGCAGGCACGAACGAGGGGCTCGGCTATATCGGCCGCGGCGAAGGGATCACGGTGTTTGCGAACGCGTTGCTGCGCTCCGTATTCTGAAAGAACTTATTTGCGTTTATTCAGGCGTTGCTCTTTGGGTTTTTCAGGACAATGCCCGCGCGCGGCGGTTTTATGAAAAATTCGGATTTGTTCCCGACGGAAAGCAAAAACAGGAAAATTTTTCCAACAAACCGCTGTCTGTACGCTATATAAAGCCTTTCGATAGCACCTTTCTATCCCCTTAAAAGGAGTTCCATGCAAAACAACAAATTTTCCGACGAACTTTTGTGGCAGAGCCTGCCCGACGGCGCTACGGTCATGTACGCCTTTTTCAATGAAGACAGATCGCGGCGCATCCTCGTCTACCGCAACATGACGGAAATCGCGCAGACGAAATAGAAAGCAGAGGAGAATGAAATTGGCAAAATCCAAATCGGTCTATGTATGTTCGGAATGCGGCGCGCAGAGCCCGCAGTGGCTGGGCAGATGCCCCGGTTGCGGCAAATTCGGCACGCTCGTAGAGGAAATAACTGAAAGCGCCGCGCCGCAAAAAGCCGCAAAACGGGAGCGTTCGGTTTCCGCAAAGCGACCAATTCCCCTTTCGGAAGTCAAAGAAGAGCGGTATTCGCGCGTATCTTCGGGCATTGCGGAGCTCGACACAGTGCTCGGCGGCGGCATCGTTCCCGGCTCGCTCGTACTCATCGGCGGCGATCCCGGCATCGGCAAAAGCACCCTTTTGACCGAAGTTTCCGCGCACCTTTCCGAAAAGCACCGTGTTTTGTACGTCTCCGCGGAAGAGAGCTGTTCGCAGGTAAAAATGCGCTGCGCGCGCTTAAAACTTGACTCTTCCAACCTTCTTTTGCTCAACGAGACCTGCCTCGAAGACATCGAAGACGCCATCGAAGACGAAAAATTCGTCGTCATCGACTCCATTCAGGCGGTGTACACGAGCGAACTTTCCTCCGCGGCGGGCTCGGTCGCACAGGTCAGGGAATGCGCGGAAAAACTGCAACGCATCGCCAAGGGGCGCGGCATCACCTTTTTCATCGTCGGGCACGTTACCAAAGAGGGCGCGCTCGCGGGGCCGAAGGTGCTCGAACACATCATGGACACCGTTCTCTACTTCGAAGGCGAGCGGGAAGAGAACTTTAAAATACTGCGCGCCTATAAAAACCGATTCGGCTCGGTGCAGGAAGTGGGCGTGTTCGAAATGACGGGCGAAGGCATTTACGGCGTTTCCGATTATTCGGGCATATTTCTCTCCGAAAGCCGCGGGGAAGCCGCCGGCAGCTGCGTGACCCCTTCCGAAACGGGCAACCGCTGCATGATGGTGGAGATACAAACGCTGCTCGCAAAAACGGCGTACGGTCTGCCCCGCCGCATGCCGCTCGGCATCGATTACAACAAGATGGTGCTGCTCATCGCCGTACTGGAAAAACGGTGCGGGCTCCCCTTTTACAATCAGGACGTATATCTCAACGCCATGGGCGGCATACGCCTTTCTGAACCCGCGGTAGATCTTGCCGTGTGCGCGGCGCTCGCGAGCGGATACAAAAACGAACCCATCGACAAAGATACCGCCGTGTTCGGCGAGGTGGGGCTCACGGGCGAGGTGCGCGGCGTTACATTTGCCGAAAAGCGGGTCAACGAATGCGTCAAAATGGGGTTCAAACGGGTGATATTCCCCGCAAAGAACTTCAAAAGCGTAAAAAAATTCGAGGACAAAATTCAACTCGTCCCCGTCCAGTACGTCAATCAGATGATCAAAAAACTTTTTCCCGAACCCCAAACCAAGTGAGCGCTATTCTATACGGAACGCGCGCCCCGCGGCTTTCTGCCGCGGGGCGCGCGTTTCTTTTTACATTTACAGTTTTTCCAAGACTTCGCCGATATCGCCCGCGATGCAGGCGGAACGCTCTTTGATTTCATCGGGCGCGTACGCGCCTTCGAGGTTGACGCACGCATAGCGCGCGTTCTTATTGCGGTAGGTCATCTGCCAGAACGGGTATTTGATGATGCCGGGCGTGTTCATGCCCACACCCAGCTCCAAAAAGAGCACCTTCTTGCCCGCGTTTTCCGAAATGAACCGATCGTAGCGTTCATATGCCGCGTGCCAGCCCTCGTCTTCTACAAAGGTGTTGTCCGAACGAAGGTTCATAGACATCGGCTTTCCGCAGACGGGGCAGCGGGGAACGAGTGCGGAAGGGATTTCCATATCCTTCTGCCGCGCCAGCATTTCGCGCACCTGCTTTTCGTTGTCGTACGTCTTTTGGTGGCAGGGAACGCTGCACTGAAACAGCCCGTAATCCCCCTGCGTATAGAACAGCCGCTCTTTTTCAAACCCCGCGGCCTGAAATCTGTGGTCTACGTTGGTGGTCAGAACAAAATAATTTTTCCCCTGCACGAGCCGCAGGAGGGTTTCGTAAGGCTTGCCCGCGGGTTGGTCGTATCGGTTAATGTAGATATACCGCGACCAATATGCCCAAAACTCTTCCAAAGAAGGGTACGGGTAAAACCCGCCCGAATACATATCGCGAAAGCCGTACTTTTTTGCAAAATCGGAAAAATACTTTTCAAACCGCTCGCCCGCATAGGTAAAGCCCGCCGATGTAGAAAGCCCCGCCCCCGCGCCGATGACGATCGCTTCCGCTACCGAGAACCATTTTTGAATCGTTGCCGCATCTCTTTTCATTTTAGCGTCCTCATTGTAATAAATTTAATTACAACATGAGTATATCACTTCTTCGATGTAAAGTAAATCGTTACAACAAAAATAGCGGGCAGATACAAATTATCTGCCCGCCGTAAAAATTTACGCGCTCTTTTTGATGACCTCCGGCTTTGCGGTGCCGAGCACGCATTCGCGCGTGATGCGCACCTCGCTGATGCCGTCGCTCGACGGAATGTCGTACATCACGTCGGTCATGAGATTTTCGATGATGGTGCGCAGTCCCCTCGCGCCCGTCTTCAAACGGATCGCCGTGTTCGCGATCTCGCTCACGGCGGCGTCGTCGAAGGAGAGTTTTACCCCGTCCATGCCGATGAGCTTCTGATACTGCTTGATGATGGCGTTTTTCGGCTCCGTCAGAATTTTGACGAGCGCCGCTTCGTCTAACGGCTTCAAGCTGACCACGATGGGCACACGCCCCACAAACTCGGGGATCAGCCCGAATTTGGTGAGATCCTGCGGCTTTACGTCTTCCAGCGCCTCGTAATCCATGTCGTCGCCGTGCGCGCGCACCTTGCCGCCGAAGCCCAGAGAAGTATCGTCTTTGCGTTTGGCAACGATCTTATCCAGCCCTACGAACGCGCCGCCGCAGATGAAGAGTATATTGGTCGTATCGATGCGCATGCACTCCTGCTGAGGGTGCTTTCTGCCGCCCTGCGGCGGTACGCTCGCGACGGTGCTTTCGATGATCTTCAACAGCGCCTGCTGTACGCCCTCGCCCGAAACGTCGCGCGTGATGGATACGTTTTCGCTCTTTCTGGCGATCTTATCTATCTCGTCGATATAAATGATGCCGCGCTCCGCCTTTTCGATGTCGTAATCGGCGTTCTGGATCAGCTTCAAGAGGATATTTTCCACGTCTTCGCCGACGTAGCCCGCCTCGGTAAGGGTGGTCGCGTCCGTCGTGGCGAAGGGCACGTTCAGAATGCGCGCGAGCGTTCTCGCCAACAGCGTTTTGCCGCAGCCCGTAGGCCCCAAAAGAAGGATATTGCTCTTTTCGATCTCTACGTCGTCGTCATTTTTCGCGATCTCGCTGTTGATGCGCTTATAATGGTTGTAGACCGCGACGGAAAGCACCTTTTTCGCCTTATCCTGCCCCACGATATATTTATCCAGCTCCGCCTTGATCTCAGACGGCTTTTTCAGTTCTACCTTGTCGGAGGGAGCGGCGGATACCGCCTTGATCTCCTCGTTGCAGATCTCCACGCATTCGTCGCAGATATTCAGGCCGTTCGGCCCCGCGATCAGGCGTTTGACCTGATTTTTGCTCTTGCCGCAAAAGGAACAATATTGTTCGTCGTCTTTCATTCAAATACCTCCCGCGCGCCCGGCGCAAAGCCGCGCAAAGCGCGCCAAAAAACTTGCGCAAAAGAAAATTTACGCGGCACAAGCTTGCGTGCCGCGGAATTTTTTGCCGTTATCGCAGGAATGCCCCGCGGTGTCATCTGTTGTAAAAAACTTTGTCGATCAGCCCGTAACGGAGCGCTTCGTCTGCGGAAAGATAATTGTCTCTGTCCGTATCTCTTTCGATCTCCTGAATGCTTTTGCCCGTGTTTTCGGAAAGAATGCGGTTCATCTTGTCTTTGATCTTCAAGATGTGCTCCGCCTGGATCTTTATGTCGCTCGCCTGACCCTGCGCGCCGCCGAGGGGCTGGTGGATCATGATCTCGCTGTTGGGGAGCGCAAAGCGCTTGCCCTTCGTGCCGCTCGACAACAGAAACGCGCCCATGCTCGCCGCAAGCCCGATGCAGATGGTAGAAACGTCGCAGTGAATGTACTGCATCGTGTCGTAAATGGCAAGGCCCGCGGAGACGCTTCCGCCCGGACTGTTGATATAGAGGCTGATGTCTTTATTCATGTCCTTGGCTTCGAGGTAGATCAGCTGCGCGACGATGGTATTCGCCATGCCGTCGTTGATCTCGCCCGAAAGGAAAATGATCCTGTCTTCCAAGAGCCTGGAATAAATATCATACGAACGCTCGCCGCGGCTGGATTGCTCCACGACCATCGGGATCAGATTCATAGAGATGTCGTTTTTCATGCTTGCTCCTTAATAGATCGGGCAAAAGGCTCGGAAATTTACTCCGCTTTGCCCTCGTCTTCCGCCTTTTTCGCCGCGGTCTTTTTGGCGGCGGGCTTTTTGGCAGCCGGCTTCTTTTCCTCGCCTTCGCTCTCCGCTTTCTTTGCCGAGCTCTTCTTGGCGGCAGTCTTTTTGGCGGCGGGCTTTTCGGCGGGCTCCTCGGCCTTTTCGGTCAGATTGTTGTTGGCTTTGAGGAAGTCGAAGAGTTTGTTGATAACGATGTCGTTCCCGATATACTCGCGCTGCGCCTCGTCGACGTCCTTCTTATATTCTTCCAGCGTCTTGTTTGCGGATTTTGCGAACTCTTCCAGCTTCGCGTCGATCTCGGCGTCTTCTGCCTTGATGTTCTCCTCGCGGATAATTTTATCCACGACCAGCTGGCTCTTGACGGTATCCTCCGCCTGTGCGCGGTAGCCCTTGCGGAAGTCCTCCATGTTGCTGCCCATGTATCTGAGATAGTCTGCAAGCTTCATGCCGCCGTACTGCATGCCCAAACGGTATTCGGCGTTGCGCACCATCATATCGATCTGGTTTTCGATCATCGCTTCGGGGATCTCCACCTCAGCGTTCGCGGTGATAGCGCGGAGGATATTGTTCTCCGTTTCCGCGTCTCCCTTTTCCTTCGCCTGCTTTTCGAGGCGCTCGCGCGTTTCCTTTTTATAAGCTTCCACGCTCTCGGCGCCGGCGGCGTCTTTGATGAACTCGTCGTTCACCTCGGGCAGTTCCTTCTTTTCGAGCTTGTTGAGCTTGACGGCGAACACGGCGTCTTTGCCTTTGAGCTCTTCCGCCTGATAATCTTCGGGGAATTTGACGTTTACGTCTTTCTCCTCGCCCACTTTCATGCCGACGACTTGCTCTTCAAAGCCGGGAATAAACGAACCGCTGCCCAAAACGAGGGGATAATTCTCGCTGGTGCCGCCCTCGAATTTTTCACCGTTCACGCTGCCCGAAAAGTCGATGGTGGCGGTGTCTCCGTTCTCCGCGGCGCGATCCGTCACTTCAACGAGACGGGAATTGCGCTCCTGCAATTTTTTGAGCTCGGCTTCCACGTCTTCGTCTTTTACATTATACTCTTTCTTTTCGATGTTTATACCCTTGTAGGCGCCGAGTTTGACGTCGGGCTTTACGGGTACGGTCGCGATGAGAGACGCGCCCTCCTCACTGATGTCGCCGACGGAGAGCTCGGGGCGGCCTACGACCGTGAAGTTGTCTTTCTCCTTTTCGAGTACTTCTTCATAATGCTTGTCGAAAAGCTCGTTGAGCGCCTCTTCATAGAAAACGCCCTTGCCGTAGTTGAGCTCGATAACGTGCTTGGGCGCCTTGCCCTTTCTGAACCCGTTTACGAAATATCTGCCGCGCGTCTTCTGATACGCCTGCATATTCGCCTCGTCCCACTCGGTTTTGTCGAATGCGAGGGTGATTTTTACGGTGCTCTTTTCGGAAGCTTCTACGTTGTACTTCATGATCCTTCTCCTGAAACCTGATTGGCTTTATTTATCCGTTACAGTATTTTAGCACAAACATTGCGTTTTGCAAAGCGTTTTTATACGGCGTTTTGTTTTTTTTCCGATTTTGCCCGCGTATTCGGGATCGCCGAAATGTTGTTTGTGCTCGAACGGAAAAGCCCGCCCCAAACCAACTCGGCATACAGAACGGTGCTGCCTGCGGGAAGCGCAAGCGGTGCCGACGAGCTGTTTTTCGTATAATCGAGCGTGGTACCTGCGGGGAAGCCGTTTACCTGCAAAGAAGTATCCGTGCTTACGAAAGCGCCGATCGAGCCGAACACGCCCGGAGAATTTGCATTCGCCGCCTTGCTCAGCCCGAGCGTATTGCCGATAAATACGATACCGCCGTTTTTTATATTGGAATATCGTTGTATGATAGGCATAATTGACCTCAAAAAAAAATTACATAACGACGCCGCTCCTTAACAGGGGGCGGGGTCGTTATGTAATCGAAAAAATATGATCATTACAAAAATATGATCATTACATTGTATGCGCCGCACGCAAAATGTGTTATGATAAAATATTCTTCTCAGCGGAAAGGAGCCCGACACAAACGGACTCCTTTCCGATATTTTCCCCCTTAAAAACAAACAGCCTTATATCCGTGCCGGTTTGAGGCACTGCCGCCGCGCGACCCCGATATACTCAATCGTCGTCGCAGCGCTCGATGGAACGGATATACGGATTTTCCGCCATGATCTGACCGATACGCGTGGACGGAAATTCCTCTGCCGTGCTCAGCGTCGCAATATAAATGATCTTGTCCTCTTCCTTGATAACGTTCAGGCGGGTAAAGCGCTTCACGCCGAAAATTTCCTGTATGCGCTTGTTTTCGTCCGTCGTCTGCTCAAAACATATCTTGATCTGCATATAGATCTTATTGCAGAACGGTTTAAAGTGAGTATGCAAAATGCACTGCGCGAGAATAAGGATCAGTGTCGCTCCGAAAGCAACCAAATACAAGCCGCTTCCCGCCGCCATGCCGACGCCCGCGGTCGCCCATACGCCCGCTGCCGTCGTCAGCCCGTGCACTACCTGTCTGCGGTAAATGATCATTCCGGCGCCCAAAAAACCGATCCCTGAAACGATCTGTGCGGCAACGCGCGAAGCGTCGAAGCCGCCGCTGTCGTCAAACCCGTACTTTGAAACGACCATCATAAGCGCCGCGCCCGCACAGACGATCGTATGCGTGCGGATGCCCGCCTCTTTGAAACGGAGTTTGCGTTCGAAGCCGATCGCAAAACCCAATATAACGGCAAGTAAAATACTCCCCATATAAATCAACTGCTTTATAAGAAAATCTGAACTGAATCCGGGCATTTTTTCCTCATAACCTGTCGGACATGTGCAACGTCCGAATTTCTATTTTTGCGCGCACTTTCCCTTTACTCCGCATTCCCCGTCACGACGAGGTCTGCACCCTCGTCGACGTTTCGCACCAAAACGTCTCCGATGTGCAGCGGCAGATCGGGGTGTGCGGCATTGATGATCTTCATGACGCGGAAGATCTCAGACTTGCGCACGGGCGCGCTCGTTTTGACGGGAACCATTTCCCCTGAGGACGTGCGCACGGTGCTCGTGACCACGCGCACGGGGCAGGTGGCTTCGCTTTGGGCATACGCTTTGCCGCGCGGGCAGCCGTTGCCGCGCACGCTTACGACGGCGCCGCCCTCCGTTTCCACTTCGATCGTACAGCCGATCGGACATTCGATACACGTTATCGTTTGCAGCATATCAGTTCTCCTTTACCGAAAGGGTGAGCGTGCCGTCGACGACTGCAAGTTTATCCTCCGTTAAAAGCACGGATTCCATTTCGCCCGGCGTTACGACTTTTCTCTTTCGCGACGCGATCAGTACATCTCCGCACTTTACCTCGACGGTGCAATCGCGCATGGCCCGCCGCACGCGGAAAAACATTTTTACGCTGCCCGCCGTGTTTTTATCCAGCTTCTGCGGCAGCGCATAACTCACGTTCTGCCCGTTGACGACGTCGACCGTCTTTCTTTCCTTTGCCCCCGCAGAAACATAGTCCGCCGCCGCGCGGCCCGCGATCTCCGCCTCTTCGGATACGAAATCGACGAGATCGTGCACTTGCAGTACGTTGCCGCAGGCAAAGATCCCCTCCGCCATCGTCTGCCGCGTCTGGTCGACCACCGCGCCGCGCGTGCCGGGCGACAGCGGTATGCCCGCCTGCTTGGTCAGTTCGTTTTCGGGGATCAACCCCACCGAAAAGAGCACGGTGTCGCAGTCGAAGTGCATCTCCGTTCCCGGGATCGGACGTTTGTTTTCGTCTACTTCGGAAACCGTAACGCCCGTTACCCTGTCTTTCCCCTCTATTTTCGTGATGGTATGGTTGAGATACAGCGGAATGCCGAAATCGTCCAGACACTGCACGATATTGCGGCGAAGCCCGCTCGAATAGGGCATGATCTCACACACCGCATGCACCTTTGCGCCTTCCAAGGTCATGCGCCGCGCCATGATGAGGCCGATATCCCCCGAACCGAGGATGACGACCTCTTTCCCCGGCATATATCCCTTGATGTTGACGTACTTCTGCGCCGTGCCCGCGGAATAGATGCCCGCGGGGCGGCTGCCCGCGATGTTGAGCGCGCCGCGGCTGCGTTCGCGGCAGCCCATCGCGAGAATGACCGCCTTTGCCTGCAACGTAAATATCCCGCGCGTCGGGCTGATCGCCGTCACCTGTCTGTCGGCCGTGAGGGAAAGGACGGTCGTTTCGGTGAGCGTTTCAATTTGTCTCGCCTCTGCCTCGCGCTGAAACCGCGCCGCATATTCGGGCCCGGAAAGGCTCTCCTTGAACCGCGTGAGCCCGAATCCGTTGTGAATGCATTGATTGAGGATACCGCCCGTCTGCGCTTCGCGCTCCAAAATGACGATATCCTTTGCGCCGCCGTCGTATGCGGCGATCGCCGCGGCAAGTCCTGCGGGCCCGCCGCCGATGACCACGATGTCGTAATTTGTCTTCATCTTATTTGCTTCTCCCCGCGAGCAGCCGCGAATGTTTGCCGCTCTTTGTCACTTGTTCGAGAGGAATGCCCGTCTCCCGTGCGATGATCTCCGCGACGGAAGGCTGACAGAACCCGCCCTGACATCTGCCCATTCCCGCGCGGGTGCGGCGCTTGACCGCGTCGATATTGCGCGCGGGCGGGTTTTCCCGGACGGCACGAACGATCTCCCCTTCCGTGATCTGTTCGCAGCGGCAAACGATCTTGCCGTAGGCAGGATCTTGGGCGATGAGCGCGTTCTTTTCCTGCACGGAAAGCTGTTTGAAGAAATAATCGGGGGCGCGCCTGCCCGAAAAATTTTCGTTCCCGACCAATGAAAAATGTTTTCCGACCAGGTTTTCGACCGTATACTTTGCGATGGCGGGCGCGCTCGTAAGCCCCGGAGATTCTATGCCCGCAAGATGGATCACTCCTGCCGCGGAGCCGCTCTCTTCAATGATAAAATCGTGGCGGTCGCTGTACGCGCGGACGCCCGCAAAAGAGGTGATCACGCTTTGCAGCGGCACGCTTTCGCACAGCCTCTTTGCGCCCTCTGTAACGGAGGCAAGCCCTTCGGCAGTCGTATCGGTACTCGGCTCGCGCAGTTCTTCGGCGGTCGGGCCGAGCAGAATATTCCCGTCCGCGGTGGGAGAAACGAGAATCCCTTTGCCCTTCGCGGTGGGCGTCATGAACAATGTGTGCCGTGCCGCGCCCGCGCTCTCTTTGTCGAGCAGGATATATTCCCCGCGCCGCGCGCCGATATGTATACTTGTATCTCCGCAGAGCCGCGCGATCTTCTCCGCGCCCAGCCCCGCACAGTTGATGAGCAGTTTTGCCCGCAGCGCCCTGCCTTCCGCATCGAAGACGGTGAACGCGCCGTTCCCTCGTTCGATTTCCGTCACGTCGAAATCGGTGTAAAGTTCGGCGCCGTTGTCCATCGCGTTTCCGATAGCGGCGATCGTCAGTTCATACGGACAGACGATGCCGCCCGTAGGCGCATACAGCGCGCCGACCGCTGCGTGCGACACGTTCGGCTCCATCTCGCGCAATTCGCTTTGACCGATGACGCGCAGCCCCTTTACGCCGTTTTTTTCGCCGCGCGCGCGGAGCGTTTGCAGCATACGCTCATCTTCCTCCGAAAACGCGAGGACGAGCGAGCCGATCCGCGAAAATCTGACGCCAAGCTCTTCGGCATACTCTTCCATCATTTCGTTGCCCGAAACGTTGAATTTTGCCTTCAAACTGCCCTCAGCCGCGTCGAAACCCGCATGAACGATGCCACTGTTCGCCTTGCTCGCCCCCATAGCAACGTCGCTTTCCTTTTCAACGAGGCAGACTTTCAGTCGGTATTTACTCAATTCCCGCAAAACCGCGCCGCCGATCACGCCGCCGCCGATCACCATTACGTCGTACATCTTGTTTTATGTCTCCGACTCCTTGACATTTTTTACTGTTCGTATTATAATCCAAATATGCAATTTGTGGCAATATAAATTCCATCGTTTTGCGCATATTGAAAAAAATTGGCGTAAATGAGCAAAATAAATGCGCAATTTGCGCGCGGGAGAAAGAAAAAATGAAAGATACGATAGACAGAGAAATCCTCACCCTGCTGAGGACGGAAAAGCAGGCGGATATCGGCGAGCTTGCAAAGCAGCTGTATGTGAGCCCGTCCACCGTACGGCGCAAACTGGCCGCCATGCAGGAAAAGGGGCTCGTTACGCGCATACACGGCGGCGTGAAGATCAACGACGAATACGATTTTTTTCCGAGTTTCACCTTCCGTTCGCATCAGAATTGTTTGGAAAAGAAAAAGATCGCCCTTTCGGCGATCAAACTCATCCGCAACGGCGATCTCATTTTTCTGGACGGCTCAACCTCGGCTTTCTTTATCGCCGAATATCTTGCAGGATATAAAAACATCAAGGTCGTGACCAACGGGATCGACACCCTCTCTCTGCTCTCGCGCAACAAGATCCCCGCTTATTCCACGGGCGGATTCATCTCTCCGGTCAATAATTCGGTACTGATCGGCGAACACGCCGAACGCACCATTCGGCAATTTCGGGCAGACGTCGCCTTTGTTTCCGCGCAATCGGTACAGGCGGACGGAGAAGTTTACGACTGTTTCGAGGACGAGAACGTATTGCGCAATGCGATGTGCGCGCACGCCGCGCGGCGCGTGATCCTGTGCGACAGCACCAAGTTCGGGCGCACCGCGCAATACAGACTATGTTCGTTAAAAGAGTTCGATTATATGGTATGCGACAGGGACGTCGGCGATTACTTCATCACCCGCGACCTGCCCGAGATACTTTTCGACTAAAAATCGTTCCTCTTTCGACATCAAAAAAACGCTCGGGCCGCTCCTTCGCCTAACGGCCGTTTCCGTGCAGATATTTTTGGCGCTTCTCTATCGCCCGCAATTTATCCGCACCCTTCTTTTTGACATAAGCTTTGGGCAAATGATAAAATTACTGCCAAACTTTCGCTTCTATTGCCGACAGAACTAATTTGATACCCTGTAAATGCGCAAAACACCTGTTGATATCCGGGCCCCAAAGGTTCAAATTCAACAGGTGTTTCAGTTCAAGATTCGTCACATCGCTCGATGGAACGAATGAACGGATACTGCGCCATGATCTCACCCAAACGCTGCGAGGAATACTCTTTGTCTGTATTCAATGTCGCATGATAAATGGTCTCTGCGCCCTTGCGTTCTATCACCAGGCGATAAAATCGATCCGTTTGGAACAATTCCTTGATAAGATCGTTTGCCGAACCGTCGCTCACAAAGCAGATCTTTATCTGAAAGTATCTCTTCGTCTGAAAAAACTTGCACCTGATATGAAAAAGGCACTGCACGCCGATGAGTATAAGCGTTGCGCCCGATGCAATGATGTACAGCCCCGCGCCCGCCGCCATGCCGACGCCCGCCGTCGCCCAAACGCCCGCCGCCGTCGTAAGACCGTGCACTTCGTGCTTTCTGTACACGATGATGCCCGCACCCAAAAAGCCGACACCTGCAACGATCTGCGCCGCCACGCGCGAAGCGTCCGCTTCCAGCGAATCGCCGAATCCGTATTTTGAAACGATCATCATGAGAGCTGAGCCCGCACAAACGACGGTATGCGTGCGTATGCCCGCCTCTTTATAACGAAGCTTGCGTTCGTATCCGATTGCAAAGCCCAAAACGACTGCAACCAACATACTGATAAGATGGCGCAATTCCAATAACACCGTTTCCAAATTCCACCTCTTCCCGCCATATTATAAACAAAATATTTAGGCGAATTTTTTAAGCGAATTCTTGTATGTTTTTCCATATAAAACTTTGCTTGATCCTGCCACCCCAGCGATTTTGTCCATTCATACGTTGTCGGTAAAAAAGACTTTATATTTCACATATATCTCGGATTCTGCACTTCATCCCATATATCTTTCAACAGGTTCCCGTTAATACTTGCTGATTTATAAAACTCATCCTTCGTCGGAAATGACCAGGCCTGCATTTCATTATAAAATAGTACCGAATAATCATTTCTGTAACATACACCATATTTTACACCTTTATAGGTAAAAGCCATTTCACTGTAAAA
>DXCL01000038.1 GCA_019115995.1 Candidatus Borkfalkia avistercoris
GAATTGTAGTTATAAACCATGTCGAAGATCCAGTACCCGATCGTCGTGGTGCCGTAGCCGCCGGACGTGAACAGCAGGATCGGCCCCGACGCCGAAAAAATAGACGTGCAGTTGAGAATGAGCAGCGTGGAGATCGTCGGCCAGATGAGGGGCAGAATGATAGAAACGATCTCTCTGCCCATGCCGGCGCCGTCCAGCTTTGCGGATTCGAGCACAGACATCGGTACGCGCGACATCGCGCCCGTAAACAGCAGGATATTCGTGCCGAAACCCGTCCATACCGTGTAAAAAATGATGGTATTCGTCGCGGTGGAAGAATCCGCCAGAAGTTCGGGCGCTTCTCTGCCGAGCGATTCGAATATGTAACCGACAGGTCCCGTGGGAGCGATGAAATTTTCAAACACCGTCGTCATGGCGACGGTGCTGATGATCGCAGGCAGGTAAAAGATGATGCGGAACACGCGCGCGCCCTTGATCTGGCGGAACATGAAATAGCTGATGATGAGTGCCAGCACCATGATAACGCACACGTTCGTGGCAAAATAGCGCAGCGTATTCAGCACCGCCGTATTGATGTTGCTGCCCGCCGTGCCCAGCTCGTAAAAAAGCTGCCTGAAATTGCTCAGCGTCCATTCTCCGATCCTCGTCTGAAAGCCGAGCAGGATCGTTTGAATGTTCACATACAGCCAAAAGATCGCCCACTGCACGATGGGAACGATGAGCATGACGGTCAAAAACAGCGTCTGCCCCCGCTTGCTGGGCGTAAGCCCCCTTTTTCTTTTTTCCGTTTGCATCTTTGTAACTTCCGTTTTCACTTTTCCCTCCGATGCGAAAACACCGCCTCGGGTATTTCCTGTTTTTATTATAACCTCTTTTTTTATACTTTCAATCTATTTAGACGACTTAAAATAAAACTTTTACGACTTTTTTGATTGTTTTTTGCATTTGATTGACTTTTTTTTACAAATATATTACAATTGCAATATGAAAGATACAAGATCGATGACGAAAGACATCTACAACTTTATCCACCCTTCCGACCTCAAAGATATATCCGTGATCGAGGCGGCGTACAGAAAAAAACACCCCGAAGTGAGCAAGCGCCCCATGGCAAAGAGTTATTTTGCGCTGCATCTGATCATGCGCGGAGAGGGGCGGCTGATCACCCCCGAGGGGGAATATCCGCTGAAAAAGGACGATATTTTCGTGCGCTTTCCGAACGAGGTGATCACCTATTATGATTTTAAAGAAACGCCCTTCCACTATATTTTTGTGACCTTTACGGGCGCGACCGTCATTTCCTACTTCAAGCGCATCGGCATCACGCCCAAAAACCGCATACTGCGCGCCTCTGCCGAGCTCACGCACCTCTTTAAGCACCTCGTGCTGAAAACGGGCGACTACCCCGACGTAAACGATATTTTTGCCGCGGGGTGCGTGCATCTGATCTTCGCGGAACTCGCCAAACAAACCGCCGCGCTCCCGCGCAATAAGTACGACATCAAGGAATCGTACATACTCAGCGCGATCAATTTTATCCAGTCTCACCTGAGCGATCCCGAACTGGACGCAGATTACGTTGCGCAGTATCTGAGCCTGAATACAGACTACTTTCTGCGCATCTTTAAAAACGTGATGGGGACTGTTTTTTCAAAATACGTGGTGGCAAAGCGCATGAGTCTGGCGATCACCCTGATGGACGGCGGAAACCTGTCTATACGCGACATCGCGTCTAAATGCGGCTATGAAGACGCATCGTATTTTACCAAATCCTTCCGTGCCGCCTATAACCAGAGCCCCAGCGAATACATCAAGAAAAATTTTGACCACATACAAAAATCCCCCGCAGGCGAAACGATCGCGCACAAGTGATCCGCTGCGGATAAAAAACGAGGGGAGGCGGGCGCGCCGATCATACGGCGCGCCCGCCTCCCCTCGCATTCTTTTGCACAAAAACTTCCGCCTGTTTTACCGCATCGCAAAAACAACAGGGCGGGCAAAAGCCCGCCTTCTTCGTTCTATTTTAATGTGACGTTTAGATGCGGCGCAAGCATCGCCGCGAAATCAAATCCCATGCGCACATGCCCGAAATCGGAAGGGTGCAAAATGTCTGCCGAAAGATAATAGGGATTTTTTAAGATCTGATGCCCGTCCAGCAAGACGGTGTTCGCATATTTTTTCGCCTCGGAACAGATCACGTGGCGGGTCTTTGCATAATTTTCGCGATAATCCGACGCGGTAGCGCTCACGTCAGACAATCCGCGGATCGGCGTGGCGATAAAGATGGTTTTATCCGGAAAACGCGTGCAGAAAGCGCTTATCAGTCCTCCGACCCTCTCCTCTATGATCTCCGCAGGCCTGTCCGCAATGTTTGTGCCGGGTTCCAGATACGCAGCGTCGAAGCTTTCTCCGCAAAGATAGTCTATCGTCTCCTTTTCGCAAAAGCAGCCTCCCGCGAGCGCTTTGTTCAAAATGTCGATGCCCAGGAGCTGCGCCGCCGTATTCAGATAGTTGAGCGGAGAATAGGGCGCGCCGATCCCCTGAGAGATGGACGACCCGTAAGCGAGCAGGCGAAAGCGCGGTTCCTCGTCTGCCCGCGGCGGGCGGATTTCCGCGTTCCCCTCCGTGCAAATGCCGATAAAGCGGATATTGCAGTCTCCGCTCAGCGATATCCTCCAGACCTTCGAAGAAAAACGGCTTTCGGCTTCCCTCTTTACTCCCTCAACGGCGGCATGCCGTTCCAGGTTCCACTCCGTTTTTCCGGGAGCCGCGACATAATAGGCGTTCTGATAGTCGCCGTTGTACGCCGTCAAAGAAACGGGGCCGTCTGCCTCCATGCAAAATGCGAGGCGCTTCGCTTCGGTCACAAAACGGAGCTCCGCGCCGTACAATGCGCGCGCAGACGCGCGGTGTCCCGTATAAATGCGCAAAAATTTTCCGTTTGCGTCGTATTCGGGTACCTGCAACGCGTCGCACACGGATAACGGAAAGCGGTACAACACGCCGTCGCGCAGTTCGGCAACGTTAAAAAATTCGATGGAATGAGCGATCATTTTTTATATCCTCCTCAAAACGGAATCCTTATCCAGCGCATAAGCCCGGGAGATGAGCGTGTCGGCAAACGCGCCCAACTGTCCTTTGATTTCAATTCAGCAAAAAGATTAGCCCTCGCCTTTTTATGCAACAGCTCCGTATCTGCGATGACACCGCTCCTGTCAAAGATGATTGACTAAACTATGATTATAATTCAATCAAAAAAGCCCGCGCTTTTGCGCGGCTTTTGCCATACGGTGCAATTTACGGAAAAACGCTCTTTATGACTGCGGCGACCGTGCCTTCGAGGTCGAGCCCGCCGCAGTCGACGATCACGTCGGCATATTTTTCGTACAGCGGCGCGCGCTCGGCGTAGAGTTCGGCGAGCGTTTCGCCGCGCTGTTTCATCACCACGCCGCGGCGGAAAATATCTTTGCCCGCGAGCCGCTTTGCAAGTTCGGCGAGCCCCACCTTCAAGTACACGACCTTGCCGATCTCTTTCAGGTGCGCCATAGCCCTTTCTCCGTAAACGGCGCTGCCGCCCGTGGCGATGACGCACCGTTCCGCCCAAAGGGAGGCGTTCACGCTCTCCTCGATCCCGATAAATCCCGCAACGCCCGCGCGCGCGATGATGTCGCAAAGGAGCGCCTTTTCCTGATTTTGTATGAGCAGATCGGAATCGATATAGCCGTAACCGATTGTTTTTGCGAGGAGCACCCCCGCGGTGCTTTTGCCCGACGCGGGCATGCCGATGAGTACGATATTATTCATAACGGATAAATTATAGCGCAAATTTTTTTTGCCGTCAATTTTTTGCGCGCGGCGCGCGCGAACGTTTGAAAAACCGCCGCCTTTTCTGCTATAATACCCCTATGGAACGCAAAGAAAAACTTGCCGCGCTCGCGGCGCCCCTGCTCGCATGGTACGATAAAAACAGGCGAGACCTTCCATGGCGTGAAAACACCGACCCCTACCGCGTTTGGGTTTCGGAGATCATGCTCCAACAGACGCGCGTAGAGGCGGCAAAAGATCATTATATCCGCTTTTTGCGGGAACTTCCCACCGTTTCAGCGCTTGCCGCCTGCCCCGAAGACAAACTTTTAAAGCTTTGGGAGGGGCTCGGCTATTACAGCAGGGCAAAAAACATGCAAAAAGCCGCCCGCGAGATCGCCGCGCGCGGCAGGTTTCCCGATACGGCGGAAGAATTGGAAAAATTGCCGGGCGTCGGAAAATACACGGCGGGAGCGATCGCCTCGATCTCCTTCGGCAAGCCCTCGCCCGCGGTAGACGGCAACGTGGTGCGCGTGCTTTCGCGCATTTTGGGCGACGCCGAGCCGCAGGACGCGCTGCGCGGGCGCTATTTTGCCGAGCTCGCGCCCGCTTACCCGAAGGAGCGCCGGGGCGATTTTACGCAGAGTTTAATGGAGCTCGGCGCGCTCCTCTGCCTGCCCGCTTCCCCGAAATGCCTTTTGTGCCCCGTTTGCGGTATTTGCGAAACGAAGAGCGACGCGCTCCCCCTGAAAAAAGAAAAACCCGCCCGGAAAGAAACGGACATGACCGTTTTTATTTTCAAAAACGAGGGCGGGCTGTGGCTGAAAAAGCGGGAAAGCGGCGTTCTTTCAGGGTTGACGGAATTTTATAACACAGAAGAAAAGCTGTCCGCCGCGCAGGCGGAAACGTTTTTATGCGCCGCGGGATTGCAAAACGTTTCCCTTAAAAGAGCGGGGACGCACAAACACGTTTTCACGCACCTCATATGGCACATGACGGCGTATATCGCCGAAACCGGAGAAAACATCGCCGCCCTGCCCGCCTTTTCCGCGCTCAGGTTTTATACAAAGGAAGAGGCGGAAAAGAGTATTTCGCTCCCCTCCGCCTTCCGCTGGTGCCTGAAATTCATTTGATCCTTTTCATTGAAAAAGCGCCCCGCGCAAATTTGCCTGCGGGGCGCTTGCTTTATTTTCTTTCGGAAGCGACGGCATGTTTGCCGAGTTCGAACGCGCGCTGGTTGATCTCCATGAGCGCGGGCTTACCCACGAACTTTTCATTGAAGCAGTTGATAATGCTCTTATCCTTTACGATGTGCGTGATCTCGCAGAGCGCGCCCAAAATAACGTTGTTGGCGCTGCGCATGTCTCCCGCCTCCATCGCAAGATCGTTTGCGGGAATGTCGTATACGGTGATATCGTCTCTGCCGGCGTAACAATCGGACATGGAGCCGTTCACGATGACGATGCCGCCCGGCTTTACGCGCGGCGCAAATTTATGAAAGCTCGGCCCGTTCATGGCGATGAGCACGTCAGGCTCGTTGCATAAGGGAGACGCGATCTCCTCCTCGGAGATGATGACCGAACAGTTCGCGGTGCCGCCGCGCATTTCGGGGCCGTATGCGGGGAGATAGGAAACTTCTTTGCCCTCCCACAGCCCGCTCTCTGCTAACATTTTGCCGGCGGACAGAACGCCCTGCCCTCCCTGGCCTGCCAATAAAATACGGATCATTTTACTCCCTCCCCTCCGATTTGTCGCGATACACCCCGAGCGGGAAGGTCTTGCTCGTCTCCTCCGCCATAAAGCGGAGCGCCTCGATCGGCTTCATGTGCCAGTTTGTGGGGCAGGAAACGAGCACTTCCACAAAGGAATATCCTCTGCCCTCCGCCTGGAAGCGGAGCGCCTTTTTGATCGCTTTTTTCGCGGCGAGAACGTGCTTTACGTCGTGCGTGGAAACGCGTTCGATGTAATAAGGCGCGTCGAGCGTTGCCAAAAGCTCGCATACGCGGATGGGATAACCGTTCACGGCGGGATCGCGGCCTCTCTGACAGGTGGTCGCCTTCTGCCCGATCAGAGTCGTGGGCGCCATCTGACCGCCCGTCATGCCGTAAATGCTGTTGTTGATGAAGATGATGGTGATATGCTCGCCGCGCGCCGCCGCGTGCACCGTTTCCGCCATGCCGATGGATGCGAGGTCGCCGTCGCCCTGATAGACGAACACGAGCCTGTCGGGAAGGCACCGCTTTATGCCCGTAGCGACGGCGGGGGCGCGGCCGTGCGCCGCCTCCTGCATGTCGCAGTTGAAATAATCGTACGCAAACACCGCGCAGCCGACGGGCGCGATGCCGATCGCCTTATCCTGCAAACCGAGCTCTTCGATGCTCTCCGCAACCAGCCTGTGCACGATGCCGTGCGTGCAGCCGGGGCAGTAATGCAGGTGCGCGTCGGTCAGCATTTTCGTTTTCTGAAATACTTTCGCCATAGTTTACACCTCTCTTGCAAGGCGCGCCTTTGCGAGCGCGTCTTTCGCCGCTTGCACGACCTCCGTTTCGTCCATGACGTTGCCGCCCGTTCTGCCGTAAAAATACACGGGCTTTTTGCCGTTTACGGCGAGGCGCACGTCTTCGACCATCTGCCCGAGGGAAAGCTCGACCGTGAGGAAAGCCTCCGCGCTTTTCGCAGCGTCTTCATATACCTCGGAAGGGAACGGATAAAGGGTAACGGGACGGATCACGCCCGCCCTGATCCCCTGTTTGCGCAACGCCTTTGCCGCGCTCTTGCAGATGCGCGCGACCGTGCCGTATGCGGTAATGACGATCTCCGCGTCGTCCGTCATGAACTTTTCGCACTGCTTTTCGTTCGCGGCGATCTCGTTATACGTTTTCTGCATTTTGTTGACGTGCGGTTCGAGCTCTTCGGGCTTGATGATGAGGCTGTTGAGCACCCGCCTGTCTTCGCCGTAGCCGCCGTCCGTCGCCCAGTCTTTTTTCGGGATATCCGAAAGAGGCCGCATGGCGGGAAGCTCGACCGGTTCCATCAGCTGACCGATCATGCCGTCCGCCAGGATCATGACGGGCACGCGGTATTTATCCGCAAGGTCGAAGGCGCGGTAGGTAAAGTCGCACGCCTCCTGCACGGAAGAGGGCGCGAGCACGATGAGGTGATAATCTCCGTGGCCGCCGCCCTTGGTCGCCTGAAAATAATCTCCCTGCGCGGGGAGAATGCCGCCCAGCCCGGGGCCGGCGCGCATGATGTTTACGATGACGCACGGAATGCGCGCGCACGCTATGTAAGAAATGCCCTCCTGTTTGAGGCTGATGCCGGGGCTCGACGAGCTGGTCATGGCGCGCACGCCCGCGCCGCCCGCGCCGTACACCATGTTGATGGCGGCAACTTCCGACTCCGCCTGCACGAACACGCCGCCGATCTTGGGCATGTTGACGGACATATATTCGGGCACCTCGTTCTGCGGGGTGATGGGATAACCGAAGAAAGCGCGGCAGCCGTTGCGGATAGCGCCCTCGCAGATCGCCTCTGTTCCGTGCAATAAAATTTTAGACATAAAAACCTCCTCGCTCTGTTCACGCATTTCTCGCGCAAAGGCGCTGCGAAATGCCGTGAGTTTTAGGAAACCCCCAACGTTCGCCGTTTTGCAAACGGCTCTGCGTTCGGATTTTTCCTCTTTGGCACGTCGCGGCAAAATATTTTATGCAAGCATTTACAATAGTTGCAAATGCTTTGCTCCTATATATTTGCCGCTCCTTATTCCCAAAAATCTCACACCGCTGCGCGCGTTGCGATTTTTGGGAGCCCTGT
>DXCL01000039.1 GCA_019115995.1 Candidatus Borkfalkia avistercoris
ACGGGAAGCGCGCCGCTTTTGCAATTTTGCTCAGTCTTCTATGCCTTCGTTGAGCTTTTCCAAAAGCTCGTCGAGGTCTTTGCCGTGTACGCTGACGGCGTCTCCGATCGATTCGCCGTGCGCCATCGCGCAGCCGAGACAGTGCATGCCGTAAGACATGAGGATCTGCGCAGAATCGGGATTGAGTTTGAGGCAATCCACGATGAGCGTATCCGCTGTGATTTTAGCCATGATTGTATTCCTCCGAAAAAATTTTTTATCCTTATAAAAACGGGACGAGCCGCATCTTTGTTTTACGTAAGCCGCAAAAAATTATGCGAGAACGCCGAGCCGCTTCTCTTCTTACAGCTTTGCGCCGCATTCGGGGCAGAATTTATCCTTGGAAGAGACTTCCGCGCCGCATTTGGGGCAGGAGCCGCCGCCCAGCTTGGAACCGCACTCGCCGCAAAATTTTGCGCCCGCTTTGACCTTCGCGCCGCACTGCGGACAGAAGCCGCTCTTTGCCGCCGGTGCACCGCCCTGCGCGCCCCGCATCGCGTCGCCCATCGTTTTGCCGAACTCCGCGCCCATGCCGAGCCCCATGCCCGCGCCGATGAACCCCGCGCCGCCGCCCGGATTTTTTGCAGCGTCTTTCATCGCCTCCGCCGCGGCGACCTTCATCATTACGTCGGTGCTGTCGCCGACGATGCCGTATTTCGTGCGCTCGTCGATCGCCTTCTGCACCTCCGCGGGAACGGAAAGATTTTCTATGATCAGGCTCACGAGCTTTAAGCCCATCGCTTCGAACTTTGCCTGCACCTCCCGCTGCGTATCCGCCTGCAACTCGGAAAGGTTCCCCGCCAGATCGAGCACGGAAAGTTTGCTGCTGCCGAGGCAGTCGCTCAGCCCCGAAATGACGATCTTTTTGAGATACCCCACGATGTCTTCCGTCTTGAAAGAGGCCTTCGTTCCGAACAGTTCGCGCAGGAAAACGTCGCACTTGTTCACGCGGAAGGAAAAAGCGCCGTACCCCGTAACGCGGACCATGCCGAAAGCGGGATCGCGCATGATCACGGGGTTTGCCGTGCCCCACTTCATGTCCGTAAATTGCGTGAGATCGACAAAGTACAAATCGACCGTGATCGTCGTTTTAAAACCGTACTGCCACCCCTCCAACTTGGAAAGTATGGGCAGAATGCCCGTATTCAGATTGTGCGTACCCTCGCCGAAAATATCGGCGATCTGCCCCTTGTGTACGAAAACCGCCGCCTGAGACGGGCGAACGACAAGTTTGGAGCCGCCGTTGATGTCTCTGCCGTTCACCTTGACGCGGTGAACGATCTCGCCGCTGCCGGTGCTTTGCCACTCAATGATTTTTAAGAAAAGAGCCATATTCCCCTCCATATCACAGAATATATTGATTCTTTTTTTATTATATCATCTTTTTTGCGAAAAAACAATCCCTTTCAAGCAACTTTTTGATCGGATACCCCGCCGCACGCGGCGGTACGGAAAACACAAAAGTTATCCACAATTCTGCACAAAAATTCAAACACTTTTACAAAAACAACCCTTTCTAATGCAAATATCCTGATATGATTTGCACATCAAAGCGCAGGAGTGTGGATAACTTGAAGTTATCCACACTCTTTACACAAAAATTCTTTCCAAAAAAAGCGGTTTGGGCAAAGTCAAAAAAATTTATCCACAATTTTTTGACATTTATCCACATTTTCCCCACATTTCGACAAACTTTGCCCTGTTTTGCCCCCATAGACAAAAGAAGTCAGATTTTTTTATCCACAAAAATACGAACAAGTGTTCACAACACTTGTTCGTATTTTTATCTCAGAACACGGCAAGCAAGATCACGGAAACACAACCCAGCCCCATACCTGCCCATTGCGCCGGGCGCAGTTTTTCTTTAAAAAGCAACAGCGAAGCGAGCGCGGTTAAAATAAGACCGCCTACGGAGATCACGGGATACACGACGCTCGACGGCAACAGATTCGCCATGATCATGACAAACAAATTCATCAAAGCGTTCAAAATGCCGGTCAGAACGGGATAAAACCACGATTTCCGAAGGATCGCGACGGCGTCCGTTTTGTCGCCGACGAAAAACATCACTGCCGTGATCGAGAGAGAAAAGATCATCGCAAACAGCATAAACATGTTTTTGTAATTTCCGTCGTATGCGAGCTGCTGCGACTTCTGTACGATCGAGCAGCCGGCGTTACCCAAAAACATGAGCATCGCAAACCCAAACCACGCCCAATTCGCCTTGCCGCCCTTCTTTTGCCCGCAGAGGCAAAGCACGAGCGAAATCACCACCAGCACCAGACCGACGACGGAAATCGCCGTAGCTTTCTCGTCCCAAAATATAAATCCGTAGATGACCGTTCCGATGAGGGAAAGCTGCATCATGAGCGACGTGAGCGCGACGGGCCCTCGTTTAAGCGCCAGGATAAACCCGCACTGCGTGAGCGCGAAGCATGCACCGAAACCGAGGGAAAACCACAGCGTCTGAGCATGAAATTCAAACTGTATGCAGGAGCTGACGGCATACACGCATACGGCGCCGCTTAAAAGCAACAGATTATACATTGCCGCTGTACCGCGCCTGCCCTCGTTCAGCCGGTTATATTGTGCCCCTATCACGCTCTGCGCGCCCATAAACAGTACGGACAGGGCAAGAATAAAATAAGCCATTGTTATCCGATATAATAATCGCAGAGCATTTCTATGATGCGGCCGTTTCCGCTCGCATTCGGAAGCCAGGGCACAAAGTACGGATCGTTATCGCAATATCTTTCGCATACGTAAAACTCGCTTGTCATGGAATATCTGAGCTGCGCGTCCAGCGTCTGCTTCGCATCTTTACGCCGCCCTTCCCGCAAAAACACGTTGAACCATTCCTGTTCCACAAAGCCCGTATACCAAACGTGCCCCGCCCACGGATCCCACTGCTGATACGGCAGAAGCCCGCAGTTCATGAGCCCGTGCAGACCCTTCTGAAACATACACCTGTTCTTATAGTACTGCTCGATCTGCCCGGCATATTCGCTTCCAGGAGGGCACACATCGTTGTAAATAAGGCTTACGCCGTCATGGACAAAGGGTCCGCCCTGCTGCGGCTCGCTCACCTCCTGCCCCAAATGCATGGGCACGATCAGCTCGTCGCCGTCGCTGTATCTCCGCGCCACCTCTTCGAGAACGTCCTGCATGCACCGTAAATAGTCGCGATACCCCGCAACGACGCTCGCCGTTTGCGGATCTTCGTATTTCGTGAAGGCACAAATCAGCGCGCGGTATGCCTGTAAATTGAAAACGTCTGTCTTCGTCCACGTCTGATACACGTCGTCCCAGTCGCAGGAGCGCATGGGCGGGAACAGTCCCTTCCCCGCATAATCTCCGTTTTTCGTCTGCGCGCGTTTCTTTTCGATCCATGAATAAATTTCAAACGCACGCGCGCCGTATTTCTGATAGTCGGCCCGCGTTCCGTAATACATATGATACGCGACCGATTCCAGAACGGCGGCAGTATCGCTTGCCCAGCCGATAGAGCGATCCATCGTCATGAAGGAGCCCTTTTCCTCTCCCTCCGTTACATAGAGCCTCTCAAAGTAAAAATCGATCGCCTTTTCGGTATAGATGCGAAAATCCCCGATCCTGTCCAGCGCACGCAGCAAATAAACGGCCTCGGCCGGCCAAATATTGTTCTGCGTACAGCCTTGCCGGGGGATCACATAGTTTTCTCCCTTCGGGCAAGCGAACATTTGCAGGCTGTTGGCGACCAATGTGCGATACATCGTGTAGTACTTTTTATTTTCCTTTTTAGGAAAAACTGAGATCTTTTCGAGCTCGCCCAGCCAGAATGCCGCCGCCTTCTTTTTCTCCTCCTCATACGCGCCGATGCCCGGCGCCGAGGCCTTGCGGCAAAAAGCCACATAAAATTCTTTCGCTCCGCCCGCCGGAAGCGTAAAGCGGACGCAGAGCATGCCGCGATAACGCCACGGGATCCCTTTTTCGTTGCCGATCCATTCGGTGGCGCAGCCTTCAAGTCCGTCTATACGCAATTCGTTGTTCTCGTCGATCGCCCCTTTTTCTGTCGGCAAAAAGCCGCAGGGGACGAATCCCCAGTTGCCGAGATTCGTGTTCATATGCGCATAGCAGTCTTCGTCCATACCCATCAGGCACTTCATGTTGCCCGAGCGCACGATCAGCGAAAACATTTCATCGACGGCCTTTCCGGAATGATTTTCAAAGCGCAGTTTCGTATACGCTACGGGGCTTCTGCCGATCGAACAGAACGCCTCCATACGCATAGAAACGTTACCGGGACTGACAAACGCATGTACGGGAATGCCCTCGGGATCGGTCTCGTAAGAAATTTTCTTGAAATCGATCTCGCTAAAATTTTCTCCGCGCAGTATTTTGAAAGCGGAAGCAGTATAGTGGAAGGGCGTAATTTTCGGGTTCACCTCTTCGAACATGATCTTCCCGTCCGGCCACATCGTGATCACTTCCTCCGAAAAAGGAGGGTGCAGGTATCGCTTATTGGTAAAAGGTCTTTTCCAGTGTGCCCTGTCGTCGATCCATACTTTGCTCATAAAAACCTCTCTTTGCTTGCCCGTTTCAGCGGTCAAGCGTTATTTCCAATATGCATGCGTCCCAAGCGGAATCAAACGTAACGCGTAATTCGTCTTCCGCCTGCTCCCAGCAACAGCGCGCCCGTTTCGGATAACCCGCTTTCACCGTTGCCGATGCGGGCAACGGGATCCTGTGCGGGCCGCGCATGCCGAGATTCCAAAGGTAAAGCAATACCTTTTCCCCGCACCGCAGCCCGAAGCAAGCTTCCTTCCCGCCCCATTTCGTAAATCCTTTGGGCATATACGGCAGCGCATTGCGCTTATGTTCGCGCGTCGCGTCGTAATAGGCGATCGCCTCTTTTACCGCCGCAAGGGATTCGCCGCGCAGAAACTGAATATTTCCCGAAAGGTGCATGCGCCCTGCCAGGCTGTTGACCATGTTGATCGTCGTCACATAAATATCCGGATTTTTTTCTACGGGGGTAACGTCTTCCCCCTCCTCCACGCGGCGGGCGTATTCCTCCGGAGAATATGCCGTATCTACGGGATAGCTCCACACCGCGCCCTGTTCGGGCGTGACTGCGGTAAATGCATTCGCCGCAATATAAGGATAGTACCTGTAATCCGTCTGATCGGAGGTAGACTGAATGCTGTTGAGGCGAAGCATACGGTAATCCATACGGCACCCGCCGCTCGCACAGTTTTCTATCACAACGTTCGGGTGACGTTGGTACACCCCTTCCAGCCATGCATAAAAAGCGCGGTTGTGTTCCAGCAGACCGTCGCCGAGGCTGTCTGAATTTACCTCGGTGCCCGGGCCCGGATCTGCGTTGAAATCGATCTTTATGTATTCGGCGCCGTATTCACCGATCATTCTATCGATTACTTCGTCCGCCCGTGCAACGACGAGCGGCTGACGAAAATCGAGAAAAAGCTTTTCGTGATTTATATATCTTTCCCCGTTGGAACGGAAAAAGCATTCTTCGGGCAGCGTTTCCGCCAGCGGACAATATTTTCCGATATCTTCCAGCTCGACCCACATGCCGACCTTCATGCCCTTGGAACGGATATACTCCAAGATGCCGTTCAGCCCCTCGGGGAACCGCTTTTTGCTGACGCGGAACATGCCAAGCTTATCCCAAAATTTCTCCTCGTCGTGCCAGCCTGCGTCGATACAAAAATATTCCATGCCCAATTCTGCGGCGCGATCGATCATAGGTTTTAATAATTCGGGGCTCGGGTAGTCCCAAACGCCGTGCATATACGAATTGAATATTTTGGGGAGCTGTTCGTTGTCTTTGTTCGGGCGGCGGATCGCACGGCGATATTTTGTGATTTCGCCGAACGCCCCTTCCTGCGTGGGAGCAAACACGACCGCCGACGCCACGCCCGTAAAACTTTCGTTCGGCCGCAAAACGTGCTTCCACATGTTGTTCTGAAAATTGGGCCCCCCGATGTTAAGGTACATCGAATCGTCTGCCATGCCCATTTCGTAGCACCAGCTTCCGTTGTTTTCGATCTGCCAAAGGATAAATCCTGCTTTGTTTTGCAACAGCCCCATGGGCAGATATTCCTTCGTAGACCAGCCGCCGTTATTGCACACGGAATAGCGTTTCATGTTAGCCTTGCGCCCGCAAAGCAATTCGGCAAGGGGGATTTCCACCCACTGCGCCTCCGCATGCCAGGAGTTTGCGGGAAGCCAAAACCTCACATTTTTACCGTCGATGAGGCAAAAGCCGCTCAGCATACACGAGTCTACCTCTTCCAGCGCCACGGGTTCACGCCCGATGTTGGTCACCGTCTGATAGGAACGGAAGCCGTTTATGCCGTCGTAAAAACGAAGATGTGTGGCCGTGCGTATACGAGATGAAGAGACCGTAAGCACATAATCGCACCCTCCCGAAAACGGAACGCTCTCTATCCCCTCAAAAACGGCGTTCGCCGTTTCCGATGCGTCTATCAATTTCAGCCCGTGATGGCTGTTGCGGTCTCCGCCTGCAATATGCACCTGTGCAAACGCCTGCGGCTTCTCCGCCTGCAACATGGTTTTACCGTTCAGCGAAAGAGAGGAAACAGCCGCACCTCTGCCCGTATTAAACTGAATCGCCAGTCCATTCCTCTTTATTTCCATTGCGCTCTCCCCTTGCGGGCATATCCGCCGCCGCGCGGCGGATATGCGTTTTCAGTCATTTCAATAGAGTAAAATCATCCAAATAGTAGATTGCCGGAGCGGACAACCCGAAGCCGATCTGCGTGACTCTCGCATAGATTTCCTGTGCTGTTTTTGTCGCGGCTCCATAGGTATTTTCCGTCATGTCGAGCACGATGCGTGTCCATTGACCTGACGGCAACTGTATACCGGCACCGTTCACGACGACCTCGGGAAGTGCCCCCGACCACCATTCAAGCCCTCCCGCTCTCGTAGTCAAGCCTTCCTCTTCCGTATAGATCCAGAAAGAAAGATATTTATAGCCGGAAAGATCGATCCAATTTTCCTCCCAGCTCCCCGCCGTCCAATAACCGTTATACGGCTGATTGTTCGTATCGAGCCTCTGCATGAAAAACTGCGGCTGGAAAATGGAATAAACCGATGCCTCGGTTGTTTTGTAAGACAGGCTGCCGCCCTCCGTATGATTCTGTTCTTCGGAAGGAACAAATTGCCCTAAGGGACCGGCGAACTTTCTCTCCGTGTCGTCGAGCAAAGTACGGGAAAGCGTTGTAACTTTCAGAGTCTTTTCTCCGGGTGCGCTCGCCGCGTTCGAACTCGTTGCGGGGCGCCTGCATTCCACCGTATATTCCGTAGCGGGCTGTAAGCCGCTGAATTCTCCCGAAGCGTTCCATTCCGTGGCAAAGCTCCCACTCACCGCGCGGTACTCCATATCCGATTCCGCCACAACGCTGAAACTGTCGTCCAAAAGCGGAGCGTCCGCTTTCAGCTGCGGCGCCTCGGTGGGAACATCGGTGCGCGGCGGCATTATGATTTCAAAATCTGCGCTGTCGCTGGCAGCTTCATAATTATCCGTCGCAGCGCTCGTCGCCGTTACCGTATATTTTCCGACTGCCGTCGGTGCGGTCGAAGATGCGGCATACTCCGTTCCGTCACGCCCCTCATACGAATAAGTGACCGTGCCGCCCGACGTATTTTTTACGACCTCGGGCGCAACGGCGGTACCGAAAGGCACGTCTTCACAGGCAATTTCCAGCGTGTTCTGCGCCTTGGAGATGCTGAATTGCACGCTTGCGGTCGCCGCTTCATAGTTATCCGTCGCAGCGCTCGCTGCCGTTACCATGTATTCGCCGACTGCCGACGGTGCGGCGGCTGATGCGGCGTACTCCGTATCGCCGCGCCCTTCATACGAATAAGTGACCGCACCGCCCGACGTATTTTTTACGACCTCGGGCGCAACCGCGGTGCCGAAGGATACATCTTCACAGGCGATCTCCAAAGTATTCTGCGCCTTATTGACGGTCAGCTCCACCGTTCTTTCATAGGCATTGGTCTCATCGTCTCCCGCAAAGGAGATCTTGACGGCGTATGTTCCGGCATTGACGGGTGCGGAAGAAGAACTTTCGTAAACCGTTCCTCCCGTGCCCTCGTATGTAACGGTGATTTCCTTCCCTTCCGGCGTAACGGTGATATCCGGCACGATCGCCGCTCCCGTATACACCGTGCTCACTTTGCCGTCTTTCTCCCCGGCAATCGTTACCGTAATGTCTGATTTATCGGCCGCACAGCCCGCCAATACAAAGGCGAACGCGAGCAAGACCGATAAAATCGCGGTCGTGATCTTTTTCATCTTTTCCTCCTATAAATTTTATTTTTCGGAATGTATACATTCCCTTCCGATCTCTTTGATCCGTTCGTAAAGGCGGCTCCAATTCGCATCTCCCGGATTTTTGCCGCGCAGATGATCGAGCCCGATATTGCCGAGCGCTTCCACCTCGGCGGGAAACGTATAAAAAGTAAAGCACATCAAGCCGCCCGGGTTCTTTTCCTTTTTCAAAAGCTCATAACAGCCGTTCAGATGGTCGAGGCAGTGCTGCTCGTCTTTGTCTCCCCGATAGTTCATCGTGCACGGTACCTGCCAAATGCGCAGATCCTCGCGATTTCCCAAACGGCGCTTCATTTCCGACGTGATATAGGCATACTTTTCGTCGAATTTATGGTACATATCGAACGCGACGTCCGTCAGATACTGTCCCGCTTCGGGCGTGATCGGCTTTACGTTGTTCGCCGTCCAGACGTCGGGCGCGACCCCGGCGATGGAAAAGCAGCAGAATATACGTTTATCCGGGCACCGCTCTCGCAGATATGCCGTTACCGTACGGAAATCTTCCAGCGTGATCCCGTTCAGGAGGGGTTCGTCGATATAAAAGCCCTCCACGGCTTCCCAATGACCGGAAGCGCGCAGGAAAGCGATTTTTGCGTCGACGGTTTCCTGCCACCCGTCGCGGAGCACGACCCGCGCGGAATACTCGCTGCCGACATCGACCATCATCTCCCTGTATACGTGTTTATACGCCCAAAAGAAGAAGGAAACGTAAAGTTTTTTGCCCTTTTCGTGGATCGCTTTCAGCATTTCTACGGAAGCCTGATCCTCTACCTCTCCCTCGGAGAGAAATACGTCTACAAAATCACCGTTCAGCATTTCGTAAAACACGTCGGGATAAATATTTAAAGCCGTATGAAAGATACCAAAATGCATGATTTTTCTCCTTATCTGATGCCTACCACCGAAATATCGTCGATATAAACCTCTACGTCCTCTGCCGTGCCGAGCAAACTGAGAACGAGCAAATGATCCAGCGTATAATCCACCGAGGCGCTGATCTCCTGCAACTTGGAAAGATCGAAGGAGACCTTTGTCCACGTATTTTTGGGTATCTCGAACCGTTCCGGCGTGCCGACCCCGCCCCAAGTATCGGCGAGCAACCATATGGAAACGCTCCAATCGTCGGCAGCATATACCCAAAATTCCAAGCTCAGACAGCCGTCAAATGACCAAGCGTTGTCCTTCAAAGCGTATTCCATATCCGAAAAATACATTTCAGATACATATATGCCTTCTCCCGAATTGAACGCGGGATTCAGCCGGGCGCCGTAGTTTCCGCTGTGCTTCATCGTTCCTACGGGCGTATATTTCGAATAGGCGGGCGTCGCAGCCGACTCAAACCCCGCAACCGTAATGTTCTCGTATTTGCGGACGTTGTACACGTACGGCTCTTTGCCGTTCTGCCTGAAATAGACGCACTTGTTCCGCCCCTCGCGCACGATAAGACCTGTGATGTCGATCTTGGTTCCGCGCGCATAGTCGCTGTAACTGCCCCCGTCCAAAGAATATTGCAGACCGTCAAGATCCACCGCGACCGTTTTGACGGCGGACGCATAATCTTCCGAGATCAACGACTGCGCGATGACCGTTTTGCCCGAGTCTACGATGGAAAAATCCACGTTTACCTGCGCGGCGGTACGGTAAATGCTCTCTTTCAGAGAGATGCGCGCCGTGTACTCACCGATCTCGGCAGGCGCCTGCGCCGTAAACTGCTCGCTCCCCTTTACCGCAAATTCGTAGGAAAGTCCGGGGATAAACGTCTGCGTTTGCGGCATTTTTGCGGAACCGTCATAAGTGAAGGTCTGCCCGTCTGCCGCGTCTATAACCGTGTTCGCCTTTATAAATTTGTTCTCGTTCGATACCGCAAGCTCCGCCGCGATCTCTTTTATGCGCGCGTCAAGCTTTGTCCACGGCTCAAAATCTACACCCGGCGTAACCTGGTTTCCGTTCTCGTCGTAATACTTGGCATAAAACTTTGCCCACGGATCTCCGCGGTCTTTCCACGTCATAAACTGGTCTTTCGTGGTATACGCCATATCGCAGAAGCCGATATTTCCGATCGCCTCTACCGAAGCCGGATAGGTATACGCGCTGTATAAAAGCATGCCCGCGCCGCCTTCGGTATCTTTTACGAGTTCATAGAAATTGTTGATATGATCGAGCGCGTCCTGTTCGGTGACCATGCTGCGATAATTCATCGCCATGGGCACCGCCCAAAAACGTTTGCCCTGCCCTTCAAACATAGACGTCATCGTATCCCAGATCTCTTCGAGCTTATCCGTCCACTCACCGTACATATCAAAGCCCATATCGGTGATATACTCGCCGTATTCGGGACGCATGCGATCGCCGTTCATCGCGAGATCTTCCGCAAAGGCGGGCGCGCTGAATACGACGCAGAAACGCTTATCGGGGAAAATGATCGAATGCGCCTTGGTCGCTTCGCGCAGCGTTTCTCCCGAAACGCCCGCAAGCAAAGGTTCGTCTACATAAGAACCGAGATACGCGTCGTAATAGGGCTTGCTGCGCAGACGGTCACGCAATTGCGCGAGGCGCACGTAAACGTCGCTGTAAAGCGTGTTCCCGTTCGCAGAATTCCACAGATAGGGCGCATTGCCCATCCAAAAAACTTTGCCCGCATCGTAGACCATCTGGCAGTATTTATCAAAATCTTCCTCGTCGGGTATCTCCTGAGGATAGATGGTAAAGACGTCAAACTCATCTCCTTCGACCGCTTCCTGAAAGGTGATCTGGTTTTCGACATCGTCCAAAACGGGCGTAATATGGTACATGCCCATCAGGACCCTGCCGTCCTGAATTACATTTGCTTTCGGCTCGGGCGTCGGTTCTTCCTGCTGTTTTTCGCAGGCGGCAATACCGCTCGCCGCCGCAAGGCAACAAAGCAAAGCCAGCAATACGCTCAATATTTTTTTCATCACTTTCCTCCTATATCTCCACCCTGATATTGTCCAGGTAAATGTTGATACCGCCGCACTCTTTCAGACCTGTACTGTCTACAATGTAAAAATTCGAGATAAAGCGATCGTCGTCAGCCGTCCACATCACGCCGCCCAAAGATTGATCGGACCCCGCAAAGATGTGGCCGCCGAGCTCCGTATCGTAGTTCTCGCGTTGGAACGTGACGGTGACCCACTGATTGGACGGGATCGTCCTGCGGCAGGAGCCGAAGGGGGTATTCGACCAATTGTAGTAGCGCGCCTTCTGCAAGAGGAAGGAGCGGGCGTCGGCATCTTCGATATAGATGTCGAAGCTGAAAGATTTGGTCAGGGATATATTCTGCAACATGTTGCTCGCGTCGAGATAGAATTGAGGCTCGCGCGCCCTCAACCCGTGATCCGTATCCGTCGTAACTTCGATGAGCGCCTTTTTCCCCTCGTTGCCGCCGACGGCTTTGTCGGTAACGCGGACAGGATTTACCACCCCGTAATAGTAGTTCGTGGATTTGAGCATGGAGCAATCATCGTCCTCAAAGTCCGCAAGAATACCCGTTTTTCCCTGCGCGAATACGCCGATGCGCAGCGTATACGAAGCGAACTCCCTCGTCGCCGCGTCCTGCGCGTAAAACATCAGCTCGTAAATGCCTTTTTTGGAAGGAGTAAATTTCATATCGGCGGCGTCGACCTCGTTGCCGTCAGGATCGGTCGCCGTCATCACATAATTCAGCTGAGAAATATCGGCGGGCTCGCCCTTGTTCCACAGCGCGGGCGTATAATCGGAAGCGTCGTACACCTCCCCCGCCGTGCCGTACGGCATAACGGCGTCGAGCGGATCGGTATCCGGCTCAAATTCCAGTTGCGGCCGCACCGTAAAGAGTTTGGTCGCGGAATTGAGAATGCCGTCGTGTTCGCAGGTGAGGGTAACGACATGCCGCCCCTCTCTTACGGGCGTAAACGTGCCGCCGTCGACTGCCAATGCCGCACCCGTGGGGCCCGTAACGGACTCCACCTCGGCCGTAAGCCCCGGCAACTGCTCGTCTGAACCGAAAACATACATGTTCCTGTCGAGCTCGTACGTACCGTTCACCGCAAAGCGTTTGCCCGTCTGCGCGGCTTCGTCCCAGTCCGTCGTGGTGATTGCCGAGGAGAAATCGAGCTCCTGCCCGTACCCCTCTTTATAAACGCGGATATCGTCGATATACAGATTGACGATCAGCCGCTGCGGGGAATCGGAAGCGTCGTACACGGTAAACACGTTCTCTCTCCAATCAAAGGAGGAAGCAAAGTCGTCCGCCTCGAACACGACGCGCGTCCACAAATTCGCAGGGAGCAGATAGCGTTTGAGTTCGCAGCCCGAGCTGATCAGGTACACGTCTGTTTCGCTTTCGTTATAGACCCAGAAGCTCAGATAATCCAACCCGGCTTTTTCCAGATTTCCGTAAGGGAAACTCTCCCCGAAGCGGAAGGTCGGATACAGCTCGCTGATGATCTCCAACAGCATCGATCGGCTGTCCGGCTTGAAGGAAGGCTTCGCAACGGCGCCGGACAAAGACATGAGAACGCCGGGAGACTGTTCCGTCGTCGCCAGAAGCTGCGCGTCGTCGGCATTGGTAATGTCGCTCACAAGCCCGCCGAGCTCGGTCGCCCAAACGGTTTTTTCCTGTACGGCGGTATTCTCCACGCCGCCGGATACGGCTGTCGCGGTATAACGGATCGTGTACCGCTGCGCCGCGGAGGGCGTAAAAGCTTTTCCCTCTGCCGACACCGCATTCCCCGCCGAATCGGTAACCGCGATATCCAGCTCTGCTCCCGCAAGGAGCTCGTGCGTATCGGGTACGTAAAGCTGCGGCGAGAGGATCTCATACCTCTCCCCTACGATCGGCTGCGGCAATTCCAAATTTTCGAAATCGACAAAGCGCATTTCGAACTCTTCGCGCAGAAGCGTTCTCCGCCCGCCGTAGGTATAGGCGGCGGAAAGAGTGTACGTGCCCGCCCGTTCCGTCGTAAAGGAATTATCCGTAAGCGTTACCGCATTTCCGAGCGGATCGAATACTTCTATATCCACCTTTGCGCCGATGATCTCGTTCCCGTCGGGGCCGGATACGCGCACCTTGGGCAGCGTATACGCCTGACCGATGATCCCGTTCGGCATCTGCATGTCAGCGTCGTTGCGGGAAGCGTCTACGACCGCAAGTTCCGCCTCTCCGTCCATACCTTCGCGATACACGCTCACATCGTCGAGGTACACCGTATAATTCAAAATGTTATTGAATTCCGACCCCGTGCCGCACAAAATAAATTCTCCGTACGGCAGATAGTACATCATATTGTCGAAAAAGGCGTTCCCTTTTTCCAACCGTATCTTCGTCCATGTGCGCGGCGCAATGGCGGCGTTTATATAATTGCGGCTCACTACCGTATTCCCGCTGTAAACGCCTTCGTTCGCCGTATTGGAAAGACTGATCGGTTCGTCGTGATCGACATAGATCCAAAAGCTCAGATAGTCGTAATCGGAAATATCCAGCTGCAACGTCTGCTCGGAAAAGGCAAATTTCGGAACGGGGGAAAGGGATATTTCCATCTTTAAAGACTTACTGCCGTTGTTTACGTATCGTGCATCTTCATTGATAGAAGTCTGTACGCCCGTCTTTCCGTCGATGAGGGCGAGGGCGTTTTCCCCTTCAAATCCGTTATTGATGTCCACTTTTACCGTTTCTGCCGGAGGGTCTTGTTCTTCCGGCTTGTCGGAGCACCCTGCCGCGGGGATACACAGCCCCGCGAGCAGGAAAACAGCCAATAAAATACATACGAGTTTTTTCATTTTATCCCCCTTTTATTAAATCAATACCCCGCCTGAGACAACATTCTGTCCCAATTGTTGCGGTAGGAAGACCAGTCTTCATTGTAGACCTGCTGCGGCGTTTTCGTTCCCGAATACAAGACCTCTTCGAAACCGCGCTGGTAATTTACGGTATTCCAATAGGTGATGAGCAGGTTTGCTTTATAGCGTATGGGATACTTGAAGTCGTCTATCCAGTAGCGTACGCCCTCCCTTGCGGTGATCTCCATAGCGGAGGTGGTAAAGGTACTGAATCCGCTCTTTACCTCGTCAGACGCCTCGTAGCGGAAAGGGCTCGTGGCGCCCGAATATTTTGCCATGATCTCCTGCCCCTTCGGAGAAGCAAAGAACAGCAGGAACTGTTTTGCTCCTTCAATGTTGTTCGAATAAGCGGGAATTATGGCGCGATCAGAGCTCGCCTGCGAAGAGGAAACCAGAAGGCGGGCTTCCAAGATCTGACGTGTAATTTCCGCGCTCTCTTCCGCAGATTTCCCGCTGTACGTCGGAGCGGCGGCGCTTCCGCCTTCGCTCACGATATCTACATAATCGATCGCCGTGCGCAGTTCCGCTTCCGTGATGCCCAATTTGACGCCAAGATAGCTCGTAACGGGCGTTTTCATAAAGCGGGCGTCCACTTCTATCCCCGCTTCGCGGTACGCCTGTATCGATTCCTGTTCCATCCAGTCGCCCGTAGGAATAAAGGCGACCTTGCCGTCAAGGAAATCGATCTGCGAGAGCAGATTGTCGCGGTTGAGCGAATCGGGGTGCATGTATCCGTTATCTTTTGCTATAAAACGATCCAACTCCACGATGGAAAGCCTCTTTCCTTCCTGGCGGAGCGCCTGCCAGTCGGGAAGGCTGTTTTCCGCCGCATCGGGAAGCTTCGCCTGAAAATAATTGTAAACGTTATCCATTCCCTCGTACTGCGCCCACCAGGTAGGCCATACAAATGCCCAATACGCGGAATTGTTTGCGGAGATCAACCCGTAGATCTTTTCCCCTTCCGCAGTGGTGACCGGTTTGCCGTCAACGGAGAAGCCGCTCTTGATCTGATCGAGTATTTCGATGAATTCGTCTGTGGTGCGGGGCAGATAATCGATGCCGAACTGATCCAATACCAATTTATTGTAGGCGAGCCCGTCCATAGGCGAGATCCAGGGAACGGTATAGATCTTTCCGTCGTCCGTCTGATTTGCCTCGTACATACCTTCTTTGAGCCATTCTTTCAAAGTGCTGTCCGTTCCGGGAACGATCTCTTCGTAAAAATCGGTAAGTTCGAGGATCGTGTTTTCATACCCGTGCCGGTTTTTCTGCCCATCGATCATGGGGAACGACGGCACCATCATGATGAACAGATCGGTCGTCGTTCTGTTCACCGATCCGATCTGCCCCTCCACGACGCTTGCGGAGTTATTGTCGTACGTAGGCGTGCATTCGATCCCCGTTTCCGCCGTAAAAGCGTCCATCAAGGGCTGGCAATAAGCGTCTCCGTAACCTCCGAGCGTCCAGTTGATCTCCAACACTCCGGGGTCGTCGTTTACGGTACATGCGCTCAGCGGCACAGCTGCCAGCATCAGCGCAAGGCAGCCTGCGGCGACCCTCTTCCATTTTGCCTGTTTTGTCCTCATTTTCTTCCTCCTTAAATTTCTATCAGCCCTTCAAACCGCCCGCGACCGTATTGACCATGATCTTTTCCTGAAAAGCCGCATACAAAACGACCACAGGTACGGTGGCAATGATGATTGCCGCATACAGAAGCGGATAATTCGATCGGATCGACGGCTGTGTTTGAAACAGATACAGCCCCGTTGCCAAAGTCGGGTGACTCGGCAAAAACATGAAAACCGTCATGTAATCGTTCCAGTAACCGATAAATGCGATGATTCCTAACGCCAGCGTCATGGGGAGCGACTGCGGGATCATGATGCGGAACATGATCGTAAAGTGCCCGCCGCCGTCCACTTTCGCAGCGTCGGCGTAGTCGTTGGCGATGTTTTTGTAAAATCCGTGAAACAAAATAAACTGAAATCCGGTTCCCCCGACATACGTGATAAGAAAAAGCGGGGTATCGATGATGCCGAGCGTATCGTACAGCGCATACTGCTGCGGCAGAGCGCCCACGATCGGAATGAGCATGACAAAAACCGCAATATAATAGTAGATCCTGCCGAAAAGGTTTTTATATTTGCATACGACGTACGCCAGAAAATTGGAGGCGAACACGCATATGACCGTAGCGCCCAATGAATACCATATGGTATTGAACATCATGACGAGGAGATTAGAGCCTCCGACCTGCAACGAAACAAAAGCGTCGATATAGTTTTCAAAATGCAGCGCACCCGGCAAAGCGAACGGGTCGTGTATAAATTCCAGACGGTCGCGCAGGGATACGATGATCGCCCAACCGAACGTATACAGATATGTGCACGCATACAGGAAAAAGATCACAAAAACGATCGCGAAAATGATCTTGTTGCTTTTACTGCGGCGCACCTTCGGCTTCGACAGCTTTTTTATGCGGCGCCTTTGCGCAAAATATGCTTTAACGTTCATTATATCCCCCTTAATACTGCACTTCCGTAAAGAAACGCTCCACCAGCCATTTGACCGCCAACACGATGGGTACACCGATGAGCGTAAAGATAAAGCCGACCGTCGCGGGATAGTAAGGCGACGTTTGCGCCTGCACCTGCTGATAGATCCAGAAAGAGATCGTGTTCGTTCCGTAGGCCCCCTGCGTAAGCAAAAGGAGCGGCCCGGACGCCATAAAAATACCCGCCGTCGTCGTGATGATCAGCGTGCCGATCGTAGACCAGATCATCGGCAGAACGATCTGAAACAGCTCCCGCGTATTGCCGATGCCGTCTATCGACGCCGCTTCCAGAACATCTTTCGGTACGCGTTCCATTGCGCCGTTGAACAATACCAAGTTGACGGAAAACCCCGTCCAGATACAGTAACACACGACCGCCGTAAGCGCATATCGCTCGTCCATCAGAAAATTTGGCGAAGGCTTATTGGTGATCAGGGTATACAGCTGCGTAATGATCCCGTCCAAAGACGGATTGACCATAAATTTGAACAACGTTGCCAATACCGCCGCCGAAATGATATTCGGCGCAAAAAAGATGACGCGGAAAAATTTATATCCGCAGACTTTTTTAAACAAAAAATAAGAAAATAAAAAGGAAAGCGGCAGAATGATCGCGATGTTCGTACCGAAAAAGATAAGCGTATTGCGCAGAATCTGCGGCATATTGACAAAAGTGCTTTCACCCGTCAGATCCTGCCAAAAATACTGCCAGTTGCGGAACGACCATTGCAGTTCGCCCTGTACTTCCAGCCGAAACGCATTCAAGATCGACTGTATGTTAACGTATACCCAAAACACAGCAAAACCGGCAATGGGTATCGCATAAATCGCTACGAGAAAAATATATTTTGACAGCGCGTTGCGCAGTTTTATTTTTCTTTTTTCGATCTCATGCTGATTCAGCGTCATCTTTTATCTCCTCCCCGCCATATATTCATATACAATCCCTCCTTACGATTTTTGGAACCGGGCGGCATATCTGCCCAAAGCGCGCCCGGCAATTCCGCCTAACAGCCGCAGCCCCCTGTTATTGAAGTGCCCGGCGGCATGCGGATTCAAAAAACGCGCGTCCTTGGAAAGCCTTGCCGCAACGTCCGTCAGCATCAAAAAACCTTCTTGCCTCGCAGCCGCATCTTGTGCGCGCATGATCGCAACGTCGTTTATGCCGTCCGCAGTAAAATAGCCCACCCGTATGATGCAGAACACATCGATGCCGGCGTCTTCGCACAGCGCCTCCCTGTATTCTTTCAGGCGGCACAGGTACTCTTCCTCCGATGTTCCCGCAAGGGCGTCTGACTCCCCCTGCAACCAAATATAAAAAATTCTGTCAGCGCCCGCGAGATTTTCTTCTGCAAAACGAATGCCGCCGGTTATCTTTTGCAGGGCAGTTTTGTATCTTTGCCCCGTCCGTTGCCAATCCGCAATTTTTGTAGCGCCCTTGGCGGCATGCACGGCAAGCACGTCGGCGCCGCACATGCGTCTGTACGCCCGGCAAAACGCCGGGAGCAAGGTTCCGTGCCCTTCGTGAGCGGCGAGCAACTGCTCCCCTATATCCTCGCCTGCGGGATCGCACAGCGGTATCGCTGCATTTTTCAGGTACTTATATTCCAGGATCCCTGTTGCGGCGACAGCCGCAGGACGGCATTCCGACTGCCCCTGCATATTGCTCTGCCCGCCGAAAATCAGCACGTCGCTCATCGTTAACCTCGCAATTTATTTACATGATAGCATAAAAAAAACGCTTGTCAATAAGCGTCTGATTTTTTAGTTGCATGGTATTGACACGTTATCAAATTCATGATATACTTTTTCCAAAATGATCGAAATAAGGGGAAAAATGCGTTATGATGCTCGATACCGCCGCCTTTCTTTCTATAAAACCGTGCATCTACTATAATATGAACTATGACAGTTCCTTTTCGATGCGCCTGCATCGCCATGATTCTTTGGAGATCATGTATGCCATCAGCGGCACTTTTATATTGGAATATTTAGACGAAAAAGGTACCCCCCCCCCCCCCGTCTCAAAGACGATTGAATCGGGGCAATTTGTTCTCATAAAACCCGGGCTTGCTCACAAACTTGCGATCCCGGACAGAGCTGAGGCGCGGATCCTGAATGTAGAATTGGAAAGCGGAATCGAAAATGCTTCTATCGAAGCATTGATTTGCCGAGTGCTTCCGTTCAGCCAAAATCGCTTTGCCGATCAATTATTCAAAGATTTTAAGGACGTTTTGGTTTTTGAAGATACGCAGAACTTATTGCAGACGCTGCTCAAAATGCAAAACGATCTGTCTGCCGACCTGCCGGACAACGAATTCGAATTATCGTGGGCACTGCTGATAGCCCGATTTTGGACGGAACTGATACGCTGCCGTTACAGCACAAGCGACCGCATCGGCAATATTTATGTCAAAAAGGCGCTCACCTATATAAACATGAATCTGCACCGATATTTTTCCATTGCGGAGCTGTGCGATTCCGTACAGGTGAGCCATACCTATCTGGAAAGGCTGTTCCGCCAAACCTTCGGAATGACCGTCTTTCAAAAATGCAATGAACTGCGGATTCACAAGGCGTGCCTGCTTCTGAACACCTCCAACGCATCTACGCAGGCTATCAGCAAAACGGTCGGGTTCAACAATTATCAGTCCTTTGTCAACTCTTTTCACAAATATGCGCATACCACGCCTCTGATCTATCGCACGCAGGCAAAAAACGAATACAGACAGATACACGCTTACGACTATACTTATTTTGACGAAAAGTTCAATCGCTTTTACGAGCTGAACAGAAACGCCGCCATTTACAGCGCTTCCTTTGACGAGGCTGTTTCCGACAGTTTTTTCAACATCATCGTTTTGCGCGATACCGACATCAATCGATACGCTGACAAGATCAAACACTGCGGGAAGCTCTGTCTGTTCGCTCTATCGGGTAAATACAGCCAATTTGAAAAGCTGAAAAACGATTTGAAAAAAGCCGATCTTTTCCACTCCGTTCTCGGGTTTATCCTCGTCGATCATATTTCCGAAAACATAGAAGAGCTGTTCAAAATTTTTTATGAAAAGCGGTTTTGGATCCCCTATGAACGATATGAAACGTTGTCTTCCAAGCATAAAAAGTTTATAACCGATCTGATATTTGCCGGCGAAAGTGATGAAATATCAGAAACCCAAAAAAATATTTGGTTTTCAAAAAAGATCGGCGATATAGCCGAGGCTCACGAGTTCCCGCATTTGAAGGCCTTAAAAAATTACGGCGGCATAATTTTCAGCGTAATATAATAGATAAAACCGAACGATATGCTTGATCTCATAAAAAAGGAGGCGGGCGCTTCATACGAAGCGCCCGCCCCTTTTTCTATGTTGTGAAATATACGATAAAGGCGAATCCGTCTCCTAATGGAAACGGGTTCGCCTTTAACTTGTTTGGTGACCCCATCGGGTATCTGCCGAAACCCCAAAAAGGGGCCCCCTCGGCAGAGCGTCGCGCTCCGCGCTCGCACGAACCGTCTGCTTCGACTCTACAATGAGATCAAAAACAAAAAAACAACCTCTTAGGGTGCCTTTCATAGAGAATAAAACCCTAACGGAGCAGCGGCGTAGTTTACGGACTATGCCGCTTTTCCGTTTTGGGGAATTTAAGTTGTTACAGCGTTTCAGACGGTATCGCGCCCACGCAATTGTAAATGATTTCTACTTTCTGCCTGCGTATCCCGTCTATGTTCTCTGCCTGATGCACGATAACTTTTTCTATGAACTCACGCACGATTTCGGGCGTGAGTTTTTCTATCTCTGTGTATCGTTTCACCATGCGCATAAACTTCGCCGCATTGTCCGTTTCTTTCTTTGCCGCAGAGATTTCCGCCCGCAGTTT
>DXCL01000040.1 GCA_019115995.1 Candidatus Borkfalkia avistercoris
GAAAAGTCGTGATTTTTAGGAAAACCCCAACGTTCGCCGTTTTAACAAACGGCTCAGCGTTCGGATTTTTCCTCTTCGGCGCTTTATAAGGGCTTGCACTAATATAGATGCGCCGAATTCACCTTTCCTGCCTGAGGCCGCGCATCGCGGCAAATCGGGGGCTTATTCCGAAAAGTGCGATTTTCGGAAACGCAAGTGATTATTTAAATAATTACGCGAAAAAGCAAAAATGACATTTTTTGTTTTTTCACTCAATTTGCCAATGCTTTGGCTTACGGAAAGGGTGAATCCGCGTGATTGCGTATTATGCGTGCCCTTAAATATCGCGCGGTGAGGGGAAAGCCGCATGGGGTTCCCTCAAATCACGAAAAAAAAGTTCTATCTGCTTAAAACTTTTTTTGTGAATCCCAATAATTTAAGGCGCGTTCCGAAATCGCTATTTTGGATAAGCGCACTCAATTTGCCGCATACTTGCGGTCTCAACGGGTGAATGCGGCGCGCATGTTATGGCGTGCCCTCAAAAGCGCGCCGCAGAGGGCAGCGCCCTCAAATCGCAGTAAATCGCAGGCAACAGCTTGCCGAGATTTACGCGAGCTTTTATAAGGAGTTTTTATGACAAGTAAACAAAGGAGCAATTTAAAAAGTATTGCGGCGAAGCTTTCGCCCATCGCGCAGCTCGGAAAGGGCGGCGTGAGCGAAAATATGGTAAAGTCCCTTTCAGACGCGCTCGAAGCGCACGAACTCATCAAAATTAACGTGCTTACCAACGCGGAAGAGGACGCAAAAGCGTTCGGGGCAGAGCTTGCGGAGGCGCTTAAAGCCGAGTGCGTCGCCGTCATCGGCAGAAAGATCATTTTATACCGCCGTTCCTCCCGAAAGGATTTCGACCATATCCGGTTTTGACCTATGTACCGCTACGAAACGCACTGCCATACGAAATATACGAGCGCGTGTTCGCAGCTCGACGCGGAAACGCTCGTTTCTCTGTATCTGAAAAACGGGTACGACGGGATCATCGTTACCGATCATTTCCTCAACGGCAACACGACGGTCGACCTTTCCAAGAGCTGGGAAGCGCAGATCGACGAGTTTTTTATCGGCTATGAGCGCGTCCGGCAGGAGGGAGAAAAGCGGGGGCTGAAAGTGTTTTTCGGCTTCGAATATTCCTATCTGGGTACGGATTTTCTCGTGTACGGCTTAGACCGCGAATTTTTGTACGCGCACCCCGGGCTTTTGGAGCCGGGGGTACGCGCCTTTTTGTCGCTCGCGCGCGAAAAGGGCGCGCTGTGCGTGCAGGCGCACCCGTACCGCGAGGCGGACTATATCGATCATATCCGCCTGTATCCTTCCGACGTAGACGGCCTCGAAACGATCAACGCGGGCAGGAACGAACGGTGCAACCGCCTTGCGGATATTCTCGCAGACGAATACTGCCTTGCCAAAACGGGAGGCTCCGATCTGCACGTTTCGCGGCAGAAGATGCTCGCGGGGATAGAAACAGAGTTTCCCCTTGCCTGTATTGCCGATTTTATCGCCGCCGTGAAAAAAGGGGAGGCAAAGCCGTTTGCCGTACAGAACATATTTTAACCGATATTTTGCTGAGCTTATGCAGAGCCGCCCGTTCGTAGCGAACGGGCGGCTCGTTTTTTATCTTTCGTGTATATTCCGTCTGTATTCCGCATAAAAACAATGCAAAAATGCCCTCCGTGAAGGCGCAGGGCGGCAAAAGCAGGGCGGGCTATTTTTCGAGCCCTAAAATATCGTCGGCGGAACAGTCGATCACCTTGCACAGCTTTGCAAAGGTCACGAGCGAGGGCAGTATCCGCCCCGAAAGATATTGCGACAGCGTGGGCTTGGAGATCCCGAGCTCCGCCGCAATCTGGCTTTTCGACTTTCCGCACGACAGTATTTCTTTGCGCAAATTTTCTCTGATCGTTTGTTCGGTTGCTTCCATGCCATTTATTATATTAGGTTGTGCCTAAAAAACTTAATAATTAGGCTACACCTAAAAAATGCTTGATAATTAGGTAATACCTAATTATAATAATGACCGTGATGTTTGCATGAAAATACTGTAAGCATCGAAAAAATTACAGAGGAGGAGCGTATGGCGAGAAAAAGGTTTACCGTACAAACAAAGTGGCTACGGTCTTTTTTGTTTGACGGTTGGCTGGTGAAACTGATCATGAAGTCGTTTGGCTGGTTTTATCAGGGCGACGAGATAGAGGAGGAATCGCGAGACGTCGAGGAGATGCGTTTTCACGAAACGTATGCGACAAAGACGACGAGGACGGAGACCCGCACAAAAAAATCGATGGAATTTCGCAGGGTTTCTCCGTATTCCTCCAATTTACTGTTCAGGCTGACGGAGCTCATCAGCAACATATTCTTTTTTATCCGCAATATCGTGCGCTATCTCGTGGTGCCCGCCACGCTGATTTTGCTCGCGATAGGGGTGCTGACCTCTGTGATCAATACGGGGTTCGACAGCAAGCCCATGTTCATAGCGGCGGCATGCGTGGCCGGCGGGTATATCCTCCTGCTCGTGCTGCCCTCCGTCATTCTGGCGGGGCTGGGCAGTCTTTGGCGCAAGGTATTTAAGATCGAAGACAAGCTGCGCGCGGCGCTGCGTGCCAACGGATATTCCGACGATCTGGAAAATTGAAAAAACTGCGGCGGCATGCATATGCATGCCGCCGCGGTTTACCGTATTTATAAAAAATTTCCGCACAAAAAGCGCGCCGCTGAACGGCGCGCTTTGCTTATATCGGGCAATATCCTTAAAATTCGAGGGATTTTTCGATGTAGGGAGCGACTTCGTCGATGTCGAGGCGGATCTGCGCCATGGTATCGCGGTCGCGTATGGTAACGGTGTTGTTTTCAAGCGTGTCGAAGTCGATGGTGATGCAGAAGGGCGTGCCGATCTCGTCCTGACGGCGGTAGCGCTTGCCGATCGAGCCGGCTTCGTCGTAGGTGACCATGAATTTTTTGCTGAGCTTTTTGTAAACTTCCTTCGCCTTTTCGCCCAGATTTTTCTGCAAGGGCAGAACGGCCGCCTTATACGCCGCCAGAGCGGGGTGGAAATGCATCACGGTGCGCACGTCGCCGCCTTCCAGCTCCTCCTCTTCGTACGCCTCGCACAGCACGGCGAGCATCAGCCTGTCCGCGCCGATGGAGTATTCCACCACGTAGGGGATATAGTGCTCGCCCGTGGCGGGATCGAGGTAGTTCATGTTTTTGCCCGAATATTCCTGATGGCGGGAAAGGTCGTAGTCGGTGCGGTCGTGAATGCCGTTGAGCTCAGACCAGCCCATCGGGAAGAGGTACTGTATGTCACAGGCAGACTTCGCATAATGCGCGAGCTTGTCGTGATCTTTAAAGCGCAGGTGATCTTCTTTGAAGCCGAGGCTCAAAAGAAAGTTTTTCGCCTTCTGCTTATATTCCTCGTAATATTGGAGGTCGGTGCCCTCCTTGCAGAACCACTGGTGCTCCATCTGCTCGAATTCGATGGTACGGAAAATGAAGTTCCCGGGCGTGATCTCGTTGCGGAACGCCTTGCCCACCTGCGCGATGCCGAAGGGCACCTTGGCGCGGGTCGTGCGCTGTACGTTCAGAAAGTTCACGAATTCGCCCTGCGCCGTTTCGGGGCGGAGGTAAATTTTGTTCTGGCTCTCGTCCGTTACCCCGCGGGAGGTCTCGAACATGAGGTTGAAGGTGCGTATCGGCGTCCAGTTGTGCTTGCCGCAGTTGGGGCAGGCTACCTTGTGCTCGGCGATGTAAGCCTCCATCTCCTCGTTCGTCATGGTATCGGGGTTTACCTTGCCCTTGGAGTGCGCCTCGATGAGGTTATCCGCGCGGAAGCGCGCCTTGCATTCCTTGCAGTCCATTTTCGGGTCGGTAAAGGAGGCGGTGTGCCCGCTCGCTTCCCATACGCGGGAGTTCATCAGGATCGCCGCGTCTACGCCGTAAGAGTTTTCGCTCTCCTGCACAAAGCGCTTCCACCAGGCGCGTTTGATGTTGTTTTTCACTTCCACGCCCACGGGCCCGTAATCCCACGTATTGCCCATGCCGCCGTAAATTTCGCTCCCGGGGAAGATGATGCCCCGCGCCTTGCAGAGATTTACGATCTTATCCATTGTAACCGCTCTTTTGTCTGCCATAAAAAAATACCTCGGAAATATCTGTTGAAATAGAACAATATCATTTTACATTTTTGGCGGAAAAAGTCAACGCTTTTCGGGCGCTGTATCCAGATTCTGCAAAAAAACGCCCGCCGCAGGCGGGCAGGCGTCATATGCGGAACAGCTTGATAAGAAAAGGCGTTCCCGTGATGGCGATGAATATCGTTACAAAGTACTGCAAAAATTTGAACCAGTTTCCTTCCGGAAGGAGGGAAAGGAGCAGATACGGGATCGCCGCGAGCAGCGCCATCAGAGCGAGGCGCACGACCCGTTTGACCCATTTATCGGTATTTTCGAACCTGATGAATCTGTCTTCTATGATGAGCCCGACGGAGGTCGCGAGCGCGATGGCGGAAATCTGGAACATCGATTCCGTCTGCGTTTTCGGAATAAACAGGAAGATGAGCGTGAGCACCGCCAGCGCGAGGTATACGTAAAGCCGCGCGTTATAAAAGCCCTTGTAGATGAGCGCCCACAGGAACGCCATGCCGATGCCGACGACGAGCCCCGCGAGCACGTCGGAAGGGTAATGCACGCCGAGGTAAAGCCTGGAAAGCGCGACGAGCACCGTCAATACGGCGGCGGGCGCGATCACGTAAGCTTTGCGGAAGCGTATCGAGAGCGCCGCGAAAAATCCGCTCGAAGCAGTGGCGTGCCCGCTGGGGAAAGACATGTATTCGTCCAGCCCCTCCGTAAGAAAGTTGTCTGCCTTGTCCACCGCGCCCGAGACGAAGGGGCGGGGGCGTTGCACGGCGCTCTTTATGCCCGTCGTGACGCAGCTCGCCGAAAGGACGGTAACGATGGCGCGCTCTCCGAATTCTTTGCTGAAACAGATATAGATCACCGCGATGATGCCCGCGATGACCATTTCTTCCCCGAGCAGCGTAAATATGCTGAAAAACACGTCGAGAAAGCCGCAGCGTATGCTTTCCAGCGCTTTGAGAATGATCACGTCCATAAGAACTCCTTTAAAGCTCGCGTAAATCTCGGCAAGCTGTTGCCTGCGATTTACTGCGATTTGAGGGCGACACCGCCGCGCGCCTTACGGCTGACGGCGTTTTCTCCCTCTTTGCGCCCTTTATAAGGGCACGCATAATATACAAGGGCGCAAATTCACCCTCTTCCCAAAAGGCAAAGCGTTGCCAAATGGGGGTGCGCTGCGGAAAATTGCGATTTCCCTTGCGCGAATTATTTTTTAAATAATTTAAGGCGCGTTTGAAAACCACGTTTTTCAAAAAGCGCACCCAATTTGCCGCATACTTGCGGTCTCAACGGGTGAAAGCGGCGCGCAAGTTATGGTGTGCCCTCAAAAAGCGCGCCGCAGAGGGCAGCGCCCTAAACTCACGAAAATTCGCAGGCGTCGGTTCGCCGAGATTTTCGTGAATCCCCTTTGCGCGAGAAACGCGTGAACCCCGTGCGGCAAAAAAAATTATAACACAAATTGCGCCCGCGGTACAGCGTTTTTTTGCTATCGGCGGCATTTTGTGTTATAATAGACGCATGTTATCCGTTTTGTCGTCAAAAAAAGAGGGCTTTCGCTTTTATTTTATACTGCGCGACGGGGAACGCTCCTTCGGCGGCGGGCTCGCCGAAAACGGTTTTCTCGTAAGCGACGGCGCATGCACCCAAAAGGAACTGATGCTGCGCACCCTCGTCAACAAGTGCATGAACGATTTTGTGCCCGAGGTGTTCGCCCGCGGGGAATGGGGCGTCGACCTTACGCGCTTCGGCTTCGAGGGGGAAGGGGAAATTTTCCGCTCTTCATGGGAGAAACTGCGCCTTCCGCACGACTGCGGCAATTGAACGGAGTATCTTTGCCCGCCGCTTGCAAAACGCGGCGGGCTGTGATAAAATAGAGAAGAGATATTACAGAACGGGAGAGGACGGAGAGGTTATGTTGAGCGACATCGAAATCGCACATCAGTGCAAAATGAAAGACATCGGCGAGATCGCGCAAACGCTCGGTCTGAAAGAAAAGGACATCGAGCGCTACGGCAGGTATAAGGCGAAGATCGCCGCCCTGCCGCACGGGAAACGGCGCGGCAAACTCATACTCGTTACCGCCATCAATCCGACGGCGTCGGGCGAGGGGAAAACGACCGTTTCCATCGGCCTTGCCGACGGCATGAGGCGGAACGGCAAAAAGGTCTGCCTCGCGCTCCGCGAGCCCTCTCTCGGGCCTGTTTTCGGCATCAAGGGGGGCGCCGCGGGCGGCGGATACGCGCAGGTCGTGCCCATGGAAGACATCAACCTGCATTTTACGGGCGATCTGCACGCGATCACGGCGGCGAATAACCTGCTTGCCGCCATGCTCGACAATCACATTTTCCGCGGCAACGCGCTGGACATCGACCCCGATAAAGTATACTTCCGCCGCTGCCTCGACATGAACGACCGCGCGCTGCGCAACGTTACGGTCGGGCAGAGGGGAGAGGGCGTCGAGCGGGAGGAGCACTTTGAGATCACCGCCGCGAGCGAGGTCATGGCGATTTTGTGCCTTGCCACCTCCCTCAAAGACCTCAAACGGCGGCTCGGCAATATCATCGTGGGCGAAAACAGAAAGGGCGAATACGTATTTGCGCGCGATCTGAAAGCGGAAGGCTCAATGTGCGCCCTTTTGAAGGACGCGATCAAGCCCAACCTCGTGCAGACGCTCGAAGGTACGCCCGCCATCGTGCACGGCGGGCCGTTCGCCAACATTGCGCACGGCTGCAACAGCGTCATGGCAACGTATGCGGCGCTCTCTCTTGCCGATTACGTGGTGACGGAGGCGGGCTTCGGCGCAGATCTCGGCGCGGAAAAATTCCTCGATACGAAGTGCCGCGTGGCGGGCATTCAGCCCGACTGCGTGGTCGTCGTGGCGACGGTCAAGGCGCTCAAACTGCACGGCGGGGCGGACAAGGCGAGCCTTTCGGAAGAAAACCTCGCCGCGCTCGAAAAGGGCTTGCCCAACCTCTTCAAACATATAGAAAACGTGAAAAACGTCTATCATAAGCCCGTTATCGTCGCGATGAACCGCTTTGCGAGCGACACGCCCGCGGAGATCGAACTCGTCATGAAAAGCGTGGAATCCGCGGGTTCGAAGGCCGTCTTTACCGACGTGTTTTTACAGGGCGGAGAGGGCGGCAGGGCGCTTGCGGAGGCGGTCGTTTCCGCCGCGGAAGAAAAGAGCGAGCTCGCCTATTCTTACGATTTGAACGATCCGATCGAAAAGAAGATAAACGACATCGTAACGCGCGTGTACGGCGGCAAGGGCGCGGAATTTTCCGACATTGCAAAGCAAAAGATCGCCGAAGCGGAGGCGCGCGGGTACGGAAAGCTTCCCGTCATCATCGCAAAAACGCAGTATTCCCTGTCCGACGACGCGAAACTTCTTTCCAGGCCGGAAGGATTCACCGTGCGCGTGCGCGACATCATCGTGAAAGGCGGCGCGGAATTTATCGTGGCGGTCGCGGGGAGCATCATGCTGATGCCCGGCCTCGGCGCGCACCCCGCCGCCGAACACATCGACGTAGACGAAAACGGCGAGATCGTGGGGCTGAGCTGAGCGTGCGGGGCGCCGAAGTTTAAAAAATAAAGCGGGGCGGCGGCTGTGCCGCGCCCCGCAGAGGAAACGTCGTTTACGATCCGGCCGTTTCGGAGTTGTTTTCCGGCGCTTTTTCCGAGGCGTTTTTTTCGTTCCGCAGGGCAAAAAGCAGCATGCAGAAGAACAAAACTATGCCCGCCGCGGTGAGGATATGCCCGAGCCCCGCGATGCCGGAAACGGCGCCGTCCGCTCCCGCACTGAGTTCGGCGGCGGTCACTTCGAGTACGCCGCGCACGATCATGAGAGCGGCCGCAAGTCCTACGCCGGCATTATATACGATCATAAAAGGGACATACAGCCTGCTTTTGCGCAGATGCAGTTTTGCGTCGAACAGCGCAAAGAGCAGAAAAACGGTCATGCCCAGCATAAACAGGTGGGTATGCGCCTTGCCGAGCGCCGTTGTGCCGGTAAATTCGTACGCCTTTGTGAATTCGCGGTAAAAAACACCGCAAGCCATGGCGAGTACGGCGTATACGAGCGCGAATTTGATGTGCCTTTTCATTTGTAGACCTCCGATATTTTCACGGCGCAAAAATCCGTTCCGCCGTGTACTGATACGGTAATCAGTATAGTATATCGGCGGAAGGTTGTCAATAAAAAATATGATTTCGCCGCCTTTGATTTACGCGCTTTGCGGCGATAAGGAGCACGACATGCAAGAAAATATCATACTTCCAGAAGCGTCGAATTTTATCGAACAGTTTATCAATGAAGATATAGCGGCGGGCAAGCTGCGCCCCGAGCAGGTGCAGACGCGCTTTCCGCCCGAACCGAACGGATATCTGCACATAGGGCATGCAAAGAGCATGTTCGTCAACTTCGGCACCGCGCTCAAATACGGAGGCAAGTGCAACCTCTTTTTCGACGACACCAACCCTTCGAAGGAAAAGACGGAGTTTGTAGACGCCATAAAGCGCGATATCCACTGGCTCGGTTACGAATGGGCGCGCGAGTGCTACGCCTCCGACTTTTTCGATACCATCTACGAATACGCCGTGCGGCTCATCAAGGAGGGCAAGGCGTTCGTGTGCGACCTTTCCGCGGAGGAGATCAAAAACACCCGCGGTACGCTCACCGAGCCGGGCACGGAAAGCCCGTACAGGAACCGCACTCCCGAAGAAAATTTAAAGCTCTTCGAGGAGATGAAGGCGGGCAAGTATAAAGACGGCGAAAAGTGCCTGCGCGCAAAGATCGATATGGCGTCTCCCAACGTCAACCTGCGCGACCCCGTCATTTACCGCATTCTGCATGCGACGCATCACCGCACGGGCGACAAATGGTGCATCTATCCGATGTACGATTACGCGCACCCCATCTGCGACTATTTGCAGGGCGTAACGCATTCCCTTTGCACGCTGGAATTCGAGGATCACCGCCCCCTGTACGATTGGGTGGGCATAACGCTCGGTTTTGATCCGAAGCCCCGCCAGATCGAATTTGCGCGGCTGAACATCACGAATACGGTGATGAGCAAGCGTTACCTCAAAAAACTGGTGGAAGACGGTTCCGTGCACGGGTGGGACGACCCGCGCATGCCCACGCTCGCGGGCCTGCAAAACCGCGGCATACCCGCGGCGGCCGTGCGGGACTTCTGTTCCCGCATCGGCGTGGCGAAGGCGCAGTCTGAATGCGAATATTCTTACTTCGAAGCGTGCGTCCGCGAATATCTGAACGCCCATGCCGAGCGCGCCATGGCGGTGCTGAATCCCGTAAAGCTCACGCTGACCAATTACGAGGGGGAGGAGGCGCTCGATTTCGACGTGAACCCCATGGACGAAGGCTCGGGCAGCCGCAAGGTGGTATTCGGCAAAAATCTTTACATCGACGGCGCGGATTTTTCGCTCGACCCTCCGCCCAAATATTTCCGCCTCAAAAAGGACGGCTATGTGCGCCTGAAAAACGCATATATCATTCATTGCGACGGCGTAAATCTCGGCGAAGACGGCAAGGTGCGCGAAGTGCTCTGCTCTTATGTGCCGGAAAGCCACAGCGGGAACGACACGAGCGGCATCAAGGTCAAGGGCGTCATTCAATGGGTGAACGCCGACACCGCCGCCGACGCGGAAGTGCGGCAGTACGAGAGCCTTCTGAAAGACGCGGCGTATGCCGGGCAGGATTTTTCCGAACGCATGAACGAAAACAGCGAAAAGATCGTTTCCGCCAAGGCGGAGCCGTACCTTGCGGAGGCGGAGGAGGGCAAGGCGTTCCAGCTGCTCCGCACCGGTTATTACAAAAAGTGCACGGAGAACGGAAAACTCGTGCTTTCCGAGATCGTTTCCCTCAAAGATAATTTTAACAAGAAGTGACAAAGGGAAAAACGCCCGAGAGATTGACATTTCGGCGCGGACGGGTTATAATGTTAACGATGAAGTTTTTTCATCTTCGTTTACAATATTAAACAAAAGGGTGATGTACTGTGAAGATCTGTAAAAATTGCGGACAGCAGACGGACGACAGCAAGATCCGCTGCCCCCATTGCGGCTTTTTGTTCGAGGAGGACATGGACGACGTTCTCCGCGACATGAAGAGCACGCTGAAAAATTACAAACAGCAGGCTGCGGCGGAGGCCGCGGCTGCACAGCCCCGCCCCGCGCAGCAGTCTCAGGCTGCCGCGCAGGATCAGCCGGCGCAGCAGCCCGAAACGCGTGAGAGGTTTGAGCTTCTGAGCGAGGTGGCGCAGCTCAAAGGCGAAGTGCGCGTTTTGCAGAACGAGATCGAGCGGCTGCACGACGCGCAGCGGCAGAATCCGCAGGCGGCTCCCGTATCCGTCGTATATGCCCAACAGCCTGCGGGCGCGGTGGCGGCAGGCACGATGCCGGCTGCGGGCGTTTACGCGCGCCAGCCCGTGCAGGGAGACGGTGCGGTCGCAGGCGGCAAAGCCGTCAAAAAACGCAGCGCAAACCGCGTGGTCGTTTCCGTTTTCTGCACGCTTTTGCTCGCGTTGAGCATCGGCATGTTCTTTATGGTCTGGGTCGATCAGTGGCTCGACGATTTCGGCGGCACGATGAAAGGCTTTCAGGGGCTTTTGTATCTGTTCGACAAGAACAGCGCAGACGTGCAGGGCTTCGTAGGCGTGCTCGCTACGATCGACGCCCATAACTATGCGGGCGGCGCGGCGATCTCCGGGTTTATCCAGAACGTCTGCCATTACGTCGTGCAGTGGGGCGTGGTCGTATATGCGGCGTGCCTCATTCTCAGTTTGCCCATTCTGTTCAGCCTCGGCGGAAAGATCAAATTCCGCGCGTGGCACAGGTTCTGGGCGTGGATCTCTTTTTTGGTCGCGCTCGTCCTTTTCGGCGTTTTCTGCTGGTCTTTCGGTTTCAGCGCGCTCACCGTGTGGTTCCTGCTCGGCGCAGGCGCGAACTTCGTGCGCGCGATCTTCCTTTGCTTCTTTAAAAAGGATAAATTCGCCGAAGGCGGCCTGCAATAACGCCGCACCGCCCGAGACGGCATACAGAGGAAGAATATGTATATCGTAATTGATGTGTTTTTTGTGCTTTTTGTGGCACTGATGTTCTTTTTCGGTTTCAGAAAAGGATTCATGACCAAAGCCTGGTGGCTCGTCGATCTGGCGCTCATCGTGGTTTTGGGGATCCTCGTGGCGCCTACCGTGCTGGCAGGCATGCAGGGCACGGCGCTCTATGCCTCCGTTCTGAATAAATTTACCGCGTGGCAGACGAGCGGAACGCTTACGATCAGCAATCCCGAAACGATCACGAACGTCATATTCAGCATAGCGATCTGGATTTTGCTCGCGCTCGCCGTGGTCATCGTAATGGCGATCCTCAAAGCGGTGTTCCGCGGGCTGTATAAATACAGGGCTTTCCGCTTTATCGACAAGCTGTTCGGCGGCATTTATTCCGCGGCGTTCACCGTGGCGCTGCTCTTTGCCATAGGCGCGGTGGTCGGCACGTTCGTCGATTTTCAGCCCATCGCAAAGGCGGCGGATTTCTGCTCGCATACATATGTGTTCAAATACATATTCGGGGAAAACCCTTTACAGGGCAGAATGGAAGAAAGCTTCAATATCGGCGGTTGGATCTACAATGCACTTTACGGCGCGCAGCAGAGCGTTCCGGAAGTTCCCGAAACGGAGGAGACGGCAGAAAGCCTTTTCCGCCTTTTCCGCAACGCTATATAAATCGAACAGATAAAAGCCCCGCTTTGAAGGCGGGGCTTTTTGCGTGCCGAAAAGAAAACCCCGCCAAAAATTTCCTCGCCGCGCGGGGTATGCCGCGCGCCCGCTCCGGGCATAATAAGGAGCGTAAGGAGGATTACGCAATGCAGTTTAAGGATACGAAAACTTATACAAACCTTGCCCGTTCGTTTGCGGGCGAAAGTCAGGCGGGCATGCGGTATCAGCTGATCGCAAAGCTTGCCACGGCGGAGGGGTATGCGGTGCTTGCCGATACCATTCGCACGATCGCCAAAAACGAAACGTATCATGCAAAAACTTTTTTCAATACGCTTCTGCAAAAGGCGGGCAGCAGTGAGAATATCGACTTAAACGCAGGCTATCCGTTTCACTTCGGGACCTTGGAAGAAAATCTCGCGTTCGCGGCAAAAGATGAGCGCGCCGAATTCGAAGAGGTGTATCCCGCATTTGCGGAGATTGCCGAAAAGGAAGGATTTGCCGACGTAGCGGCGCTGTTCAACCGCGTCGCGGGCGTGGAAAAGGAACACAACATCGTTTTCGATTATTTGTATGAAGCCTTCCGCAGCGGCACGCTGTACAAGAGGGATAAACCGACGCTTTGGGTATGCAGCGAGTGCGGTTACCGCGCAACGACTAACGAAGCGTGGCACATCTGCCCGCTGTGCAAAGCGAGCCAGGGCTTCGTGGAGATACACTTACCTTTTGACAACAAATAAGGAGAAAAAAGATGAAAAACAACAACAAAGAAACTTCTTCCGCGTCTAAGCAGGCGCAGAATTCCAAGAGCTCGGGCGGCAGATGCTGCTCCAAGAGCAATGCGAACGGAGCAAAAGCGAGTTCCAAGCAGAACAATAAGGGCTAAGGAATGAAGCGAGATAAAAGAGCGCGTAAAGAGACGATGCGGTCTCCTTACGACGTAAACGGCAGTTACACGGGCACCCCGCAAGACGGCGAAGCGCCCGTGCAGGATGCCGACGATCTTTAAGACATGTAAAAACAGCGCGCCGAGCTGACGGCGCGCTGTTTACTTTGTCGATGCTGCAAAATTACGAACGCTCCCCAAAAAGGAGCGTTTTTTTATGCGCTATCTCTGTATTTTGTTTGCGTGGCGGCAATTTTTGCTTCGTTGACGGGGAAAATCGGATATATTGTGAACATGTGCCGCATGAAAGGCGGAGCATGCTTTGCAAAATATACATTTGCGCATATGAAAATGTGTGCATGGTTATCGCGGGGAAAAGGTCTGATTTGCGGCATTTTTTTCCGATTTTGTTGTGTCTTTATTAAACGTATGATAGAATTTGTCAAAAATTTGTATTTTTTTGTTTTTTTATTTATTAAAAAGTTGACAAAGCACAAGGGGGGGGGGTATACTTTATTTAACAGAAATAATGACGGCATTCTGTGTTTATGCGGATTTATAGTATCATTCGTTCCATGTGCAGAGGAGCGCAGAGGAGACCTTCTATGGAAGGGGGAGCGAAAAAGTGCGTTTTTTCGCCGAATGCGGGGCGCCCGATTTAATTTTAGAAAGGAGGAATTTTTATGAGTAGGGCAAAAACGAAGAGCGTTGCCGCTTTGCTTGCGTTTGCGGCGGCTTTCCTTTTGGCGGCGCTTTTCTGCTTCGGCTTTCCCGCGCGGCGCGCACATGCGGAAGACGCTACGGCTTCCGACGCGCTCGGTCTGATGAATGCCGTGCAGAATGTGGCGGAAAGCCGATCCGTTATCGTGGCGGTCGGCGAACTTTCGGTAAAAGATACGGAGTTTGTGCTCGCCAACGCCACTTCTCCCTCGGTGGGGTCGGAAGGCGGCGAGAGCGGCAGCATAGAAATGGATTTGCAGTCGCAGATCAACCTTGCGGGCAACGGCGCAACGGTCTCGCTCGATAAGGATTACACGGAAAGCGTAGTGATCCCCGAGGGCAAAACGATCACGCTCGATCTGAACGGGCACACGCTGACCTCCGACACGGATAACGTTGCAACCGTTTATAACGACGGAAACCTCACAATCGTCGACAACGGCACGACGAAGGGCAAAATCACGCGCGCGGCGACGGAGGCCGACGGCTCGGAGAATACATATTATGTGATCGCAAACCACGGCGTGATGACGCTCGACGGTATTCATGTGAGCAATGAAAACGTAGAGGACACTTCAAGCCTGATCATCAATAACATTAAGGCAAATGGTGTATATGAGCAGGAAAATCCTGCCAAACTCACGATCGAAAGCGGCACATATTTTTGCGCGGGCGGCAACGTAGTCAAGAACGACGAATACGGCATATTGGTCATAGAGGACGGCGAATTTACCTGTTCCGAACCTTCGGGCAAAGGGGCTATTTATGCCGTTATTCAGAACTGGGCGAATGCTACGATCACGGGCGGCATCTTCACGCATACCGATACAGCGGAAGGTATCGCGTACAGCGCCTGCGCTTACGGCGGGCAAACGAGCAGCAACAATATTTCGGGCGGCACGTTCAGCGGCGCAACGGCGATCTATTTGAAGCCGGGCGACGACACTGCGGGTATCGTACAGATGACCGTTTCCGGCACTGCCAAGATTCAGGGCGTGATAGCGGAAGACGTGACTTTCCCCATGGAAGCAGATGACTCCTGCGCGATTTCGGGCGGTTCCTTTACGGTGGAGCCTGACGAAAAGTATCTTGCAGACAACTTTGAATTTATAGACAACGACGGCGACGGCGTTTATGAAGTCATGGAAGGAGTCGTCGCAAAAATCGGCGATGTAGGTTATACCAGTTTGCCGGCGGCGTTTGCCGAGGCAGACGACGGCGATACGATTACCTTGGTTGCGGATATGGGCAGCGAACAGGAGGCTGCAACGGAAACATCTTCGATCGAATTTGATCGGGCAGAGGTAAGCGTTACATTCGATCTGAACGGGCACAGCCTCTATTTGACGAACGGTACAGTGCACGTGAATAACGGCCTGCGGTTTATGGTCGTCAGAGCGGGTACGATCATCGTAACGAATTCGCAGCAGAACGGCGGCGTGATCTCTGCGTCTGGAATTCCGTTCCGGATTGAGCCCGAGCAGAAGATTGAGGCAAAACTTGTTCTCGAAAAAGGCGTTAAGGTGATAGGGCAGGGCGGGCCTGCCGTGTTCATGCTTCCTTCCGGGGAGGCGATCGTTTCAGACGGTTCTGCTTATTATGCCGTGCTGGAAACTTCCGCCGACTTGGATACGCCCACGACTTTTGCGGCCATTCAAGGGAATGGTACATCGCATGGTACAAGCATTACCGTCAACGGCGGTAAGTTGACTTCCAATTTCAGTGCCATCTATCAGCCGCAATTCGGCAAACTTGTCATCAATGATGGCGTACTGGAAGGGCAGGTTTCCGGTATGGAGATTCGCGGCGGCTCCCTTGTGATCAATGACGGCGAGATTATTGCCCACGGTGAATTCCGAAGAATTCAAAATGGAAGCGGCTCCACGTTGTACGGCGTTGCAGTGGCGGTTTCCGAACACAGAACGGAAATGCCGATTGTTGTGACGATCAACGACGGTACTTTTACGGCGACCGATCCCACGGGTTATGCCTACTATCAGGCAGATACGGAACCCGATAAAATCGCTGATGTTAAGGCGGTTTTGAAAAACGGCACGTTCAACGGCGCAGTTGCCAGCGAAACAGTGAGCAACTTTATTGAGAACGGCACGTTCAGCAAGCCGCTTGAACGCAAATACCTCGCTCCCGATTGCGCGCAAATGGAAAGCAACGGCAGTTTTGTTGTAGGCAGCGCGGAAGAACTCGACGGCGCGGTCGCCATGATTGAAGAAACGGGCGTTGCATATACAAGCCTGCAAGACGCGATTGACGCCGCCGAAACAGATGTGACGATCACGTTGCTCGCGGATATCGGCACGGACAAAGCGCGCGAAGGGCTGATCTTCAAAATGGAAAAGGCAGGCGTTTCCGTAACGCTCGACCTTGCGGGGCACAGTATTTATTCTTCTTTTGACGGAGCGATACAGCTGATCGACGGAACGCTTACCGTTAAAAACGGCTATATTCTGGCGATGGGAGACGTATTCCGCATCGTGCCCGATCAGCAGGAAAAGGTGGCAAAGCTCGTACTTGAAGAGAGCCTTGCTGCAAAGTCGGAGAATTATTGCGCCGTGTTTATTGAACCGACGAACAAGACGGATAAAGACGTATTCAACGCCATTCTCGTTACTTCGGCAAATCTTTCTACCGACGGGGCGTTCGGTGCGATACAGGGCAACGGCTCCGCAGACGGAATCAATAACCATTTCGGTACCAGCGTAACCATCACCGGAGGCAAAATCGAAAGCAAAGACCTCGCCATTTATCAGCCGCAATACGGCGAGCTCATTATTACCGGCGGCGAGATCATCGGCGGAACCTCTGCCATTGAGATCCGTGCGGGTATCCTCAAAATTTCGGGCGATGCGACGATCGTTGCGAACGGAAAGGAGCTTTCCTGCGTTTCCAACGGCAACGGCTCAACGACGAACGGCGTAGCGGTGGCAGTGATACAGCATACGACGGGGCTCGCTTTGAACGCGAGCATTACCGGGGGCACGCTGAAAGGTCTGGCGGCTCTGTATCAGGCAAACCCTGAGCAGAACGACGCTTCCGAAATTGAAAACGTAAGCCTTGAAGTGGAAAACGGCACGTTTAACGGCCAGGTATACAGTGAAAACAAGAGCGGGTTTATTTCAGGAGGTTTCTTCGATAAGCTTCCCGAAAGCGCCTTGTTTGCCGAAGGCTTTACGCCCGTAGACAACGACGGCGACGGCGTTTATGAAGTCATGGAAGGCGTCGTCGCAAAGATCGGCGATGTAGGCTATACCTCCTTGCAAGAGGCGATCAATGCCGCCGAAACGGGCGAAACCGTTACGCTGCTCTCCAATGTTTCCGAAAATATCACCGTTGCGCAGGATAAGCAGATCACGCTCGATTTGAACGGAAACAAGATCGAAAACGACGGCAGCAGCCATACCGTTACAAACTACGGCACGCTTACCGTTACGGGAAACGGCACCGTCGACAATACGGCAAGCGGCAGATCGGCGCTGTATAACGCGCCCGATGCGAGCCTGACCATTCTGAGCGGCACCTTTGTGCGCAGCCAGGAGGCGGGCAGCCTGGACGGAAAATCCGACGGCGGCAACAGCTATTATGTTATCCTCAACCAGGGCGAAATGGTCATCGGCACGGCAGACGACGAAGCCGCAAACGAGGAGATCCTCGTATATGCGGGCACCTCTCCCAAAGACAGCGCAAACCATCGCCATTCTTCACTGATCTCTTCCGGGTACTTTGATACGGAGACATATCAGGAAGAAAATGCCTATCCGACCCTGACCATTTACGGCGGCACATTCTACGGCGGAAACGGAACGGTCAAGAACGACGAGCTCAACACGCTCACGATCGCGGGCGGCACGTTCCATGCACCCGATCAGGCGTTGATGAACTGGTCAAAGGCGACGATCACGGGCGGCGAATTTAACGGTTCGGTCATCGCCTGGTATTATAACGGCGTCAACCTCGGCAAATACGACGTTTCTACCGATATTCAGGGCGGCGTGTTCAATAATGTCGTGGAAGATCGCAATTTCAGCAACGGCAATGCGCCCCGTCTGGAAGGCATTATGATCACAAACGGCACGTTCGCTTCCCCCGTGCGGGAAGATTACCTTGCCGAAGGCTACTCCTTCACGCTGGAAGGCGGCAATTATGTTCCCGCAAATACGGCGGCCGTGGCAGAGATCGACCGCGAAGGCGTTGTTTATCCGTTCGCGGAGCTTGCAGCCGCGCTCGAAGCCGCGCAGAGCGGAGACACTATAAGGTTGCTTGCCGACTATACGGGCAGCATCTCGCTCGCAAAGGAAGGCGTTACGCTCGACCTGAACGGGAATGACATCATCACCACAGGCAGCGTATCTTTAAGCATAACGGCCGGGAACGTTACCGTAACGAACAGTGCGGAAGAGGAATCCGTTATTCGGAACAGCGCGTATATCGCCGTTTATGTCGATAACACCGACGCCCCCGTTACGATCACGAATATCCGGATCGATCTGTCTTCCTCTGCCGATTCCATAAACACCGTGATCGGTATTTATGCGGACAATGCAGAGATAGCGGTAGACAGCGTCAACATTCAAGTGCAGGCATCGGGCGATGTTACGATCGAGCCGACCAACCAAAACATGTGGGCGGCGGCCATAGTTGTAAGCAATTCCGAGGCGGTCATAGAGAACTCGTATCTGGAAACAGAGATCAGCGGCAACCGCAGAGAGGGGCATACGTTCCATTCGATCGGCAATTCGGATACCGTATTGAATAACGTTGAAATCGTATCGAACGACTCGGGCGCCATGATCGTCGGTACATACGGCAATACGGACGAGCAGAAAGAGGCGGCCGTACAAGCCGATCAAAATACCTTCCCTAAGCTGACCATCACAAACAGCAAAATTACCGCGACGGGATTTGCCGTGCTCGGGAACGGTGCTGCGCACGGCACGGTGATCGACATTTCAGACAGCATGATTACAAGCGAAACCGCGCAGACGATCTATCACCCGCAATACGGTTATATGTATATATCCGGCGATACGGAGATCACGGGCTATACGGGTATTGAGATGCGTGCGGGCAACCTCGTCTTTAACGGCGGAACGGTAACGGCAACGGGAGATTTTTCGGAAGAGCCTTACGGCAACGGTTCCACGGTCGGAGGCGCGGCGTTAGCGATCTCGCAGCATACAACGAACATGCCGATCTCCGTTACGGTAAACGGCGGTACATTCAACGCGACGGGCAACGGCGGCTATGCCGTGTATGAAGTCGACCTTCAAAACGAAGAAGCGACCGACGTTATAGAGATCGCGCTCAACGGCGGTACATATAACGCCGCGGTAGATTCGGAGAATGTAGAGCAGTACATTCACGGCGGACAATATATCGAGTTGCCGGCAGAGGAAGCGTTTGCCGACAATTACGAAGGCGTAGAATACAACGGATATTATGTAGTCATCGAGTCCACGACGGACGATACCGCGGCCCTGCTTGCGGCGCGCGCAAACGCGCAGGCAGACGTCAAGGCGTATGCCGCGTCGCTCGGCGTCAAATGGCAGGAGATCGTGAATGCCGCCGCCGATGCGGAATCGGAAAATTATGAAGAGGCCGTTCTCGTCGTGAACATGTACGATGCGATCGGCAGCGCGCTGAGCGAAAGCGCCGTTGCGGTCGCGCGGCTCAACGCGATGGACGCGATCGAAGGTTATGTATCCTCGGCGGAAACCGCTCTGCAAACGGCAAAGACAGACGCTCTCAACGAGATCGCCGAAGCCGCCAAAGCGACGGAAACGCAGGCGGAAGTCGTGGTGCCCACGGCTACGCTGCTTGCCATCAACAGCGCCGCGACGGTAGAGGAAGTGAATTCCTATAAAGAAAACGCGCTCAAAGAGATCGCAGATATCCGCGCTTACCGTGCAGACATTGCCGATCAGACGGCCATGCTCCAAGCGCTCAAAGACGTGATCGCGGGAGTCGACGGCGAAGAAAACAGCAGTCTGCTCGACGAGATCGACGCGTTGATTTCTCAGGCGCAGACCGCGATCGTCGGCACAGACGATTCCGTTTCGTTGGGCAGCATCTATAAAGATCTCGGAGCCAAGATCGACGGGGTGCAGTCGACGCTCGATACCGCCGTACAGGATATCAAGGCGGAGCTGGACACGATCGACGGATTTGTAGACGAGCTGGAAAGCCTGCTGAAAGATGAAACGAACGGGCTTTCCGCGATCAGGCAGGCAGTCGCCGATGCAAAGAGCGCGATAGACAGCGCTGCGGCGGGCACAAATCTTTCCGCGCTTTCGCAGGCGATAACAGACGCACAGAATGCGATCACGCGGGCGATCGGCGAGGTCGAAACAGAGCTCGCATCGTACAACGCCCTGCTTACGGGCTACAATACGCAGCTGCAAGCGCTGAGCGGCAAGCTCGGCGAAACGGCCGGGGCGAGCATCGCGGCGGATATAGCGGCGTTGAAGCAGACGATCGACAGCGTGAACAGCTCGCTCGGTTCGCTCGCGACGGGCACGGATACCGATGAGATCGCGGCGGCGATCGCAGGCATCAAAACTACGATCGACGGCATCGCGGCGGAAGTCGGGCAGGCAGAGGCGGTCGAAGAGGCAAAAACGAACGCCGTCGCTGAGATCGCTTCCTGGCTCGAAGGGTATCTCGACGAGATCATCGGCGGCTCCGCTTCGCAGAACATTGTTGCAAGCATGGCGGTAACGCTCGAAACGGAAGACGGCGATTTGTACGCCAAGATCGTCAGTGCGTTCGGCGAAAAGAACGCGCCGCTCGTGCTCAAATATTACAACGAGGCGCTCACGGCGATCGATCAGGCGGAAAATGTTTCCGACGTGACGATGGCGGTATCCACCTTTAAGGCGCAGGTCGCGTCGGTCGAAGCGGCGGCGGGCAATACCCCCGCGCTCACGGGCGTGTATGTGTTGCTTGCGGTGGTGCTCGTCGTGCTGATCGCTGCGGCGGCCGCGATCATCGTGCTCACCCTCAAAAAGAAGCCGGCGGCAGAAGCGGCGGCGCCTGTTCAGGAGGCGCCCGCGCAAGAGGCTCCCGCAGAATCGGCACAGGAAGAAACGCCTGCGGCGGAAACTTCAGAAGAAGAAGCGGCGCAGGAAGAAACACCCGCAGAGGAAACGCAGCCCGCCGAGGCTTCGGAAGAAGCTTCCGACGAGCTCGCCGCGGCAGACGACGACAAAGACAGGATCGTGATCGAGGCGAACGTGCGCACCTTTAACGAGGCGTACGAGGAGCTCGACGAAGACAAAAAGGCACTCTTTAACGACGTTAAGGAATACGCGCTCACCAAGCCCCAAACGAGGCAGGTCGATCTCAGCAGCGGCATTTGCGTCAAGTACGGCAGCAAGCAGGTCGTAAAGCTCGTCGTGCGGCGCGGCTATCCCGTAGCGCTGTTCTTGCTGGAAAACGAGATGCTCAAAGACTTCCGCAGGACGACGAATTCTTCCGCAAAATTGAAGATCCACGCCACGGAACTCGTTTTGCGCGAGGAAGCAGACCTTGCGGCGGCGCACAGAATGGTCGATCTCTCCCTCGAACAGATCGCCATAGACATTGAAAACGCGAAGGAACGCCGCAGAGAAGCGCGCCGCGCCCGCAGAAAGCAGAAGCAGGCAGAAGCGCAGGCAGACGGCGAGTCTTCCGATTCGTAACGCAACAAAAATCGGGCGGAGGCGCGCCGCGAGCGCGCCTCCGTTAAAGCGATACGCCCCTCTGCGGCAAAGCCGCAGAGGGGCGTATTTCATATTGAATTTTCTTTTTCCAAAACGCGCCGAAAGGGGATTCAGCGGCGCATGAGAGCGTAGTCTATGGAGTCTACGAGGGCAAACCAGCTCGCCTCAATCATGTCTTCCGAAACGCCTACCGTCGTCCAGCTGTCGGAGCTGTCGGCAGAGGTGATGAGCACGCGCACCTTTGCGGCGGTCGCCTTATCGGAGTCGAGCACGCGCACTTTAAAGTCCGTCAAAGACATTTTTGCGATCTCGGGGTAAAAATCGGAGAGCGCCGCGCGCAGGGCAAGGTCCATCGCGTGCACGGGGCCTTCGCCGTCTGAGGCGGAAATCTTTGTCACGCCGTTCACCCGTATTTTTACGATCGCCGAAGCCACTTTGCCTTCTATGGCGGGCAGCTCGTTGATGATCTTATAATTGATGAGGTCGAAGGAGGAGCGGTATCTGCCCAAAAGCTTTTCCACGAGCAATACAAAGCTCGCTTCCGCCGCCTCGTACTGATACCCCGCGAGCGCCCGCTCTTTGAGCTCCGCAACGATGGCAGCCATTTCCTTTCCGTTCTTGTCGAGATCGGGAAAATATCCTTTGAGCTTGTCGTAAATGGCGCTCTTGCCCGAAATTTCGGAGAGGAGCAGCTTTCTCTTATTTCCGATCACGGAAGGGTCTATATGCTCGAAGGAGGAGGAATATTTGAGCACTCCGTCCGCATGCATGCCCGCTTTGTGCGCAAATGCGCTCATGCCCACATAAGGCTGGTTTTCGGGGATCGCCGCGTTCGCCGTGTCTGCGATCGCCATGGCGCTCTCGTAAATATCTTTGAGTTTTTCGGGCGGAATGCACTCGTATCCGCGCTTCAATTGCAGGTTGCAGATGACGGTGGAAAGATTCGTATTGCCGCACCGCTCGCCGAAGCCGAGAAACGTGCCCTGGATCTGCCGCGCGCCCGCTTTTACCGCTTCTATGGAGTCGGCAACGGCGAGCCCGCCGTCGTTGTGGCAGTGGATCGCCACGATCGTATCGGGGAAGCGGTCCGTCACCGCTTTGGTGATGGCGTACGCCTCGTCGGGGAATATGCCGCCGTTCGTGTCGCAAAGGCACAGGCAGTACGCGCCCGCTTCGTGCGCCTTTTCAAGCGCCTGCATCGCATAGGCGGCGTCCGTTTTGTAGCCGTCGAAAAAGTGCTCCGCGTCGAATATGACCTTTTTGCCGTGTTCGCCGAGGAATTTCACGCTTTCGTAGATCATGGCGAGATTTTCCTCCGGCGTGGCTTTGATCACATCAGTCACGTGCATGATGTGGCTCTTGCCGAAAATAGCTACGTATTCGGTACCTGCGGCCAGGAGAGATCTCAGGTTGCTGTCTTCCTCGGGAGCGATCCCTTTGCGGCGCGTGGAGCCGAATGCGACGATCTTGGAGTGTTCCAACTTCATGCCCGCTATTTTTTGGAAAAATTGCATTTCCGCGGGGTTGGAAAAGGGGTTGCCCGCTTCGATAAAGTCTATGCCCAGCCTGTCGAGCGTTTCGATGACCTTTATTTTGTCGTCTACCGAAAAGGAGACGTTTGCCCCCTGCGCACCGTCGCGCAGGGTAGAATCGAATATCTGTAATTTCATAAGAATAAACTCCGCTCGCGTAAATCTCGGCAAGCTGTTGCCTGCGATTTACTGCGATTTGAGGGGAAACCCGAACGGTTTTCCCCTCTGTCCGCGATATTTAAGGGCACACATAATAATAAATCGCGGACATTCACCCTTTCCGTATGGCAAGGGATTGCCAAATAGGGGTGCGCTACGGAAAATTGCGATTTCCCTTGCGCGAATAAATATTTAAATAATCACTTGCGTTTCCGAAAATCGCACTTTTCGGAATAAGCCCCCAATTTGCGCGAAGGAATCGGAGATTTTTGCTTGCTTGCAATGGCAAAAATCGATGTTTCCGCAATATCGAGGCTCGCCTCGATATTATGCGCGGCCTCGGGCAGGAAAGGTGAATTTGCCGCATCTATAATAGTGTAAGCCCTTAAAAAGCGGCAAAGAGGAAAAATCCGAACGCAGAGCCGTTTTACAAAACGGCGAACGTTGGGGTTTTCCTAAAGCTCACGGAAATTTTGAGAACTTTTTATCAAAATTTCGTGAACAGGGTTGCGCCTTTGCTCGCCGAAGTTGCCTGCGCGCGGTAGCGTTTCAGATAGCCGTCTACGGGTTTTTCCAACGGCTTGAACGAGGCGAGGCGTTCCTTCATCTCCTCGTCGCTTATGCGCAGGTTGATCTCGCCCTTTTCGATGTCTATATCGATCGTGTCGCCGTCTTTAATGACGCCGATGGGCCCGCCCGCTGCGGCTTCGGGGCATACGTGGCCGATCGCGGCGCCGCGCGTCGCGCCCGAAAACCTGCCGTCGGTGATGAGCGCAACGTCAGCGCCCAGCCCAGCGCCCACGATGGCGGAGGTGGGGGAGAGCATTTCGCGCATGCCGGGGCCGCCCTTGGGCCCTTCGTAGCGGATGACCACGACGTCGCCCTTTACGATCTTGCCCGTGGAGATGGCTTCCATGGCCGCCTCTTCGCTGTCGAATACCTTTGCGGGGCCGCTGTGTTTGAGCATCGCGGGGTCGACCGCGCTCTTTTTGACGACCGCGCCCTCCGCCGCGATGTTGCCTTTGAGGATCGCAAGCCCGCCCGTGGGGGAATAGGGGTTCTCCATGGGGCGGATAATTTCTTTGTCTAAAACGCGCGCGTTTTTCACCCGTTCGTGCTGCGTAACGCCCGAAACGGTCATCGCAGAGCCGTCGAAAAGCCCCGCGTCTTCGAGCTGTTTGATGACGGCCGAAATGCCGCCCGCTTCGTTGAGGTCTTCAATGTAATGCTCGCCCGCGGGCGCGAGCTTGCAGATGTGCGGCACCTTTGCGCTCACTTCGTTGAAGGTGTCTACGGAAAAGTCCTTTTCGCTCATGCCCACTTCGTTCGCCACCGCCAAAAGGTGCAGAACGCTGTTGGAGGAAGCGCCGATGGCGTTGTCCACCGCGACGGCGTTTCTCACCGCTTTGGGCGTGATCACGTCGGAAGGGCGAATATTGTTTTTTACCGCGTTCATCACCGCTTCGCCCGTTTCTTTGGCGAGCATGATGCGCCTGCTGTAAACCATGGGTATGGTGCCGTTGCCGGGCAGGGCGATGCCGAGCGCTTCGGTCAGGCAGTTGAGGCTGTTCGCCGTGAACATGCCCGAGCAGGAGCCGCAGGTGGGGCAGGAAGAGCATTCGTATTCGTGCAGTTCTTCCGCGTCGATCCTGCCGGCGTTGTAGGCGCCCACCGCTTCGAACATAGAGGAGAGGGAGAGCCGCTTGCCGTGCATTTTGCCCGCCAGCATCGGCCCGCCCGAAACGAACGCGCAGGGCAGGTTCAGCCGGACCGCCGCCATCAGCATGCCGGGGATAATTTTGTCGCAGTTGCCCACGAAAACGATGCCCGAAAACGCGTGCGCGCGTGCGAGGATCTCCGCGCTGTCCGCAATGATCTCGCGAGAGGGGAGCGAATAGCGCATGCCCGCATGCCCCATCGCGATGCCGTCGCATACGCCGATGGAGGGCACGACGACGGGTTTGCCGCCCCCCGCGATGACGCCCTCTTTGACCGCTTCTGCGATCTTATCGAGGTACATGTGTCCGGGAATGATGTCGCTCTGCGCGCAGATGATGCCGATGATGGGCTTTTTCATTTCGCTGTCCGTCCAGCCGAGCGCGCGCATGAGCGAGCGCTGGGAAGACATAGCCGTTCCTTCGGAAAAGATGTTTTGCATGGCTTTTTACCGTCCGTTATAAATTTTCAAATGTTTTGAATAAAAATATTTCCGCGGCGTTCTGCTGCGTAAATTTACGCATGTCGAGCGCGCCGCAATCCGCATAGCCGAGCTTGCGGAAAAAATGCTGCCCGTCTTCGTCCGCCCGTGTGGAAACGAGCGCGCACGTATGCCCCGCGCGCGCGAGCATGCTTTCGAAATAAGTCATTGCCTGCGTGCCGAAGCCTTTGCGCCTTTCGGGGGCGTCGATCCAGATTTTTTCGAGAAACGGCACCTCGCCCCAAAGGAGAGTCCATTGCAGGGAACCTATGCTTTTTTCCGCATTCCAGACGGAAATGCAAAAGGGCGCGTCGATCTTAAAATAAGGCATGATCTCAATGGTTTTCGGATTTTACTGTCTTTTCAGACTTTCCCGCAAGGCGAGTCTTGCGGGGAAATATTTTTCGGGGACGCGGGCGCGATCCGTTTTGTCAGATCATCTCGTTGTAGTCGAGTTCGTCTTTGAGTTTTTTATCTCCGCGCGCGAGCGCCGTTACGCCCGTCCGCGCCATTTCAAGGATCCCGTACGGCCTGATCACGCCGATAAATCCGTCCAGCTTGTTGGGATCGCCGGTGATCTCCAATACAAGGCTGTCGGGGGAAAGGTCTACGATCTTCGCTTTATATACGTCTTTGATCTCTATGATCTCCGACCGTTTTTCCGCGGGAACGGAAACCTTGATGAGCAAAAGCTCGCGGAGAACGGAATCCTCCTCCTTTGCCAAAGCGATCTTTTTTACGTCGATCAGCTTGTCCATCTGCTTTGTCATCTGCGAGAGGATATAATCGTCGCCGTTCAAGACGATGGTCATGCGAGAGAGACTTGCGTCTTCCGTCGCGCACACGCAGAGGCTGTCTATATTGAAGCCGCGCCGCGCGAACAGGCCCGAAATGCGGGTCAGAACGCCGCTTTTGTTGGAAACGAGCGCCGTAATGGTATACTTTTTCATTCGCTTCACCGCCTTTATATTTTCGTTATGATGGAATCGAAGGATTTGCCGGGCGCGATCATGGGCAAAACTTTGTCGTCGATGTCGATTTTGCAGTCTACGAGCACCGGGCCGTCTTCGGCAAAGGCCTTTGCGAGCACCGCTTCGGCGTTTTCGGGGCTGTCGAGCAGATAACCCTTCGCGCCGAACGCCTCGGCAAGCTTCACGTAATTTGTCTTTCTGTCGAGCGTGGTCTGCGAATAGCGCTTGCCGTAAAACAGCGTCTGCCACTGGCGCACCATGCCGAGGGTATTGTTGTCCGTGAGCAGTATCACGAGCGGGAGACGGTAGGTGACCGCCGTGCAAAGCTCGTTCAGGTTCATATGAAAGCTTCCGTCTCCCGTAACGAGCACCGTTTTTCTGCCCGTGCCGACGCACGCGCCGATCGCCGCGCCCATGCCGAAGCCCATCGTGCCCAATCCGCCGCTCGAAATAAAGGTGCGCGGCTGTTCAAAGGGATAATACTGCGCCGTCCACATCTGGTGCTGGCCTACGTCCGTCGCTACGGGCGTGGCTTCGTCGGTGAATTTTTTGGCTGCGGATATGATCTTCTGCGCGGCAGGGTACTCCGCCGTGTTCTTTTCGTATTCCTTGTAAGCGTTCGTCTCTTTCAGCCAGTCTGCGCGGTCTGCCTGCTCCAAAAGGGGGAGCAATGTTTTCAATATTTCGTTGAGATCCGCCATTACGGCGATATCCGGCCGCACGTTTTTATCGATCTCGGCCGCGTCGATGTCGAACTGTACGATGGTCTTTCTGTCATGGAATTTCGCTCTGTCGCCCGCTACGCGGTCGGAAAAACGCATGCCGCAAACGATCACCGTGTCCGCGCGTAAAAACGCTTTGGCGCTCGCGTCCGTGCCGTGCATGCCTACGAGCCCCAAAAACTGCGCGTCTGAGGCGGGGTATGCGCCGAGGCCCATGAGCGTGGAGGAAACGGGCGCCTGTATGCGCCTGGCGAGCGCGCGCACGTTTTTTGCGGCGTCAGAGCTGATCGCGCCGCCGCCTACGATGATGAGGGGGCGTTTCGCGGAGCGGATCGCCTTTACCGCTTCGGAAAGCGCTTCTTTCGCCACCGGTTTGGGGATATAGCGGCGTACGGGTTTTTCTTCGAACTCCGCCGTTTCCGTCTGTAAGTTTTTTGGGATATCGATCAGCACGGGGCCTTTCCTGCCCGAATTTGCGATATAAAAGGCTTCGCGTATCGTATCGGCAAGCTTCGTTATATCTTTTACGATATAGTTGTGCTTTGTAACGGGCATCGTGATGCCCGCGATGTCCACTTCCTGAAAGCTGTCTCTGCCGAGGTTGGCCACGGTCACGTTGCCCGTAATGGCAACGAGGGGAACGGAATCCATGTAAGCCGTCGCAATGCCGGTCACGAGATTGGTCGCTCCCGGGCCGGAGGTCGCGATGCACACGCCCGTTTTGCCCGTCGCGCGCGCGTAACCGTCCGCCGCGTGCGCCGCGCCTTGCTCGTGGGCGGTAAGCACGTGTTTGAGCGTTCCGTCGCGGTAAACGGCGTCGTAAATATCCAGCACGCACCCGCCGGGATAGCCGAATACGGTGTCTACGCCCTGTTCTTTCAGACAATGAATGAGTATTTCTGCTCCGCTGAGTTTCATGTAAGCGCTCCTTTTTTGTTGCGAAAGAGCGGCAGCCCGAAAACGCTGCCGACGCATTTCTCTATTATAAAGTAAATTTCCTAATTATTTTAGCTAAAACCGCGCGGTATGTCAAGTAATTTGAATTTGCCGTGCGCTTTGGGTTGCAGGGGCGTGGGCTTTTGACCATAAAAAAGTGCATTTGCCGCAAAAAAACACAAAAACATGGAAAAGAATCCAAAAAAACAGTTGACAAATGATTGCGGATTATATAAAATAATATAGCGTCTTTTGAGAGGCGGCATTTTATCGCGGGGTGGAGCAGTTCGGTAGCTCGTCGGGCTCATAACCCGAAGGTCGCAGGTTCGAATCCTGCCCCCGCAACCAAGTTAAACACGGCGACGTTGGCATATTTAGATGTAAATTTTCGGCGCCGATTAAAATTATCGCGGAAGCGGTTTTTATACACAAGGCCCCATGGTCAAGCGGTTAAGACATCGCCCTTTCACGGCGGTAACTCGGGTTCGAGTCCCGATGGGGTCACCAAACAAGTTAAAGGCGAACCCGTTTCCATTAGGAGACGGATTCGCCTTTAT
>DXCL01000041.1 GCA_019115995.1 Candidatus Borkfalkia avistercoris
AACGTGGTGCTTCGGAAGATACCGTTTACCCCGCAGGTGAAAAAGGTTTTGCCGTTTATCGACTTTGAGAAAGCAAAAAACACCAATCTCAACACGATCTCCACGCGCATGAAGCGGCTTTTGCCCGAACGACACCCGCACGAACTGAGACACACGTTTATCAGTCGTTGCAAAGAATGCGGCGTTGCCTCAGAAGTTGTGAGTATCTGGGCGGGACACAGTTTGAGCGGCACAATTACATCGACGGTATACACGCATTATTCGGACGAATTTCAGCTCAAAGAAGCCGAGAAAGTAATTTACTGACAAAAATTTCCCCAATCCCATTTTTGAAAAAGATAAAAAACAAACAAAAACGCCTGCTTTTGCGGGCGAAATAAGCAAAATACAGGGCAACGGACAAAAATTGCTCCGAAAAGTTTCCCCAATTTTTTCCCCAATTTGGGGAAATGCTAAAAAAGTCACAAAAATAAAGACACTATATATTGTGTTTCATTTTTTAGAAACTCTCAATATATAGCGTCTGCTGGCTGGGGTAGCTGGATTCGAACCAACGAATGACGGAGTCAGAGTCCGTTGCCTTACCGCTTGGCGACACCCCAATGTTTGGTTACCACGATATTTTAACAAAGTTCCTTGATTTTATCAAGCATTTTTGCATGCTTTTTAAAATTTTTTTTCGTAAATCCTCTTTCGGGTTTTATTTGGAAAAGTGCCGTTCCCTTATTACGACTGTTATTTCAAAAACCGGTTCGGAAAAGAAAAATGGCTGCCTATGTGTATTTTACAAAAAAACGATTTACAAGAAATCGGGCGTATGTTATAATATTTTATAATGGAAGTAAACGTTCACACATCAATGGAGGAATTGAGATGAAAGAGCTGAAAAAATTGGGCGTTATGCTCGATTGCTCGCGCGGCGCGGTATATACTGTAAATTCGATCAAATCATTTATCGATATTTTGTCAAAAATGGGCTACAAGCAATTGCAGCTGTATACGGAAGATGTGTATACGCTTGAAGACGAACCGTATTTCGGATATATGCGCGGCAGATATTCGGACGCCGAGTTGCAGGAATTGGATACTTATGCCTCGGAAAAAGGCATCGAACTCATACCCTGCATTCAGACGCTTGCACATCTGGGCGGGATCATGCGTTGGGACGTTTTCAGCGACGTTTCCGATAATGCAGATATTTTGCTCGCGGGAGAGGATAAAACTTACGAGTTGATCGATAAGATGTTTGCCGCCTGCGCAAAAAATTTTAAGAGCCGCCGCATCAATATCGGCATGGACGAGGCGCATACGGTCGGGCTCGGCAAATATTTGGATAAACACGGGTATACCAACCGTTTCGAGATCCTTTCGAAGCATTTGACGAAAGTGTGCGCGATCGCGGAAAAATACGGTTTCCGCCCCATGATGTGGTCAGATATGTTTTTCCGCCTTGCCAACGGCGGAGAATATTCGGCAAAAGGGATCGACGACAAGATGATAAACGAAGTTTCCGCTCTCATTCCGAACAACGTTGACCTCATTTACTGGGATTATTACAGCACGGACGAGGCGCATTACGATGCGATGCTGCAAGCGCACAAAAAACTGAAAGGCGAAGGCCTTGTATTTGCCGGAGGCGCGTGGGCCTGGATAGGCTTTGCCCCCTGCAATGCGTTCAGCCTCAAAGCATCTCGCGCGGCGCTCTCCGCATGCCGCAAAAACGATGTAAGGGATATATTTTTTACAGTATGGAAAGATGACGGTTCGGAAAGCTCCCTGTTCAGCGTGCTGCCCTCGCTGTATGCCGCAGCACAGTACGTGGAAGGAAATTTCGACGAAGAGTCGCTTCGCGCGGGGTTCAAAAAACTGACGGGCATAGCGTGGGAAGATTTTATGGCGACCGATCTTCCGAATTTCTATGTGGGCGAGGACTTTCCGAAAAACGCCTGCAAATATATGCTGTACAACGACCCGTTCATAGGATTGCTCGACCGCTCTTGCGATGCGGAAAAGAAAGCAAAATTTACCCAGGCAAGGGCGATTTTGGAGCGCGGCGCACAAAACGAGCAGTTCGGGTATCTCTTCCGTACGCTTGCAGATCTTTGCTCGGTATTGGAAATCAAATACGACCTCGGCGTGCGTACGCGCGCCCTTTATAAAAGCCGCAATATGGACGGGCTTTGCATGCTGATCTCCGACTATACCGAATGCGAACGCAGGCTGGAAACTTTTTACGAGAGTTTTTGCGCACAATGGAACAAAGAGGCCAAGGGATTCGGCTTCGAGCGGCACGATATTCGGTTCGGCGGAGCGATACGCCGTCTGCGCCATTGCCGCAGAATCCTGGAAAAATATCTGACGGGCGAATTGCTCGAAATCGAAGAGCTCGAGCAGGAAGTTCTGCCGATCGGAAAGGACGCCAAGGACAAAGAAACGCTCTGTTATAACAATTGGGCGTTGACGGCAACGGTACTCGGTCATTGATGATTTTTTTGATCTGAACAGCAAACGCCTTCCGCAATAACTTTGCGGAAGGCGTTTTAAAAGGTTCGCGAAAAGCCCGGAAGCGGTGCTCGGCGGGACATTGCATAACAGTCCTCCGAGCGCCGCTTTAACGTTTGCTTTAAGGTGATCTTTTTATTTTACGGTTTTCATTTTGACGTTGCGCCGTTCGATTTCTATGAGCCCCTCGTCCGTCATGCGTTTGAGTTCCCTTACCATGGCGCTCCTGTCTACACAAATATAATCCGCGAGGCTTGTCTGCGAAAAGGGCAAGGTAAAATAAGAACTCTTATTTTTTGCAGCCGTCATCGTGAAATAAGCGAGCAGCTTTTCGCGTATCGTGCGGCGGCTGAGGATTTCAAGATGCTCGGAAAGCGCCTGCGTCTTTTCACTCATCAGTTTTACGAGATTGGAAACTACGGTGCTGTGATGCGCACAGGCTTTGTAACATCTTTTTACGATGTGCTCATAATCGATATAGAGTATCTCGCTGTCTTCCTCAGCAATCAAAAAAAAGCTTGCGTCCGCCCACGCAAAACCCAGAACGTCTCCGAACACGCCGCCCTTCCCTAACTGTTCAAAAATCGTACGCACGCCGTCTATATCCGTTTTGATCAGATTGATAAATCCTTTCTGCACCACGGCAACGCGGTCGTGCGGCATGGGGATCTCCTCTCCCTTGCGGTAAGTTTTCGTTACCGTTTTAAAACATATCATCATGGCGGCATATTCTTCCTTGGATACCCCGTCAAAAAGCGAGGTCACGGCTTTTTCCATATCTAACCCCCTGCAAACATCTGTTATGTTGCATTTGCAACATAACTATAACGAAAACAAGAGAAAAAGTCAACTTTGTCGCGCATCTTTTTCGGAAAAAACTATGCGAAAAAGCTATCCAAACGGTCTGAAAATGTGTTATAATTTTTCGGAAAAGGAGAAGGTCGATGATAGAATTTTTCGGGGAGATTTCCCTTGCCTGCAAAAAAAATGCCTACAGGCGGAAAAAGAGATATTATGCGGTATGGACGGCCGTTCTTACCGCAGTCGTGGCCGGCCTCGCCGTCGTTGCCGGCACAACGGGCGGAGAGTTTGTCATGTTTACCGTATTCGCGGCGCTGCTGTTGGCTCTCACCGTTTTTTTATTTATCGCGCCCAGCCCGAAGTCACTTTCAAAAGAGCAATGGCTTTTCCGCATACAGATCGAGGGAGAAGAGATCCGCTTTACGCAGTATCTTGCGGAAAAGGAGGTCTCGAAAAAGCGTGAAGTCGGAAAAGTGCGTAAGGTCGTAAAAGACGAGCGCTGCTATCTTCTGTACACGCCGAATGCGGGCAACATCATCGTTTGCCAGCGGAATTTACTGAAAAAAGGAACTTTCGAAGAATTAGAATCCATTTTTTCGGGCAGGATACGGGAAGCAGCCGAAAAGCCAAACAAAAATCAAAAATAGCAGCTGCCCGCGCACGGTCGTGCGCGGGCGCTTTTCGTGTAGCACCAAGGAACCGTCTTGGTTGCCTGTAAATTGCAATCGAAAACGAAGAGCCCGGCATACCCCCTCTCGCCGCTATTTAAGCAACTCGCCGGGAAAATCTGTTCTTTTCCGTTCTGTCTTACTGTTTTCAGCCCGGAACGGCGCCGCAAAGCCTATTCGATCTCTTCGCCGTATTTGTTGAAAATATAGCAGGCGACCGCAGACCATGCATGGCATAAGCTTCCGGCAAGCCCGAAATCGTCGGCGCCCTTTTCCGTTTCATAGAAAGTTGTGTCGCCGTTCAGCACCATTTTTCCGTATACGTTTTCTATATCCCGAACGATCCATTGCAGATACCCCTGCCCCTCTTGCAGCAGAGCCTCATAGACCCACGGCTTACAGCTGAGCGTTACCGGGATCAGCGATTCGTCGAACAGGCTCTCCGTAATTTCCTTTTCTATGCCCTCGCAAACGCCTGCCAGCAGAGCAAGCGCCTGCGTCAGCTGCGCATACATTTTATCCGCGCGTTTACCGTCATGGCTCACGACAAAGGCGTGCCGCTGCGAATCATAAAAATAATTGCGGATACTGCGTTTCATCTTTTCGACCTGAACGATGTATTCCTGCGGCAATTTTCTGTTCAGCTGCCGATACAGCCTTTCCAACCGCTCGATCACGATCACATACATTAAATTCAGGCATGCGTCGTACCGCTTGGGGATCTCATGATCGCGCATTATGGGCTCGCCGTCCAGCCCGTCTCGCCACTCGTAAAAATTCCAATACGGCGGCTCTGTAAACCTCGGCAGAAGGCCCGCATCGTCTATCCTTCCGGAAAAACAAGCCGTTATTTTTTCGACCGTTTGCAGCATCTCTTCCGTAAACTGCCTGTCTTTTGCAAATTCGTAATTTTCGATAACGGCAAGAATATAGTACAGGCTGAACGCGGGGATCGTGATATACATGCGCGAAGGGAAGCACAGCTGCAACAGGCCGTCGCTCCGCAGCCCCTTTGAAATCAACCGCAAATTTGCCTGCGCGTATTGCAGATTTCCGCCCGAAAACGTTTCATAACCGAACAGCATCTGATTGCGGCTGTCGCACGCGTAAAGCGCCTGTTCGCGCCAGGGGCAATCTTCATAATGCTCATGCATGCAATTGCGCAGAGTGCGCACCCCGCACTCATATATTTGCCGATGCCAGCGATCCTTTGCCTTCGCCGGCAACGCTTCGACCGGATATTCCGTTTTTACGATCCTGCAATCGTATATTTTGACCTGCGGAGCAGAAAAATGGATCTGCAAATACCGCAAGCCGAGCCTGCGCATACAGCCCAGCCAACGGTTTCTGCCCCGATGCGCGATATACGTTGCCGCAAAATTCCTGCCGCCGATCTCCGCGCGTTCCGCATGCAAGAAAGACATTATTGCAAGTTTCCACATGTTCCGAAGATGTCCCCTCTCCCCAATTCTCTTCGGCGGCAACCACCACCGCCGTCAGGTCGGAGTGCTCAAAAATATTCTTTTCGACCGTTGCCCTCCGCGTTTTGATGAGTACCGATCTCGCGAAATGATTGCGGGTGCGGCAATGCGAAAACACAAATTCAGGACAGGCCGTAGCATTTTCGAGATAATACTTCCCTTCCGAACCCACAGGGAGGGACCGGTCAAAAGTGACGTCGCACGTTCCGTCCGCATTGGCTTACGCCGCTATGACGACAATTTTTTCCCCTTTGTCGAGCGTGCCGTGCGCTATGAGCTGCATTTCGTCGCCGACGGAAGGAAGATCGACTGCCTGTGTGTGCGTGCCGTCCGCCGCAAGGCAAGCGAGCCTGTAACGGTTGCCGCCAACAAGCGCAAAGGCATGCTCGTAGTTATGAACGTTGACTGCATCGTCGCCATGCCCGTCGAACACGCAATTTTGCAAGATAAGTTGCCCGTAACAAGAGGAAAAGTGCGTGGCGTCCGTATTGGTAGACATGCGTTCCCCTGCCGAAGGAACGACGGATACGCCGTCCAAAACAATATCGCGCGACAAATGCCCCACGACGCCCATGCCGGGCTGCGCGTGAATAACCACATTGCGCAGGGTGACTCCCTCCGCATTTTGAATGCACACTGCCGGGCGGGAATGGTAGGAATGCCACACATACAGCTCCGCCCCCGTATATATTTTCGGATCGCAGTCAACCTGCACGGCAAAAGTATTGCCTTCGAGCCGACGCCACCGCTTTATGCCGAAAGGATAATAACGGAACAAACCCGTATGCGGATCACATACCGCATAACGGGGAAAAGGAAAGCCGTCCGGCATATCTGCCGTAAAACGTACAACGCATTCATCGTCCGCAACTTTTTCAATGTACCCGTGCGAATAGGGCTTACGCTTGTAGTCGATGATCAGCCCGCGCACAGAAACGTTTTTGCAATGCCGCAAGGAAACGGGTTCAAAAAAACCGTCGAGAAGCAGCGTGACGCCGTCTACAATCAGACGCGTCCCTTCCTGCCCGTAAAAATCCAAAACCCTCGTATAGGGGAAATCGGGGCGGAACATGATATCCTGCGGGTTGCCGCCATACTTTCCCGAAAGCATGTCCGAAAAGACGGCGCGGGCGCGGCTTTCGGTCACTTCATACACCCCGGGCGGAATCACAAGTTCACTCCCGGGATACGCTTTCAGCCACGCCATGGCATTTGCAAATTTTTCTAAATGATCTTTCCCTTCCAATTCCAAAAAATTCATTTTGCCCATCGTACAGTCTTTTTCCCTTCCTTCCAAATAATTTCGACGGTAACGGGTTCGTCGCTCCTGACCGTTACCTGCGGCTCCTCACACTCCGACATCCTCGCGTCGCACATAAGAGACACTGTATAGTCGCCGAACGGATAATTTTCAATCCCGTGTTTCTCCTTACAGTTGACGCGCCAAACGATCTTCTTTTCCTGCATATCCGTCTGGATCCCGAACACGTACTCAAACAGAATATTGATTGGCGCAAGTCCCGTCCAACCGACAAAATCCGCCTTTGCAGCCCCCTGTGCCGCATATTCAGGAGAATAGTTTTCCCATAAAGTTCCCGTTTTTTCATACACTTCAACGACATTTTTCAGATAATCCCGCGCGATCTCATAAGCCAAAGTATGATAACCGTACTTTGTCAACCCGCGCAAAACCATATAATTGGTGGGAGCCCATACGCCGCCCAGCCAGTATCCTCCGTCCTGCGCGTTATAGTGCGGATCGTCCGCCGAAAGAGACGGAATGCGATTGGGCCGCTTGAATTCCTTTTCGTTATCAAGATGTGCGACGAACGCATCCGCGCGCTCATTGGGAACAAGCCCCGCAAGCAACGTCCAGTAAGCACCCACCGTCTTTACTCCGCTTAAATTCCCGTTTCTGCGGCGGTCGTAATAAAACGCAGTCTTTTCGTCCCACATTTTATCGTTGATGAGCTTTTCGAGCATGGCGCTCTCATCTTCCAGCCATGCGGTTTCCTCCTGTCTGCCTAAAAGCTTGCCCATTTCGATCAGCGTTTTTCCGCTCAGCCACATCTGCGCACAGGAATCGATCCACGTCATGAACCCGTGCGAACTCCAAGGGTTGTACCCCTCCTCCTGCCGCGGCTGGTTGTCCATGCCGCACGCGTTCCCGCAGCTCCAATACCCGCCGTTCGGCCAGGAACGATTGAGTTGCAGCCACTTATGATATGCGAGCAGCGGATCGAAAACGCGTGCAATACGCTCCTTGTCGCCCGTCAGCAAGTAATATTCCCATTCTGCCCACGGCAGCACGTTCGGACCTGTGGAGCACGGATCGTCCCGCGTCCATTGTTCGCCCGCCTGTTCCTCGCAGATCTCGCGGCAGATGTAACCGTCTTTATGCTGATGCGAATAAAAATTGTCTAACGTTTTATGAAAATCGAATACTCGTCGGCCGTATTTACCGAACATGACGATAAACGCGGAATCCCACATAAAGAGATATCCGTTAAACGCCGTATCGATGAAGTCAGACACAAATCCCGCCTCTTTTTTCGCCTTGCGTAAATTCCCGAACGCGAGTTTCCACGCTTTATAGTAACAATCGATGACGCTTTCATGATTCTCCCAAATCGGGCGAGGAAGTTTATCTGCATTCTCTTCAAACGCCGGCAACTCTCCATCCGCCGGTTCTTTCCCTATAAAAGTATTCTTTTTTACATGTTCATCTTCTGCATAATCCAAATTATCGTTTACTTGAAATAATTTCATTGTCTTACCCTTGTTTATTCTATACTATTATATAATAAAATACGTGCGTTTTCAATAGGTATATTGGGAAACTTTTTTGCAAAATTTGATAGAAAAGCAGGGAGCGCAAACAAGTTCTCCCTGCCATTCTGTAATTTACTCCTCGTATACGGAGGAAAAATCAAAGTTTGCATCGGTGATACCGACTACCAACGCAGTCTGTGTAACGGAAGGAACCCAGCCTGCCGTCTGCCCGTCATGGTTGGCCGTAATGCGGACGATCGCCTCGGAACCGAAACTCGATTCACTGCACATAAGTTGCGCATTACCGTCCGCGTCTTCAAAATAGAAAGAGATTGTGCCGCCGTTGCGCACGATACGGAAATAGATCCCTCCCTGCGTTTCAAAGAGGCTCGTGAATTCTTCCGGCGCCGCAAGATTGTCTGCCGTAGCCATCTTTCCGTACATAAGACCGCCTTCTTTTGTGTAACGAATACGACAGTTGTACCAGCCCGTACCGTTTAACGTACATTCACGGTTCAAATTGATATTCACCTGCAAAACGCCGTTTGTAGGAAATTCCGCAAAAGATAATCCGTTTTCATTCGTCCAACTCATGAATCCGCGCAACACGAAATCGTCATAGAGATCTGCATACTGCGATTCGGAATTATAGCTCTTTCCTTCAAACAGGTTGTGGCTGATCGTCCCCGCGCTTGTTCCCGTCCCGTCCGTAAGGCGTATGGGTGCCAGATCGTCGCCGTAAATATCTGAGAATGTGATTTCGTTCTCGGCTGCTTTATCGGAAAAATACTTTCCGCAGACAAAACAGTGATAATACTCGCTGTGCGGACGGTTGATGCCGTCTCCCTCCGCCGCCGCATAGTACTCCACGGAATGCGAAACGGTGGGAATAGAAGCAACTTCCTGCGTAAGCTCGATCTCCGCATCTTCGTCAAAAAATATCTTTCCGCACAAAGAGCACGTATAATACCCGATATGCCCCGGCTCTGTACAAGTGGGCTCCTGACGCTCCACTCGTTGCAATTCGTGTTCACAAACCACAGCGGGATTGTTGTTTTCTCCGCCGTTTTCCGTTCCCTGCCCACAAGCGGCAAGCCCCGTAAGCGCGCCGCAAGACATGACAAGCCCCAATAAACAACTCAAAAATTTCTTTTCTTTCATGAGCATTTCCTCTATTTTACTCCTTCCCGCCGCCAAAAGAGATACCCTCGATAAAAAACTTTTGGCAGAACAGGTACACGATGATCAGCGGAAGCATCGCCATAAGCGCCGTAGCGCAACGGAATGCGTAATCTCCGCTTACAGAAGTGGAAAGATATGCAATGAGTTTTTGCAATGCAAGCTGCAATGTCCACATGGATTCGATCTGATCGTTCAGATAGAGCAGAGCGCCCGAATAATTGTTATAACCGCCGACGAACCCGAAGATGAACTGCGCTATAAGGGCGGGTTTAGAAAGCGGGATAATGATCGCAAAGAAAATTTGCCAGAACCCCATACCGTCGATCTGCGCCGCCTCGACGATCTCGCCGCTGATCCCCTCCAAATACGGCCGCAGGAAGAATACCGTTCCCGCACTGGCGAACATCCCCGGTACGATCATCGGGAGCCACGCCGCATATCCTTCCGTCCAGCCGATATTCTGATAAAACATATAACTCACGAAACCGAATGCACCAAGAGGGACGAACATCAGTGTGACCGTGACCATAAAAAGAACGTTTTTGCAAGGAAAATTGTATCTGGAATAGCAATATGCCACCAAAAGGGACTGCAACAATCCCGAAAAGAGAGGCAGCAACGTGATCCACATGGTATTGATAAACCCGCGGAACAACGACGGTATTCCGCCGATCATGTACGGGTCATCGGAAAAGAGGCGCAGATACCCTTCTATCGACGGGTTTTGCGGCCACCAGATATAGCCCGTAGCGTCTGCGTATTCCGCATTCGATGTAAAGGAGGTCACGAGAATGATCAAAAACGGCGCAAGGATCCAAAGTGAATACAACAAAAGGATTGCATAAATGACGATGCGTCCGACATGGATCTTTTTGCCACTTTTCCTGCGGACGGACGATTCTTTTTGCTTCGGCCCTGAAATCGCAATTGTTTCCTGTTTCATTTTCTTATTCCTCCGCAGCCTTATTTCTTGCACGAATGACAAAGAATGAGATCGCAAACGTAACGATAAACAGTACCCAGCTCATCACCGCGGCGTATTCCATTTCGCTCTGCTGTACGCCCTTGATGTAAATGTAGTAGTTTACGGTAAGCCCGATGTCCCCGGGCCCGGCAACGCCCGTCCATGACAGCGGCGCCAAAACCGTGACCGCATCGAAAACGGCAAGACCGCCGGTAATACTCGCCAAAAGCAAAAACAATGTTACCTGTTTAATCGCCGGAAGCGTAACGTACCAGAAACGGTCGAAACCGTTTGCCCCGTCCAGCGACGCGGCCTCGTACAGAGACGGATTCACATTTTTGAGCGCAGCCTTGAACATAACGATGCCGTATGCGGGCGCCGACCAAACGGTAGTAATATAGACACACCATACGAGACGCGACGGATGCTCCGCATCGTTCAGCCAATCGATATTCGTGCCGAAAATAGCGTTCAAAACGCCAAAATCTTTGGAAAACACCCACTGCCACATGATCGCAACGGCAACTGCCGAGCAAATATACGGAATAAAGAACAGTACCTGCATTGCCTTCGCGCCCTTGACTTTCTGTTCCAAGAGAACCGAGATGATCAACGCGATCACCAGAGTCACAAGCTGTGCACTTGCGAGCCAAAACGTCGTTTTCCATGATCTCCAAAAACGCTCATCATGGAATACTTCTATAAAATTCTGAAATGAATTCCACTCCATTGTGGAAAGGTCGTTATTTTCCATATTCGTGAACATGGAAATGAAAGACAGCACCACCGGTACCCCGCTGAATACAGCGAAACTGACGATAGGAATAAGCGCAAGGCCGAAACACAGCCATTGTACAGATTTCCATTTTCTCTTTTTGGGCAGTTTCCGCCGGACGGCGAGCCCGGCTTCCGCGCTGCAACCGTCCGCAGCCATTGCTTCATCTTTGGTAACCATCAGCGGATCCCCTTGATGACGCAGTACATATTATTGAGGGCATTCTTTGCGTCATCTGCTTTTTCTGCAAGAAACTCACTGATGGTATTTCTGCCGTAACGCAAGTTATTATTGAAATAGTCCGACCAGTCGGTCACCCAACTGCCGTTTTCAAAATAGCCCCAGTCGCCGCGACTGACATTGCTCGCCATCATAGCAACCGCATAAAAGTTTTTCCCCTGCGCGATCGCCTCGTTTTCGACGTATGCGTCACTGAACAGAACGTCCGTCGCCACGGGAGAGAGCGTATTCGTATAGGCGATATATTGCTGGCCCTCGGTCGCGACCCAGCTGATGAAATCCCATGCCGCCTGATACTTATCGGGATCGGAGCATGCAGGAATGACAAGCCCCTGCGAAATGCCTGCCGTCGTCGTATTGCCGACGATCGGCGTTCCGTCTACTACTTTTAATTCGCCCGTGTACTCCTCGCCGTCATACGTTTCGCCGATGACTTTCAGATATTCGTTGGCGAATGTCTCCTCGCCGTCATAGTACACGCTGCCGCCCTCATATTCGCGGTACGTTTCGGCGGGACAAATGTCGAAATCCGCCGCAGAATCCGACTCAAAGCGGTTGCGGATCCCTTCCGTCGTGCCGCGCACCATGACGATCTGCGCCGTATTGAACCAGTTATCCGCGCTGCCCAGCTCAGGCGTAGCCACGCCGTAGCCCTTATAAGTCACGCCGTCCTTGACGTCAACCGTATTTGCCGTAGGCACCTGCACGGAAAGGTATTCTTTGACCGCATTGTAGATCGATTCGATCGCATACACGCCGTCCATGGAGGCGATGTTGCTTTGATTGACCTTGTCCTCATAGCGCACGATCTCGCCCGCTGCGTATGTGTTGCCGTTGATCACGGTGCCGTCTTTCGTTACAATATAGTTTGCAGAATCGTCCATGAGCGTGAAGTCGTAATCCTGCCCGTTAAAGCCCATGACATCGCCGCCGACAGACCACCCGTAGTTGAACCAATACTCAGACGCAAAACCGTAATTCGTGGGAGAAGAAGAGGAATTATATTCCTTCGTGAAGCACTTGAACAGATAGCGCTGTTCCTCCCAATTCATGCCGATGCGGTTATTGAATACTTTATAGACTTGCTCCCCCGCGAGGTTTTCGGACTGCACGGCGCCCTCGAAAGGCGCCTCCTTGTATTCTGCATACCCGTGCGGCTGCACGTTCGGATATTCCTCAGCAAGCCGCTCCTCTTCGCAGGAGATCACGTTAATGCCCGACTCCTCGAACAGGCGCTCATTATACCAGTTGAACTGCGGATTTGTGCCGTACGGAACACCCAGCAAAGTCTGCCCCGCGCCGATGACATGTTTTTCCTGTCCTGCCCCCTGGCGCGCGTTCTGATTGTACGTCATTCTCCACCAATTCATCACATTTTCAGGAATGGTATTGTTTTGAAAATCCTCGTCCGCCTCCGCATAGGGCGTAAGGTCGAGAAAATAACCGTCAGGCGCATGATTGCTGTCCCGGCGGATCGCGAGCGTCTGAAAAGCGTTCTGCGAATCGCACACGGCGACAACGTTGTACGCATAATCTTCGCCCCGGGTAAAGATGCTCGCCGCGGGAGACGATGCCCCGGCCTGCATTCTTGCCGATACATAAACACCGTCTTCAAGCCCCTGTCCGTCGTTATACGCCGTGATGAGGCCGACCCATGCATCTTCGGATACGGCGTTCGCATCGCACAAGAATGAGATTTCGATGCGGTCGCCCACTTCATGTTCGCCGAGGTTGGAACCTCTTGACCCGCCGCCGCAAGCGGCAAGCCCGAACGATGTACTGATCAGCATCGCCGCCCCGACGCATACGGACAATGCCTTGCCTTTCTTACCATTCATAATTAAACCTCCAATTACTTTTGAAACGTGTACCCCGTACCCGATTTAACCGATCCTGATCTTTTTCCGCAGACGCTTGATATTCACGCCGGGCCCGAGCAAAACACCGACATCCTGCCCGATACGATCGTTGCCGAGCTTTTGCCCTTTTCATACGCAAGAGATGTGTCCTACGTCTAATTGGTCCAGAAGTCCGCGCCCATAAGCAGTTTTACTTTCTGTTCCGCGGTCGGTTTTCAAATATCTGTATTACCTTTTTTGTTTCGCACATGCGGTGCGCAGATTTTCAGTCTCGGGCGGGGAAATCCCCCGCCCTTAACCGTTTTTCAACTCTACTCAGCGCTTGTATCGCCGAGGATCTGAATTCCTGCAAACGGAAGCTGATTATAACCGTTTCCGTTAAAGTGCAGCGTATACTCACGAACCTCGTCTTCCGCCCAATCCGTTGTGTCGACATCGATAACGATCATCTCGTTGACTTGTGACACCGAACTTGCACGCTGATAACTGAATTTTATAAAGTCTTCCCCTTCCAAAATGAAAGTACCGCCGTGATTGGACATCCACCAGCCGCCCACGAACAAACGGATCTGCTTCACGTCTTTCGCGATCTTGATGGCCATATCGAACTCTCCGGTGATACAGGGAGCAACGCCCGCCGTATCTCCGTCGTATACGCCCCACGCATGCGAATCCAGATCGTAATCACTCGCTACCCCTTCCTTATTGGACGCAGCCGCAGAAATATCGAGTAAATCGCTCGGGTCGCCGCTCGTTTCGGCCGCACATTCATTTTCGCCCGTCGATTTGAAATATTCGTAAGCCAAAACTGACATGCCGTTTACGGCATCACCGAGTTGGATATCCTCCGTGTTGTCTGAAACCTTTGTGACTTCAAAAGCGGTGGCCGGTTTCATAAAGGTCGCGGCAACGGTAATATCCGTACCCAACGCATACGACAGTTTGCCGTCAACGATGGAAGACGTTACGTCAATACCGTTGATCAGAAGTTCCGCGCACACATATCCATCTGCCGGCGTTATTGTGAGTTCGATCATGCCGAGGGGAACATTCTCCGTTTGGGGAGCGGTGACGGTTCCGTTCTCGGGAGATCCGATCGAGACCGTGAAATTGTAATTCTCCGCAATCATCTCCGCATCGAGATACTCATACACGGGAGGAACGTTCGTCGCACCGTCGATCCAGAAAAACACCGTACCGTCTGCCTGCGCATATTTTTCGTCAAGGACGAGCGTATCCGCAAGTCTTTCGCCGATATAAATATACAGAACGTTCGCGTCGCGTATGAGCGTCACTTCCAACGTGCCGTTATTGAATGCGTCGACTTCTTCCGCCGTAAAATCACCGACTCCTTCGCCACCGGGTTTCGACCAATCCGCTTTCAGTGCGGCTCCGCCCATTTCGCCATTGATCGTATCGTCCCATGCATATTGCAGATATCCGTTTGTACCACGGAACTCAGTTCTGATCACGACATAGTCCAATTTTCCGGCATCATTTACAAAGCCGTAGATAAACCCATGACGATACAGGTTCGCCTCCAAGGAATATGCGGTGGACATGGTGATGGTCAAGCCCTCGGTATACGTCGTGTTTTCTGCGCCGATCGCCTTTTGTCCGGTCGTCTCCTCTTCCACGATCAAGGTATACAATGCAACGGAATCTGTCGGCGTATCTCCTCCTATCGTTATTTCCACTTCATAGTACCCGTCAGCAATAAGCGTGTAGGTACCCGCAAGGAACTCGCCGACGATCCTCCCGTCCGTCAACTGTACGTTGTATTCAACCCCGTTCCCATTCAGGATAACCGACGTTATCGCGCCCGTTTCCGCATTGCGGTAAATATCATAGGACGTTACGTCGATATCGGCTTCGGCCAATGACCCTTGTGCAAAACTTACCTCAACGGTATAAGTACCCGCCGATGTAGTTGTGAATACATACCTGCCGCCTTCTATTTTGTCGAGAAGGCTCTCCCCGTTGATTTCAAAAAGCGTAATGATATAACCATCATCGGGGGTGACGGTGATCACCATTTCGTCCCCGATTTTTCCGCTCGTTTTGTCAGCCGTGATCGTACCGCCGTTCGCACTTTCGGGCAGAACAAGCGTGATATCGACCCAATCGGCGACATTTTCGGAAGAAATATAATTATAATCTATTGCGTTTCCGGACGCCGTCCAGACGGCAACGCCGATCGCACCGTCCATTTCGGCATAAATCGCCGGGGCAACGAATGTGGTCATCAAACGGCTGTCCGCAAAGATATAGAACACGTTTCCGTCGCGTACCAACGTCAATTTCAGCGTCCCCGCGTCGAACGCGCTGCGTTCGTCGTTAGTAAAGGAAACCGATGACCAGTCGCCCTTTAAGCTATCGCCCGACGCCGCAGAATTTCCGGCGTTATCGGGTGCGAACTGAACATAAAAACCGTTGCTGCGGTACTCGATACGGATATCCAGCCAGTTGCCGTTGCTGAAAGTATAGAAAATACCTTGTTGATACAAATCGGAATTCGAATTGTTTTTCGAAAGCGTGAGCGTAAGACCTTCGGAATAGACTGTTTCGTCCGCACATATATCGGCAACGCCCGATATTCCCGCGTCAAGCAAAAGTTCTTCGAAAGCAAGAGCGCCTTCGTAACCGCCTTCTTCGACAGTGATGCTCAGTTTATAATATCCGTCGATTTCCGCCGTATAAGAACCGGGCGCGACGCTGTCTGCGGCGATCTTACCGTCGGCAACGGACAAAGTATATTCATATGCCTGGTTATACAGCAAAACCGTCTTACCCGCAGAATCGGAAGAACCGTCCTTATTTTTAACCGTTACCGTTGCAGAGAAAGAAACAGGATCCGCAACCTCTCCAAATGTTGCGCCGACGCTGTAAGTCGTGCTGTCGGCGCGGAACGTATAAACTCCGCCCTGAACGACGCTCGTAACCTCTTCATCGTTCAACGTCACGCTCTGCAATGCATAACCTTCTGCTGCCGTGAAAGTGACCGTTACCGTGTCGCCGATCTTATAAGCCGACTGACCAAGCGTCGCAGAACCGTTTACCATCTCGTCCAAATCGACCGTAACCGCTTTTAGATATGACGAAACATCTTCCTCGATCCTGAAATGCCACTGGGGATTTATGCTGTACACAGCGTCCTTTGCCCAAAAACCGACCTGTACGCCGTCGTCCGCATACTGTTCGTCGACGGTGATCACATCCGCCAGACTGCCGTCGACAAAGGCATAAATGCGGGCGCCCTGCCGGACGAGGGTGATTTCGAGGGTGCCTGCCTCGTGTTTTGCGATGATCTCTTCGGGCGTCGAATTGTAATAAATCGAATTCCCGTTTCCGTCGAGAAAAGTATTTCTGCCGCCCGTCGCATCAAGGGTAATATTCTCTCCGTCTGCGATCCATTGGTCATTATAATAGTCGGTTCCGTCCCATTCGATTCTCGTGTTGCTGTCTCCGATTGCAACGGAAATAAAGTTACCGTCTTCAAAGAAGATCCAAAGCCCCTCCGCATTGTTCGCATACTCTCTGTTTACCGTCATCGTTAGGGCAACGTCATCATACCGATCGACTGTCTTTTCCGCCAACGTATTGCTTGTCGTTCCGATACGGCCGTCCTCTTCATTGACATAGGTATAATTCGGGCTGTTCCAACCTACGGCGCTTGTGAACGCCGCATATTCAAGCGTACTTGCCGCCTGCCCGAGCACCGTATTTTTTCCCGCCTCGACCTGAATTTGCGCGGAAGTGGAATTGTAGCCGAGTTTGGAGATCGTAAGCGTATACGACTGTCCCGCCACAAGATCGGAAAGCTCGAATTGCCCCGTCGCGCTGTCATAATCGACGGTAACACTGTCGTCGCCGAGGTCGATCGTTACCCCCGTATAGTCCTCGACGTACTGACCGAGTTTGTGCAGATAGATCTGCCCGCTGGCTGTGCCGTATTCCTTAGGCACAGACGGATCGCCGCCGCTCTCCTGTGCCCCGCACTCGCATTCACCCGCCACAAAAACGTGATCCCCATAGGAACTTTCGTCGATCGCGCCGTCGTCGGGGCATACTTTCCAATGCTGTTCGTTGTCATACGCCCACTGCGTATAACTGTGCACGTGTGTTTCTTCGTTCCCGCCGCACGCCGCGAAAAGGCCGAGACATGCGAAACAAAGGAGCGCTAAAACAGACATTGTCAACATTTTCAGTTTTTTGCTCATTTCCCTTTCTCCTTTTTTATTTTATAAAAGCCGTAAGGCATTTTACCTCAATTCAGTTCCACGCGGATCTCCACGTCTTCCGTCGGAACCCCGATTGAAAACTGATAGACCCCGCTCGACAAGACCAGGCTGTCAATATAATCTTGTCCGTTTACCGTCAGCGCAGTGACCGACGCTCCGTTCAGCGGCGTAATGGTAAACGTTACCGCATTATCGACCAGCATATAGGGTAAACCATGGCTCTCCTGCAACGTTCCCGTACCGGTTCCGCCGTACTCCACGGTATAATCGTAGGCAACCAGACCGTTCTTGTCGAATTTAAAGAACGTGGAAGGATTCTGCCACAAACTTCCGATATAGTCCGTCGACCACCTGGACCAATAACGGTCGTTCGACTGATCCGTACCCTCATAATTAAATGAAAAGATGTGTGCAGGATCGATTCCGAGGACGAGGGAATCCCGTTCCTCCTGCGTTTCCACGTCATATCCTGCAAATTCAAGGAACGTCCACGGGAAAAGCGCCTCAACGGTGTAACCATAACATTCGGGCGTATTCACCTCGCCGCCGAGTGCCTGCGAAGCCACAACCGGCATTTTATCCCATGTCGTCTTTGCATCATTCCAACCGTTATAGTTGAGGCGGGAACTGTATGTGCCGTCCGCCTGAAAATCGAATTCAAAAATGCGGCGGCTTCCTCCCGGATCGGTGGCGGGGCCCATATACATCTCAATGCAGCTGTTCATGACCGAACCCCTGTCATGATTGACATAGATATTGGTGCCGTGCTCCTCAACCCTCATCGCAAAATAGACGCCCTGTTCCCCGTACGATGTCGTAAAAGAAATATCGGCATACTGAACGGCATTGATCCTGTCTACCGCATACAGCCAGCGCACTTCATTCCAACGTGCTTCATCAAATATGCCGTCGATCGTCATATCCGCATCGACTTGTGCCTGCGGCTGCTCCGGATTTGTAAAGGTATAGGCATTCGGATCCTCGACGATCGTCGTTCCGCAACCGGCAAGAGATGCCGAAAGCAACGCACAACAACTCATAAGCGCCGCCGCTTTTATCCACTTTTTCATGTTTTTCCTCCTTATTTGCCGAGAATGCGAATTTCGGAAATCCCGACCCGTTCCTGCCCTTCGGGAAGATCTACCGTGATGCTGACGGACGTCACATCTAAGTCATAGAACTCGGCAAATGCCGCCGCCCCCGAAGTGACGTAGTTGATCTCTCCCGAAAAATCAGAAACCTCGCAATACTGATCGACGTCGAACGAAAGATCGCGGATCACTCGCGTACTTCTGTCTGCGAGCGTAAACTCGATGCGCGAAATATTCAAGAAAATGTCTCGGTAGGACGCCGAATTGTACACCATGACCGCACGGATCGTGCGAGCGGAGCCAAAAGCAAAGGTAAACGTCGTCTGAGTATCCGACGAATACGTTTCCCGCACATAGCTCATGAATGTCGGATCCGCTGTCTTATGTACGGAAAGGAATCCGTCCGTCACGCAGGAGATCTCCGCTTCTTCGTTGCTGCAAGACACCTGTGCCTCCGCAGCTATGTTTTTATAGCCGCTGACAGATTCCGGAAGGGGCTGCAACGTATCGGTAGGCCCGTTGGTATACGGCACGACAAGATCGTTTCCGTTTATATCCTTGACCGTAAGCCATTTGACTTCATCCATCGCCGTATAACGGTCGGACCCGCCGACAAGATAGTTCCTATGACGGTGATAGATAATATACAACTGATCGCCCACATATGCGAAGGAATGATGCCCCGCGCCGGAAACGGAGTTGCTTTCCGTTGTACTCGAACACAACAACAAGCCGCCTTCCTCTTCCGTCAGTTTGCGGAAAGGCCCCATCGGGCTGTCGCCCACCGCAGTCGCCACGCGATAGTTGCTCGACCCGTATCCGTTCGCGGAAAACGTGAGATAATAAACGCCGTCGCGATAGAGCATATGCGGCCCTTCGTTACAGTTTTCCGATTCATAGGAGACACCGTAATTTGTGTTATTGCGCCAATCCTCTACCGTATAATAGTTGACCATGAGCACGATCTCGGCATTGTCCCAGTCGGGCGTAAGCCAGTCAAACATGTGCACGACCATGATCCCGTTCGTGCCTTCCATCTTCACATAGAGGTACTTCTCTCCCGTTTCGGGGTCTTCAAAGGGGGACGGATCGATATTTCCGAAATATCCTCTGCCGTTCAATCCCGTTTCATCGGAAACTCCGTTGTTGCGGTTGAATTTGTACAATTCATCCGGGCTGAAAAGGCAATACTTCGCAAAATAGTGCGGGAATGCCGCCTCATAGTACACACCGTCCTGACGAACCCATGCATACTCGGAAAACTCGTTTTCATCAAGCACGATGCCGGCAGTCGTATTGTAATCATGCAAAGCCGATTCTCCGCAGCTTGCCGCATCCATGAAATTTACCATTTCAAACGGGCCTTCCGCGCTGTCGGACGTTGCCACATAGAGGTTGCAATAGCTTACGCCGCTGACGATGCCGCTTCCCTCCGTATACGTTGTATCCTCTTCGGCCGTTGCACTGAAAAACAGATAATAAAGTTCTGTTTCATCGTCGTAGATCACCTCCGGCGCCCACATATCCGCATGCAGAAGCCGGGGGATCTCCCCGTCGACGGGCGGGACGAGAGTCGGGCCGACGTCTTCCCACACCGCAAGATCTTTGGATCGCATGATGGAAAAGCTGCCAGAAGTCCCGTACAAATAATAGTAACCGCTCCGCGCCGTATCGTCGAGCACGAACGGATCGGGATACCCCTGCTGCAACGTATTGCTGTAAAAAAGCTGCTCATTGTAAACGGAATCACCGCTTTCGTCCTTGTTCTCTCCATGATAATAAGAGAGCGCATATTCCTCCGAAGCACAACCGGCAAACGCAGTTAAACCGAGCAATGCCGCCATGCATACAGCCAATACAGTTCTTTTTTTTCTCATAATTTACTCCTGTCCTTTTATTTCCGGCAACGCTTTACGCATCTTTTGCCGCGATCTCGCACCCGGCATTTACGAGAGTATCCGTAAATATAGAATAGTATTCCGTAAGCGGATGCACGCCGTCACTAAGCATCGATGTACTGATTTTCGGCGAGGTATTCACGCAAGTGATCCAGTCATACTGCGCGCACCAATTCGCAAGATCGGCATTCGTCTGGGTAACCTGCGCCGAATACGCCGTATCCTGCCGCTGCGTGATATTGAACCAATAGATATTCGTTGTGGGATAACTCGTGTGCAGATACTTGAAAAGACGTATCAGGCTCTCTTCCGTCTGCTCTACCGAAGCGCGGATATCGTAAAAATTATTTGTTCCGAGATGAATGACTATGTTTTTGGGCGATGTTTCCCCGATTATGTCGGAGTACATTGCCTCCCAATGGTAAGAATTCGTGGAACTGATGCCCGCATTCAGCACGTCTTTGTCCGCCGCATAAGAAGACATATATTCGCCTATATATGCGTCGTCCATAAAGCTGTCGCCCAAAAAGATGGTCGTATCATCCGTTACGGCACTGCATCTCGTTGCATTAGCTGAAATTTTTGTAGTGAATTCGGATATATCGTACCACGGGTCCGCATCAGAACCTGTCAGCGGGATATAGTCAACCGTTACACGGAAAGTCGTCGAGAAGTGTTCGCTCTCCGCGCGCACGTTTACCGTCGCATCTTCACGTTTGAGCGGAGTTACGATATCGTTCTCGATCTTAATTTCTTCCGCATCATAAGTATAGGTGAGTTCCTCCGCCTTATCGGGAACGGTGAAGATGGGTGTGATCTCCGCGAAAGTGTAGGCGCGGTCGGTGTTGATATAGACCGTCAGATCTTCGATACACAGATATCCGTAGCCATTCGTTTCATCCGTCTGCGGCTGACCGGAGCCGCCGCTCTGTTCACTCTGATTCCCGCCGCACGCCGCAAACATGCCGACAGACAGCGCAAGAACGAGCGCCAAAGGCAATACCTTCCATTTTATTCGCATAATTTCCTCCCTTGAAGAATGGGAACATACTCTGTTCCCATATTTCGTTATCTGCAAAAATCCCGGTATAAAACTCAATTGTCTTATATCATTTCCTCTCTACGACGCACCCTGCCGCTTCCAATGCAGGCACATAAATATTGGCGTACGTTTCATTTTTCGGGTGCAATCCGTCCTTCAAATCGCTCGAAGAGACTCGGCCCTCCACATTCACAAACGTGATCCAATCTTTATATTCGCACCACTGTTCCATTAAATCGTTTACCGAGGATATTCTTGTTGCGTGCGCCGTGGTATCGACTCGCTGCGTGATCGAGAGATAATAAATGTTTGTATTCGGCATTTTATCGTGCAGCAACGTAAACAGCCGCTGCAAATTTTCAGCCAATCCTTCTGTCCTGTCCCAGTCGGCGGCCAAATTGTTTGTGCCGAGGTTGACGACAAGATTTTTCGGCTGCATATCGTCGAGAATGCCGTCGAACAGGAAGTTCTCCCAGTCGTAAGTCGTCGTGGCTCCGATACCGAGTTCGAGCGCGTCATATTCGTTTGCATACGACGTATAGAAGTTGCCCCAGTTCCCCTCGGTATTGTCGAAGAAGGAATCGCCGAGGAATACCGTAGTCGTGCCGTTAGTCCCGTCGGACGCATACCGCGACTTTATATTGTTTGCCTTTTGAGAGTAAGCCGAAGAATCCCACTTGCCCGTTCCGGTCCTGCTTACACTCGAACCGATCACATTGAAACTTGCCGTGTCGCTGCCGCTCGTTACCTTTACTTCAAACGTTCCCTCGGCGAGCGCTTTTACGGTTTTCGCGTCTTTGTCGATCGTAAGTTTGGAGGTATCGTATTCGAGTGTATAATCGTTCTCCCCGTTGTTGAGTTCCAGCGTAAATTCCGACGCGGGGTAGTCGATCCAGGCATATACGTCGCTGACAACGATATTTTCAACTTCCTCAGCCGTAAATACGGGTACGACCGTCGTATCGTCCGCTGCGGTAAAGAAATAGACGTCTGCAACTACGTCATCGATGCATTCTTCACCATTCACCAGCAAAGAGGTGAGCGCGTATCCCTCATCCGCGGCGATATTCAGATTGACCACGTCGCCCGTTATCGTCCAATCATAACCCCACTCTTCGGTAACGCTGCCGCCTTCCGCCTCCGCAATGTCAAGGCTGTTGGAAACGAATCCGTTGCTGTCAAACACATACCCCGAATTCGGTTTCCCCCACTCGTATAGTGTGCTTTGCTGCTCGCCGAAGTTATACCAAGTACGTAAATCGGCGATCGCCTCGCCTTTGTCGTCAAACGTGGCGGAGATCATGGTAGGATTAAAATACACCGTGTCCGGTTTGCCGCTCCTGCCGAACAGCGCATAGGGCATAAAGTATTCCACATAATACTCATAACATTCGCCGTTTTGGATGTCGCCGATGCAACGCACTGCATGAACAGGCGTTACGTCTGCCTCCGTGTCCATTACATGCAGCTCTCCCGAAATAAATTCGGAAATCTTGAATATATTGGAGGCGGTGTTTTCCACTTCATACACGTCATCGCCCGTCGAAGTCGTATCACCGAACGCGAAATACCCGCTGAAACACGTTTGGTCACTCGTCTCGACCGAACTGCCGGACACAGCGGCGCGGCTGTCGACGATGTGTGCGGCAACCACTATCCCCGTTTCGGAAAAATATGTCGTCATTTCAAGCGTACCCGTTTCCGTCTGATCGTTTTGCAGCACTCTCTTATTAAGGGTCAGCCAGTTCCTGCCAGTATAAAACGATTCGTCAAAAGTACCGTCGACCGCGATCCCCTTATCGACTTCAACCGTCTGCCCCGTAGTATCTGCTGGCCCGTCCGCAGATCCTCCGCATCCCGCGAACACCGTGCACCCCATCAACAGCGTACCAAGCATGATTGCTGCGACTTTCCCTAATCTCCTCATTTTTACCTCCTACTATTATTTTTATCGTTGCCTTTATTTACTGAGTTCGACGGGAAATATCTCACGCACAATTTTCCCGTCATACTTTTCAATCTTACGAATCAGAAGTTGAGCGCTTCGTTTACCGATAGTTCCAAGTTTGCCGCCCACACTCTTCACTTTGCGGCAATAGGAAAGATATTCCGAAAAACGGTCTACACCGTAAATCTCTCCCCGAAAATTCTTTTCCGTCTCCATCGCTTCCTGTACCCCCGCCGCGATCTCATCGTTAAAGCAAAAGATAAAGTCGTTTTCGTTCTCCTGCACGCTGCGCTTGATTTTTGCCAATGACGGCTCTTTATTATAATAATTATAGGAATATATATCGCAGCTCAGGCCGCTGTTCCTTAATATAGAAACAAAACTATCCCGCCGCTCGTCATTGAGATTGCTTTTAATGCCGTTCACATAGCACGGTTTTTTTGCTCCGCAGGCAAGCGCTTCCTGCGCTACCAGTTTCGAGCACTGATGCTCGTCCGAATAAATGGCGCATACTCTGTCGCGACGGGGCTTCTGCCCGCAAATGAGCAGCGGCACTTCATTCTGTTCGCAATAATCTATACTATCGTCTGTAACGTCCAAAAAAGATAATATCCCGCAGGCGCCGTTCTGAATGCAGGATATGATGTCTTCCACATCTAAATCTTCTCTCACGATAGAAATGAGAGGCCGATATCCTTTTTCGTTCATATAATCGATACAATGATCCATGCAGATAGAAAAAAACGGATTCGTGAGCGAATTGATAACGACCGCAATGATGTTCGATCGTTTGGAACGCAAAAAGCCGGCGATCCTGTTCGGCACATACCCCATTTCCATCGCCGTCTGCTTTACCCGATCCTTCATAGGCGCGCTGATGTCTGAACAGTCGCGCAACGCCCTGCTGACCGTGTTTTTCGAGGTTCCTATCCTCTCCGCTATATCGTCTAACGTAACGACTCTTTTTTGCATAATGCCTTTCCCGCCAAATTGAATTTCTGTTTGTTTTCTTGACTGCCGATAAAGATATTTCTGCTATCCGTAACGGATAGCAGAAAGGGCGCCCTTTCTGACCTGTATTTAATTCTGCACAGATTTTATCATACATTACCAGTAATGTAAATAGAAATCGAAAAAATTTCCGAAAAAAATTTTAGCTGACTCCGTTTTTTTATCTGTTTATGTATATTTATCTATAAATCGTGTTATTTTTAGCATATTTTACATATCAGCGCTCATTACTTGAAATTATCGGTATCACGAAAAAATTGATTTTTTGTTTTGTAATGTAAAAAGCGAGGGTTTTTCACAAGATTTTTTACCGACAAAGCAAGGCTTTGAACAACCTCTTGAAAGCTATTGAATCGGGGATCTTTACCGAAACCACAAAGCAACGCTTGGAAGAACTCGAAAGCACACACTTTACGATATACGCCGCAGGCTCCGGGCCATACGCCGTCCAAAGGTAAAACCGAATATATCTTATATTGTTTAAAAAGTTCACATATACGAAGTCAAAACCACCAGTGAACTGGTGGTTTGCACAGACCCTAAAAGGGTAAACTACCAGCCAACCCGTTAACGGGTATCGCTTTTGCTATAGCGTCCTATCGCACGGCGCACCTGTAAAACAGGTTCCTCTTACTATAAAGGGGCAAAATCGCATTAGCAATATGGTAAACTTCTATAATTATAAAATTTGCTAAAGCATTTTTTTATCTTCCCCCAGTAAAACTGGGGGTTTATTCATGCTAAAGCGCCAAATAAAATTCTCAGCCGACGCGAACCGCGGCTGAGAATTTTTGAAAAGCATTTTTATTGCAGATAATTTTACCCGGCGATATGCGCTGCAAGCCCGCCATACATAGGAATAAAGCACGCTATTCGGGAAAATATTCTTTCACCTCGCAGGAACGGCGCGCTATGCGGTGCGCCTCCTCTTCGCCGTGTACCGCGCCGAGCGCCGCGAGCTGGCAGAGGATATTCCCGAGCGCGGTCGCCTCCGTAGGCCCCGCCGTTACACGGATCCCGAGCGTTTGCGCGACCGCCCGATTGAGCATTTCGTTATTGGCGCCCCCGCCCACGATGTGCAATACGTTAAACCGTTTACCCGTGAGCGTTTGAAGATCCAGCAAGCTCCGCTTATAAGCCATCGCCAGCGAATCGTATACGCAGCGCGCGATCTCGAATACTGTTTTCGGTACGGCTCCGCCCGACTTTTCGCAATACGCCTCCACCTTTTTAGGCATATCGTGCGGTGCAAAAAATTCTTCCGCGTCGGGATCGATATAAAATCTTCCGGGCGCGACCTTTTCCGCGCCCGCCGCGATCTCCGCAAACGAAAGGGATATCCCGGCCTTTTCCCAGCTGCGTTTGCACTCCTGAATGATCCAAAGCCCTACGATATTCCGCAAAAAGCGCACCTTTCCGCCAAAACCGATTTCATTCGTATAGCCGCTTTTTTCCGCCTCTTTTGTCAAAATCGGCTTATCGATCATCGCGCCGAACACAGACCACGTGCCGCTCGACAGGAGCGCCGCGTTTTCGCTCTCGGCGGGGGCGGCAAAAAAGGCCGCGCCGGTATCGTGCCCGAGCCCTGCGATAACGGGGATACTCTTTTTTAAGTGCATTTCGCGGAAGATCTCCTCGCGCAGCATGCCCGCAACGCTTCCTGACGGCACCGTTTTCGGGAACAATCTTTTCAGCCCGTACGCGCGGCGCACCTTGTCGCTGAAAGCGGGCTCGCCCGCCCGCAAGAGCTGAGACGTGCTCGCGATAGAGCGTTCGCATACCGCATTGCCCGTCAAAAAGTAAGTGAACAGGTCGGGCATAAACAGCGCCCTGCGCGCAATTTTCAATGCGGCGTCTTCCCGTTTTTGCAGCATGACGAGCTGGCAGAGCGTATTGTATTTATTGAACGCGATCCCCGTTTCCTCATACAGCGCTTCGCCGCTCATCGTTTTTACGAGCTCCTCCTGCGCGCGTTCCGTCAGAGCCGAACGATAATGCAGCGGATTCGAAAGCAGCCGGCCGTCTTTATCCAGCAGCCCGAAATCGACGCCCCATGTGTCTACGGAAATACTGTCTGCGCCGCCCTCGCTCTCCGCCTTTGCGATCCCCCTTTTCAGTTCGTGAAACAGCCGCGGAAAATCCCAGTACAGCTCGCCGCCCATTTCGACCGGCTCGTTTGCAAAGCGGTGCAGCTCTTTCATCGTTACCTTTTCGCCGTCGAATTCTCCGAGCACCGCCCTTCCGCTCGACGCGCCGAAGTCAAACGCCAATATCCTCATTTTGCTCCCTCCCTATTTTTGCGGATATAAAACATCGGTATTATTTTCGGCAAATGCCGCAAGCCATTCGCCGCTCGGCTCGGCATCTGTAAGAACGGCGTCCGCCGCCGAAAACGAACAAATCTGCGCGAACGCCCGCCTGCCGAACTTGCTTGCGTCTGCCGCAAAAATTTTCTGCCCGGCACAGGCGAGCATCTTCCTCTTTACGGACGCCTGGCTGTCGTCCGCGTCAAAAAAACCCGCCGCGGCATCGATCCCCTTGCAGGAAAGGATCGCCTTGTCTACCCGATAACGGGAAAGCGATTCCTCCGCCTGCGGCCCGACAAGGGCGCAGGAACTACCGTGCAAAACGCCGCCCGTGGAGAGGATCCTCCACCCCGCCGCATCGGACAGCTCTGCGAGCACCTCCGCGGAATTTGTAACGAGAGTGATATTCTTTTTGCTTTTAAGTGCGCGCGCTATGAAAACGGCGGTCGAGCTTGCGTCTAAAATCAGGGAGTCGCCGTCCTGCACGAGGCGAGCTGCGAGCGCGGCGATCGCCTTTTTTGCCTCCACATTGATTTTCCTGCGCTCCACGTATGGCAGCTCGCGCTCCGTTCCGTCGCGCAGCAGCGCGCCTCCATACGTCTTGATGACGCCGCTTTCCTTTTCGAGTTTATCGAGATCGCGGCGGATCGTTTCCTCCGAAACGCCGAATTCCTTAGCCAATTCGCCGACAAGAACGCTCTTTTCCTCCCTCAGCCTGCCGAGTATCTTATTCTTTCTCTCGATCGCGAGCACCGCGCCGCACCTCCTTTTTGTGAAGGGCATCTATTATCGTACCCCTTATTGCCCCTGTTTTTGCATTATACCACATCATTCCACATAAAACAACACAATTTCAAAAAAATATTTATTTAAAAGAGTTATCCGCCCGAACGAAGATTCATTCGGGCGGATAACTCTTTTACTCCATGCGCAAGGGCCGACCCTCAATACGCACGTAAAATATCAATCAGATCTACAACGCCGATTTTTAATAACAGGTATCGCCGATCAGCAGTTTTGTGGGAATTACGATCTTTTCGTTTTTTTCGGAACTGTCCGTCATAAGTTTGAGAAGCTTCTGCGCAACGGCTTCTCCGATCGCCTTGCTGTCCTGCTGTACGGTGGTAAGTTTAGGGTACAGCATCTGCCCGACCTTAATTCCGTCAAAACCCACGATGGCGAGATCTTGCGGAACGTTGATATGCAGATCGCGCACCGCCTGCAACCCGCCGAGCGCGGCATAATCGTCCGTAAACATGATACACGGCCTTTTCAGGTTCTTTGCCGCCGTTTCTTTTACGATCCTGTATCCGTCTTCCATCGAGCAGTATTTGCCGTTTTCAAAATAAAGATTTTTAAACCCGTATTCATTGCACGTATCCGTTGCCGCCTGCACCCTTTCGTTGCGGATCAGCGATTCTACATCGCAGCAAAAAATAATGTTCTCATACCCGCGGGAAATCACCTCGCGCAGCATGCCGGAAATTGCCTGCCCGTTGTCGCTCATCACCGTGCTGATGCGCGGATCGAGATAATCGAAAGCGATGATCGGCTTTTCGTAATCGAGCAATTCGCGGACGATCGGTTTATTAAAATCGGCACAGATGATAAAGATCCCGTCCAGCCGCTTGGAACGGCAATGCGTCAGGTAGCCGCTTTCCAGATCTCCGATCTTATCGGACACAAAAACGAGGTCGTAACCGTGGTTTTCCATCTGATATTTGAAGCTATTTAAAACCTCTGCAAAAAAGCAGTGGGTAAGCCCGAGCTTGTCCTTTTCCTCCACGCCGTCGTACAGCAGAACGCCCACGTTATATGTATTGCCGAGTTTTAAATTCCGCGCCACGGCGCTCGGATAATACCCCATCGATTTTGCCAACGATTGGATCTCGTCTTTGACTTTTTCCGATACGTCGGAATAATTATTCAGCGCTTTGCTCACGGTCGAAACCGAATAGCCGCTCTTTTTGGAAATATCTGTAATAGTTACCATATACATATTATATAAAATACCGCCGTCTAAGTCAAGTTAAAAAATATTTTCCCCCGTCCTCCCGAAAATTCGGGAGGACGGGGTTTTTATAAGAACATTTATGCCGTTTTGCGAAGAGCCGGATACTTTCCGTCTTCGATATTCCAAATCTCCGCATCGAACGCGCTGCCGTAAGTTGCCTCGCTCTTCATTTCCGCCGTCGTTTTGAGCATGTCGAGCAGCGTATCCGGCTGCTGCCCCGCCGCATACTGTAATCCGCTCGTTTCTTTGTCTGCCAGACAATTACGGATCGTTCCTTCATTGTTCACGGCAAAGGCTCCGTTATGCACATTGGGATACTTGGAAGGGGTAGAAGTGATCGCCCCGAGCACGACGCAGTTTTCGATCACGCCGCCCGGTTTATTGTTGCAGCAGATGCCGCCGCCGTAAGAATCGTTGTTGGCCCCGCCTAAGGAAACATTGGTCATACAGTTGCGGATCGTACCGGAGTTGTCTACCGTAACCGTACCGAACCACGAACCCGCGTTTTCGATCGTACCTTCCAAGCATACGTTTTCCACGACCGCGCCCGCATTGATCTTTTTGAAGAGCGCGAAGCCCACATTGCCGGGCGTAAATTCAAAATTCTTGATCGTGTATCCGTTTCCGTTAAACGTACCGCTGAAACCCTCCTCTCCGCCGAGTGCCTGCCATGCGATACCGGTAAGGTCAATGTCGGCGGTGAGCTCATAGCTGCCGGAAAGATCGTCTGCAATTTTCAGCAACTGCTGCGGCGTGGAAATGCTGATTACCTCTTTGGGGAAGCTGACCGTAAAGCCAGCTTCCGCCGCGGCGGAAGAAACCGAAGCCACCACGGTAAACGTTACGTCCTGCTGCGCCGTTACCGTAACGGTGCCGTCCGACGCGACGTCAACGCCTGTGACGGGCGCTTTCAGCGAATAGCGCACATCTGCAAAATCGGCGTCTATGACGGCGACCTTTACCTTAAACCTGCCCTCCTCCAATGCAGAACTTTTCAGCTCCGTCTGCGCGTTGACGATATAAATTTCGGGCGTTTTTACGCCTTCCGTCTCCCTTTTCAGAGTGGGGAAGCTGCCGTTTTCAATGTTCCATACGTCGGTGTCCCACGCGGCGTAAAGGCTCGCCTGTTTCATCTCCTCCTCTGTTCTGTAAAGAGACGCGTCTTTCGACTTGCCGATCGCATACGGCATTTCGTTGTTGTCGGAAAGCACAAAACAGCCGCTTACCGAAGCAGACGCCGCGCTTTCGAGGAGCATGGCGCCGCGATCGAGCGAAAATTCCGTGCCGTATGCAAGATTTGCGCCGACGGTATAACAATTTTCGATCGCACCCTTTCCCATGTTATTCAGAGCGATCATGCCGGCATAACCTGCGATCTGCGTCGTTTTCAGCACTACGTTCGTCCAGCAGTTGCGGATCGTGCCGTAGTTATCCACACAGATCACGCCCGCCCAGGCGCCCGCGTCCTCCACATAACCCGTTACGCCCAGATTTTCCACAACGCCGCCCTGTGCAATGCTCGTAAAGATCGCAAAGCCGGAGGCCTGCGGCGTATATTGAAAGTTTTTAAGCGTATAGCCGTTGCCGTTCAGCGTTCCGCTGAACGCACCGAGCACCGTCCATTCAACGGAAGACATATCGATGTCGGAGGTCAGCTCATAATTTGCCGTAAGATCGTTTCCGATCGCCGCAAATTCCGACGCGCTCGAAATTTTTATTACATTGCTGAGCATAGCGTCGAGCGCGCCGCGCGCAGCGGTAAGTTTGGCATACGCCTCCGCAACGCCGTTTGCCTGTTTTGCCGCTTCGCTCAATGCGTTGTAAAGATTTTCCGCCATTTCTATGACCGCCTGATCGTCCTTTGTTACATTCTCTGCGGCAGGGACTTTTTCGCACGCCGCGAGAAAACCGGACGCAGCGTCTGCGGCGACGAGCGCGTCGTACTGCGCTTTTTTGCCGTCGAGCGTCGCCTTTGCCTCCGTAACGCCCTCTGCCTGCTTCTCCGTTTGGGTCAGTTCGTCGTAGATCGCATAGGCGTCGTCTATCTTTACGCGGCTTTCAAGGCTGACCTCGCCGATCTCCTCCACTGCCGCGATAAACGCCGCGCTTTCAGATTGTGCGACTTCGCCCTCTTTGCTGCACGCGGCAATGCCGAACGCCAGCATGAGCGCCAGGCAAAGCGCTATCCACTTGAACAACTTTTTCATACATTTCCTCCTGTTATATTTTTATTTGAGATAAATATCAATCTTTTCGTATTTTCCGGCGCGGAGTTTTTCCGCCCGTTCCCCGCGGAGCGTTCCGCCCGCAACCGTTTCCGACACGCCGCCGGAAGTCAGAATCATTTTTTCGGCCGTACAGCCTCCCCCAAAGGTATCCTTGCGCAGAGGATTTTTGTATACGACCTGTATTTTACCCAAAAACGCACAGCTTACCTCGCCCGCCTCATCGAAAAATTCTCCTTTAAGAACAGGCATCAGCCTGCATACCAGCTCGCCGTTCTCCAAACAGAACGGTTTTTCCCCGAACATCATGATATGCCACATGCTGAGCATTTCCGCATTGGCGCCCGTAAGCCGCGCATAAAAACCCTGCCCGACCACGGCGGGATCGGGATTGTTCGACGTAGCGATAAAGGAAGAATGTTCCAGCGTGCTTCTGCCGTAAACGGAGGGATCCATAAACGCAACGATATTTTTTGCCGCCTCCTGAAAGAACTCTTCATACAGCCCCGCCTTTAACAGACCGAGCAGATATTTATAATCCATGTGCAAAAAGCACGATTCCCTTTCCAGATGCCCCGGCGTAAACTGTTTGATGCGGCCGATCTCGTAAATTTCCCCCTCCAAACTCTCGCATGTTTTATAGAGCCCGAGGTTTTTATCATACAGATCTGAGCCGTGTACGGCAGCGTGCATTTTTTTGCATGCTGCGGCGTCTTCGATTTTATAGCTTCTGGCAGGCGCTTCCAGAAACAGCGGCAACGTATGCCGTTTGAATTTTTCAACGCGCACGAACGGGCGCCCCTCGGCGTCTGTTTCCGCCTCGCCGTTCTCGCCGTAAATCGGGGAGTATTGCTCTGCCTCGTAATAGAAGTACGTTGGATACAGCCCGCCGCCGATCTCCTTTGCGCGGCGCAGGGCGCGCGCCAGCCTTTTTTCCATTACCTCTGCCGCGTGCCGCACCGTATCGGGCGCAAGCTCTGCCGATGCGCCGCATACGCCACCCGCCACGGACAGCCGGTATTCCTCCCGCAGATCAGATACCCTGTTCCAGTACGCAAAGCCTTCCCTCTCCGTTTCCGCGGCGAGCACGCCGTCGAGCAGCGTGCGCTGTTCTGCGAACAGAGAAACGCCCTGCCAGTTCCTTTCTGCCAGTTTTTCCTTCACATAGCGGAGCAGACGGTACAGTTCGATCGTTTCGCTCATGCCCGAACCGAAGATCCCCGCAAGTCCGTTCATCGCGTCGTTCCAGCCGACACGGTCGGCCTCCATTTCCACGCCCAGTCCTTCGCAGTCGAGCGTGGCGAATTTGATGAGCGCAAGAAAGAACAGCTTGGAGATGAGGTTGACCCGCACCTCTGTGCCGCTCTCGTATCGCAGCCAGTTCGTTTGATTGATATCCGCCGAAACGCCGCCAACGGGCAGCCGGTCGCACCCGATGCCGAGCGCCGCATACTGGCGCGGTTTGCCCTCCTTGGTCAAAACGTATTTTTGCGAACGGGGCCGCACGTATACGGGGCTGTAAAAGTACCGGTAGCTCCCGTCCGTAAAAAGCAGATGCTCGCTTCTGTCCGGAAAAATCCTTTCATATGCCTCGATCAGGTCGAGACAGTATGTCCAGTGATCCGTCCAGTATCCCTCTCCGAAGCTCGCTTCCGTATTTTGCCTTGCCGCAGACAGAACGGCGCTTAAAAATTCCTGATACGATATGCTCGTTTCAATATGCAGGCCGCACAGCAGCCGCGCGATTTCACCGGGCGTAAATTTCCCCGAAAGCGCCTTCGACAACAGCGCGTTCCCGCCGGCATATTCGCGCACGAGCTTTTCCGCTTCCTGCCTGTTTGGTATTTCGAACGAGTCCCCCTTTACGTTATGCGGGTTGTAGCCGTCCGCCTGAATGAGCGAAAGAAAGAGTTTTACGTTGTATTCGCCCACAAAGGGATTGATCAGCACATCGTTGCGCCGGTTTTGGTTTACGTCTCTGTAATTTCCGTTTCCGTGCGAAAAAAATTCGGGCTCAATCGTAAACCAGTTATAGTCTCGCTCCATATCGCCGTGCTTGCGCGAATAGATATAAAAGACAGACTTTTTTTCCGCATTGCCGAGAAGAACGGGATATCCTCCCCGCAGGGCATTGTCTAAATAGCAGTTCCCTATGTAAGCGTCAAAAACGGGGAAAGCCGTCTTCGTTTTTACGCCGCTCGTCATGTCCGCAACGATCCGCTCGTTTTCGCGCAGTTTTTCCTCAAAATATGCGGGCGTTAAAAACATTTTTCGCTTTTCCGCAAGCGCCTGCGCGCTGCAAGCGTTGCCGATCAGCGTGTGAATGACGCATTCTTCGCCGGGAGCGAGGACTACCTTTCGAACCGTGAAGCCGCAGGCGATCTTATTTGCAAGCGCCTGCTCTCTCTGCAATACCGCGGCGCCGTCTTTTTTGAATCCGAAAGGAATACGCAGAGATGTATCGTGCCCGAAAACGGCGGTAAGATCCGCCACGGGGGGCACGAGGGCGCCGTCCGATTCGGAAAGGTAAAAATTTCCGCTGTCGAACAGCTTGATCTCGCTGCCGTCGGCAGTGCTCGCCCTCTGTTTTGTAAAGAGTATATCCCCTCCGATGAAGCTCGTTTCCGCCCAGCTACGCAGCAGATTGCCCGCACATTTGTATTCGTTGTTTGTAATGCCGTAAGGGAGCAGCATCGTTATACCGTCGCAGATCTCCATGACGCGCTCCGCCCCGCCGATATTTTTAACGGAGACGCGGCGGATCAGCCCGCCGATGTCTTCGGTCGGCAGCATGCAATAGTCTGCACGGATCTCGTATTTCCCGCGGTCATTTTTTTCGGAAACGCCGAAAGAGGCGGGGGCGACGTACATACGGCGGGAAAGCCCTTCCCTGTCGTCCGTTACGGCAAACGGCTCGTACAATTCCTTTCCGAATTTCAAAAAAGTGCGAAATCCTTGCACGGATACGCGTTCGCTCGCGACGACGGCGGGACTGAACTCCAATATCGGGCCGTCTTTGTCCCTTACGCCGAAAGAGGCGATCCCTTGCCCGCGGTTTAGATAAAAGCTCCAAATCGGAACGCCGTACATGCCCGCAACGCCCGGCAAAAAACTGTAAAAGGGCTTTTTCGTATCGTAATCGTCTATAATGAATTTGTTATTCTCGTAAAAATATCCGGCCATTCCCAAACCCGTCCGTCAAATTTCGAATACTCTCTTCAAGGTCGGATACGCGCCGTCGGCAATGTTCCACACGGCCGTATCAAACTTTGCGTCAATGTAGTTCTGCGCCGTTTTCATTTCGGCAAAGCTCAGCATTTGGCAGTTGACCATGCGCCCCGTAAAGGCGTCGCCTCCCTCGTTCGGATCGTCGTCCAAGCGGGAAAAGCCGAAAAATTCCAGATCTGACGCCAACGGCAGGCGCTCCGTGATCTCAAACGGCTCCTCCGTTCCCTCGATCGAAGAGACGATTTTTTCTTCCATATATTCCGGCTGTACCACGCCGTGATCGAGCGCAAAGCAGTTCTGTATCAGCCCCCACGTTTTTCCGCAGAAAGCGAGCTGATAAATAGTGTTTGCCGTAAAGGTCATGTACATATCCGTTACGCCGTCTTCCGCCTTGACCAAAACCCAGCCGCCGCGGTTGATGGCGGCGCTGTCTGCCGCGTAGCAATTTTCGATGATCCCGCCGCCCGCATTGATGCCGACGGCAACGGCGGCGTTGCACGTAACGCCGAATCCGCAATCCTGCGTGACATAGCTGTCCAAAACGGCGCAATTCTGAATGCGGCCCTCGTTGTTGCCGCAGATCGCGCCCGCTATGGTACGGGAATCCACGCGAATGTTCTTAAACGTCGTATTGCGGACGATGCCCGCGGTGCCTATATTCGTAAATATGCCGAGCACCTGCCCCTGATTATAATAGGGATCGTCTTCCAGATCGCGGTAATCTATATTGATATTGGATACGGTATAACCGTTCCCCTCAAATACGCCGTGGAAAAACCGGTTGTTCTGATCCAGCGCGTCGCCCGAATTTCTGCCGAACGGCTTAAAGCTTTGTATAGACGAGCAGTCTATATCGTTTGCGAGGATATACGAACCGTTCAGGTCTTCCCCGATCTGCTGAAATTCCTGAGCGGTGCGGATCACCTTGTCTACGAAAAGGATCTTGCAGGAATCGTCTAACACGTCTCTGTCCGCATCGTTTTCCTTTTCAAAATAAACGCGGAGCTGCCGTTCGCCCGAGGATACCGTCTGCATGAGGCTGTTCGCTATGGTGAGAACGCCGCCGCTGTAAGAAAAATCTTCGGTATAATTTTTTGAGCCGATGACGATCCGTTCCACGCTGCCCGTTCCCTTTTCGGGTATGCTGACGGAAAAATTCTCCGTATTCGCCTCTCCGAGCTCGAAAACCGCATTCCCATCGTATACCTTGCTCCCCTGTTCAAGCGCCGCGCCCTGCCCGCAACCGGCAAGAATACAGCAAAACACGGCAAGAGCCGCCAATATCGTAAATAACTTTTTCATATCATTTTCTCCTTTAACCTTTTAGTCCGCCGACCGTCGTGTTGACCATGATCGTTTTGGAAAAACCGATGTAAATCGCCAGCACGGGTATCAGCGCAATAATAACGCTCGCAAATATCTGCGGGTATTCGTGTTTGTTGGTAAGATCTTCTATGATCTGCTGCATGCCTACCGCAAGGGAGGGCATGCTCGGCAAAAACAGCGCGGGATTTGTGTAATCGTTCCAAAGGCCTATCAGCGTGATAATGGCGATCGCCGTGAGCGGGCCCTTTGCCAGCGGAATCATGATGCGGATAAATATCTGAAAATCCGAAGCGCCGTCGATATAAGCCGCCTCCGCATATCCCCAAGACAATCCCTTGAAAAAGCTGTATAAGAGCAGAAAATTCATGCCGAAGCCGCCCGAGCTTAAAAACAAGACGGCAACGGGCGTATTGTAAAAGCCGAGCGTGCGCAGCAGCTGCAATGTAGCGGGAAGCGTTCCTACGATAGGTACGATCAGCGAAAATATCACGATGCTGTAAATGATCTCTTTGCCTCTGAAATTATACTTTGCCATGGTATACGCCGCCATGGAGGAGGAGAGCACCGTTAAAATCGTTCCGCCGAAAGAAAGCATTACGCTGACCAAAAACATTTCCGGAATGCTGAACCGCGTGGTGGGCGTGCGGTATCTGATCGCGGATATAAAATTTTCAAACGTCCATGTCTGCGGCAAACCGTTGAAGTTAGACGTAAATTCCGACGTCCTCTTAAACGCGTTCATCACGATATAAAAAAATGGATAGATCAACGTAACCGCATAGATCAAGAAAACGACAAGCGCAATGCAGATCGCAACCCTCTGCGGCACGGTGCGCATTTCGCGCGAATCGTTTTCGTCCTCACGCCTGTGAACAAATATCTTTTTGGATTTGTGTACTTTCGTCTTTATCATATCCGTTCCCCCTGTACGCTCAGAAATCCACGTCTTTAAAGCAACGCTCCATCAGCTTGCGGATCAGCAGAATGATCGGGGCGCCGATCAAAGACAGGAACAAACCGAACGTCGCCCAGTATTCCATGCCCGAGCCGCCGCCCTGCGTCACTTCAAAAATTTTGAAGGAGATCGTTTTCGTGTTGTGCATGCCCTTTGTAAGAAACATGGGCTGCAAGTAAACGCTGAACGGCGCCATCAGCGCCATGACCGTGATCGTCGTAAAAGTCGGCCAGACGAGAGGGATCACGAGGCTGAACAATTCGCGCATATAGCCTACCCCTTCCAGCTTGCCGTAGTCTACGACGTCTTTCGGAATGCGGGAGATCGCCGAGCTGAGCAGAATGATGTTGTAGCCCAGCCCCGCCCAAATGCAGAACACCCAAATGGAGTACTGCGCGATCGGTTCGCCGCCGAACCAGACGGGCGGATTTTCGACGCCCGCCCATTTTAACAGGGCGGTCACCACGCCGTACAGCGGATCCAGCGCCATCGTAAAGGCAAACGCCAGAATTACCAAAGGCAATATAGACGGGAGATAAAATATAACGCGGAATGCCTTGGAAAGGGGCACTTTTTTATAGATAAAGAATGACGCGAATACAGACAGAGCCAAGATGACCAGATTGACTGCCGCGTACGAAAGGGAGTTGAGGATCACCGTCTGCGTGACTTTATCATAGGCGAGAGAGTCGAAGAGCATACGGTAATTATTCAACCCCTGCCACTCAAAACCCGCGGGCGTCCATATTTTGAACGTCATCAATACGCTGTCGATATTGACGAATATCCACATGATCAGAAACTGGCATACGGGATACGCCAACATGCAGACGATAAAAACATTCCTCTTCGTAAAAAATTTTTTCTTTTTCTTTGACGTTTCTTTTTCGTTTGCTTTGCCAAGCATACTCCCCCCCCCTTGCGCCGTCAACGGAGCCCCGCCATGATCGTCCAGCGGTTCCAGTTGTTCTGCACGTACGAATAGAGATAATCGAAAACGGAATCGGGCGTTATATTCCCGTTGATCAGCGAACTGCTGTTCGTATACGCCGCCGTGTAAAAATATTGATTGCCGGGAAACGTCATCAGCTCGTTCGTCATGTAAGAGATCTTTGCGGAGGAATAGGTACTGAACGAAACGCTCGTTTCCAACTTATCCTTTACAGATTGTATAAATGTCATTGCCTGCGGCGTTACAGCGCTGCTGTCGATGGTAACGCTCGAATAATCGAAAGCAAGAAAAGTCCCGTTCGTCTTTTCCGTAAACGAAGCGCAGCTTTCCGGCCTTGCCAAAAACTTCAAAAAGCTTTTGACTTCCTCATAGTTGGGCGTATTTGCAGAGACCACGATGCTGTCTCCGAAGCCGACCAGATAGTTATACTTCGTCTCTCCTGTGGTGCCGGGCGCGGCGGGCGTAGGCATGAAGCCCATTTCAAAACCGAGATCGAGCGAACTCATTTCGTTATAGATCCAGTGCGCATTGGGGATCATCGCCGCCAGCCCGTTTTTGAACGCTGCCTGGCTCGTCGTTTTGGTAAGCCCCTCCACGCCGCTCACGCTGTTGCCCTTTTCCGCCGCGATCAGATCATACCAAAGCGAATAGGCCTGCTTGAATTCCTTGTAATTGCCGTTCGGATCGAATACCTCCATGCTCTCGTATTGCACCGTCTTTTCGATCTTATCCACGCCGACCATTTGCGCCCACCATTCGTTGACCAGATAATCCCACATATATTCTTCGCCGTTGCCCGACCACACGAAAGGCGCAACGTACGAATCTTCCACCTCTATTTTCGCATCTCGTATCGTCTTGCAGAGAGCCACGAGACCTTCATATGTATCCGGAACGGGCCATTTATTTTTTTCAAACATCGTTTTGTTGTAAACGATGCCGCCCACGCCCTGCGTATACGGCACTTTATAATAATGACCCTCGTATTTAGACACTTCAAGCGCGCTATCGATGACCCTGTCTTCAAAGGTCACTCCTTCGGAGACCTCCTCCGTATACAGATCGTCGAGATTTTTAAGGTAACCGGAGGCCGCGTATCTTTCCATCGGGATCCCGTGCGAAATGTAGATGTCGTAAGCGTTGTCGTCGCGCAGGTCGGATTCCATCGTCGCCAGTACGGAAGAATTTGCGTCGTAAACGACTTCCCCTCCCGTTTCGGCACGGTATTTATCGATGACGTCGTCCAGCCACGCCGTGCCGTAGCCGCCGTCGTAATAACCGATGGTAACGACGCCTGCCTGACTCTTCTGCGGCGCGCACCCTGCGCCCGCGATGAGTACCGATACGGCGACCGCCGCACCCAGCATCAAAGAAATGATTTTTTTCATATCGTTTTCCTCCTTTTAACCCTGCCCTTTATAGGTACAGGTCATATCGTCAAATACTCCCGAACGAAGGGAAAGCCTGATTTTTGCACACCCTTCGGGCGCAGTGATCGCCTTTTCATACATCGCATATTCCGCAGAAGTTATAGAGATCGTCTCCTCCGAGATCGTACTGCCGTCCTTCGTATAATAACGTATCAGCAGCTCTCCGTTTTCGCTTCCCGCCTTTTTCGCCCAAAATTTGAGATCGTAACGAAATCCCTCGAAGGCTCCCTCTACTTCCTGTTCCACAGCCCCCTTCGTAACGCGCAGCGCCCTTTCTCCGCTGTATGCGTCTAGTACGGAGGTACCGTCGCTCTCGTCCTCACGGATCGTTCTCTTTTTCCAGCCGACCGCGGCGAACGACTCGTAATCTTCCACAAACGGTTCTTTCGGTACCGTTTCTTCGGTATCCACATTCTCAAAGCCGCTGTTTGCCAGGCGCTGATTTAGCATTTCGTCCGTCATCTCGATGCGTTCAAGCGGAAAATTCTTGTCGTAGCTGTTGAATTCGCTCCGATAATCCGTTTCGATCCACCCCGCCTGATCCAAAAAAGGCGTATAGCGCACCCAGTCGACGAGCATATATGTCGTTTCGAAGGAGGAATCTCCGGCAAACTCCGAAGGCCGCCACGCGCCTATCCAAAGGTTGCCCGATTTGAGCGCGACCGTCTTTTCCGTATAATACACGAGCTCCCCGTCTATATACCAGTCGATCCTGCCCTGCCCCGTACCCATATAATCGGTATACCAGTCGAAGGTGTGCACGTGCCATTCGTTGTCGCTCAAACGCACCTCGTCCAGCGCGGGAGTTGCGGTATTCGGCTTGGTCGCGCTCTGCCATGTGGTATACATGATGCTGTCAAAAGAGTTTGCCCCGCCGCCCAAAATCTCTATATCGATCTCGTTCCAGCCGTTTTCCGAAGGGTCGGCGCTGTCGTACTGATACGTCCAAAAAGCGGAGCAGACGCCGCTTCTCGGCGCTGCCTTCATGCGCACCTCGAATCTGCCGGGGCCCATGTCGAAGTCGGTTACGAGGGCCGCGCCCGTGCGGATCCCGTTCGTATTGCCCACGCCTTCGCCCCGATAATAGTCTCCGTTAATACGGATCGCCAGATCGCCGCCCGTCGTGAGAAATACGTTGTCGGCCTGAACGCCCTGATGCTTTAAAAAGCCGTCGTTCCCCCAAATTCCCGTGACCATGGAAAAGCGCTCGTCGATCCCCTCCGAAAAATCGTTATACAGATAATCGGGAGAATCAAAATCCAGAGTCGTTCTCTCTCCGATGCTTCGGAAATATTCGTCGCCGTAATTATAAATATCCGAATAATCGTTCCCGCTCGGTTCTGTCGGCTGTGTGCAGCCGACAAAGCAGCCCGCCGCAAGCGCGGCAGTAACTGCGATCGCCAACATTTTTTTCATCTTATTTCCTCCTCTTTCCCTATGAAATATTTTTTGCTTTGGAAATCTTATTTTATCATTTATTTCTTCGCTGCACCGTATTTTTACATGACTTATTTCGAAAACGTTTTAGACGCATTCGAAAACGTTATCGGAATGTACGAAAACGTTTTCGTGTAGATTATATCATGCACTTTTCGTTTTGTCAATACCAAATTTAAAAATTTTTCAAAAATTTTTTGCATAAATAAAACAGAGAGAGCCGGGCAAGTAGCCCGGCTCTCTCAGAGTTTGATAAAATTCTGTTCTTTTTCCGTTTAATTCATGCTGCTCTTTTTGCGCTCATCTGTCCTCTCGGAAATACGAAAGCCCAAGGCTCGTGGGCGGCTGGGTTTCACGGCGGCCCGCGATGCTCGTAGCGATCAGCACGATGATCGTAACGACGTACGGAATCAGCTCAAGAAGTTTGGTCTGCACAAACGAAATACCCGTAATGCGTGACGATAAAATGTACAGCGCACCGAAGAGAATGGAACCTATGATGGCGAGCGCGGGCTTCCACATCGTAAAGATGACGAGCGCGATAGAGAGCCAACCGATGCCTTGTATCGTCTGGTCGACCGTAGCGTCGACAATGCCGTTCATATACCCCATGATATAGCACAGCCCTCCGAGGCCCGCGACTGCGGCGCCCGCAAGAATAAAGGTATACTTATAACGGGTCACGTTGATGCCGACTGCATCTGCCGTGGCGGGATTTTCTCCGACGGCGCGAAGGTGCAACCCGACTTTGGTATAGCGCAGCATGAGCGCCGCCAATACGGCGATGACGATCGCGAGATAGACGAGAACGCCGTGCTGTAAAAAGATGGTGCCGAACCATCCGAGAGAATCCGCGCCCGGTATGTGCGCGTTGAAATAGCTGCGGCCGGCTTGCGCAAGTTTTGCGCTCACCCCTTCCGTAAGCACGATGTTATTAAGAAAGAAAGAAGTAAAACCGACGCCGAAAATGGTGCAGGCAAGCCCCGTTACGTTCTGATTACAGCGAAGGGATACCGTCAGAAAGCCATATATGCCGCCCAAAGCCCCCGCAAAGATCATGGCAAATAAAACGGAGACAAGTACGGTCAGAACGCCGTTCGGATCCGCTCCTGCCATGCACAATTTTGCGCCGAAGCAGCCGCCTGCCGCACCCACGCACATGATCCCCGGGATACCGAGATTGAGATGCCCCGACTTTTCCGTGAGTATTTCGCCTACGCAGCCGAACAGAAATATGACGCCGAATTCAATGGCGTTTGAGAAAAAAACGTCCATTTAATTTCCCTCCCCGTCGATACAAATTTCCGAAGCGTCCGCCCCGTTCGCGGAGCACTGCTCTTGTTTCGCAGATATGCTCTCAGCGTCTTCTGCCCGTTCGAACGACACCTCCTGCGACTCTTCCTCAGGTGGATCTGTCCGGGATTCCGGGTCTTTTCCGCCGCTTTTCTTTTTCGGACGGAAAATGTTAGCGATTTTTTTATTGTTGATATGCACTTTATAGCGGATAAAAAATTCGCAAGCGATAAAGAAAAAGTAAATTATGCCGATGACCGTATCGGAAAGCGCCTCGCTGGTATACCCGAAATCGGTGCACACCTGCGCCATGCCGCGGGAGAGAAAGATGATGAAAAGCGAAACCGCAGCCATGATGAGCGGGTTGAAATTGCCCATCCACGCGACCATGATGCCGGTAAAGCCCATATTGCCGTCCATAGAGGTGCTGACCATGTGGTTGACGGAACCCACGAGCAATACGCCCACCAGCCCGCACAGCGCGCCCGAAAGGATCATCGTGCGAATGATAACTTTTTTTACGTTGATCCCCGCATACCTTGCCGTATTCGTGCTGTCGCTTACGACGGAAATTTCAAAACCGTGTTTATGAAAGCGGAGATAACAGTAAATAACGGCGGTAACCAACACCGCTACGAGCAAAACGGGAAGCGTTCTGCCCATCTGCCCGCTGCCGAATGTGGGAAAAGTCGCGTCCTCCAAAGGCGGCATCGCGCCCGTACCGTTCGGATACCACAACGCGATAAAAAACGCTACCAGGCAAACGGCGATATAATTCATCATGAGGGTAAAGAGCGACTCGTTCGTATTGAAAAACGCCTTGAATATTGCGGGAATGAGCGCCCATATCGCCCCGGCGACGACGCCCGTAACCAGCATCAAAAGCCATACGACGGGATCGGGAAGCTTGCCGCCCAGATAATACATGCACATCGCACAGGCAAGGCAGCCCATGAGTATCTGCCCGTTGCCGCCGAGGTTCCAGAACTTCATTTTGAACGCCACGACGAGCGCCACCGCGACCGCGAGCAGAAGCGCCGTGTTCTGCAACAGGATCCAGATGCGCCGCTCGGTGCCGAATGCGCCCGAAAAGAGCGACCCGAAATAATCGAAAAATCCGCGCGAACGGGGCGACGCAGCCGAAATGAACGCCGCGCTGATGCAGAGAGCGACAACGATCGCCGCAACGCGGATAAGCAGCCCTTTCCATACGGGCATATCTTCCCGACGGGTAATATGAATCAGCGGTTCTTTTATGCGTCCCATGTGTGCTCCTCCCCGATCTGAGAATCTTTCGCAATGCCCATCGGCTTACCCTTTTCTTCCATGAGGTCGAGCGCGCCCGCCATCATGAGCCCGAGCTGTTCCTTCGTCGTCTTTTCGGCATGCACGACGCCCATGAGCCTGCCGTGGCAGAGCACCATGATCTTGTCGCACAGAGCGAGCATCACGTCGAGGTCTTCCCCGATAAACAGAACGCCCGTACCGCTCTTTTTCTGGCGGTTGAGTATATCGTAGATGAGATAAGACGAGTTGATGTCGAGCCCGCGCACCGGGTACGCCGTGATGAGCACGTTCGGCTCGGTCAGAATTTCCCTGCCGAGCAGCACCTTTTGCAGGTTGCCGCCCGAAAGTTTCCTTACGGGCGTTTCGGCGGAGGGCGTAACGATATCCAATTCCTTTATGACGCGTTCCGCGTCTGCGCGCGCGATTTTGCGGTTCACGAAAATACAGTGGCGGTTCAGCCACGCGCCCGTTTTATTGACGGCGCGCCGCATTTTCGCTTTCAAAGACTTGTCCCCTTCCTCTACTGCGAGCGGTTTTATGCCGTAGGTGTGATCCTGATAATTTTTCAGCATCATATTGTCGGTAATGGACAAAGACGGCGCAAGCCCCATGCCCAACCTGTCTTCGGGGATAAAGCTCATCGCAATGCCCTTGTGCGAGATCTCCTTGGGAGAAAGCCCCACGATACTCTCGCCCTCGTGGTAAATGCCGCCCGATTCGATCTTGCGCAGCCCCGCGATCGCCTCGCACAGCTCCCTCTGCCCGCAGCCGGCAATGCCCGCCACGCCCAGGATCTCTCCGCCGCGGATAAAAAAGCTCAGATCGTCTATGGCGCGGCTGCCCTCGTCGCTGTCGACGCAGAGATCGCGTATCTCCAAAAGCGGCTTGTCGAACCTGGTTTCGGGGCGCTCGATGTTGAGCGCGACCTTCTGCCCCACCATCATTTCGGTGAGGGCGGACTCATTCGTCTTTTCCGTATCCACGCAGCCGATGTATTCGCCCTTTCTAAGGACGGCCACGCGGTCGGAGATCGCCATGACTTCGTGCAGTTTATGCGTGATGATAATGATGGATTTGCCGTCTGCCTTCATCGCGCGCATGACGGAAAAGAGCTTTTCCGTCTCCTGCGGGGTGAGAACGGCGGTCGGCTCGTCGAGAATGAGGATATCCGCGCCGCGGTAAAGCACTTTTATGATCTCCACCGTCTGCTTTTCGGAAACGGACATATCGTAGATCTTCTTTTTCGGATCCAGCTCGAAGCCGTACCTTTCGGCGATGGCGCGCACCTCGTCGTTGATCTTTTTCAGGCCGTATCGCCCGCCCTTTACGCCGAGCACGATGTTCTGCGCGGCGGTAAAGAGGTCGATGAGCTTGAAGTGCTGGTGCACCATGCCGATCTTACAGCGGAACGCGTCTTGCGGGGAAGAGATGGCGACCTGACGCCCGTTCACGAAGATCTGACCCTCGTCGGGATAGTAGATCCCCGAGATCATGTTCATGAGCGTGGTTTTGCCGCTGCCGTTTTCTCCGAGCAGGGCGAGGATCTCCCCTTTGCGGAGCGTGAGGTCTATCCCCTTGTTCGCCGCGACCGAGCCGAAATATTTGCTGATGTTTTTCAGTTCGAGAGCGAGATTTTCGTTCACTTCGGCACCTCGTAAAAATTTTGTGCGAAAACAACAAGCGGCGGAGAGAGACTCTTCGCCGTCTTGCCGTCAGATTTAATTATGATCAGTTATCCGTATGCGCGTTGATACCGTCTATTTTAAGATCGAAATAAGGCGCGGAACGGAGTTTGGATTCGTAGTAGATGCCGTCCTCGACAACCTGTGTCTCCGCCGTATAATCTCCGTCAATATCTGCCAAAGCGGAAGATATGGTCTGCCCGCCCACCGTGAACTTCGAGCAGTCGAACACATGCAGTTCGCCGCTCATCAGCTTTGCCTTGACCTCGTCGAGCTTTGCCTGGGTGCCTTCCGCCGCGTTTTTGCCGAGCGCTTCCACCACCACGGAGCCGGTTGCAAGCGTGCCGCACCAGTCGTAATCTATTTCCTCACCTTCGAGCACGCAATCGATCATATATTCGAAATACGGAACCCAGTTGATCCTCGTGGCAACGAGATACGTTTTCGGGCAGGTCGTGCTTGTGTTTCCGTTGTAAGCGACGTTGGGAACCCCCTTCTCTTCGCAGGCGGAAGGCGCCCCGAGAGAGTCTGCATGCTGCGAAATGAGCGCCGCACCGTTCGTGATAAACGTAGTTGCCGTTTCCTTTTCCTTCGTCTGATCGTTCCAGGAACCGGTAAATTCGACGTCCATTATGAGATTTTCTACGATCGATTTCGCGCCGAGATAGAAAGCCGTGTAACCGGAAATGACCTCCGCATAGGGATACGCGCCGACGTATCCGATTTTAATGTTGCCCTGTCCGAGTACTCCGCTGTCGTAATTTGCGGCCGTCAGCTCATTATTGTCTCTCATTTCCGCAAGTTTCATGCCGGCCGCAACGCCCGCAAGATACCTGCCTTCATAGATGGACGCGAACGCGTTGTGGAAGTTTTTGACTTCGCCCGTATGCCCCGTAACGCCCGTTGCGTGGCAGAACTGTACTTCGGGATATTCTTTTGCCGCTCTGACCACAAACTGTTCGTGCGAGAAGGAATCGGCAAAGATCACGTCGCAGCCGTCGTCGGCAAGTTCGCACGCGGTCTGATAGCAAGTATCGTCTTCGGGGATACCCGTTCTCAGATCGAGCGTAACGTTTTTCTCCTTACACACCTGTTCGATCGCTTCGATAAAGTTTTTGTCGTAAGTCGAGTTCTTGTCATGCAGAGCAATAAAACCCACCTTTACGGTACCGTCGTCTCTGGAACAGCCCGCAAACACGCTGATGCCCGCCACCGCAAGCAGCGCGGCGAGACACAAAGCCAACAATTTTTTCATATCGTTCTCCTTTTTGCATTAAAATGCAATTTATTCCCTGAAAGCAAAAAAACCGCGCCGTTTATTGCGCGCGGAATTCGACCCTGCCGCCCTCCATCGACTGCACGATGGCGAGAGAGTCCACACGGATCCCCTGCGCGCGGAGCTCGTCTCCGGCGCCCTGAAATCCCTTTTCTATGGCGATGGCGCAACCCGCAAGGCGCGCGCCCGCTTTTTCTATAATGCGCATCAGCCCGCGCACGGCGTTTCCGTTGGCGAGAAAATCGTCTACGATAAGAACGTTGTCTTCCCTGCCGATATATTCCTTCGCGACCGCGATCTCGTACGTTTCTTTATGCGTATACGAGTAAACGGGCGCGGTAAAGACCTCTTTGGGCATATTGGCGCTCTTGTGCTTTTTGGCAAACACGGAAGGAACATGCAGAGCGATGCCCGCCGCCACCGCGATGGCGATCCCCGAGGACTCCACCGTGAGCACGCGCGTGATCTTTTCGCCCGCGTACAAGCGTGCGATCTCTTTGCCGATCTCCATGATGAGATCGGAATCCATCTGCTGATTGAGAAAGCTCCCTACTTTGAGCACGTTGCCCGGAAGCACGGTTCCTTCCGCCATAATTTTTTCTTCAAGCGCCTTCATTCGTGATCCCCGTAAAAGTATGCTAACACTATACCACAATCGGAAAGTTAAGTCAATTAAAATGCCCGAACTCGGCAATTTTCTTTGGATCGGCGCGCCGTCTGCGGCGAGAAAAGAACACTCTTTCCGAAATCTCGCTTTTTGCCCGCGCTCCCTGCGTTAAAATGCAGTGGTTTAAATAAAAAACGCGCGGAAAAGCGATCGTTTTTCCGCGCAAACATGCCGTCCAAGACGTTTACAGGCTTCTAATAAACCCGTATTTTTCTTTCTAAAATTCGGGGAAGCTCGCAGAAATCGCCGATCACCTCGTCGGCGAGCGGCGCGAGCAGCCTCTTTTCCCGCTCGTTCTGCGCGTAACCTATCCCCAAAATGCGCCCCCGCCTCGCAAAAAACAGATCGGTGCGCGTATCTCCCACCATTGCAAGGCCTTCCCTCTCCGCGCCGTGCTCTTTTACGATCATATCGATGATGAAAGGATCCGGCTTTGCGGGGTATCCCGCGCCGTCGGTGTATACGCCGTCGAAAAGGCCTTCGATCCCCAGCTTTTGCAGGCACGCGGCGGTGATGCCGGCATTGTCCGTCGTAGCGACGAACAGGCGATAGTCCTCTTTTTTCAGCGCGAGCAGCGTATCTTTAAGACGCGCGGAGGAAGGCAGGATCTCCCCGCGGTGCATATTTTCTTCAAAGGCGCGGCACACCTCGCGGTACATTTCCCGCTCGGCGGCTTCCGTGCCGTATTCGGAAAAAACTTCCCGCACGATTTCCGCCATCTGCGCGTACGTTCCCGCACAGAGCACGCCGTTCCTCTCCGCCCTTCCGCAGCTGATCCCCAGTTTTTCCTCCGCTGCTCTTACCGCCTGCTCCGATACGCAGAACTTATGCGCCAGCTCGTTGAGCGCGCCCTCCGTAACGGGCAGCCAAAACGCCTCAAAGTCGAGCAGCGTTCCGTCTTTATCGAAGATAACTCCACGTTTCATCGCTTAAAATTCTATCTCCAATCCGTCGTATGCTACGATATAGCCGTCTTTTTCCGCAATCTCACGCATCTCGTCGTACGTCTGCCCGCCGTTATGCGAAAAATGGCTTACGACCTTGACCGTAGCCGCGTCTGCCGCGCCGAGCGCGCACAGACGTTCGAATACTTCCTTTACCGTTTTCAGGCTCATGTGCCCGCGGCGCCAGTCTCGCGTTTCCCCGAGGCAGCCCGTACAGTCGAAAGAAATAAAATCCAGCCTGCCGAACGAACAAAGACCGTTAAACGTCTCTTCGGGGAACACGCCCGTGTCGTGCGCGTAGAGCATGCGTTTTCCGTCTCTTTCGATCGCGTAAATCAGGGGGGAAGAGGACGGGTCGTGATCGGCGGCGAGCGGCAAAACGCGGTATCTGCCCTCCGCTGCCGTAAACTCCCTGCCCGCCTCCGCGAGAGAAACGCTCGCGTTGCTGTCCTCTTTTTCCGTGATCGGGCGCAGCATCTGATATCCGCTTTCCGCCGCGTAAAAACGAATGGGCGGGTGCTCGTGGCTGTACGCGCGCGAGGCGATCTCCGCGTCGTCGGGATACAGATGATCGCAGTGGCTGTGGGTGATGAGACAGTCGCCGATCTTTGACCAATCCAGGACGTACCTGTGCGAATGATATACGGTATCCGCATTGAAATCGAGCAAAAGCACGCCGTCTATAAGCGCCTGCTGACGGGAACGGATATTCCTGCCCCCCGCCGCAAGCGCCCTTTTACATGTTTCGCATTGACAGAAGGGAGAAGGAACCCCCTCGTACGCCGCCGTTCCCAAATATTTGATCTTCATCGCAGTATCTCCGTTCTTCTCCGCCGTGCGCGGAATCGTATAATGATTGTTTAATCATTATACGCCAACTTTTTTGCCGTGTCAACGGAGAAAACGCAGGTTCGGAAAAATCAGAGCCACAGGATCTGCATGGGGGCGAGAGAAATTTTTTTCGCATTGCCGTTCATATCGTAAAAGACGGTTTCCTGTTCGCTTTCCGCATTGTTCACCAACGCATATTTTCCGCTCTCTTCATAGAAATGGCAGTCTACATTCGGGTTTTCGCTGTACGCTCTGCGCGCATGCTCTTCCTTTTTCGTCACCCACAGCAGCGCCCGGTACAGCAGCCGCGCGTTCTCTAACGTATACGGAAGGCCCGTAACGTAAAAGCTCCTTCCTTCTCCGTATTCGTTCACCGCCGCTTTTACCTCGCCCACGTTCACCTTTCTGTTACACCGCGCCGAATAAGCCATTTTGAGCACCTGCGCGCCTTCCAGCGCGTAGATGTTCTTCTTATCCTCGCCGTAGTCCGGCTCCGGCGTTTCCGCAAAGATGAAGTGTTCACCCATTGCCGTTACGTTGTATTTGTCGGTGTTCAGGGACAGTCCTCTCTCCTCGTCTACCCCCAACACGTCTGCAAGCTGAAAATATCTGCCGTTCTTCGCGCAGGCCGTCGGCTCTCCCACGCCGATGAACCCGCCGCCGCGCGCAACGAATCCGCGCACCTTTTCCTGCACCGCTTCGTCCAGCCAGTTCTCTCCGCCCGACCAAGCCGTGTATGCGTCTCCCGCGTTGAGCACAGCATCTACCTCTTCCAGGGCGCCCGCCTTTACGTCTTCAAAGTTTATGAACCGCACCTCTGCGGGCATGCCCGACAGCGCTTCCGTGAGCCCCTGGTACGAATACGTCTGCTGATACCACAGCTCGTGCGCCGTCATATAGCATTGCCAGCTCCTGAGCCTGCCCCAGCTGTTCAGCACCGCGAGCTTTACCGCGTTGTGCGGTTTTTTGCCCTTCGCGTTTTCGTATATGCTCCGGAATTCGTCGCAGACCTCGCCCGCGCGCTCCACGAACTTCGGGAACTTTGCCGCCAATGAAAGATATCCCCCGAAACCGATCCGGTCTATCGGGTTGCGCATCATCGCCCGCCGCGCCGTCAGCCAGTTCCCGTTCAGCTCCGCCACCGCTTTCGATTCGTTCCCTTCGTAAAACGTATCCGGGAAAAAATACGGCAGCATGCGCCCTTCGGTGTATCTCAATCCGGGCATGTCTGAGAGCATGCGCACCGTCACGCCGCCCCCGACGCTCCCCACGACCGCGTCCAGCCCCAGCTCCGTAAAATACTTCCCGTACGGTTCCGTTCCGATCCACGAATCGCCCAAAAACATCATCGCTTCCCGGCCATATGCGTGCACGATCTCCACCAGTTCCTTCACCGTCTTTGCCACGTAGCGCATCGTATAGTCCATGTAGTCTGAAAATGCCTTCTTCGGCACGCGGTGCGGGCTGTTGTAATACCCTTCGTCTATAAAATCTTCCGCCGTGAGCGCATACCCGTATTCCTTTTCGAACCCTTCCAGGGCGCGCGGGCTCACCGTCGCGTTGTATCCGAACCAGTCTACAATCTTTTCCTTTCCCGATCCGTTGAATACCAGAAAAAAGTGGTACAGGAACGTCGTGAACCGTACCACGTTCACCTGCGGGTGCGTTTCCAGCCAGCTTTTCAGCTGCGCCTTGATATGCTCCGCCGTCTTCGGATACCTCGGATCGTACGGGCTGTGCTTATCCGTTTCCCATCCGTTCGTGATGTAGTTGTACATCTGCGTGGAATCCCACACGTTGTGCGCCAGAAACGACACCGTGTACTCGTGATACGGCTTCGCTCCCTCTATGTATACGCAGCCTTCCTCCGCCGATACATGCCAAAGCTTGTGCTCTTTGCCCGCCGTGCGGTCGTATACCTGCCAGTACCGCAGCGATTCCGCCGAATAGTCCGGCTTCACCTGCTCCGCATAATACCCTTCCGCGGGGAAGATCGCAAGCTTTTCGCTCCGCGCGGTCTTCCGCTCGCTCATCAGGAAAAAATGCTGCAATTCCTCGGGGTGCGATTTCGCCCACGCCACGTCGCCGCGCGTTACGAAATACGTTTCGTATACCTTTTCCGCCAGTTCCCCGGCGTTTTCGGGAAGCTTCGTCCCGTCGCAGTCGCGCACCGCGTCCGCTCCCCACTTCAACGCTATCTCCTTCGTTTCCGCTTCGTATCCCGCGTCCGTGGGGATCGTAACCCGACCTTTCCTTTCCATAGATACCTCTCCGCGCCCTTGCGCGCAGTTACACTTTTTTTACTTCTCCGCCGCTTTTTCTGCTCTCTTCCGCCGCAAAAGCGATCTTATGGCTCTGCATGGAGGCGCCGATCGAGGTGTCGCTGAATTTTTTTCGCCCCTCCATGATCTCGCAAACGTCGTCGATCAGGCGCGCGTCTCCGCCGCCGTGCGCGTCGGAAAACGCGTCGGAAAGGTCGATGATCTCCTCTTCCTGCCCGAAACGGCAGACGCGCAGCTTTTTGTCGCGCATGTCTCCCTCGATCACGCCCTTTTCAAGGCACACCTTGATGTTGCGGTAAAAATCTTTGGTGAACGCCGTGAGCGTGAGGTGCGCCGTGGCGCCGTTTTCGAACTGCATGTTGACGATCTGATGATCGACGACGTCGTTATCGCAGGCGTACACGCAGCGGGCGTACGGATTCTCCTTCCGGTTGACCCAGCTGCGGATAAACTCCTCCCTCCCCTCTTCGGGAAGCGCGGGCACCTTGACCCACAGAGGGTTTGCAAGGTAAAATTTTTCCGCGTTGTAAGGGCAGTCTTTTTTTGCGCATTCGAAGCAGAAATCCGCGCCTTTTTCGGGATTGCCCGGATAAAACCAGGAAAGTTCCCCCATCGAGCTGACGGCGGAACAGTTCGCGCCGATAAGGTAAACCAGAATATCGAGGTCGTGGCAGCATTTTGCGAGCAGCATGAAGGTGCTCTCCTCCTCGTTGCGCCAGTTTCCGCGCACAAAGGAATGGGCAAAATGCCAATAGCCCACGTTTTCGGTGTGGTTGACGGTAACGACCTTGCCGAAGCCGCCGCCCTCGATCAGCTCGCGTATCTTGCGGAAAAAGGGCGAATAGCGCAGGACGTGGCACACGATGACCCGCCTGCGGTATTTCTGCGCCGCCGCCTCGATGCGCCCGCACTCCTCTTTCGACGTTGCGATGGGCTTTTCGAGCAGGATGTCGTACCCCAGCTGCATGCCCCGCACCGACGGCTCCGTATGCGCGCGGTCGGTCGTGGCGACGATGAGAAGATCGGCGAGTTTTCCCTTTGCAAAAAACGACGCGCTGTCGGTAAACAGCTGTTCCTCTTTCAGCCCGTAGTCTTTACGGGCGACGGAGAACACGGCTTCGTCGCAGTCGCACACGGCGACAAGCTTTGCGCCACGCTCTTTGAGATAGGCGGAATATTTCCTGCCGCGGGCGCCGAATCCTATGACCGCATAAGTAAACATGGCTTACATCTCCGGTAAAAAGTCTTCAAAAATGATGTTGGAAACCTGCTTTTTACATTGCTCGTACTGCAACTGGCTGCGCACGACCCACGCAAAACAGGGCATTTTTCCGTGCACGCTGTTCCACAGCGGGCTGCCGATCTTTCCGACGCAGTAGTCGAAAAAGTCTGCGCGCCGTTCGCCCGTAAACAAAATTTTCTCCACCGCCGCGCGGCTTTCGGGGAGGTAATCTTCCAAACTGTCGTATTCAGACAAAAAGCCGACGGTAAACTCGGGCGCGTGCTCTAAAAACCACAAAACGGTAAACGGATTGAAAGATTTTACGACAAATTCGCCCTCGTAGGCGCGGAGCGTTTGCAAAATTTGCGGCTCCATGTCGATTACGTTTGCTTCGTACGCGCACTTTTTTACTTCTATCATCAGCCCCGCCCTGCCCTTGCAGACGGCGAGCGCCGAAGAAAAATCGGGGATGCTCTGCCCCGTGGCGCGGTAACGGATATCCTGCATCAGGGAGCGGTAATCGGTTTCGGATACGTTCTGCGCGCAGTTGGTGAGCCTGCCGAGGTTCAAATCGTGATAGACGACGAGTTTGCCGTCTTTCGACTGCTGAACGTCGAGCTCGATGTTATAGCCGTGCGCGATCGCGTTTTCGAAAGCGAGGAGGGTGTTTTCACTGATCGTTTCGGTGTGCAAGCCTCTGTGTGCGACAAATTTGCCGTATAACCAGTTATTCATATTTTCTCTTTTCCTTAAAAAGCTCTCGGGAGGGCTCTGCGGCCCTCCCGAGGCCTGCCGTCTGTTTTTTATACCGTTAACGTGATGTCTGCAATATAATAGGTGATGTAGCTGCCGCTGTTTCCGTTGTTGATATAGATAAAGTAGTTGCTCAGCGTCGTATCATAGCTTCCGATCACCGTGTCGATGGGGATTTCCAGCTCGACCCACTCGCCGGTGGCAACAGTGGTTACGTTGCTATCGTCTGCCCCGTAGCAAATGCCGATCGAAGCCGCGGACGAATCTGCGATATATACGGGAATGACCATCGTGGTATAGCCCTGCTCCTTAAACCACTGCAAATCCGCAACGGTCCAGGGAGTGTGAATGTCGATACCGGGCCACTTGTAAGAATTGCCGTTGGAATCCGACGTTTCGGGATTTGTTTCCGCCATGATCGCGTCGCGGCCGTTGAAGTCTGCCACGTAAGAGTTATCGGTCTTGTCTTCTCCCCAACCGCGAGGCACGATCTGCGAGATCGTATCTTCCGCCTCGGCGACGGTTATCGTGCCGAAAGCTTCGGGCTCAAATATGGTAATCGTAAACGTCTGTTCGCCGATATAGCCGGGCGTTGTGACCGAAGCCGTCAACGTATACGTACCCGCGGCAGAAAATTCAAATTCTTCGGCAGGCGTTCCGTTGATGGTATAGTCGTAAGCGAGATCGGGATATTTTTCGGATTCTACGGCAAAGGAGCTCCAATCGATCGTTTCCCCAAGCGTATACGCCGTGCGCGTATCGGAAGAGAGCTGTATATCGTCTGCCATGCGTACGCCGTACACTGCGGAGATGTTTGCATAGAATCTGCCCGCTTCATTCCACACCGAACCATAACCGTTGCTACCATCAAGCGTATTAAAAGCAACTGTCAGCAGACTGAGATCGGTGATATTATTCGCCGTAAGGTCGATCGTTACCTCCGTCCAACCGGAAGTGAGAGAAACGGGTTCCGTAAAACGTACGCCGTTATACGCCAAGAAGTAGGTAACGGGACGGGCGGCACTATAAGTATATCCTCTGAGATAGAAGCGGATATGCGTATAATCGCTGAGGTCTGTTGCCGAATCCACATACGAAAAGTTCAGGCGGAAAGGACCGAACCATGCATCGGGTACGTCGGTAAACTCGATTTTTGTGGTGGGAGCGCCGTTATACGTCGTTGCCGTATCCAGCGTGATGCCGTTCTTCGTAGGTACGGGGGTATTGATGTTATATTGCGTTGTAACCTGCTCTCTG
>DXCL01000004.1 GCA_019115995.1 Candidatus Borkfalkia avistercoris
AACGTTTACGCGTTGAACGGTACGGAAGTGTTGGACATAACTTTCTCCGACAGGTTCAAGCGCAACGTGAACGTGGGAGAAGTGAAACTTGCGGCGAACGCTTACGGCAAGGGCAGGGGCGTGTACATGGCAGGGCTCCCGTACAGCGCGCAGAACGCGCGGCTTTTATACCGAGCCATGTTCTGGGCGGCGCATAAGGAAGAGGAGATGTACAGGGCGTTTTCCTCCGACCCCGATACCGAATGCAGTTATTATCCCGACCTAAATTGTTATGCGATCGTAAATAACGCCGGCAAGCGTTCGGATACCGTTTTCACTGATTTGAACGGAAAGCAAGAGAAAATAAATTTGGAGGCAGGGCAAATCGTTTGGACGGATGAAAAGGGAGAAAAAATATGACGAATCATGTTGCTTTTCCATTGTTTCAAAACGGGAATGAATAATCGGCGTAATCACGTTCGGTCGTAATGAGATCACAAAGAAATAAGAAAGAGGAATACGTCATAACTTTTCAAACTTCGACATAAAATGTAACATCGCGAAAAAGCGGGGGACATAATATGTGGGAGTATATGGAGCGGCGTGCGGTGCGCTGCGCGGAATACATATTGGAGACGGGCGCAACCGTGCGCGACTGCGCCGCGCACTTCAATATCAGCAAATCCACCGTACATAAAGACGTATCTGAGCGCCTTGCGGAGATAGATGCGGCACTCTTTGCGCAAGTGCGCAGGGTACTCGAAAAAAATCTTGCGGAGCGCCACCTGCGCGGGGGCGACGCCACGCGGCGCAAGTATGAGGCGAAAAACGGAAAAAAGCGCCGCCCCTCCAAGGCGGAAGACGGTTAAAGACGGGGGCGGCGCAGCCATAATCGAAAATTTTTAAGTTTGAAGCGGGCGGGAGGAGACTCCGCGCCCCGCTTTTTCGTGAGGGTCCACGCACCGGGGTATCGGCAGGAGGCGGGGATACGTGCAAAATTTTGCTCCGCACGGCGCGTTCGGAGCGCTTGTTTTTGAAACGCGGAAAAGCCTGTGAATTATCCGTATTTTTCGGCCGTTTTTTCGTAAACGGCTGTTTTTTTATGATTACGCCACAATTTACCGCTATGGCATCGATTTATATTCTTGTCATTTTCCGAAATTTATGTTAAAATAAAGCGAATCGCATCGGTTATAGCAGAATTGCGTTGTTTAGTTCAGTTTATTGACAAAAATACGGAGTTGTTATGGCAAAATTACTTGGCATAGACGTCGGCTCGACGACGGTTAAGGTCGCCGTCCTGTCCGAGGAGAAGGAAATTTTATATACGAGCTACGAGCGGCATTTCGCGCGCGTCAAGGAGTGCGTCCTGGATCAGCTTTCCGTCGTAAAAGGAAAATTCGGAGGGGATTTCAAAATCAGCATCACGGGTTCGGCGGGGCTCGGCCTTGCCGAGCGTAGCGGCGTTTCCTTTGTGCAGGAAGTGCAGGCGGCGTTCACCGCGATCCGCAGATATTATCCCGACGCAGACGCGGCCGTGGAGCTCGGGGGAGAGGACGCAAAGATCATCTTTATCACGGGCGGCGCCGAGCAGCGCATGAACGGCAGCTGCGCGGGCGGCACGGGCGCGTTTATCGACCAGATGGCGACCCTCCTGAATATTTCCGTGCAGGAGATGGACGAGCTTTCCCTGAAAGCGGAAAAGGTGTATCCCATCGCCTCCCGCTGCGGCGTGTTCGCAAAGTCGGATATCCAGCCCCTTCTCAATCAGGGGGCGAGAAAGGAGGATATTTCCGCCAGTATTTTTCAGGCGGTCGTCGATCAGACGGTTTCGGGCCTCGCGCAGGGCAGGCGCATCAAGGGCAAAGTGCTCTTTTTGGGCGGGCCGCTCTATTTTATCAAGGGGCTTCGCAAGGCGTTCAAAGACACGCTGCACCTCGACGACGAACACGCGGTATTTCCCGACAACGCCCCGTCGTTCATGGCGATCGGCGCGTCGCTGTATTCCGAAAACGTGGAGGCAATGCCGATTGAAGAGGCGATCTCCCGCATACAGAGGGCAAAGGGCAGCGACGACGTCGTAACGGGCGACCCGCTTTTTAAAGACCGCGCCGAATACGAGGCGTTCGTTGCACGCCATAAAAAGAGCGATCTCGCCTTTGAAGACATCAAAACATATACGGGAGAAGCATACCTCGGCATAGACAGCGGCTCCACGACGACCAAGCTCATTCTCATCACGCCCGGCGCGAAGATACTCTATTCGCATTATCAGTCCAACAACGGCCAGCCGCTCGACATCGTGCTGGAACGCCTCCGCGAGATCTATTCCCTCGCAGAGGGGCGCATAAAGATCGCCGGCGCCGCGGTCACGGGCTACGGCGAAGACATGATGAAGGCGGCGCTCAAAGCCGACTTCGGCATCGTGGAGACGGTCGCGCATTTCAAAGCCGCGCTCTATTTCGACCCTAAGGTAGACTTTATCATCGACATCGGCGGGCAGGACATCAAGTGCTTTAAAATCAAAAACGGCGTGATAGATTCCATCATGCTCAACGAGGCGTGTTCTTCGGGCTGCGGCTCCTTTATACAGACGTTCGCCAAGGCGATGGGCATGGAGATAGACGAGTTTTCCAAGCTCGGGCTCTTTGCTAAACACCCGGTCGAGCTCGGCAGCCGCTGCACCGTGTTCATGAACAGCTCGGTCAAGCAGGCGCAGAAGGAAGGCGCGAGCGTGGAAGATATTTCCGCGGGTCTTTCCTCGTCCATCGTCAAAAACGCCATTTATAAGGTTATCCGCGCAAAAACGCCCGACGAGCTCGGCAACAACATTCTCGTACAGGGCGGCACCTTTTTGAACGACGCCGTTCTGCGCTCGTTCGAGATCGAAACGGGCAAGCAGGTCGTGCGCCCGGGCATCGCGGGTTTGATGGGCGCGTTCGGCGCGGCGCTGTACGCAAAGGAAAATATCCGCGGCGAAAGCGGCGTCATCTCCGAAGAAGAGCTCAAAAACTTTTCCTATACGTCCAAAAGCCACGTCTGCAAGGGGTGTACCTCGCACTGCAACGTCAACGTCATCGGCTTTTCCGACGGCAGAAAATTTATTTCGGGCAACAAGTGCGAAAAGGGCGCGGGGCTCAAACCGCATTCAGACGAGCTGGATATTTACGCCTATAAATACGAACGTATCCAAAAGAGCGTAACGGGCGCAAAGGGCAAACGCGGCAGGGTCGGCATTCCGCTCGCGCTCGTGTTCTACGAGCAGCTTCCCCTTTGGGCGGGCTTTTTCGAGCGGTGCGGCTTTGAAGTCGTCCTCAGCGAAAAATCCTCCCGCCAGCTGTATTTCAAGGGGCAGCACACCGTCGCGAGCGACACGGTCTGCTATCCCGCAAAGCTCACGCACGGGCATATAGAAAGCCTGCTCGATATGGGCGTGGATTTCATTTTCTACCCCTGCGAGAGCTACAACCTCGACGAGCACGATTCGACCAACCATTACAACTGCCCCGTCGTGGCGTACTATCCCGAATTGTTGAAGGCGAACAACGAGCGCCTGAACGACGGCAATTTCGTTATGCCGTACATAGACCCCAACGACGAAAAGACGACGGTGCGCGCGCTGTATACCGCGCTCAAAAAGTACAAACTTTCAAAGGGGCTCATCAAAAAGGGCTTGCAGGAGGGCTTTGCCCGGCTGGAAGCGTATTACCGCGACATTCGCGACAAGGGCAGCGAGATCCTCGCCAAGGCGGAGCAGAAGGATATCCCCGCGATCATTCTCGCGGGCAGGCCGTATCACGTCGACCCCGAGATCAATCACGGCATCGGCAAGCTCCTGACCTCTCTGAACATGGCAGTCCTTTCGGAAGACAGCGTGTTCTTCAAGGGCAGGGAGGTGCTCGTGAACGTTCTCAACCAATGGACGTATCACGCCCGCCTTTACAGGGCGGCGGAATACGCCGGCGGGCACGACAACGTGAACCTCGTTCATCTCGTCTCCTTCGGGTGCGGCATAGACGCGATCACGACGGACGAAGTCCGCTCCATTTTGGAAAAGATCGGCAAGCTCTATACGCAGATCAAGATAGACGAGATCAACAACCTGGGCGTCGTGAAGATCCGCCTTCGCAGCATGCTCGCCGCGATCGAGGAGCAAAAGAGGCACAAGCAAGATGAAGAAGGAAAAAAATAAAGAAAACAAGCCCGTTGCGGATTTCCGCGACGAGTACCCCAAATTTACCAAAGAGATGAAGCATACGCACAAAATTTTAGTGCCCGATATGCTTCCCGTGCACTTCGGCATCATCGTCGAGATCCTTAAAAAAGACGGGTGGAACTTCGAACTTCTGCACAACGATTCCCGCGCCGTCATCGACGAAGGGCTGAAACACGTTCACAACGATACCTGCTACCCCGCGCTGTGCGTTACGGGGCAGTTTATCGACGCGCTCAAAAGCGGCAAATACGACGTCGAGCACACCGCCGTGATGATCACCCAGTCGGGCGGCGGCTGCCGCGCGTCCAACTATATCCCCCTCATACGCAAGGCGCTCAAAAGCGAGTTTCCGCACGTGCCCGTCGTATCCCTCAACTTTGCGGGGCTGGAAAAGGACAGCGGCTTTCCCATCGATCTCAAAACGCTCGCAAAAATGGCGTTTGCCATCTTTTACGGCGATACGCTCATGTCCCTCTACAATCAGTGCAAGCCGTATGAAACGCAGGCGGGCGCTTCCGACAAAGCGCGCGAAGAGTGCATAAAGTACATTCTGGGCGAGTTCGGCCGCAAAAAATACCTGCATTACAAGCGCATCACGCGGCGCCTTTTGGAGCGGTTTCAGAAGGTGGAGCGCAAAAAGGAAGAAAAGGTCAAAGTCGGCATCGTGGGGGAGATCTATGTCAAATATTCCCCGCTCGGCAACAACCGTCTGGAAGAATTTTTGCTCTCCGAAAACTGCGAGCCCGTCGTCCCCGCGCTCATGGATTTCGTCATGTACTGCGCCGTCAACAACGTCAACGACGCGAAGCTGTACAACAAAAAGAGCGCCGCAACGCCCGTTTTTCGTATCGTTTATAAATACCTGCACCATGTGCAGAAAAAGATCATAAAGCTGACGGAAAAATACGGCTTCGAGCCGCTGCACGATTTCGAGCATCTGAGAAAATGTGCGGATAAGGTCATCAATCAGGGCGTAAAGATGGGCGAGGGCTGGCTGATCCCCGCGGAAATGGCGGCGCTGGCGGAAACGGGAACCGACAACATCGTCTGCGCGCAGCCGTTCGGGTGTCTGCCCAACCATATCGCGGGCAAGGGCACGATCCGCACCCTCAAAGAGATGTATCAGTACGAGAACATCGTCGCCATCGACTACGACACTTCCGCAACGAAGGTCAATCAGGAAAACCGCATCAAGCTGATGCTCGCTACCGCGCGGGAAAATTATGGACGAATAAAAAATCAAGAAAAATAACGATCGCATATCCCTAATTTGATGAAAAATCATTGCAAAACTCTTTGAATTAAGTCTAAAAACTGTGGTTTGTGTTGTGCATGCCGCAGTTTTTTGCTTTGAGAAAAACATATAATTTTACGAGCATAAATTATGGACTAATAATGTGGAGACGTTGGTTCTTTTGTCCCACAAAGAACCAGACAGTCATATCAAGGTAAATATCCTTGGGGAATTATAATAAGATGATAGTAGATTCGTCAAAGTTGTCAGTTCAAGTTCCGTCACATAGGGCATGATTGCAGACGAAAAGGCTGCAAGACAAAAAAACCATGAAAAACAATGCGTTTTTCATGGTTTTTTGCTATTGTCAAAGACAACCACTCACTGAGTGAGTGGATAAAGAGTTTACAACTATGGACAAAAATAAACTCCTGTAATACAATTGAGGCGACTGACAATCGCAACAAGAGTAAAACAGGAGGTCTAATGAAA
>DXCL01000042.1 GCA_019115995.1 Candidatus Borkfalkia avistercoris
GCTCCGCTCTCTTCGAAAAGGGCATTTCCAAAATTAAAGTGGTGGGCGGAAGATACGGCCTCGGCTCCAAGGAGTTCAACCCCTCCATGTGCTACGCGGTTTATAAGAACCTCGAAAAGAAAGAGCCGAAAAACCACTTCACCGTTGGTATCTACGACGATCTGACCAATACTTCCCTCGACTTCTCCGAGAAGTACGACGCCGCACCCGAGGGCGCCATCTCCTGCAAGTTCTACGGCCTCGGTTCCGACGGTACGGTCGGCGCGAACAAAGATTCCATCAAGATCATCGGCGACCACACCGACATGTACGCGCAGGCTTACTTCTTCTACGACTCCAAAAAGTCGGGCGGCATCACCGTTTCCCACCTGCGTTTCGGTAAAACGCCTATCCAGTCGTCTTACCTCATCGACAGCGCGGACTTCGTTGCCTGCCACAACCCTTCCTACATCACCCGCTACGACATGCTCACCGACGCGAAGGAAGGCGGCAAATTCCTTTTGAACTCCCCTTGGAACACCCTCGAAGAGCTCGAAAAGAACCTGCCCGCGAAGGTCAAACAGCAGATCGCCAAAAAACACCTCAAATTCTATAATATAGACGCGATCAAGATCGCTTCCGACATCGGCCTCAACGGCAAAACGAGCACGATCATGCAGTCTGCGTTCTTCTATATCAACGACTCGATCATGCCCTACGATCAGGCGGCGGATTACATGAAGAAGGCCGTTTACAAGAAGTTCTCCCGCAAGGGCGACGCGGTCGTCAACATGAACTATGCGGCGATCGACTCCGCAAAGAGCGGGCTCGTCGAAGTCAAGTACCCCGCAAGCTGGGCGAACGCGACCGAGGGCGCGCCGATGGCGGCTGTTGCCGACAACGAGTACTTCAAGAACGTCGTGCACCCGATCCTCGTTCTCGAAGGCGACAAACTCCCCTCCTCCGCGTTCAATGCGGACGGCTCCGTACCCGTCGGCACGACCAAGTTCGAAAAGCGCGGCGTTGCGGTCAAAGTGCCGAAGTGGGTGGCTGAAAACTGCATTCAGTGCAACCAGTGCTCCTTCGTCTGCCCGCACGCTTGTATCCGCCCCGTGGTCATCGACGACGCTACGGAAAAACCCGATACTTTCGTTACGAAACCTACGACCGGTTTGAAGGGCACGCAGTTCCGCATGCAGGTATCCCCTCTGGACTGCATGGGCTGCGGCGTCTGCGCGAACGTCTGCCCCGGCATGAAGGGCAACAAAGCGCTCGTTATGGTACCTTTGGAAGAAGTGGTCGACGCGGATTCCAAGAACTGGGATTATTCGCAGGAAGTCAAGCAGGCGGATACCTCTTCCATCAAGAGGACGACCGTCAAGGGCAGCCAGTTCAACCAGCCGCTCTTCGAGTTCTCGGGCGCTTGCGCGGGCTGCGGCGAAACGCCTTACGTAAAAGTGGTCACGCAGATGTTCGGCGACCGCATGGTCATCGCCAACGCTACGGGCTGCTCCTCCATTTACGGCGGTTCCTCCCCTACATGCCCTTACACGGTGAATAAAGACGGCCACGGCCCCGCTTGGGCGAACAGCTTGTTCGAAGACAACGCGGAATTCGGCTACGGCATGAACCTCGCATACTCCGCACGGCGCACCAAGCTCGCGGCGGAAGTCAAAGAGCTTGCGGAAAACGGCTGGAAGGATTATGCGGAAGGCAAAGCCGCTTGCGAAGAATGGCTCGCCAACATGGAAGACGCGGAAGGCAGCAAAGCGGCGGCGGAAAAACTCGTCAAGGCTTTGGAAAGCTGCAAAGACTGCGGCTGCGATTCCGACGCGCTCTGCAAAGAGATCTATAAAGCGAAAGACTGCCTCGTGAAGAAATCCGTCTGGATCTTCGGCGGCGACGGCTGGGCGTACGACATCGGCTACGGCGGACTCGATCACGTGCTCGCTTCGGGCGAAGACGTCAACGTGCTCGTTCTCGATACCGAGGTTTACTCCAATACGGGCGGCCAGGCTTCCAAGTCTACCCCTACGGGTTCGGTCGCGAAGTTCGCTTCCTCCGGTAAGAGGGTCAAGAAGAAAGACCTCGGCATGATGGCGATGAGCTACGGCTACGTGTACGTCGCGCAGGTTGCGATGGGCTCCAACAAACAGCAGTTCCTCAACGCGCTCATCGAGGCGGAAAAATATCACGGCCCTTCGCTGATCATCGCTTATGCGCCCTGCATCAACCACGGCATCAACATGAGCAAGAGCCAGGAAGAAGAGAAGCGCGCGGTCGACTGCGGTTACTGGCAGCTTTACAGGTATAACCCCGAGCTGAAAGCGGAAGGCAAAAACCCCTTCACCCTCGACAGCAAGGATCCTACCGCAAGCTATCAGGAGTTCATTCTCGGCGAGACCCGTTACAGCTCTTTGAAGAAGACGCAGCCCGCGATCGCGGAAAAACTCTTCGAAGAGAGCGAAGAAGAGAGCAAAGCCCGTCTCGACGGCTACAAAAAGCTTGCGAGCAAAGAATAAGGCTTTATAAGCGGCGCGGGGCGCATGCCCCGCACGCAAAAATCTCTGTATAAAAACAGCCCGTCTGTTCCGCTTGCGGAGCAGACGGGCTTCTTTTTTGTCTTCTTTACAGATTTTCGGTCGAGCCGTCTTCTATCACGATTTTTATTGCCGAACATTTGCCGCCGTTGCAGTCGCTTTCCGAAACGCTGCATGCCGCAATGCCGACGCGAAGATCGGCTTCGGCGAGCAGAACGACCTTATCTCCCGCCCTTGAAGCGGGCGGCAAGACCTTTATTTTGCCGTCGGGATAAACCTCCGTATGCATAAACAGATTGACGGGCCGAATGATCGGCCTGTTTTCGCGCAACGCCGCATTGATATTGTCCAAGCAATTGGAATGCCCCTTCCCGTTTCCGTAAAAAAAGTCGTACATTTCGCTGCGGCAGCACGGGTGCAGCAGATCGTGCACGCCTACGTCGTCATAAACGACTTTCAGCATCGGCCTGTACCGATTGGAATAAATGCGATCGCCGACTTTTAAATTCAGCGATTCGTTGCAGTCGATCGTAACGCCCGGCGAAAGAAATTCGTTCGGATCTTTTGCGCATTCGGCAAAAAAATCCGCCACCTGCCGCCCTTCCGCGTCGATCACGCAGATCCTTTGCCCCGCCGCGACCTCGAACGCCATTCCGCAGCAAGGCTGTATTGTATATTCGCGTTTCATGTTGTTTTCTCCTTTTTAAATTTATTGATCTTCCAACCGGCAAACTCCGTCCCGTTTCCCATTTGGAAACGACCTTTGCGCTTACGCCCAATTTCTTCGCAAGCTGTTCCTGCGTCATGCCGAGCGCTTTCCTGCGAGAAGCAATTTTGTCTTTGATCTCGTCCATGACTCCTTCTCCTTTCAGATACACAGATATTTTAAAGGAAACGCCGCAAAAAAGCAAGACTTTACCGCTCTATGTTTTGTAGAGTCCCTCTCCGTTTTGCAGAGCTTGCAAACGGCATATATGCAATACGGAAAAAATATGTTGAATGCGGCGTCTTCTCCTTGCTTTTTCGGCGCGTTCCGTTTATAATAGAATTGCGAACAAATGTTTGAACTTTGGAGGGGAATATGGAGAACGGACTTCTTTCCGACCTGAACGAAAATCAGCGCGCCGCCGTGGAAGAGACGGAAGGCTATGTGCGCGTTGCCGCCGGCGCGGGAAGCGGAAAAACAAAGGTACTCACGCGCCGCTATGTGTATATCGCAAAGGCTCTGGGCGTTGCGCCCGAACATATCCTCTCCGTGACCTTCACAAACAAGGCGGCGTGGGAAATGCGCAAGCGGATACGCTCATACATGCCCGACGAAGACGGCGGCTGGATCCTCACCTTTCACAGCGCCTGCCATAAAATACTCAAATACGAGATCGCAAACCTCGCCTATCCCTCAAATTTCATGGTCTTGGACGAGGAAGACCAAAAGACCATTTTACAGCGCATCTATACCGAGAACGGGCTGACTCTGCGCAATTTTCCTTTTAAAAAGTGCCTCGACGCGATAGAGGTGTATAAATCGCAAAGCGACTATGTGCCCTTTCTGACCGATCCGAAGCGGGAAACGCCCGCGCCCGACCTGCCATGCGCGGAAGACAAAAAATCGATGCATTTCGTCATTCTGAAATACCTCGAAAGCCAGCGCAAAAATTTCTTTCTCGACTTTGCCGATCTCATTCAGTTCGTGCTTTATCTCTTTGAAAAAGAGCCCGCTGTCCTCGAAAAATGGGCAAACAAATTCGAATATATCCAAATAGACGAATTTCAGGACGTTTCGGGCGAGCAATACAAACTCGCGCGCCGTTTGGCAAGCAAGCACAAAAACCTGTTCATCGTGGGCGATCCCGACCAGACCATCTATTCCTGGCGGGGCGCCGACGTACGCTACTTCAATGAATTTCCCGAAAAATTCCGCGGCGCAAAGACGATCCTTCTGGACACCAATTACCGCTCCACGCCCGAGATCCTCGCCGCGTGCAACAGCCTTATCTCCCGCAATACAGACAGGCTTGACAAGCGGCTCAAAGCCGCCAAGAGCGGCGGCGAACGCCCGAAATACCGCCACGAACGTTCGCGCACGGCGGAGAGCGACTTTATCGCGGAAGAGATCGGAAAACTGCACGAGGCGGGCGTTCCCCTTGCAGACATCGCCGTGTTATACCGCGGCAATTACATGTCGCGCGCGGTGGAGGAAGCGCTCGTGCGCAAAAAGATCCCCTATACGATTTACAGCGGCATTGCCTTTTATCAGCGCAAAGAGATCAAAGACGCTCTCGCCTATCTCAGATTGTGCGTGTTCGGAGACGACCTCTCTTTTCTGCGCACGGTGAACGTACCCCCGCGCGGCATAGGCAAAACGCGGCTTGCAGCGCTGCAAGCCCGTGCGGAAGCGCAGGGCGCGCTGTTGCTCGAAGCGTTGCGGGCGCTCCACGCCCACCCTCTGTTTAAGAGCACCAAGGCAGAGCAATTTATTGCCGCGATCGATGAAGGCAAGGCATTTTTGCAAGAACACGACATTGCCGACGCGCTCGACTTTATTTTGCAGAGGAGCGGCTATACCGAATACATGATGCTTTGCGGCAATCAGGACAGGCTCGACAACCTGAACGAACTCAAAGCTTCCGTGCGCGACTTTGTGGATTCCGCGGGGGAAGAGGTGAACGCGGAGGATTATCTGAACGGCATCTCCCTCATCTCCAACGCAGACGCGGAGGAAAAGAAAGACTGCGTAAAACTGATGACCGTACACACGGCGAAAGGTCTGGAATTCAAAAACGTGTTCGTGTGCTGCCTGAACGAAGGGCTGTTCCCCTCCCGCAAAATACGCGGCAAGGAAGAGATGGAGGAGGAGCGCCGCGTCGCCTACGTCGCCATGACCCGCGCAGAAGACAGGCTTTACCTTTCTGACGCGGAAGGATTCGACGCGCATGCAGACGGCGCGCTGTATACTTCGCGCTTTCTTTTCGATATAGAAAAAGACCTGCTCGACGCGAGCGGATCCTTTTCGGAGGGGCACCTTTCCCGCTCCAAGAGCTATATACAAAAGAGCGAGCTCGATATGGGCTGTACGCCTGCGCATGCGAACATACAGATCTTCCGCGCGGGCGACAAAGTGCGCCACCCCCTCTTCGGCGCGGGCACGGTGCAGGAGCTCAGCGGCGGCGCCTATACGGTGCTCTTTTCCGGCGGAAAAACCCGCTCCATCGCCGTATCCGCCGACATTCTCATACCGCTTTACGAAAAGAAAGCCTGAAAACCCGATCCGAACGCGCAAGCGCCGCGGCATCAGCCGCGGCGCTTGTATTCTCTTTTATTCCCCTATCACGGAAAAGCGCTTTTGAATGTTGTTCGCGTTTTCGATCTCGTCTATCATGGCGATGGCGTAATCGGCATAGCTGATGCGGCTCTCGCCCTTGGCGTTCACAAAGTACTCCTCACCGCCGAGCAGGTATCTGCCAGTGCGCTCCCCGTCTGCCACGAAATCTCCCGCAGGGGAAAGATACGTCCACTTTACGTCATTTCTGCCGCGGAGCTCGGCGAGCGCTTCCCCCATATTCGTTGCCAACGGCTTGAATACATCGGGGAAGCTTTCAAGATCTTTGACCTGCACGGTGTGTTCGGGGTTTACGTACAAGCTGCCCGCACCGCCCACAACGAGCAGGCGGATATCCGTTCCGCTCAGAATATCGCACAGGTGTTTCAGCGAAGTTTTATGCAGGGGGAGCGTTTCGTCCGTCCACGCGCCGAACGCGTCGATCACGACGTCGAACCCCGCGAGATCTTCACGCGTCAGATCGAACAGATCTTTTACGACCGTTTTTGCCTTGGGATTTGCGACCTTATCCTCTCCCCTTACAAAGCACGTCACGTCATACCCGCGCGATACCGCCTCGTTTACCAGACGCGTTCCCTGTCTGCCCGCCGCACATACGATGGCTACCTTTTTCATGGCACAAATACCTCCGAAAAATTTTTTGTTCTTGTTGTAATCTTTTTGATTACAACGTAAGTATATCACCCTTTTGTTGTAATGTCAAGTGTTACAACTAAATTCTTTGAAAAATTTTTTTTCAAAAAAAGAGCCTGCCCTTATGAAAGGACAGGCCCATGACCTATTTATATATTTATAATAGAATATATATTTACAGTTTTTCTTGCAATTCCTGCGTCAGATCGTAAAGTGTCACCTTTTTCAGCTCGTTCTCCAACGCCCTCTGCGCGTCGGCAAGGTGCGTATCGAGCACGGCATGGATATTTTTCCCCACCGCACAGGCGGGGTTCGGGTTTTCGTGAAAATGGAAAATGTCCCCGTCTACGCTGTCCACCGCCCTGTATACGTCAAACAGAGTGATGCCTTTCAGATCTTTTGCAATACTCGCGCCGCCGCTGCCCGCTTTTACCTCTACTATGCCCGCCGCCTTCAAGCTCAGCAAGGTGCGGCGTATCACCACGGGATTGACGTTCACGCTCGCCGCAATAAATTCGGAAGTCGTTTTTTCCTTTCCTTCAAAATAATGAATGACCAGCAGCGTATGTACCGCCACGGTGAATCTCGACGTGATCTTCATGCTCTTTTCTCCTTTCCCGTAATTATAAGACAAAAAATGATGTAATGTCAAGCATTACATCATTGTATCATGCCATCGTTTTCAGTTTTTCCACGGCGGGCGCGTCCGCCGGCGCCCACTCCTCCGCCTTCAATCCGGCAACGGGTATCCAGCGCAGCGATTCGTGTTCGATCATGCGATACCCGCTCAACAGCTTGCTGAAATACACCGAAAGTTCGATCTCGAAATCCGGATATGTATGTCCGACGCGGATAAGGAGCCCCGTCACCTCGATCTCGGCGCCCAACTCTTCGCGCACCTCGCGCACGAGCGCCTCCGTTTCGCTCTCCCCTTCTTCCACCTTTCCGCCCACGAATTCGTATTTGTGCGCCACGTATCCGTATTTGCTCTCGCCCCGCTTTGCGGCGAGCACTCTGCCGTCTTCTACGATCGCCGCGCCCACAACGTGCAGCTTCTTCATCTCCATTTTTCTCCCTGCCATTTTATTATACCAAAAACAAGCGCGGTTCGCAAACATATCGCATGTTTTTTTGTGAATTAACTATATTTAACTTTTCTTTTCTCCGAAAATCCGTTATAATACTGGTATGGAAATTTACAGGCAAAGCGACCTTGCGCCGGGAGACCGCATATCCGTTTCCCGCGAAGGGAACATCACTACCTATACGCTCTCCAACGCGAGCGGTTCCGGCACCGTGGAATCGCACGAGCTTTTTTGCGGCACACAGCTCCTGTTTGACGACATGCACATGGATACCTTCGGCGAGGGCGGATCCGATGCCGGGGGTTTTATCGTGGAACATTGCCGATTCGGGCGGTTCGAGGGCTCTTTTTGCGACGGGCGGCAGTTTTTTCTCGGCGCGGGCGACGTATGTGTGCATCATATGGTAGACAGAAAGGTGTTTTCTTCTCGTTTTCCTACCCGCCACTATCACGGCATCACATTGATATTTGACCTGCCGCAGGGCGCATTTGCCGACTTTCTCCGATTTTCGGGCATCGATTTTTCCTCGCTGACCGCAAAGTACCTGAGCAAAGATATTTCCTGCGTGATACGCGCAAACGAGCGCGCCTGCCGCATCTTTTCGGACCTGTACGGCGCGAGAGAAAAAAAAGACGCAGGCTATTTTCGGCTGAAAGTCACCGAGCTTCTGCACTTTTTGCAGGATTTTTCACCTGCGGAAAACGAAGCGAAAACGCATACTTTGCCCGCCGACGTGGTGCGTGCCATGAAAGAAGCCGAAGAATATCTTTGGAGCGATCTCTCCGCCCCGCATACCGTGCGATCGCTCAGCGCTAAGTTCGGTTTCTCCCCCACCTCCTTCAAAAACTATTTCAAAACGGTATTCGGGTATCCCGTACACGAATACATATTCACCTGCCGCATGCAGCTCGCGCAATACGATCTCGTAACGTCCGATAAAAAAATCGCCGCCGTTGCGCGAGGCGCGGGATACAAAAACGTGAGCAAATTTTCCGACGCGTTCAAACGCTTTTCGGGCGTATCTCCACGCGAATACCGCAAAAACAAAACTCTGTCCGAATGGAGTATTTTGATGCCCTCGCGGGGCTGAAATTTATTTCTCTTTTTTCCTCCTTTTCCGTATAATAATGCCGTAAATTAACCACGGTTTATTATCGTGAAAAGGAGGTTTTTTATGAAAAAAACGGACGGGCACCCCACCCTGTTCGGCTATGCAGGCAGGTATAAATATCTGACCTATGCCGCGCTCCTGCTTTCGGGGATCAGCGCGCTTCTTTCGCTCGCGCCCTTTCTCTGCATCCGCAACATCGTGCGGGGCGTGATCGGCACGCTCCCGGCCTCGCCGGATACGTCTGCACTTATCGCGAACGGCTGGCTCGCGGTGCTCTTCGCCGCGCTGACCGTAGTCGTATACATCGGGGCGCTGATGTGCTCGCATCTGGCGGCGTTCCGCGTGGCGGCAAATATCCGAAAGGCGACCGTTTCGCACGTTTTGAAACTCCCTTCGGGCTCCTTTGATGCGCTGGGCAGCGGCAGGGTGAGAAAGATCATAGACGAGTCGAGCGCGGCGACGGAAACCTATCTCGCGCATAATTTGCCGGACATGGTCGGCGCCGTCGCGACGCCGCTCGCGCTCGCTGTGCTTTTATTCGTGTTTGACTGGCGGCTGGGCTTGGCGTGTATCCTGCCGGCCGTATGCGCTTTTCTCGTCATGGCGCGCATGACGGGAAGATCGATGCAGGAAAAAATGAAGCAATATCAGGACGCGCTCGCCGACATGAACAACGAAGCCGTAGAGTACGTGCGCGGCGTGCCCGTCGTAAAAACGTTCGGGCAGACGGTATTTTCATTCAAGCGGTTCAAGGCCTCCATCGACCGTTACAGCAAATGGGTCGTGGCATATACGAAAGAACTTCGGCAACCAATGATGTTCTTTACTCTTTTTTTAGACGCGTCTTTTGCCTTCCTCGGCGGGGCGGCTTTCATCATCGCGGGCACGGCGGAAGGAGACGCCGCATTCACGGTAGATCTGATCTTTTACGTGCTCCTTTCGCCCCTGCTCGCCGTCATGCTCAACAGGATCATGTTCATGAGCGAAAACGGCATGATCGTAAAAGACGCGATGGCGCGCATCAACTCTTTGCTCGACATCGCGCCGTTGCAAGAGCCCGCCAAGCCCCTGCACCCGAAAGATCGGTCGGTGGCGCTTGAAAACGTGCGCTTTCGCTATCCTTCGGCGGCCGCTGACGCCGTGCACGATCTGTCGCTGTTTGTGGGCTCGGGCAAAACGGCGGCGCTCGTGGGCGAGAGCGGCGGCGGGAAAACGACGGCGGCCGCACTCATTTCACGCTTTTGGGACGTTGCGGAGGGCTGTGTGAAGATAGGCGGCGTAAACGTTAAAGACATTTCGAAAAAGGAACTTGCCGACACTGTGTCTTATGTGTTTCAGGACAGCAAATTGTTGAAAGCGAGCATTGCGGACAATCTGAAAATGGCAAAGCCGGACGCAGACAGACAAGAGATACTCGCCGCCCTGTCCGCCGCGCAGTGCGATGAGATCATCGCCAAGCTCCCGCACGGGATCGACACGGTCATCGGCGCGGACGGCGTGTACCTTTCGGGCGGAGAACAGCAGCGCGTCGCCATCGCGCGCGCCATTCTGAAAGACGCGCCCATCGTCGTACTGGACGAAGCGACGGCGTTTGCAGACCCGGAAAACGAATACCTCGTGCAGCGCGCCTTTGAGAAACTGACGCGAGGGAAAACGGTCATCATGATCGCGCACCGCCTATCTACCGTGATGAATGCCGATGAGATCTTCGTGCTCGATGGCGGAACGATCGCAGAAAGCGGCACGCACGCGCAACTGCTCGAAAGGGGCGGCTTATATGCGCGCATGTGGAAAGAATATCAGTCTGCGGCGGAATGGAAGGTCGCAAAGGAGGCGAAAGCATGATCCAATATCTCATGAAACGGTACGCCCTTTCAGAACAGGGCGCAGTCGATTACGTCAAGGCGATCGCGGCGGGCGTTTTTGTCAACCTGCTCAAAATGCTGCCCACCTGCCTGCTGTTTTTGCTTATATCCGACTTTTTGGAACCGCTCCTGAACGAAGGCGCAGCGCTCTCCTTCAACTACTGGCTGTACGGCTTCGGCGCCCTCGCCGCGCTCGTTCTGATGTATATCGCCAATTACATACAGTATAACTGCAATTATTTCAACACTTACAAGGAAAGCGCCGCGCGGCGCATCTCGCTTGCAGAGCGCATGCGCAAGCTCCCCCTCTCCTTTTTCGGGAAGAGAGACCTGTCCGATCTTACGACGACGATCATGAACGACTGCGCCGTTATCGAAAGTTCCTTCTCGCACTACTACCCCGAGCTCACATCTTCCGTCATCAGTACCTGCATCATTGCGATCGGTCTTCTCATCTACAATTGGCAGATGGCACTCGCTTCTCTGTGGGTCCTGCCGGTCGCCATTCTCATCGTCGCCTTTTCGGGGAAGGTGCAAAATATATTCACAAAACGGCAGATCTCCGCAGCCGTAGCCTGCGCGGACGGGATACAAGAATGCCTGGAAACGCACCGGGAACTGCGCGCCTGCAATGCGGAAGCCCGTTACGCGGCGGGGCTCTTTCAAAAAGTAGATGCGCTCGAAAAGCGCAAATTCATCTCCGAGGTCATGACGGCGATCTTTGTCGTGAGCGCGCAGCTTTTGCTGAAATTCGGCATCGCTACCACGGCGCTCGTGGGCAGTATACTGCTCGGGCGCGGCGAGATCGGCGTGCTCGTATTCTTAGCGTACCTGCTCGTCGTTTCGCGTATCTATGACCCCATGTCGACCTCCCTGCAAAACCTCGCCGCCATCATCTCCTGCAACGTGCATATCGGAAGAATGAAGGAAATACAGGAAACGCCCGTGCAGACCGGTTCGGAAGAGTTTTCCCCGCGCGGCTACGACATACGTTTTGAAAACGTAAAATTCTCCTATAATGCGGGCGAAACCGTGCTCGACGGCCTCTCCTTTACGGCAAAGCAGGGTGAGATCACGGCACTCATCGGGCCGTCCGGCGGGGGAAAATCCACCGTTGCCAAACTCGCCGCAAGATTTTGGGATGTTGACGGCGGAAAGATCACTCTCGGCGGGCAGGACATTCGCGGTATCGATCCCGAAACGCTCCTTTCCGCCTACTCCATCGTGTTTCAGGACGTAACGCTCTTCAACAATACCGTTCTGGAAAACATCCGTATCGGAAAAAAAGACGCGACGGACGAGGAGGTACTCGCCGCGGCAAGGGCAGCACAGTGCGACGAATTCGTATCCAAACTGCCCCGAGGATACCAAACGGAGATCGGCGAAAACGGCGGCATGCTTTCGGGCGGAGAGCGCCAACGCATCTCCATCGCGCGCGCTCTCCTCAAAGACGCGCCCGTCGTTCTGCTCGACGAAGCGACCGCCTCCCTCGACGTTGAAAACGAATCCGCGATACAGCGCGCCGTCTCCGAGCTGGTAAAAGATAAAACGGTCCTCATCATCGCACACCGCATGCGCACGGTGGCGGGTGCGGATAAGCTCGTATTTATCAAAGACGGCAAGGCCGCGGAGCATGGCTCCCCCGCCTGCCTTGCCGAAAAAAACGGACTTTATGCGAAAATGGTGCGCCTACAAAAACAGAGTGCCGCGTGGAAACTTTAATTGCCCCGTTGCGTCGGCGATACGTTTTACTTTTTCCGCAAAACGTCGTATAATATATTGCGATAAACCACTCTAAACGTCTGCGGCGCGAAGCGCTCGGACACAGGATCTCTTATGCCCCAAGACGCATTTACATTAAGGCACATCGCCCGGGAACTGCACGAAGCGCTCGCCGGCGGAAAGGTCAACAAGATCATTCAGCCCTCGCGCGACGAGGTAGACCTCCTCCTCTATGCGGGCGGCAGAACGCAAAAACTCATTCTCAATACAAACGCATCTTTCGCGCGCGCCTGCATTTCCGGCGCACCGCGCACCGCGCCGGACGTCGCGCCCAATTTCTGCATGCTCCTGCGAAAGCACCTCACGGGCGCGGCGCTGCTCGAAGTAAAGCAGATCGGATTCGAGCGCATTCTCGCCTTTACCTTCGACTGCGCGGGCGAATTTTCGCGCGCGCAGCGCGTGCTGTACGCGGAGATCATGGGCAAATACTCCAACCTGATCCTCACCGAAAACGGCGTTGTGACGGGAGCTCTGAAAATTTCTTCCTTGCAGGAAAATTTCAAGCGCGTGCTCTTTCCCGGCGTCAGATACACTTTTCCCGACCCGCAGGACAAGACAGACCCTACCGACAGAGAGGCATTGGAATCCTGCCTTGCCGCATGCTCGGGAGATCTGGCGGACTTCCTCTTTGCGCACGTTTCCGGCCTGGCGTACCCTACCTGCCGCCTGATCGCGCAGGGAGCGCCCGCCTCGCCCAAGGCGCGCGCGGAACACGTATACGGCTATATTTTTTCCGATGAAACATCGCCCGCCGTCGAACGGGTCGGCGGCGAGGCGAAGGATTTTCACGTCCGTTTCGACGGCGGAGACAGATATGACAGCGTGAACGCCGCACAGGACGCCTGCTATACCGAACGGGAGAACAAAAAGGAATTTGCCGAAAAAAAGAGAAAGCTCGAAAGCCTGCTCCTTTCACGCAAAAAAAAGGAGGAAAAGAAGCTCGGCATCATTTTGGAGCGTGAGCGCGAATGCGCAGATATAGACAGGAACCGCATTTTCGGGGAACTGATCACCGCAAACATCTATGCCGTTGCAAAGGGCGCGGCGTGGTGCGAAGCGGTGAACTATTACGACGAATCCGCCCCTACGATCCGCATTCCGCTGGATAAAACGCTCACTCCCTCCCAGAACGCGCAAAAATACTTCAAAAAATACAATAAACAGAAGCGCACCCTCGCGGCGATCGCCCCGCAGAAAGCGGAAGCGGAAGCCGACCTCGACTATACGATGAGCGCCCTTTCCTCGCTCGCCCGCGCGGAAAACATGCTCGATCTTGCCGAGATCGAAGAGGAAGCGCGCGCGGCGGGGCTTCTGCCGCCCGCGCCCAAAAAGAAAAAGGCGGCGCCCGCGGTGCCCTTCCGCGCCTTCAAGGTAGACGGGTTTCATATCTTTGCGGGGCGCAGCAACGTGCAGAACGACAGGCTCCTGCGCGAAGCGCAGCCCTCCGACATCTGGCTGCACACGCAAAAATATCACAGTTCGCACGTCATCGTGCGCACGGAAGGCAGGCGCCTGCCGGACGGCGTTCTGCTCGCCGCGGCACAGATCTGCGCGTATTTTTCCGACGCCAAAGCGGGCGACAAGATCCCCGTGGATTACTGCGAGAGGCGCTATGTAAAAAAGCCGCCCAAGGCAAAGGCGGGTTTTGTGGTGTATACCGACTTCCAGACCGTGCTCGTTTCTCCCGACCGCCGCGAAAAAGACGAGCTGCTTTAAGTTCCGCCGCGACGCGGCGGCATTCAAAATCGCCATACGGAGGATATTATGCAAAAGCAAACGGACGTATCGCCTTGCGGCGCGCTCTGCGCAGAGTGCGCGCGTCTTTTAGAATGCGGCGGCTGCCGCGCGATCGAAGGGAAGGTGTACTGGCTGCAATATACGGGCCAAACGGTGTGCGCGGTATACGATTGCTGCGTAAACGGCAAGGGCCGCCAAAACTGCGGCGGCTGCGAGGCGCTCCCCTGCGCCCGCTTCACGAAAGACCCCACCGTCTCCGATGAGGAAAACGCCGCAAACCTCAAAAAAATGCTTGCGCGGCTCAGATCGGGTGATTAAAAAAAGGCAGGTCGACCGAAAAATTCGGTCGACCTGCCTTTTTTGTACGGCAAACGCACGGCTCAGCGCAGCTTTCGCCCGCTTCCCGTTTCAAAATGATACTTTACGATCCCGAGATCGATCTTGTCGTAAAAACCGCCCGTGCTTTCCGCCCGCACCGTATCCCCTTCGAGGATAAAGCGGAATTTCTGCTGATTCGTGGCGGTCGGCGCGAGGAGCGCAAACTCCACGCCCTTTTTGAACCAATCGGGCGCGTCTTTTGCGACAGCAACGTCGTCAAAAGTTTTGCTTTTGCGCGCGGCTCCCTGCGTTTTGCCGTATCCCACGGCGATAACGCACACGAGTTTTTCGCCTTTTTTAAGGCACGCCGCCTTTTTTACGGCGCCCTTGCCGAAGGTGAGCGCCGCCCAGCAGGTATTCAGTCCCAGCGCCTGCGCCTTCAATACCAGCCGCTCTCCGTAATACCCCGCCCGCTCCTGCAAATCGTCGGCTTGTTCGCCCGCGATCGCAAAGTAGCTCGTAACGCCCGAAAACTTCCCGTACCGCGCGAGAAAGCTCTTAAATGCTTTGGGCTCGTTCTGCACGAGGCGGATCGCAAGCCCGCCCTCCCGATTGCACGCCTCCGTCTCCTCTTTTAGGGCAGCCGCCGCGTCTTCCGCGATCGGCTCTCCCGTGTAAGCGCGCACGGAATGGCGCGCAAATACCGCCTCTTCCAAGGTCATACTTTTTGCTCCTTTTCGGCCGCCGCACACGTGCCGAAGGGATAACCCTCCTCGTCCGCCCGCAGCACGGTTTCGCTGATTTCCGAAAACAGCGCGGCAAGCCGGCCCCAAAGCTCGGGATCGGCGTCCATATAATAAAAATTTTTTGTTCCTTCTTTCAAAACGGAAACGAGCCCCGCCTCCTTTAAGATGGCGAGATGATGCGTAGCCGACGAGCGCGACATATGCACCCGCTCCGCCACCGCGCCCACCCGCAGTCCGCGTTCGGGCGCATGCAAGAGCGCCAGCACGATGCGCATGCGCGCCTCGTTGCCGAGCGCGGCGATCGCCTTGGCGCACGGCATAAATTTTTCCGCGATCTCCCGTTTCGCCTCCATACATTCGTTCATGCTTCCGCTCCGTTTCTCCTATTATATCATAAACCGCGCAAAAAAAAATCTTCGGGAAAGAAAAACTATCTCATCCCCTCTCCTTGCGCATATAAAAATTGAGCAGTGTTTCCCCGCCGCGCAAAACCGCGTTTTCCCGCAAAAGCGCATATCCCCGCTTTTCGAAAAACGCGCGCGCAGTAATGGAGGCATATACGGTGAACGCGGGCGCCGCGCACCCCCGTTCCAGCTCGTCTGCCAGGGCCGTCGCAGCGCCGCGGCGCTGAAAATTTTTGTGAACATACAGCCGATCGAAATACCCGTCTTCCGTCATGTCCGCAAATCCGACGATTTTCCCGTCCTCTTCCGCGACGAGCGCGCGCCGCCCCTCCGTAAAAAAAGAGCCTGTCCAATCGCGCAGGCTGCGTTCGCCGATCCACGCGCGCAGCTGCGCCGGGCTATAATCGCCCGCGCAAACGGTGCGCACCGTATCCTGAAATAGGCGCAGCGTTTCGGCGCCGTCCTCGCCTTTCATTTGCCTTATCTTCATTTTTTCTCCCATATTGCAGCCGCCCCGCAAAGCTGCGGGGCGGCGCAAAAGCAAAAATTATGTATGTTTTTCCCTCGTTCGAACAAACAGGCGCAAAATCATGCGCACCGCCTTCGGCGGCTTAACGCATACGATCTTCAAGCTTACACTCCTTCCGATTTTATTTCGAAAACGAAGAGCACTCCCTCGTCGCAAACGGCGAAGGCATGATCGTCCTCCACGATATTGCTGATCCCGCGGCAGCTGCCCGCCGTAAGCGTCAGGTCATGGAGCGGATATTTGAGCCCTTCACTCTCTATTATATGCGCTTTCAGCCCGACGGGTGCCAAAGATACCGTTCGCCCCTTTTTCTTTTCAAAAACGAACTTTCCCGAAGCGCAGTAAATATCCGAACACGCCGTGCGCATCACGCACTTCGCGCCGCGCAGATACGCCGCATACAACAGCTGCATATTGCCGAAAAAGTGATCCTCCCGCCTTCCGCCGCCGCCGTAAATTTCGATCTCGCGGCAGCCCCGTTCCAGAAGCATGTCCAGCGCGATCTCCCCGTCGGTAAAGTTCTTTTCGGAAGGGTATACGACGGAACCCTGCGGCACATATCCGAGCGAGTCGAAATCTCCCGCCGTGATGTCTATATCGATCTTTCCTTTCGCCCAGGAGAGCGCGCCGTCCGCCGAAAGGACGATGTCGCCCTCCCGCTTTTCTATCTTGTCTATGTACGGCTCCCCGTTCAACAGTATGATGCCTTTCAAAACGTGCCCCGCAAAATTCTCAAAGCGTTTTCAGGTTGCGAATGGTCTTTGCCATGTCTTCCGATTTGAAAACGGTATTTCCCGTAACGATCACGTTCGCGCCCGCGTCCTTTACGCGGCGCACGTTCTCTTCGGTAATGCCGCCGTCTATCTCTATGTCTTTGGCGATCCCCTGCGCGTCGAAAATGCGCCGCGCCTCCTCCACCTTCGGAAGAACGTACTCAATGAATTTCTGCCCGCCAAGCCCCGGATATACGCTCATGATGAGGAGAGTATCGCAAAGTTCAAGGCAGTCGTATACCTCTTTCAGAGAAGTATCCGGATTGATGACCACCCCGCAGCGCGCGCCGCAGTTCTTGATGAGCCGCAAAACGTTTTTCAGGTCTTCCCCGCACGCCTCGCGGTGTACGGTGATGACGCTCGCCCCCGCCTCCGCAAACAGGCGCACCTGGTTCTGCGGATTCACGACCATCAGGTGCACGTCGAGCGGCAGCAGGGTGTGCCTGCGGATCGCCGCGATCATGTCGCAGCCGAATGTGATCTTGGGCACAAAAGTGCCGTCCATCACGTCGCAGTGCACGAGGTCGGCCCCGCACTTTTCCAGTCTTTCGACCTCCGCCCCCATCGCCGCAAAATCCGCCGATAATACGGAGGGCGCGATCTTGATCTCGTTGTACATCTTTCCCCCTTTTAAACAGTCCGCCACAGCAAGTCTCCTTTTTATTCTTTCTTTTATTATGATAGCAGACGCGCGCGCCGTTGTCAACGCTTTGCCGAAATTCGCTTAAAATATCCGCAAACGCGCCTTATTCCCCTTTCAGCCTGCTCGCGCGCAGCTGCCCGCACGCGCCGCCGATGTCCGCGCCCGTCCTCCTCCTGAGCGTTGCCGAAAGCCCCGCCCTTTCGAGCACGCCCAAAAAGCGGTACGCTTCCTTTTCTCCCGCGCCCGAAAGCGCCCTTTCCTTTACCTCGTTGAGCCGTATCAGATTGACGTGGCAGGGCCGCCCCTTCAACAGCGCGGCAAGCCGTTCCGCGTGTTCGCGGTCAGCGTTTTCCCCCTCTATGAGGGAATATTCGAAGATATACCGCCTGCCCGTCTTTTGAAAGTAATAGTCGCACGCCTTCAAAATGTCCGCAATTTTATACGCCTTTGCCACGGGCATGACGCGCGCCCGCTCCTCGTCGTCCGCATTGTGCAAAGACACGGTCAGATTTACGGGTATCCCCTCGTCCGCAAGCTCGTACATCTTCGGCACGATGCCGCATGTGGAGAGGCTGATGTTGCGCGGGCTGATGCAGATGCCCCCTTCCGCCGATACGTTCTTCAAAAACTTGACCACGTTGTCGTAATTGTCGAGCGGCTCGCCGCTGCCCATCAGCACGACGTTGGTCACGGCGCGCTTTTCGAGCGTACCCCCGTGCCGCGCGTTGATCGCAAGGATCTGGCAGAGTATCTCCCCCGCGGTGAGGTTCCTGATCAGCCCGTTCAGCCCCGAAGCGCAAAAGGCGCAGCTCATTCGGCAGCCAACCTGCGTGGAAACGCACTGCGTGTTCCCGTATTTATAGCGCATGAACACGCCTTCCACGATGTTCCCGTCCGCGAGCTCGAAAAGATACTTTTCCGTGCCGTCGGAAGAGGTCAGCGTTTCTGCGATTTTCAGCGGCTCGTCCTCGAACCGCTCCAAAAGTTTGGCTTTGAACGCCTTGGGAAGATCGGTGATGTCCGAAATTTTTTTGCCCTGCATCAGCCCCCGCCAAAGCTGACTTGCGCGGAACTTTTTTTCGCCGAGCGACAAGACGAGCGCGCCCAGCTCTTCGAGGGATAAGTCCTGTAAAATTTCTTTCATGCTTTCCTCTTCATTTTGCAAAAGTAAAACCCCGCGCCGAGCGACATATGGGGCAAAAACTGCAAACCGTATCTCGTGCGCAAGTGCCCGAGCGGGCTGTCCGCCTCCTCGGGGGAAAATTCCGGATTTTCCGCGAGGAACTCGCCTACAACGGCATCGTTTTCCTCCTCGAATACTGAGCAGGTGGAATAATACAAATATCCGCCCTTTTTTACATACCCCGCGCACGCGGAGAGAATGGCGCGCTGCGTTTTTGCGAGCGCGGCAATGTCCTCTTCCCTGCGGAAAAATTTGATATCCGGATTTTCAGAAACCACGCCGTACCCCGTGCAGGGCGCGTCCACCAAAACGGCGTCGAATTTTTCCGCAAACGCATGATCGTAAACGGAGGAATCGCGGCAGACGACGGCAATATTTTCGCGGTGCATGCGCTTTGCGTAGCTTTCGATGAGCGCGGCGCGGTGCGGGTGCAGCTCGAACGACGTAACTTTTGCGCACTTTTCGGAGAGGAGCACGCTCTTGCCCCCGGGCGCGGCGCAGGCGTCGAGCAAATTTTCGCAGGGCGCGATGCCCGCGGCAATGGCTACGGAGCCGACCGACTGAAAGGTATATTCTCCCTCGTCGTACCCTTCGCCCCGCGCGAAGTTGCGGAAAATACAGGTATCGGCAAAGGGCGTTTGCAGATGCTCCGCTTCCGCAAGATACCCGTTCATCTTCTCTTCCGAGCAGGCAAAGCGCACGCACACGCCTTCCGCGCGGTAAAGCGCGACCTTTTCCGCCGTATCCCTGCCGTATGCCTTTACGAGGCGCGATAGCGCGAACATCGGGTAAGACGCCTTTACGGAAAGCGCCGCAAGCTCCCCTTCGGGCAGTTTGACCTTTTCGGGCTCGAACGCGCGCAGAAAGGCGTTCACGAACCCCGCCGCCCCGCCTTTGCCCAGCTTTTTGACGAGGGAAACGGCGTTATCCGTAACCATATACTTCTTTTTGCCCAAAAACAGGAGCATATACACGGAAATTTTCAGCACGATCCGCACGGGAAGTTTAGGGTTTTTCGGCGCGAACGCGCGGATACAGTATTCCAGATACAAATCGTTTTCCAGCACGCCGTAAGCGATCTTTACGGTGCGGGCGCGGTTGATCTCCTCTATCGGCGTATCGGCGATCGCCTGTTTGAGGAACGCGCCGCCGCCGTAAACCTTGTTCAATATGAAATAAGGGTCTGCGAGCGGGTTGGTCATGCGCGCTCCTTCGCGAAAATATCGCCCGCGGCGATCTTTCTGCCGTTCACCGCGTCCGCCGCGCGCATGCGCTTGCCCCCTTCGAGCTGCAATTCGGTAATTTTCACGTACCCGCCGCCCGCGGCGACGTATACGCCCGTCTTGTCCGCACGCACGACCTCGCCCGGCGCCGCAGCTGCGTCCGCCTGCGCCCCGCACGGCTCGGCAAAATAAAAATTGACGAGCTTTCCTTTCAGAAAAGCGTAAGCGAGCGGCGAAGGGTTCATCGCGCGTATGAGGCGGCAGACTTCCTCCGCAGGGCGCGCAAAATCCGTCAGGCAGTCTTCCTTTCCGATCTTTTTGCAGACGGTGGCGCGCGCGCCGTCCTGCTTTGCAAACGCGGCCGCGCCCGCTTCAAGTTCTTTCATCGCCCTTACGATGCATTCCCCGCCGAGCGAAGAAAGCTTTTCGGAAAGAGTGCCCGCAGTATCGTCGGGCAAAACAGGCGTCTTTTCGCAGAGAAGCATATCGCCCGTGTCGAGCCCTATATCCGTCTTCATCACGGTTACGCCCGTCTGTATATCGCCCGCCAAAATCGCGTGCTGAATGGGGGAAGCTCCCCGCCAGCGGGGAAGAAGGGAAGCGTGTATATTGTACACGCCCGCGGGGAATGCGTCCAGAACTTCCTGCGTGAGCAGCTGTCCGTACGCGCAGGTGATCATGACGTCTGCCCCCAGCGCCCTCAATTCCGCGGCGTGCTCGCGTATTTTTGCGAAGTCGTACACGGGGATCCCCTGAGAAAGCGCATAACTTTTGAGCGGCGTAGGCGTGAGCACCGCCTTTCTTCCCACGGGCTTATCCGGCTGTGTAACGACGGCGATCACGCGAAAGCCCGCTTCCGATAAACTTTTGAGGGGCGCGACGGAAAATTCCGGCGCGCCCGCATATACGATTTTCATCATCTTATTCCTTTACCGTTTCCACCTTTTCGGCGCGGTCGGTATATAAAATGCCGTCCAGGTGATCGAGCTCATGGCACACCGCGCGGGCGAAAAATCCGCGCGCGACCAGCTTTTTGCGCTTGCCCTTTCTGTCGGAATACTCCACCTTTACGACGAGCGGACGGGAAACCACCCCCCGCTTGCCGCGCACGGAAAGACAGCCTTCGTATCCGCGCTGTTCTCCCTTCGCCTCCACGATGACGGGATTCACAAGCTCGTAAAAGCCCTCCTTCACGTCCACGACGACCGCGCGGCGCAAAACGCCCACCTGCGGCGCGGCAAGCCCCGCGCCGTCCTCCTTGCGCACGGTATCCTTCATATCGTCCAGAAGCTCCCCGAGCTTTTCGTCGAAGTTTTCCACTTCGAAGCATTTTTTGCGCAGGATATCGTCTCCCACCTGCACCACGTTTCTGATCGCCATTTTGTATTCTCCTTTATCCGCAAAGGGGCTTCGCCCCGCATTTTTATCGTTTACGAGAGATTGCCCGGATCCTCCTCCACGTATACAAGCACCTCGCGCGAGGAGCGCGGCACCGAGCGCCCGTATATCTCCGGGAGCAGTTTGTCGCTTTTCAGCCGCATGAGCACCTGATAGCGGTACCTGTTCTGTATCCGCTTGACGGGCGCGCGCATCTTGTTGAAAAAGAGGAACTCCTCCTGCTCGCTTTCATACAGTTCTTTGAGGGAAAACCATACCTCCCTCAGCGTTTCGAGCGCCCGCTTGTCGTCCTCCGCCGTGACCATGACCCGCACGATCTTTGCAAAGGGAGGGAACGCCGTCGCCTTGCGCAGGGATATTTCGTGTTCAAAAAATCCCTTATAATCGTTTTCCGCGGCAAACCGCAGAATATAATTTTCAGGATCGTACGTCTGCAAAACGACCTTTCCCTTCTCCTCGGCCCTGCCGCTCCTGCCCGAAACCTGCGTAACGAGCTGAAACGTGCGCTCGCCGCTGCGGTAATCGGAAAAGTGCAGGCTCATGTCCGCGTCGAGTATGCCCACGAGCGTTACGGCGGGAAAATCATGCCCCTTTGCGACCATCTGCGTTCCCACGAGGATATCCGCCTCCCGCCCCGCAAACGCTTTCAAGATCTTGTAGTGCCCCTCTTTGCCGGAGGTCGTGTCGTTGTCCATGCGCAGAATGCGCGCGGAGGGATACAGCTTTTTCAGTTCCCCCACCACCTTCTGCGTACCCGTGCCCGTATAGCTCAGATGCACGCTGCCGCATTCGGGGCAGGCGGAAAGCATATGGTACTGCGCGCCGCAGTAGTGGCATTTGAGGCAGTCTTCCTCGCTGTGATAGGTGAGGGAAACGTCGCACGACTCGCATTTTGCAACATAACCGCATTCGCGGCAGATCACGCTCTGCGCAAATCCCCTGCGGTTGATGAAGATGATCGCCTGCTTTCCCTTTTCCAGGCATTCGGCGAGCTCTTCGCGCAGGGCAGACGAAAAGGGCGTGTTGTTTCCCCGGCGGACTTCCCTGCGCATATCCGCGATGATCATTTCGGGCATCGGTCGGGCGTTGATGCGCTCGGGGAGTTCCATGAGCCCGTATTCCCCTTCTTTTGCTCTGAGATACGTTTCCACCGAGGGCGTCGCGCTGCCGAGCACCAGCTTGCAGCCGTTGTACTCCGCGCGCAGCCGCGCGATCTCCTCCGTCCGATAGCGCGGGCTCGATTCGCTCACATAGCTTTGGTCGTGTTCCTCGTCCATGACGATGACGCCCACGTTTTCCACCGGCGCGAATACGGCGCTGCGCGCGCCTATGGCGATTTTTGCATCGCCCGTGCGCAGCCGCCACCATTCGTCGAACCGCTCCCCGGCCGAAAGCCCGCTGTGCAAAATGGCGGCGCTCTCACCGAACCGGGCGCGCAGCTGTTTGAACATCTGCGGGGTGAGCGCGATCTCGGGCACCAAAAATATGGCGCTCTTTCCCTCGCGCAGCGTATCCGCGATGAGGCTGAGATAAATTTCCGTCTTTCCGCTGCCCGTTACCCCGTGCAGGAGCTGCACCGTCTTGTCAGACGCGCGTATCTTTCCGATGGCGGACTTCTGCGCCGCCGTCAGCGCGCGTTCGGGCGCTTCCGCCGCAAGCTTTGCATAGGGCAAACGGTTCACGCGCTCCTTTTCGAGCGCCAGCGCGCCCTTTTTGACCAGCTCCGCCACGGCTCCCCGCCCGAACTTTCCGCAAAGCTCGGTATAATCGGCGCGCCCCGCCTCCTTCATAAAGGAAAGCGCCGCCGCCTGCGCCTTCGCGCGGGCGGAAATTTCCGCTTCCCCCTTAAACACGGCGACGTTTTTATACAGCTCGCGCACCCTTCCCTTGCGCATCTCGCCGGGCAGGAACAGGCGCAGCACGAGCGCCTTCGGGCAATGATAGCGCGCGGAGATCTTCTCGACGAGTTCGAGGCACTCCGCATTGAGCGCGGGCACATCGTCCACAACGGAAAGGATATCTTTGAGCTTGGAATAGTCGTAGTCGCTCCCTTCTTTGAGCCGCATCACAAATCCGTCCACGACCCTGCCGCCGAAGGGCACCCTGACCCTGCTGCCCGCAAAAACGCCGTCCGCGGCGCGGTATTCAAATATTTTATCGACCTCGCTGTGAGCGATGTCGACGATCACTTCCGCCGTCATTCGTCTACCCGATAAAAAACAGAAAGCCCCGATGTGTTTCGGAGCGTCTTTTTTGCGTATTGATCCGTAAAAGGAGGATCAGTCTTTGGTCATATGGAGCGTGCCGTTTTCGATCTCTTGGCATGCGAGGGCGATCTCCTTCACGTTGCCGGGAAGCTCTCTGATGCCCTGATTCTGCTCCTGATCGATGATCTGGCGGGCGCGCTTCGCCACCACTACGCACAGCGCATAGCGGGAGGCGGGGTGTTCCTTCGATCCCAATTTTTCTACAAGACTGTCCACAGAAGGCTGATTGATCATTTTTTTACCTCCAAAAAAATAGTGTATTCACGAAAACCTCGGCGGGACGACGCCTGCGGTTTTCCGTGATCTGAGGGCTCTGCCCTCTGCGGCGCGCTTTTTGAGGGCACGCCATAACATGCGCGCCGCATTCACCTGTTGAGACCGCAGGTATGCGGCAAATTGAGTGCGCTTTTTGAAAAACGTGGTTTTCAAACGCGCTTTTGATTATTTAAATATTTGTTCGCGCAAGGGAAATCGCAATTTTCCGCAGCGCACCCCTGTTGGGCAACGCTTTGCCTTACGGAAAGGGTGAATGTCCGCGATTTATTATTATGTGTGCCCTTAAATATCGCGGACAGAGGGGAAAGCCGTTCGGGTTTCCCCTCAAATCATGGAAAATCGCAGGCGTCAGCTCGCCGAGATTTTCGTGAATGAATTATTCTACATTCTGTATCTGTTCGCGTACCTTTTCTATCTCGTTTTTAAGCGCCAGCCCGCTGTTCGTAACGGAAAGGTCGTTGCTCTTGGAGCACACGGTGTTCGCCTCGCGGTTGAACTCCTGCACCAAAAAATCGAGTTTTCTTCCCACGCGCTCCTCTTTGCAGATGGAGCGGAACTGCAAGATGTGCGATCTGAGCCGGGTAAGCTCCTCGTCGATATTGGATTTGTCCGCAAACACGCAGACCTCCGTCAGGAGCCGCCCTTCGTCGAAGTCCGTGCCCGAAAGGATCTCTTTCATGCGCTCCTCCAACTTCTTGCGGTATTCCTCCGCAACGAGCGGCGCGCGCGCCGAAATATCGGCCACGAGCTTTTCGATATTGTCCATGCGGGCGAGCATATCCTCCGCGAGCTTTCCGCCCTCTTTCAGGCGCATCGCGTTCAGATTGTCGAGCGCGCCGTCGAACGCGCAGATGAGCGCGGAAACGAGTGCCTCGTCCGCCCCCTGCACCTCTTCCTGCCGAACGACGTCCGGGCACTTCATCAGCGCGTTGAGCGTAAAATCGTCCGCAAGGGAAGAAAATTCGCGTTTGAGCGCGGCCGCGGCTTCCGCCCAGCTCTTGGCTGCGGGCATATCCACATACAGGTTTTTGGGCTTTTCCCGCTTGTCTACGAGGTTGATATAGATGTCCGCATGCCCGCGCGTGAGCTTTTTGCGCACCGCGGAACGGATCACCTCTTCGTAAGCGTTAAAGATCTTGGGGCTCTTTACGGAAATATCGAGATAGCGGTTGTTGACCGTTTTGATCTCCACCGTCATATCTATGCCTTCCGCCTTATACTCCCCTTTCCCGTAGCCGGTCATGCTGAACATCGGAGCTCTCCTTCGCGCAAACGCCGCAAAAGAGCCGCGCCGTTTGGCTGCTTCTCAAAAAATAAGAGGCTCCGTCGTAAAAACGTCTCGGGCGACAGGCCGCGCATTCGCGCCCTGCGCCGGAGCCCCATATTTTCGCATATTACATTATAACAGAACGCGCAAAAAATTTCAAGTTATTTTGCCTCGATTCCGTTCTCCTCCAATATTTTTATAAATTCTTCTTCCCCGATCACGCGTATCCCGAGCGATTTCGCTTTGTCGAGCTTGCTGCCCGCGCTCTCTCCCGCGATGACCAGCGTCGTCTTCTGCGTTACGGCGCTCTGGCACATGCCGCCCGCCTCCTCTATGCGCTTCTGCGCGTCGCTGCGCTTGAATTTTTGCAGCGTGCCCGTGAGCACCACGTTTTCGCCCGTAAACGCGCCGACGGACTGCCCTTCCTTCACATACGGTTTGACCCCCGCCGCCAGGAGTTTTCCGATCTCCGCCAGATTGTCCTCGTCCGCAAAATAGGCAGCGATGTCTGCCGCCGTCTTTTCGCCGATATTTTCCATGGCGATGAGCTCCTCAGCCGTCGCCCTTTCCAGCGCCTCTATGCTCTTGAACCTGCGGGAAAGATCTTTCGACGCGACCTTGCCGACCCCGCCGATGCCGAGCGCGAAAACAAAGCGGTCGAGCGGCACGTTCTTGCTTGCCTCCAAAGCCTTCAAGAGGTTGCGGATCTTCTTGTCGCCGAACCCTTCCAGCCCCGAAAGCTTTTCTTTATTCAGCGCGTACAGGTCGGAATAGGCGCGCACGTGCAGTTCGTCGTAAAAGAGCGCCGCCGTCATTTCGGAAAGCCCCTCTATATCCATGGCGCCCTTGCTCGCAAAGTTGGCAAGAGACGCGACGACGCGCGGCCTGCAATCCCTGTTCGTGCAGAAAAGGTTTGCCCCCTCTTCCGTGAGCGGCTGCCCGCAATACGGGCATACGTCGGGCTTTTCTATGTCTACGCTCTCGCCCGTATGCTCCACGGCGCGGAGGATCTCGGGTATGACCTCGTTGCTCCTTCTGATGAGCACGCGGCTCCCCTTGCGTATATCCTTACGGCGTATGTCGCCGAGGTTGTTGAGGGTCGCCCGCCGCACGGTCGCCCCCGCCAGTTCAACGGGCGCCACGTGCGCCAGGGGGGTGAGTTTTCCCGTGCGGCCTACCTGCCACGTTACGTCTTCGACGGTCGTGACCGCCTCCTCCGCTTCGAATTTGAACGCGATCGCCCAGCGCGGGAATTTATCGGTATACCCCATCGCCTCGCGCACGGGATATTCGTTGACTTTTACGACCGCGCCGTCCGTCAGAACGTCTATTTTTTTGCGGTTGACGTCTATTTCGGAGATCGCGTCGAGCACCTCCTCGGGCGTTTTGCACAGGCGCGCGTAGCCGAAGGTCTTAAACCCCTCCCGTTTCAGAAAGGCGATCGCCTCCTCCTGCGAATGCACGATCTCCTCCGACATATAATTTACGTCGTAAAACAGAATTTCGGGCCTGCGCGCGGCGGTAACCGCGGGGTCGAGGTTCCTTACCGCGCCCGCGGCGGCATTGCGCGCGTTTTTCAGCGGCTCCGCCGCCGTCCTGTTATACTCTTCCAGAACGGAAAGGCGTATGACCGTCTCGCCGCGCACCTCCAAAGTCCCTTTATAGCTTATGGAGAGCGGAAAGCTCCTGATCGTGAGCGCCTGCGCCGTAACGTCTTCTCCGTAAACGCCGTTGCCGCGCGTCGTCGCGCGCACGAACATCCCGTTCTCGTAGGTCAGGCAAATGGTCAGCCCGTCGAATTTATATTCCACGACGTAGCTCGCCTCTCCCGCCTTCGCCACGCGGGTGAAAAAGGCGTTCATCTCGTCTTCGGTTACCGCCTTGTCCAGCGAATACAGCCGCGCGATATGCTCGTGCCGCGCAAACCCCTTGACCGGCTCTCCGCCGACCCTCCGCGTGGGCGAATCGGCAAGGCGTACGCCCGTCTCCGCTTCCAACTCCCTGAGCTCGTCGTAGAGCCTGTCGTATTCCGCGTCGGAAACGGTGGGCGCGTCGAGCACGTAATATTCGTATGCGTACTTGTTGAGGGTATCCACAAGGGCGCGCATTCTGTCCATGATCTTCTCCCGCGGAACAAAAATCGCAAAACGTTCCGCAAAACGTGTTATTTTATAAGACGGTGAGCGGAGCGAGCTGCGCGGAAAGCGCCTTGATGCCCAGCCCCGGGAAGCTTACGTTTACGACCAGCGCGCTGCCCTGGCCCTTCGTTGCCACGATCATTCCCTCCCCGAACTTGGGGTGGCGCACCTTCACGCCCGGCTTGAAAGCGGAATAGTCCTTTTCTCCCGCATTCGCCGCGGCGGGGCGCAGAGCCTGCCTGTATGCGGCGGCGGCATTGAACGCGGGCGCCGCCTTTGCCGGCTCGGGCGGCAGATCGCTCTGATACCCGTAATCGTCGTCATCGCGCGAGGCGTCGCGCGCAAACCGCCTGCCGTACGAGGCATAACCCGAATACCCCCGCGAATAGGAGGTATCCGCCGCCCTTCTTACATAGCTTCCGTAAGGAGAGCGGGGCGCATCGAATCCCATTTCCGCAATGAACCGGGAGGGCATGGTCGCCTCGCGCTTGCCGTAAAGGTACCGGCTCTCCGAACGGGTCAGATACAGCCTTTCCCTCGCCCGCGTGATGGCAACGTACATCAGCCGCCGCTCCTCTTCCAGATCATCGTCGTCGTAAGAGGCTCGAGAGACGGGCATGATGTTCTCCTCCATGCCCACCACGAAAACCGTTTTGAATTCCAGCCCCTTTACCGAATGAATGGTCGCCAGCGTCACGTATTCGCTCTCGTCCATCTCGTCGGTATCCGAGCTCAGCGTTACCTGATTCAAAAAGTCTGCAAGCGTCGCTCCCTTGTTGAGCTTGCAGAACTCGTCCACGGAATTTACAAATTCGTCGATGTTCGCCTTTTTGTTGATGCTCTCGTCGGAATCGTCCGCGTACATCGAGAGGATCCCGCTGTCGTTGATCACGTCGCGCACGAGCTCGTCGGCTCCCTCCTCCGCGCCCTTGATGACGAGGCTTTTCAGGAGCTGTCCGAACGCCTTTACCTTCTGGCGGCTGCCCGCCGTGAGCGGCAGCTCGTCCACCGCCAGCACCGCGTCGTACACGGAGAGCCCCGTCTGCTCTGCATACGCTTCGAGCGTTTCCACCGTCTTGGCGCCGATGCCGCGCTTAGGCACGTTGATCACGCGCACCGCGGCCTCGCTGTCGAAAGGGTTGTTGATGATGCGCAGATACGCCAAAAGGTCTTTGATCTCCCTGCGCTCATAAAAGCGGAAGCCCCCGAACACCTTAAAGGGGATATTGTACTTTGAAAATTCCTGCTCGAAAGAACGCGTCAGCGCGTTGATGCGCATGAGCACGGCAAAATCGGAAAAATCGTAATCTTTCGTGCGCATGAGGTCGGATATGGTGCGCGCGACGTAGAGCGCCTCGTCCGACTCCGTCGCCGCCTGAAAATAGCCTGCCTCGGCGCCTTCGCCGTTCTCCGTCCAAAGCACTTTTTCCTTCCGCCTGCCGTTGTTTTTGATGACGGAATTTGCGAGCTTCAAAATATTTTTCGTGGAGCGGTAATTCTGTTCGAGCTTGTATACCTTCGCGCCCTTGAAATCCTTTTCGAATTCGAGGATATTTTCGATCTTCGCCCCCCGCCAGCCGTAAATGCTCTGGTCGTCGTCTCCCACGCAAAAGAGGTTGCCGTGCACGGAAGAGAGGAGCCGCACGATCTCGTATTGCACGCGGTTGGTATCCTGGAACTCGTCCACGTGTATGTAGCGGAACCTGCCCGAAAGATATTCGAGCGCGTCTTTGTCCGTTTCCAGAAGGCGCAGCGTTTCGGTGAGCAGGTCGTCGAAGTCGAGCGCGTTGTACGCTTTCAGATGCGCCTGGTACGCGGCATAAACCCGCTCTATGGAGCCGATATTTTTCACGTCTCTGTTCTTTTCGGCATACGCTTCGGGAGCAAGGCCGAGCGTCTTCGCGTTCGCGATGTGGAACTTTACGTTCTTTAAGAGCTTTTCGTCCGTCTCGCCGCACTCCGCAAAGGACTTTTTGATGACGTTGTTCCGCTCCGTTTCGCTGTATATGGAAAAGTTTTTATTGTATCCGATGCGTTCGGCGTATTGCCGCAGGATACGCACGCACATGCTGTGTATCGTGCAGATCCACATCTTTTCCGCGCCGTCCACCATGCGCGAAAGCCTCTCCTTCATCTCCTTCGCCGCCTTGTTCGTAAAGGTGATGGCGAGAACGGAGGAGGGATACACCCCTTTTTCCTCCACGAGATAAGCGATGCGCGAGGTCAGCACGCGCGTTTTGCCGCTGCCCGCGCCGGCAAGCACCAGAACGGCGCCCTCCGTATCCAGAACGGGCTTGATCTGTTCGGGGTTGAGTTTTTCGAGTATCTTGTCCATCTTATGCGACGCGCGCCCGACGAGCGGGCGCGCCCTTCTTATGTTTTCTCCCGTATATGATACCACATTTTGACCCGAATCGCAAGCGCGCAAGGGGTAAAAACTTATGTTTGCGAAGTACAAAAAGCAAACCGCCGCGGCGCGGCGGAACAAGCCCTCTTACCCCCGCCGTTCGAATTCGCATTCGCGGCGGAAGCGTTCGAGCGCTTTCAGATACCTTTCGCTGAGGCGCAGGGTATAGCGCTGCCTGTCCTCGTAGCTCAGGCGCGAGAACTCCTCCTTGTCCGTAAGGCGGCCGATGGCGTCGCTCACCTCGCCTTCGGAAAGCAACAGCTTTTTCACCCTTTCATAGAACTCGTCGTCCTCCCCGCCGCCGCGTATGGTATAGGTGACCTTGCCCGCAAAATAGCGCTCCACCTTGCTCTCGTTGAGCCCTTCGCTCTTGGCGCGGGCGAGCTCGCCCGCCAGATCCTGCCGATAATTTTCCCAAAAGCCGTTTTTCAGCCTCGCCTTCGCCTCGCGCGCCACGCTCCTGAAATTCCTCGCTTCGCTCTTCGACATTTTTCTCACCTCTTCGCCCTGAAATTGCGTTTTCCGTCAAATTTTGCGCAAACAAAAAGCCCGTTATCTTTCAATAACAGGCTTTTGTGTCAGTTCTTATTGCTTCTTTTTCTCGCCGCTTCCGACTTCTTCTTTTTTCTCACGGAAGGCTTCTCGTAATGCTCTTTACGGCGAAGATCTCCGATGATGCCGTCGCGGGAGCACTTTCTCTTGAAACGGCGCAGCGCGCTGTCAATCGATTCGTTTTCTCCGACTCTGATCGTAGACATTCCTTTTCAACCCTCCTTCGCCTTTCGCAGTTCGTTAACGCCGTTATTTTACCCGAAACGGAAAAAAATGTCAAGCCATTTTCCGCCCTTTTTCGCCTCCGCCAAAAAAATGTTTTTTTCGGCAAAATGCGCCGCATTTTGCCGTGAGCCGAAAAACCGTTACAGCAGCTTTTCCCCCATATTCTCCCCGCCGAGGATATGGATATGCAGGTGGAACACCGTCTGCCCCGCGTCCCTGCCCTGGTTCACGATCAGCCTGTACCCGTTTTCCAGCCCCAGCGCTTTTGCGATCCCCGGAATTTTCACGAGGCACCTTTTTACCTGCTCGGCCTGCTTTTCGTCCATTTCCGCAAGGGTCGCAAAGTGCGATTTGGGCACGCAGAGGCAGTGCACCTTCGCCTGCGGGTTGATGTCTCTGAAAACGAGCATGTCGTCGTCCTCATACACCTTGTTTGAGGGGATCTCCCCCGCGATGATCTTGCAAAAAATACAGTTTTCCATCTCAGTTTTCTCCTTTATTCTCCGTTATTTCGGCGAGCAGGCCGTCCTTGAACGCGCGCACGGCGCGCACGCGCACGGCATGCCCCGCCCCGCCCGCAAGGTACAGGCGGATATAATTTTCCGAATACCCTTCGGTGTATCCGTCCTTTTCCTCCTCGGGCACGAACTCCAACACTTTTCCGACGAACTTCTTTTCGTATTCCCCTTTCAGCCTCTTTGCGAGCGCCAGAAGCGCATGCAGGCGCGCGCTCTTCGTCTCGGGCGGCAGCTCCCGCAGCTTCGCCGCGTTCGTACCCGTGCGGCGGCTGTACGGAAAGCAATGTATCTGGGAAAAACCGATCTCCTCCGCAAATGCGAGCGTCTCCTGAAAGTCCTCCTCCGTTTCGGAGGGGAACCCCGCGATGATGTCCGTCGTGATCGCCGCGTCCGGAAAATACTTCCGGATCAGCGCGACCCGCGCGCGGTAATCGTCCTTCGTGTAATGCCGGTTCATTTTTCTGAGCACGCTCTCCGCGCCGCTTTGCAGGGAAAGATGAAAATGCGGCGCAAACCGCTTCACCTCTTTCGCGGCCCGCATGAGCTCTTCCGTTACCGCGTTCACTTCCAAAGACCCCAGCCGAATGCGGCAGCGGGCGTCTTTTACGGCGAGCAAAAGATCCGCAAGCCCCCTGCCGCCGTCGTGATAGGAGGAGATGTCTATGCCCGTTATGACCGCCTCTTCCGCCTTGCAGGAGAGGATCTCCGCCGCGGCGCTTTCCATGCGCCTCGAACGGCTCCTGCCGCGCAGGTACGGTATGATGCAGTAGGAACAAAAATTGTTGCACCCGTCCTGTATTTTCACGAACGCGCGCGATTTCGACGTTTTCGGAGGGAGCAGCTCGTCGTATTCCCCGTCGCTTTCGTCGAGGAACACCCCCCGGCTGCCCAGCAGCTCCAAAATCTTTCCCTTCTGCCTCGCGCCTGCAACGACGGTCACGTTCTCCTTCTGTGCGAACGCTTCGGGCGCCTTTTCCGCGGCGCAGCCGCACACGACGATCTCCGCATGCGGGCTGATCCTGCGGATCCGCGCGATCGCCTGGCGAGACTTTTTTTCCGCCTCTCCCGTCACCGCGCAGGTATTCAGAATATAAATATCGGCGGGCGCGAGCCCGTCGCACACCTCGTATCCCAGCCGTGCGAGCCCCTCCATGAGCGACCCGCTCTCGCAGTCGTTCACCTTACAGCCCAGAGTAAAAACGCATGCCTTCATCTGAGTTCCCCCAGCGAAAACATCGCGACGGCGGTAAAGGCAACGGCGGCCGTTTCCGCGCGCAGGATACGTTTGCCCAGCGTAACGCCCGCAAACCCCGCGAGCCGCGCCGCCGCAAACTCTTCTTCCGAAAATCCACCCTCGCTCCCCACGACCAACGCGCAGGAACCTTTCAAAGAGGACACGTCCGCCTCGCTCTCCCTCGCGAATTCGCACGCGAACAGCTTGTTGTCAAAACCGTCGCAGGAGGCGAGCGCCGCGGCAAGATCCGCATAATACGATATTTCGGGCACGCGCGCGCGCAGGCACTGCTTTGCCGCCTCTTTCGCGACCCTTCTCAGCCTTTCCAGCTTGTTTTCGTTCATATACGCCGCACAATAACGGCTCGCAAAAATACCGATCTCCGAAACGCCGAGCTCGGTCGCCTTCTGCACGACGAACTCCGTCTTATCCCCTTTGAGCGCGCCCGCCATAAGCCTGACCCGCGCTTTCGGCTCCTTGTCGGAAGGTTTGCCGCCCGTCACGTTGCAATACAGCGCGCCCTTTTCCGCGCGGCAGATCACCGCGTCGTATTCCTGCCCGCTCCCGTCCAGCAGCACGACCTCGTCTCCGACGCCGAGCCGCAGAACGTTCTTCGCGTGCGCGTACTCCTCGCCCGCGATCGCCGTTTCGGGCGCGATCTTATCCACAAAAAATCTGCGTACCGTCATGTTATCTCCGCATCGCAAGCGCGTACCATTCGCCCTTTTTCAGCTCCTGCACGAGCGAAAGCCCCTTCGCGCCGTACGCCGCCTTGACCTGATCGAGCTTGCTCGCGATGATGCCGCTCAGAATGAGCGTTCCGTCCTCTTTCAGGTTTTTGGGAATGCTCTCCGAAAGGCGGCAGAGTATATCCGCGGTGATGTTCGCGAGCATCACCTCTCCGCGCACGTCGGCATTTTCCAGCAGATCGGAAAGCGCCACTTTCGTCTTATCCGCCGTACCGTTGAGCGAGCTGTTATGCTCCGCGCTGCGCACCGCCACATAGTCAATATCCGTAAGATAGGCGTACCCCGCGCCGAGCTTCACCGCGGCGATGCCGAGAATGCCGCTCCCGCAGCCGACGTCTATCACCGTATCGCCCGCTTTGAGATACTTCTGCAAAAGTTCGAGGCACATGGAGGTCGTTTCGTGCTCGCCCGTGCCGAACGCCATGTTCGAATCGAGCAGAACGACGATCTCCTCCGGCTTTTTCTCATATCTGATCCATTCGGGGCAAACGACCACCCTTTCCCCGATGTGAATGGGTCGGAAATGCTTTTTCCAGATGTCGATCCAGTCGTCGCCGTCCACCTCGCGCCTGCCCGTTTCCAGCGAGCCGAGGCGGAAGATCCCCTCGCTGCGCGCGCGCAGCTCTTGCAGCTCGCACTCGATCTGCGCGATCGTCTCCTTCGCGACGTCTGCGGGCAGAAAGCACTTTACGAGCACGTCGCCGCCCGCCTGTTCGGTCAGCTCGTCGTCCATATAATCCCAAAAGGTGCGCTTGTCGTTTTGCAGGGCAATCACGTCGTTCACGTCGGAGATCGCGACCCCGTAATTGGTATGTTCCCACATGATGTCCGCGACCAGCTCGCTTCCCTCCGTGGTCGTATGTACGGTCAATTCGATAAATTTCATAAATAACCTCTCCGCGCCGCCCCTGAGGGCGGCGCGTCTTCCGTTTTACATTAAAAAGAGCATCGCCTGCTCCGAGGCTGTCGTCTCCGTCACGAATCTGACGGGATTGTTCTCATACAGCACGCCCAAAAAAGTGCCGTCTATCTTCGCCGTAAGATCCTGCACGAAACCCGTGTTCTCAAAAATCCTGAATATCCCGAACACGAGCAGCGTCAAAAGCAGCACCGCCGCGACCATCAGCAGCATGCCGAGCACCCTGTTTATCGTGCGCATCACTACGTTGCCCGACGAAAAGATCCCGCCCAGGAACTTGACGATGAGAATGCGCACGATCTGCACCGCAAAAAAGAGCAGGATATAGTAGATGACCGTTTCGAGGCGGATCTTGCCGAGAAAGCTCCACGCATTCGTAAGGGAAGCGTTCAGCCTTTCGATGAGTCCCGCCACCGCGGGAATGCCCGCGATCATGCCCCCGAAGGTTGCGCATATAAAAATGGAAAGTATAAACCCGAAGATACCCTTTGTAAAAAACCGCAGCGTGCGCGCGAAACCGAGGGCAAGCCCCAGCCCCGCGAGCAGCACGGCGAAGAGTATCGTCATCGCGTCTATGGTCGTCATATCGTTTTCTCCTAAGCCGGCCCGGAACGGGCGCGGCACGATTATAGCCTCCCGCAAAAAAATTCATGCGTCCGCGCGGAAAAAACCGCGGCGGCGCTCATTATTTCAGGTTCACCTCGAATTCGCACACGTTTTTGAATTTTTTGACGTACGGGCAGGAAGAGCACGCGAGCTCCACCTCCACGTCTCCGAGCAACACTTCCAGCACCGCCTCGCAATAGCCGCGGATAAAGGCGCAAACGTGCCTGTGCGCGGGCGAACGGTCGAGCAGGAAGCACTCGCTGATGCTGAGCTTTCCGCTGAGCGTGCCCTCCTCCCTGTCCACCTTGATGTCGGATGAGAATTTGCCCCAGCCGACCGTGGAATCGAATTCGCACCAGCGCGCGATCTTCTCCTCGGGCGTATATTGGCGGTACTCGCTCTTTTCCTCCATCGTGCTTTCCAGTCTGCGGCCGAAATTATGCCCGCACTCGTGGCCGCTCTCATAAAAGATGCGTTCCGCGCGCGCCTCGTCCGTAGCGTCTGCCACGCTGTCGTAGATCTGAGAAAACATCGTAACGAAGGTATCGCTGCGGAAACTCACGTTGCGGTGCTGGTCGGCGGGGTTGATCATGATGCCCCGATCGCTCAGATACTGAAAAACGGTGTACTTGTTCGCGTCCGCAGAGGCGCTCTCCGCCTCCTTCGGAATGCCGAGCAGCAGCCTGAGCTCGTTTTCGAGCGTGGGGAGGAATTTTTTGTAATCGCCGTCCAGCGCGATCACTTTCTGTTTGCGGCTTATGTAATATACGAGATCGTCCGACGGCACATAGTCCTGCACCACAAAATGCAGGATCGTCTTTTTGTTATTGATCGCGATCTCGATCTCGTTGAGTATATGCTCGCTCTCGTTCACGGCTGGCGTGCCGATCAGCAAGACCACCTCCGCTTCCTTGATCGCCGATACCAGCTCCGAGGCATACGGCTTCCCGCCGGGTATATCTCTCGGCGCAATAAAGCATTTCAGCCCGTGCGCTTCGAGATATGCAACGATCTCGTCCGCCTTTTCCCCGTCCGCCGTGCGCGCGTGGCTCACAAATATCCGCTTCTTATCCATAAGTATCTCTCCCCTCGTTTTATCTTGCCGCGCGCAGGGCGCGTTCCAATCAGAATCCGTACAGATCTTTGCTCCCGAATTCGGGCTCGCAGGTCATGTTCAGCCCCAGTTCGCGCACGTAGCTCATATCCGTTTCCGGCAGAATGCACGAAGCGTGCGCCTCGCACCCGCGGAGCGCCACGAGCATATCCATCGCCTTTTCCGCGACGGGGTTCGTCGCCGCGCAGATGGAAAGCGCCGTCAGAACGTCTCCGAGGTTGAGCTTCACCTTATCCTCGCACAGCACCTCTTTTTTGAGCTTGATGATGGGCGCGAGCACGATGGGAGACAATAACAGCATATCGTCTCCGATGGAAGAGAGCGCCTTGATCGCATTGAGCACCGCGGAAGAGCTCGCGCTCATGAGCTTGCTCGAACGCCCCGTAACCGTCTCCCCGTTTTCCAGGCGGATCGCCACCGCCGTCCCGTTGCATTTTTCCGCCTTTTCGAGCGCGGGCTTGCGTACCGTGCGCTCCTCTGCGGAGATCTTGTTCTGATTCATCAAAAGCCGTATGCGCTCCACCGCTTCGGCGGAGCCGTTGCCCGTCTTATAATCGCAGGCGGCTTTATAGTAGCGGCGTATGATCTCCTGCCTGGCGGCCTCGCGGCACGCCTCGTCGTCCACGATGGCGAACCCCGCCATGTTCACGCCCATATCCGTCGGGGAATTGTAAATAGACTCGTCTCCCGTGATCTTCGTGAGAATGGATTTTACGATGGGGAAGCACTCTATGTCTCTGTTATAATTGACGGTCATCTCCCCGTACGTTTCGAGGTGGTACGGGTCGATCATATTGATGTCTCCGAGGTCTGCCGTCGCCGCCTCGTATGCCACGTTCACGGGGTGGCGCAGAGGAATGCTCCAAATGGGAAAGGTCTCGAACTTCGCGTAGCCCGCGCGCACGCCCCGCCTGTACTCGTGATAGAGCTGCGAAAGGCAGGTGGCGAGCTTTCCGCTGCCCGGCCCAGGCGCGGTTACGACCACGAGCGGCTTGCTCGTTTCTATGTACGGGTTCGCCCCGTAGCCCTCGTCTGATACGATCACGTCCACGTCGGTGGGATACCCCTTCGTCTTTCTGTGGATATACGTTTTCAGCCCGTGGCGGTTGAGCTTGTTGATGAACTTGTCGGCGGCGGGCTGATCCTGGTACTGCGTAACGACCACGCTGTTCATGTTCAGCCCGAGGGCGCGCATCTTGTCGATGAGCCGCAGAACGTCCGTGCCGTAGGGAATGCCGAAATCCGCGCGTATCTTGTTGCGTTCCAGATCTGCCCCGCTTATGACGAAAATGATCTCCGATTGATCTTTGAGCGTCAAAAGCATCTTGCATTTCGCGTCCGCCTCGAAGCCGGGCAGCACGCGCGTGGCGTGCATGTCGTCGAACAGCTTGCCGCCGAATTCGAGATACAGCTTATTGTCGAATTTTTTGATCCTCTCCAATATTTTCTCGCTCTGCAATTTGATGTATAAATCATTGTCAAAGCCCTTTTTCATTTGTCTGTCCTCTTCTCATAAACGTCTCTGCTATTGTACCATACCTTTGAAAATTTTGCAAGGGAATCGCACTTTCCGCCCCCGCTTCCCGCAAAAAAATATGCGCCCGCTCCATACGGAGCGGGCGCGCGTTTTTCGCATAACATTATCCGGAGATGGTCTCGCGCATCTTTTTGATCGCGTCTGCGCGGTTGTCGCAGCCCAGCTTCATATAGATCGCGCTGATGTAGTTGCGCGACGTTCCCTCCGAAAGATTCAGCGCGGAAGCGATCTGACGGTTGTTGAAGCCCTCGTAGAGCATGACGGCGATCTCCGTTTCCCGCTCCGAAAGCCCGAACGCTTTTTTGAGTTTGAGTTCTCTGTCCGCCGAAACGTTCTTCGCCGCGTCCGAGATCTTTTTCGCAATCTTCGCGGGCAGTATGGTATCCCCCGCGTACGCGTTTTTTACCGCGTCGATGAGCGCCGCCCCGCCTATGTCTTTGAGCAGATAGCCGCAGGCGCCGTTGTTGAGCGCGCTCAGGATATAATCGCTGTCGTCGAACGTGGTCAGAATGAGCACCTTTGTGTCGGGGAACCTCTTTTTGATCTCCCCCGTAGCCACAACGCCGTTCATGTTGGGCATGCGTATGTCCAACAGCACCACGTCGGGCACGTTGCCCTCCATCTTTTCGAGCGCGTCCGCCCCGTCCGTCGCCACGGCGACTACTTCAAGCTCGGCGGAAGTCGACAAAACGCTCTTTATCCCTTCCGAAAGAATGGGCTGATCATCCACGATCATCACTTTGATCTTCATGCGGCTCCTCCTTTATTTTTTGTTCCGTCGTCTTCCACTTTCCCGGCAGGCTCAGCTCTATTTCAAAGCCTTCTCCCTCCTCCGAGTCGAAGCGCACCATGCCCCCGAGCTTTTCCGCCTTTGCGCGCATGCCCGAAAGCCCGAAGCCTTCTTTAAAAGTCTTCATGTCCGCGCCCCTGCCGTTGTCGGAGAGCAAAAACTCTATAAAATTGCCCATATCTTTGAGCTCGAAAAAGAACGCCGTGCTGTTCCCGTGCCGTATGCCGTTGGAAATGCCCTCACGCAGCGTGTTCGCAATGAACCGCTCCGCCTCGCTGTCGAGAGAAACGTCGTCTATCTTGCTGCGCACGGTGATGCCCGTGCCGTCCTGCGTTTCACCGAGTATGCCTTCCAGATATTCCTTAAACGTTACGTTTTCCCGCCGTCCGGAAAGCAGGTGCACGCTCAGCCGCAGTTCGTCCAAGCAGCTTTTCGCCTGAATGTTTGCCGCCGCGATGCACTTTTTCGCCGTTTCGGGATCGGAATCCACGGCGAGCCGCGCCGCCTCCGTCTGCATGATGACGGTCGTGAGCGAATGCCCCGCCGTATCGTGTATCTCTTTGGCGATGCGGTTGCGCTCCTCCACGAGTGTTACCTCTTCCAGCTTTTCATACGCGCGCAAAAGTTCGTTCCTGCCCTCTTCCAGCTCTTTCACGTTCTCCTCGATCATCTTATTCTTTCTGTAAACGGTCATCGAAAAGTTGAACATGATAAAGTGAAGGAACAGCACGATGAGCTCTAAGAAATACTGCGAAGACGTGCGGAACACGGCGTCGATAAAGCCGTTGAATATGGCGATGATCAGATAGGTTATCGTATACGCGCCGAGGTTTACGCCGAACATGATCGCATTGTCGCGCAGGCGGTCGCTCGAAATGTAGAACTCGGAGAGCACGAGCATATACACGATATAGTTATACGTCGTCGATTCCCCGCTCCTGTTTCGCAGCCCCGAAAAAATGGTGAGCAAGATCAGCAGCACGGAATCGAGCACGAACCAGAAAATTTTGCGCTTGAACGTCTTTGCGATGAACAGCTTAGCCAGCATCGACAGTATGAGCGCGACGAGCGCCGTGATCGTGAACGCGATGACGCCCGTCGTGATGCTCGCCAGCGCGACGGGTATGCACATGACGGCGAGCAGTATGAGTATGGTGAATTCGAGCAGGCGAATGACGCCCTTGCCCGTTTTGAGCGCTTTCAGGCTCATAAGCCGAGCTCTTTCATCGCCGCGCCGAGCCTTTCGAGGGTGCGCTCCCTTCCGAGCAGCTCCGCCATCTCGCTCGCGCCGCCGGGCGTGTTTTCTTTCCCCGTGAGCGCCACGCGCACGCACCAGAGCACCTGCCCGTTTTTCAGGCCGTTTTCCTGCGCGAGCGCCACGAGCGCCTGATACAGCGCGGAATTTTCAAACGGCTCGATTTTTGCGAGCACGTCTCTTGCGAGCGGCAGCACTCTCCTTGCGACCTCCGCGTCCGATTTCATCTTTTTATTGAAGTACAGCGCCTCGTCGAATTTGCCGTATTCTTCGAGAAAATCGATCTTTTCGGGTATCTCGCTCAATATCTCCACCCTCGTTTTGAGTATTTTGAGCAATTTTTCCTCGTCGTACTTGCCGTATGCCTTGCTCCTTTTCAAAAACGGCAGGGCGATCGCGGCGAACTCCCCGTCCGACATCTCCTTGATGTATTCGCCCGAAAGCCAGCGCAGTTTCGGTTCGTCGAAAATGGAAGGAGATTTGTTTATGCCCGCAAGAGAAAAGCTCTCCTCCAACTCCCTGAGGGTCATCTTTTCGCGGTTGTCCTTGGGGCTCCACCCGAGCAGGGCGATATAGTTTATGATCGCTTCCTTCACGTACCCCTTTTCCACCAAGTCCTGATAGCTCGCGTCTCCGTTGCGCTTGGAAAGCTTTTCGTGCGCGTTCTTCATGATGGGCGGCAGATGGATATAGACCGGCCTTTCCCAACCGAACGCGTCGTACATCAGGTTGTATTTCGGCGTGGAAGAGAGATACTCGCTCCCCCTGATCACGTGCGTGATGCCCATGAGATGGTCGTCCACCACGTTGGCAAAGTTATAGGTGGGCAACCCGTCGCTTTTGAGCAAAATGCCGTCCTCGATGTCCTTGAAGTCCACCGTTACGGTGCCGTATACTTTATCTTCGTAGCTGCCGCTCCCCTCCTCGGGCACGTTCTGCCTTATCACGTAGGGCACGCCCGCGGCAAGCTTTTCCTTCACTTCCTCGGCGGAAAGGCGCAGACAGTGCTTGTCGTAACGGCCCACGCCGTTCTCGTCTTTCAGGCTCTCCAACCTCTCCCTGTCGCAGAAGCAGTAATACGCCCCGCCGAGTTCCACCAGCTTTTCGGCGTATTCCTTATAGATCGCGGCGCGCTCGCTCTGCACGTACGGCCCGCAGGGGCCTCCGATGTCGGGGCCTTCGTCATAGCGGATCCCCGCGTCTTTGAGGGTGTCGTAAATGACCTGCACGGCGCCCTCCACAAATCTTTTGCTGTCCGTATCCTCCAAGCGGAGGATAAACTCTCCCCCCTCCTTTTTCGCATACAGATACCCGTAAAGGGCAGTCCTCAGATTGCCTATGTGCATGTACCCCGTGGGGCTGGGCGCGAATCTCGTCCTTACTTTTTTCATGTTACACTCTGCTCCGTCTTTTTTTATTTTAAGACCATATACGGTTCTTTTCTGTCTCTGTCGATGCCGAGCCGCTCGAACCTGCGGCTGTGGAAGTAGCTGTACACCTCTCCGCCCGCATAGATCAGGCAGTCCGCGAGCTGCACGCCGTTGATGCGGCAGATCTTATACATTTCCGCGACGGCCTCGTCGTCCCCCGCGGAAGGCTCGCAGTTCCCGCTCGGGTGATTGTGCGCGATCACGGCGGAAAGCGGCTGCGCCGCCGCGAGCAGGCGGCTGAGCTGTTTCGACGTAACGCTCACCCGTTCCCCGTCTCCCCCGCCGAACGTCCTTGCGCACAGCAGCGCCCCGCCCGTGCCGAAGCAGTAAATTTCCAGCGTCTCCGTCTTGCGCGGGGCAAAGCGTTCCTTCACGAAAGCCGCCACGTCCTCGTAACTTTTCAGCCGCAGTTTTTTCCCTTCCTTCTGCGCGCGCTGCGCCAAAAGCCCCGCCAGATAGATCAGCTCCGCCGAGCGCCTGCCCGCGCCGGCGATCCTTTCGATCTCCTCGGGCTTTGCGCGCAGCAGATCGGCAAGACTCCCGAAGCAGTCCAAAAGCTCGTGCGCGGTCGGATTCGTGTTTTTTCTGGGAACGGCATAAAAGAGCAATATCTCGAGAAGCTCGTGGTCACTCATCGAATCGCCGTGAAAGTAAAGCCTCTCCCGCATTCTTTCCCTGTGTCCTTCGTGCATATTTCTCCCCGATTTTCCAAAAACAATACCGAAAGTATTTTACCATATTTCCGAAAAAGTGTATACTATATTTGCGGCATTTCTCGGCGCCGCAAACGAATTTTTCTGTATCTTACGGGGAAAAGGAGGCTTACCATGCAAAAATATTTCGACGGGATCGTGCGATCTTTGCGCGAAATGATCTCTTACGACAGTTCTCAGGCCGCGCCCGAAGCGGGCATGCCCTTCGGCAGGGGCGCAGCAGACTGCCTGAACGCGTTTCTCTCCCTTGCAGGCGGCATGGGCTTCGAAACGCACAACTATGACAATTATATCGGAGAGGTGATCTTCGGCGAAGGGGAAGAATTTGCCATACTGTGCCATCTCGACGTCGTGCCCGCGGGCGGCGGCTGGACGCATGCGCCCTTCGGCGGAGAGATCGTAGACGGCAGGCTGTACGGGCGGGGCGCGGCGGACGACAAAGGGCCCGCCGTCATCTGCCTGTACTGTCTGAAAGCGCTCAAAGACGAGGGCTTTGTCCCCCGCAAAAAAATCAAACTCATCGTCGGCTGCAACGAAGAGAGCGGCTGGGCTTGCATCGAGCATTACCGCCGGTGCGCTTCCATGCCCGAAACCGGCTTTTCGCCCGACGCGGACTTTCCCGTCATTTACGCGGAAAAAGGGATCCTGCACTTCGAGGCGTCCTTTCCCGTGCCCGACGCGCCCTTTGCGTCGCTGTGCGGCGGCGAACGGGCGAACATGGTCTGCGCGCTCGCCTCGGCAGGCGGGGTCAGGGATCCGCGCGGGCATGAAGCGTTCGGGCTCGCCCTCGAAAACGGGTCGCTCGTCTCCCGCGGCGTTTCCGCGCACGCCTCCACCCCCGAAGAAGGCAAAAACGCGCTCGAACCCCTGCTCGCATTTTTTGCGGCGCAAAACGCGGGCGTGCGGCGCGCGCACGACATTCTCTTTGCCGACGTTCTCGGGCTGAAACGCTTTCGCGACGAAACGGGCGGGCTCACCATGTCTCCGAACGTCGCTTCCTTTTCCGACGGCGTGCTGCGCGTGATCACGGATATACGCTATCCCGCCACCATGAAATCGGAACAGATCGTCGCCCTTCTCGGCGGCGCGGGCGTAGATTACCGCCTGCTGCACTGTCAGGCCCCCCTCTTCAACGACAAAAACGGCGAACTGATCCGCACCCTTCTCGGCGTATACGAAGAAGCGACGGGCGAAAAGGCGGAACCGCTCGCCATCGGCGGGGGCACCTATGCCCGCGCCCTGAAAAACGGCGCGGGCTTCGGGCCGCAATTCGCGGGCGAGCCCTCCACCATTCACCGCGCAGACGAATACATCACGCTCGAAAACATAAAAAAGCTTTCCCGGATCTATTATACGGCGATCGAACGCCTCACCCGCTGAAAGGCGGGCAAGAGGGCGCCCTCCTTCACGGAGGGCGCCCTCTTTTTTTCACTATTCTTTTTTTGCGCGCGCAAGCTCTATCGCCTGCTTGCCCGTGAGGTGCTCCACCGTCATTTCGAGCATGCAGAGAGCGGAAAACTCCCCGGATATCTCCCTTTCCGCCGCCTCTTTGCCTTGGCGGGGGCAGTATTTTCCCGCGAGCAGCACCGCCGCGGCGCGCGCCTCACCCTCCGGCAATTCCCGCACCCTGCCGAACGCGATGACGCTCTTAAAGTACGTAGTGAACTCTTCGGGAACGACGCGATCCTCCGCGATCACGCAGAAGCTCGCCTTGTCGGAGCGGCGCAGCGCGTCCGTTTTATGCCCGTTCCTCGCGCCGTGAAAATAGATCTTTCCACCCGCATAAACGTAGCTGAGCGGCACCGCATACGGATAGCCTTCGTCGCCCGACACCGCCAGAACGCCCGACGTGCCGTTTTGCAGGATTTCCTCGCACTCTTTTACGGAAAGCGCCTGCCGCTTTCTTCTCATTTCACGGAACATAGCTTTCAGGCGGTAGCGGCCGCCTCCTCCTTTTCGGAGGCGCTTTCCGACTCGAACACCATCGGCCTGCGGTATACCTCCGTGTATTTTTTCTCCATGTCGCCGTGTACTCGCTCTAAAAGCGCCTGCGTGCGCTCTTTGATCGCTCCCTCGCGATCGGGATACACGGCGGGCAGAATGTGCACGACCACCTTTTTCTGCATGCGCAGCAGTTTTCTCAGCTTTGTTTCCCGAAATTCCATAAAAACGGGTATGACGGGAACGTCGAACTTTACCGCAAAGCGGAAAGCGCCGGGTTTGAAGGGCCTCACCTTTTCATACCTGCGCCACAGGGCGTGCTCGGGGTAAAAATTCACGATCTTCCCCTTTTTTACGAGCGTTCCCACCGCGTTTTGCAAATTTTGCAGATCCTTTACCGTCGTTCCCACGGGCAGAAATCCGCCCGATTTGAAGATGCGCCCCGCCCAGCCCCTTTTCAGAAGATAGTAAGAGCCCGTATGAAAAGTCCTGTAACAGCCGAGCGTCAGCTTTACGAACAGCGTATCCAGTTCATGCGCGTGATTGCAGACCGAGATCGCTCCGCTCTTTTTGATCGCGCGCAGATTCTTTTTCCCCTTTACCTTGAATCCGTAGCCGAAAAAGGAATAAACGGAGCCGAACACCTTTACCGCGGGTATGAGAAAAAACCGCCGCAGCCGCTCGCCGAACGTTTTGGGCAGATAACGGTATCCCTCTCCGATCTCCCGCGCGTCGAACGTGCGGTGCTCGTCGTTGAGGTCGCGGTCGAATTGCCCCGTCCTTTCGTATTCTCTCTCCTTCTCCCTGTAATTCTTCGCCATAATCCATTTCTCCCGTGCAATGGCTTGTAATGGTTTTCTATTACATATTGTAACATATCGGCGAAAAAAAATCAATGTCAAAAGGTTAACTTTATAGGAAAACCCCGGCCTTTTTTGTCAGTCGAGCCCGTCCATCTCGTCGAGGGTGAGAAGAAAGGCGGGCAAAAAGTTTTCCGTAAAATAATCCACGCACGCGAGCCCCTTTTCTTTGAGCTCGCGCCCGATGCTCTCCTTCGCCTTTTTAAATTCAGCGTTGCCCGCTTTCAGCTCCTCTACGCACTTCACATAGGCGGAAAGTTTGTCCGCCGCCTTTGCGATCGCATATTCGCGGCTCTCCCTGTCGGGCAAAACAAAGGGCGAGAGGCTCTCCTTCAATTCGTCGGGCAGCATGGAAAGCAGCCTTCCGCTCGCCCTGTCTTCGATCTCCTTGTACGCGCCGCGTATCTCCGCGTTATAATATTTGATGGGCGTGGGCAGATCCCCCGTCATCACCTCGCTGCATTCGTGATACAGCGCGTAGAGCACCGCCTTTTCCGCGTCGACCGCGTTTTTATAGATCTTCGAATCGATCACGGCGAGCGCGTGCGCGAACACGGCGACCTGCCAGGAGTGCTCCATCACGTTCTCCTCGCGCGAAGAACGCATCAAAGACCAGCGCCTGATATACTTCATTCTGTCCAAAAAGGCATAAAAATCGTACATTTTTCCTCTCTCCTTGCGATGTGCATGTATTGTATCATATTTTTTCGTTTATTTCAATTGACTTTTGCACGGGTTTGTATTATAATTTTCGGGAAATCGACGAGATGCCGCATGTTTGCGGCGCGCGGGTCCGCCCGCGCTTACCAAAGCTCGCGCCGTTCCCGCATTCGGAACGCGTGAAATAAATTACATATCCGCCGGGGGTGCCGTAAAAAGCTGAGATCATACCCTTTGAATCGGGCAAGATAATACTTGCACGAAAGAGCAAAGACGATATTTCGGCGCGCCCGTTTTTTCGGGCGCGCTCATTTTTATCCACGTCGGCGGAAACCTGAAAGGAGGTTTTATGTTTCTCTTTAACCTGCTCGAAGTGAGCGAGCAAACGACCGACATCGTTACCTACATCACGATAGGCGTTCTGGCGGTGCTCGCCATCGTCGTGGCGGCGGTGTGCATCGGCAACCGCAAAAAGAAGTTCGACACGAAGTCTCTCGCTTATGCGGCGATCTGCCTGGCGACCTCTTTCGTGCTCTCCTTCATCAAGATCGCGCCCGTTCCCAACGGCGGCTCGATCACCCTGGCAAGCTGGGTGCCCGTGCTCATCTACACCTACGCGTACGGCGCGCCGAAGGGCTTTCTCGTGGGCATCATCTTCGGTATCCTCAACTTTATTTCCGGCCCCTACATTCTCACGCCCTTCACCTTTATCCTCGACTATATCCTCGCGTTCGCGATGGTCGGCCTGATGGGATTTGCCCGCCATTTCAGCAAATCTCTGATGACGAACGTGCTGCTCGGCACCGTGCTCGCCATCGTCGCAAGATTCGTGATGCACCTCATCTCCGGCATGATCTACTTCATGGAAGACGCCGTATGGGTCGATCTTCCCACCCCCAACGCCTTCGTCTATTCGCTCATCTATCAGCTCGTATATATCCCGGGCGACGCGGTCATCTGCCTGATCGTTCTGGCGATCCTCGTCAAAACGAACGTATTGCAGACGCTTTTGCACATCATGCGCCCGAGCCTGTTCCCCGCAGCCGCGCGCAAGGGTCAGGCAGCGGCGGAGAGCGCCGCGCCCGCAGATGCGCCCGCACAGGACGCGCCCGCCGAAAAAGCGCCCGAAGCGCCGCAGAGCGATGCGCATTCCGATCAGACGAAATAACCTGCGAAATCAAAAAAGCGGAGCGATCGCTCCGCTTTTTTTCACCCTTTTCAGCGGTTGAAATTCGTCCGATCCCCCCGCTCGCTTGCAGGAACGCCGATCCCCTTTTCCCTGCCCGCCTCAATGCAGGATACCAGCCACACCATATTGCGGGCGAGATTGCGCATCGTCTGCCTGCCCTCCGCGTCGCTCTCGTTTTCCGAAGGGCGGAACACCTGATTCCAGTAGCTCGACGACACGACAGGCATTTCCGAAATGGTAAAATACTTGTTCATCACGTCCATGGAAGCGCAAGAGCCCGCCCTGCGCAGAGAGGTGATCGCCGCCGCAGGCTTGAACATAAACGCGTATTTGCCCGCGTAGAAAGCCCTGTCGAGCACGGCGAGCACGCGCGCCGAAGGGTGCGCGTAATACACGGGCGTGCCGAACACGAACGCGTCCGCTCCCTTCGCCTTTTCGATGAGCTCGTTCACGACGTCTCCGTCCATAACGCACTTTTTCAGACTTGCGCACTTCCCGCACGCGATGCAGTCGTTCACCGGCTGAGCGCCGAGATCCACGATCTCCCACTCCGCGCCCAAAGTATCGAACACTTTTCCCATCTCTTCGAGCGCGGCGCGCGTTTCGCCCTTTCTCGGGCTCCCGTTCACCATCAGAATTTTCATATCTTTACCTCCGATTTTTTATTTTTCCGAAGCGGCGCCCCGCGCCGCCTTTTTTATCCTCAAACGAGGGAAAACACCTCGCCGATCTTCCCGTCTATGAACGTGACCCCGCGCATATCCTTTGCGGGGGCGCCCTTGTTGATCACGGCCACGTTTTCGCCGCGGAAATAATCGACGAGCGCGGCGGCGGGATAAACGTTCAGGGAAGTGCCGCCGATGATGAGGTTATCCGCCTCTCGGATCGCTTTAATGGCGCCGTCCAGCACCCTTTCGTCCAGAGCCTCACCGTACAGCACGACGTCGGGCTTCACGATGCCGCCGCATGCGCAGCGCGGCACTCCCTTCCCTTTTTGTATCCTCTGTACGGGAAAGGGCATGCCGCATTCCGTACAGCGGTTGCGGTAAATGCTGCCGTGCAGCTCGAACACGTTTTTGCTGCCCGCCTTCTGGTGCAGCCCGTCGATGTTCTGCGTCACGACGGCGGCGATATGCCCCTCCCTCTCCCATTCCGCGAGCTTATAATGCGCCGCGTTGGGAGAAACGTCCGTCACCAGCATTTTATCCCTGTAAAACCCGTAAAACTCCTCCGTATGGCTCCAAAAGAATTCGCTTGAAAGCATGGTTTCGGGCGGGTATTTGTATTTCTGATTGTAAAGCCCGTCTTTGGAACGGAAATCGGGAATGCCGCTCTCCGTGCTCACGCCCGCCCCGCCGAAAAACACGGCGCGCTTCGAGCTCTTTACGATCTTCCGCAATTTTTCTATATCGCCTTCGCTATACATCGTCTTTCCCTCCTATTATTTCCGCCTGCGCCTGCGGGCGCCGTCGCCCGTACCGCCCACGAGCGCGTCGCCGATGCCGTCCGCGGCGTCCCCTTCCGTCACGATGAGCAAAACGACGAAAAGCACGATAAAAAACGCCGCGCAGAACGCGAGATTGGTCTTGTGGCGCACGTCGCCGCCCAGCCATATGTAAAAGCACTCGCCCGCAAGCAAGGCAAACAAAAACAAGAACACGAACGCCCCTTCGCGGAACACGAACGCGCCCGCACCGTTCCAGTTGCAGAAGCAAACGACGGAGAGCGCCAACGTGCCCGCGGCGATCAGCGTGCCCGCGACCTTTTGCCAGAGCGCCGTGCCGCCGCCCGTGTCGGGGAACTGCAAGACCGCGTTGAAAAAGGAGATGCCCGCCGCGACCGCAAACGTCGCCCAGTTTCCGAAAAACAGGCTGTCGTATTCGCAAAAATAAATGCCGACGGCAAAACCCGTCGCCGCGGAAAAGAGTATCGGGAACAGCCACAGCCCGTCGAGAAAGTCTTTCGCATTGCACACGATATACCCGACGAACGCACCGACGCCCACGATGACCGTAAAGGCTATATTTGCCGCCTGCGGCAACACGCCGGACAAAAGGTACGCCGCATAAAAGGCGCCCAGGCCCGCAGTCTGCTGTCCAAACAGCTTCCAAGCCGTCTTTCCCATATGCCACCCCCTCGGCAACTCTTTTTTATTATAGCACAAAAGCCGCGGCATTTCAACGCCTGCAAAATAATTTCCGAAAAAAGGCGGGCGGGCGCATAAAGCGCCCGCCCGCCGCCAACCGCCTTACGCGGGGTCGAACTGCGAATTGTACAGATCTGCGTAAAAGCCGTTCTTTGCGAGCAGCTCCTCGTGATTTCCCTTTTCGATGATGTCGCCGTCCTTCATCACGAGAATGAGATCGGCGTTTTTGATGGTGGAAAGGCGGTGCGCTATGATAAAGGAAGTCCGCCCCTCCGTCAGTTTATCCATGGCGCGCTGAATGAGCACCTCGGTACGGGTATCCACGGAGCTGGTCGCCTCGTCGAGTATCAGCATGGGCGCGTTCTCTATCATCGCCCGCGCGATGGTCACGAGCTGCCTCTGCCCCGCGGAGAGGTTCGCCTTGTCGTCCAAAACGGTATCGTACCCCTTCGGAAGAGTCATCACATAGTGATGCAGCCCCACCGCTTTGCACGCCCGCACGACGTCTTCCTCCGTCACGTTCTCCTTGCTGTACACCACGTTCTCGCGTATCGTGCCTTCGAAAAGCCAGGTATCCTGCAACACCATGCAGAACAGATCGTGCACGTTCTCTCTCGTGAGCTCGCTCGTGGGAATGCCGTCTATTTTGATGCTCCCGCCGTCCAGCTCGTAAAAGCGCATCAGCAGATTGACCATCGTCGTCTTGCCCGCGCCGGTGGGGCCGACGATGGCGATTTTCTGCCCCGACTTCGCCTCGGCGGAAAAATCGTGTATGATGATGCGGTCGGGATCGTATCCGAAGCGCACGTGCTCGAACGAAACGTCGCCGCGCACCTCGGAGGGAAGCAGGGCGCGCGTCTTTCCGCTCTCGTCGGAAAGCTCCTTTTCTTCGAGGAATTCGAATACCCTTTCGCTCGCCGCCGCAGCCGACTGCATGCTCGTAAACGCCTGAGAGAGCTGTTGCAGCGGGGAGGTGAACAGCCGAACGTACAGCGTGAACGCGATGACCGTGCCGAACGCGATCTGCCCTTCCGCTACGAGCACCGCCCCCACGACGCAGACCGCAACGTAACCGAGGTTGCCGATAAAGCTCATGAGCGGCATCATGAGGCCGGACAGGAACTGCGACTTCCACGCGCTCGTATACAGCTTATAGTTGATGTCGTTGAAAACCTTTTTGACCTTATGCTCCGCGTTGTACGCCTTTACCACGTTGTGCCCCGCGTACGTTTCCTCTATATGCCCGTTGATCTCGCCGAGATACGCCTGCTGGCGCGCAAAATACTTCTGCGACCTGCCCATGATGAGGAAAGTGAACGCAAACCCCACAAGGCTCGCCGCGATCGCCGTCAGCGCCATGATCCAGTTGGTAACGAACATCATGACGATGCTTCCCACGAGCATGACGATCGCCGTAACGAAGGTCGTTACAGACTGGTTGAGCGTCTGTCCGATGGTGTCCACGTCGTTGGTCACGCGCGACAACACGTCGCCTATGCTGTTGGAATCGTAATATTTCAGGGGCAGGCGGTTGATCTTTTCGGAGATCGCCGTGCGCAGATTCCGCGAATTTTTCTGCGTGACGGACGCCATCAGCAACCCCTGCACATATGAACAGACGAGCCCCGCCCCGTAAACGGCGACGAGCGTCATGCACAGACGGAACACCTCCTGCATGTCGATCTCGAAGATCTCGTCGATGCCCATTTCGGGCAGATAGGAAAAGGCTCCGCTCACGAGGTCGGTCAGATCGCTCAGGATATTGGGCCCGATCAGATTGAGCACCGTGCCCGCCACGGCGAACACGAGCGCCACGATCACGAGCGCAAGGAAGGGCTTGACGAACGCGAGCAGCTTTGCCATCGCCTTCTTAAAGTCCTTGGGTTTTTCCGCGATTCTCGGGCCCGGCCCGTGCGGGCCCCTTCTCGGCGCATTGCTCATTTCGTCCGCACCTCCTTCATGATGTCTTCCCCGAGCTCCTCCTCGGAAAGCTGCGAGAGCGCGATCTCTCTGTACACGTCGCAGGTCTTCAAAAGCTCCTCGTGCGTGCCCTTTCCGACCACGTTGCCCTCGTCAAGCACCACGATGAGGTCGGCGTCGCGTATGGTGCCGATGCGCTGCGCCACGATGAGCGAAGTCGCGTTTGCCGTCTCCTCCCTGAGCGCCTTGCGCAGCATTTTATCCGTCTTATAATCGAGCGCGGAAAAGGAATCGTCGAAAATGTAGATCTCCGGCTCTCGGCAGACGGCGCGCGCGATGGCGAGGCGCTGCTTCTGCCCGCCCGAAACGTTCGTGCCGCCCTGCGCGATGTGCGCGGAATAGTCGCCCTCCATCTTCTCTACAAAGTCCTTTCCCTGCGCGATGCGCACCGCCTCTCTGACCTTTTCGCGATCGAATTCCAGCCCTTCCTTCTCTCCGTAAGCGACGTTGCTCTCCACCGTGCCCGAAAACATGACCGCCCTCTGCGGCACATAACCTATCTTGTCGTGCAGCGCCGCGAGCGTATACTCTTTTACGTTCACGCCGTCCACCAGCACTTCTCCCTCCGTCGCGTCGTAAAAGCGGGGAACGAGGTTGATCGCGGTGGATTTGCCGCTGCCCGTAGACCCGATGAAGGCGACCGTCTGCCCCCGTTCCGCTTTAAAACTCATGTCGTGCAATACGTATTCGCTCGCGTCGGGGTATTTGAAGGAAACGTTCCTGAATTCCACCGTTCCGACGGGCGAGCCTTCGGGCGCCGCTGTCAGCGTTCCGTCCTTTATGGTCGCCTCCGTATCGAGCACTTCCCCGATACGCTTGACAGAGACCATCGCCCTCGGCAGAATAATGAAGATCATCGCCAGCATCATGAACGCCATAACGACCTGCATCGCGTACCCGGAAAAGGCGGTCATCTGCCCGAAAAGCGACGCGCGCTCCGCGCCCGTAGGCAGATCGCCGATGAGATAAGCGCCGATCCAGTAAATGGCGAGGGTGAGCCCGCTCATGACGATTGTCATCACGGGCGAAAGTATCGCCATCGCGCGGGAGGTGAACAGCTGCGTTTTGGTCAGCTCGCCGTTCGCCTTTTCAAACTTCTTTTCCTGATACTCCTCCGCGTTGTAGGCGCGCACGACCCGCACGCCCGTCAGATTTTCGCGCGTGACAGCGTTGAGGTTGTCGGTGAGCTTCTGCACCCGCCTGAACTTCGGGAACACGGCGATGAGCAGAACGAGCATCATAAGCACCATAACGATGACCGCGCACGCCGTAGCGACCGACCACTGCCAATTATTGTTCAGGATTTTCACGATCGCCCAGACCGCGAGAATGGGCGCCTTGACCACCACCTGCAAGCCCATGGAAATGACCATCTGCACCTGCGTGATGTCGTTCGTCGTGCGGGTGATGAGGCTCGCAGTGGAAAATTTGTTGATCTCCTCCATCGAAAAGCTCTCCACCTTGTCGAACACTCTGCCGCGCAGCCGGAACGCGACCGCCGCCGCGATGCGCGCTGCAAAAAAGCCGACCACCGCCGAACTCAGCGCGCTGCCGAATGCACACGCAAGCATGAGCCCGCCGTTTTTCCATATTTCCGCCATGCCAGAAGCCGCGCCCGAAACGGCGAGTTCGGTGATGGTAGACATGTAATCGGGCATCGTCAGATCCAAAAAGACCTGCAACACGATGAACCCCACGCCGAGCACGGCATAGAGCCACTCGCGCGCCTTCAAAGTTTTCAATATCCTAAGCAATTGCCGGCACCTCCTGTGCGCGTTGTGCAAAAATACGGCATATGCCGCACAAATTTTTTTCGATTATATCACGATTGCGTTCGCTTGTCAAATATTTCATATATATTTAATATTTATAAATATGAAATTTTAGCGAAAACGGTTGACAATCCCCTTGCGAGCGGCTATAATAAAGGCGTAAAAATGAGGTTTCCCCCATGCAGACAAGGCAGGAAAAAATCGCACAATTCGCAAAAATGATGTTCTCGGCGGCGCCGGAATTCCGCAAAAGCTACGTTCGTCCGCCCGTAGGCGACGGGAACGGTCGCATTTCTCATCACATGGTCTTCTGCATGTTCATACTGCACGCGCAAAAGCAGATGAGCATGAGCGCGCTTTCGGAAAAGCTCGGCGTTTCCAACCAACAGATGACGCGCATCGTGACCGAACTCGTAGAAAGCGGCTTTGCAACGCGCTCGCAGGACGGCGCAAACAGGCGCCTTATCAACATTTCCCTTTCCGAAAAAGGCGAGGCGGAAGTAATGCGTTTTTTCCGCTTGGGTTTCAAGCATATAGAATCGCACCTGTCGCCCCTCAGCGACGAAGAGCTCGACTCGCTCATCTATCATATGTCGGAGGTCGTCAGACTGACGCAAAAATTATAACTTGCTCTCTCCTTCCCCGGTCGGGAAGGAGATTTTTGTTTTTTGCGTTGACAAACCGCTATCACTTATTATATAATAAATGTGCGGAGCTTATCCGCACGATATCATATTTCGGAGGCTGAAAAATGTTTAACTTGCTGATCTCCACGGGCGCGATCATCGGGATCGTCGTCGCGGCGGTCGTCGTGCTGCTCGTCATCATCATCGTATGTTGCTGCGTCAGCACGCGCAACAAATTCGTTAAGATGCGCAACTCCTGCGAGGAAGCGTGGGCGACCATCGACGTGTATCTGCAAAAGAGGTACGACCTGATTCCCAACCTTGTGGAAACGGTCAAGGGCTACGCCAAGCACGAAAGCGAAACGCTGCAAAACGTGATCGCCGCGAGGAATGCGGCAATGGCTGCCAAGGGCGGCACGGAAGCGAAGATCAACGCGGAAAACGCCCTCACGAGCTCACTGCGCACCCTCCTGAACGTGGTCGTGGAGCAATATCCGCAGTTACAGGCGAATACCAACTTCCTCGATCTGCAAAATCAGCTCAAACAGATAGAATCCGAACTCGCCAACGCGCGCAAGTACTACAACGCGAACGTCAAGCAGTTCAACACCAAGATCCAGATGTTCCCCGCCAGCATTATCGCAGGCGCCATGCACCTCGAAAAATTCGCTTATTACGAGATCGAAGAGGAAGCCCGCAAAAACGTAAAAGTACAATTCTGATCGCAGTGCGGTGAGCGAATATGAACAGTTTGAGAAAGTACTCTTCCCTGATCGTTTGGGGCGTGATCGTCGTTTTCATACTTATCTTCACGCTCGTGATGAACAATCTGGGCGACGACGCCCTGCAATACGACGACACGTATTATGTCCGAAACTATCAGGTGCGCTACGAATACGAGAGCGGGCGCACCTTCAAGGTAACGGAAGAAATCACGGCGGTGTTCACCGTTTCGGGCAAACACGGCATCATACGCGACTTGCCCTATAACAGCGGCGAAACATATGACGATATCCGTTCGGACGATATTTTCGATACTAAATCTTCAAACGGCTTTATCAGTCTCTATTTGGGCGACGCCTATCAAACCGTCCCCATAGACACCCCAATCACCTATTCGCTCGAATACACGTTTGAACTCCCCGCCTCTGCGGGTAACGATACGGTGTATATCAACCTTATCGGTGGGGGCTGGACGACGAGTATTGAAAAAGCCATCTGCACCCTTGTTTTGCCAACTACGCCTATCGATATGCTCGTCAACGACGAAGATTTTACAGGCAATTATTCTTTGGACGGGAATACGGTAACAGTAACCGTGCAAGAACTTTCCTCCTTTACGCCCGTTACGGTACAATGCGCATTCGAAAAGGGTGTATTAGGTGGTGCCGTACCAGATGCGGGTGAAATTACAATCTTGGTTATTGCCGCCATACTGCTCGTTACAACGATCGTTTTGATATTGCTCATTCCGAAGCACGATACGTTGCCCGTCGTAAACTTCGAACCTCCGCAGGGGATCGATCCTCTGCTCGCGGGCGCGCTGATCGACGGCACCGTGCAGAACGGCGATATCACTTCGCTCATCTACTATTGGGCATACAAGAAAAAGCTGTTCATCGATTTGACCGACGAAAAAGATCCCGTCCTGCGCAAGCGCGACAATCTTGACGAGAGTGCTTCCGAACATGAAAAGACGGTGTTCGCGCGGCTGTTCCGAGACGGCGATACGATTGCCGTTTCGTCGCTCGCAAACTCTTTCTATCAAACGGCGGAAAAGGCAAAAAAACTTGCCGAAAAGCAAGCGCCAAAAATGTTTACGAAAGGTTCAAAAATTCTTTCGTTTTGTATGACAGCGGCAGCTGCATTCATCATCGCTGGTGTGATATTTTTCCGCGGTCTAAATATCCAGAATTCTGCCTTCATGATCGGCGCACTCATCGCACTCGTCCCGTTCGCCGCAATTTACGCAATCGGGTACTGGTATCAGAAAAATAGCCTGCGCGTTTCCAAGAAGGCGCTTGCAGGCATCTTGATCGGTCAGACGGCGGTTGCTGCGGTTTTTACTACATGCATATGTATTTTAATACCGCAGATGATTCTACTCGATATCATTAAGCCGTTCCTTTGTCTTTTGACGGCATTGACTGCAATCCTCGCGCCCTTCCTGCTCAGGCGCAGAAAAGAATACGTTGATGAACTGAATCCCCTGCTCGGTTTCCGCGATTTTATACGGCTCGCCGAAAAAGACAGGCTGGAAATGATGCTCGAACAGGATCCCGAATATTACTATAACGTACTGCCCTACGCGCAGGTTTTGGGCGTTTCGGATATTTGGGAAGAAAAGTTCAAAGACATCAAAATGGATCCGCCCGTATGGGCGATCGCCCCGAATACTACGCTGCTCAACTTTGTCGTACTCAATTCCGTCATGCGCAGCGCCACGCGCAACATGGCAAGCACGTTCGTATCCCGTCCCGCATCGTCGGGCAGGAGCGGCGGCGGGCGTTTCGGCGGCGGTGGCGGCGGATTCCGCGGAGGCGGAGGTTTCGGCGGCGGCGGCGGCAGGAGCTGGTAACCGCTTTTCACATCTTTATACCCGAAAAAGCCAAGGCGGCGCAGACTTTTGTCTGCGCCGTTGTTTTGCCCGAAAAGGGGCCGCGGTATTTATTTTCGTATCATGCGGCGCCGCTCTTTACGAACTTATTTGCCCGCGGCATGCGAAATAAGGGCCGAGGCCGCTGTACGTTTCGTGCGTAACGACGTACGTCCACGCAAAATTTTTGCCGACGACGAACACCTCCGTCTCTCCCGCAAGATCAGCGCTGCTAAGATCGGGCGGGCATTTCCGGAAAAAATATTCTGTCTTTTTGCCGCCGCCGTTAAAAGAATATTCTTGGGCAATAAACGCGCCCGTTTTATCCGCCTTGTCGAACGCGGCGGACGCCGCCTCGCGTTCCAGATGTTTTGCATCGCCCCAGGAAAATACGTGCCACAAAAAGCAGCCGGGCGCGTCGATGCGCTATTGCATCACCGCTTGCGGAACGCCGCCCGCAAACGCCCGTTTCCACTTTATGGCAAACTCCGCGCTGTTCATGCCCTCATAGGATCTTTTCCACTTTTCACACTGCTTTTTTGCACTCATCTTCTTCCCCTTTTGCCGCATGCGCATCGTTTCCCCTCCGATTTCGGCTTATTCTTTTGTCTGCGCAAAAGAATAAGCCGAAAGGGCTTAAAATTCAAACTTCGTATCCCTCGAAAACAGGCGGGATATGCGCTCCATGCACAGTGTTTTCCATTCCTCGCCCGTCTGAGGCTTATCCGAAAAACACACGTCGTACACGGCGTCGGTGATGGGAAGCTCCACGCCCGCCCTTTCGCCGAGTTTTTTCATCGCCGCGGCGGTCATGACCCCCTCGGCAAGCTTTTCGAATTTTTGCCCCTTTACGAGCATTTCCCCGTACATGCGGTTGTGCGAATGGCGGGAAAAAAGGGTCGTTTCGTAATCGCCAAGATGCGCAAGCCCGTATGCGGAAAGCTCGTTGCCGCCGAGCGCCTTGATGAGCCTTGCCACCTCCCGCGCCCCGCGCGACATGAGCGGCCCTTTGAGCGTGGAAACGCCGCCGCCGTCTAAAACGCCCGCCGCGATGCCCATTACGTTTTTTGCCGCCGCGCCGATTTCGGTGCCGATGATGTCGTTGCCGTAATAAAAGCGGATCAGATCGCTCTTGAAATCGTCTGCAAGCGCCATTTTCAGCTCGGTATTGTGGCTGTCTATGACCATGCAGTTGGGGATACCCGCCGTAAAATCCTGAATGTGCCCGGGGCCGACCCATACGGCGAGCTTCTGCGCGTCTACGCCCGCGCCGATCATGATCTCCGAAAGGCGGGCGCCCGTTTCCACCTCTATGCCCTTCATGCAAAGCACGAAAATTTTATCCGAAATATCCGCGCAGTTCTTTATGCGCTCGATAAACCCGCGCAGCCCCTGCGAGCTGATGGAAATGATGACGATTTCCGCCCGCGAGACCGCCGCACGCAAATCCGAAGTGAGCGTGATCGACTTATCCAGCGTTACGTATTCGTTTTTGCCCGTTTCTTTGAGCACCTTGTAGGAGTAATCTTCCTCCGGGCCCCACGACCAGACTTCCTTTCCCTTTTTTGTTGCGAGATACCAGGCGATGAACGAGCCCCAGCGCCCGCAGCCCAAAACGGATATTTTCTGCTTCAAATGTCTGTTCCCCTTTTTTTAGTTTTTTCCGAAATAAATTTTCCGAGAGAACGCGAAGCGCTTTCGCGCCGCGCATTCTCTCGTTAAATTTATTTTAATACGCGCCGCGCGCGCCTGCAAGCATAGCCGCCACATTTTTTCAGCGAAACGTTCCCCTGTGCAGCGAGGCGCCCCCTTTTTCGGGGCGACCGCGGCGAAGGCTAAACCTCTTTCCGCTCGATGAACGCGCGGGAAAGGGTAACGTCGTCGGTATATTCCAGCTCGCTGCCGATGGGAATGCCGCGGCTCAGGCGGGTAACTTTGATCCCCAAGGGCTTGATGAGCCTTGCCAGATACATCGCGGTGGCGTCTCCCTCCACGTCGGGATTGGTGGCGATGATGACCTCTTCCACGCCGCCTTCGGCGATGCGCGCCAAAAGCTCGCGGATACGTATATCGTCTGGGCCGACGCCCTCCATGGGGCTGATGACCCCGTGCAGGACGTGATATACCCCTTTATATTCGTGCAGCTTTTCCAATGCGATGACGTCTTTGGGCTCTTTGACGACGCAGATCGTTCTCTTGTCGCGCTCCTTGCAGACGTCGCACACCTCGTTTTCGGTAAAATTGCCGCATATTTTGCAGTATTTTACCTTCTTTTTTACGTTGAGGATAGCCGCGGCAAATTCCTGCGCTTCGCTGTCGCTCATGCCGATGATCTTATACGCATAGCGCTGGGCGCTCTTTTTGCCGACGCCCGGAAGCTTGGAAAATTCATTGATGAGCCTGCCGATCGGCTCGATATAAACCTGCATTAAAGCAGACCTCCCATGCCGCCCATGCCTCCGAACGGCGCCATCTTTTCTTTATACACCTCGTCTGCCTTTTTATAGCCGTCGAGGATCGCCGCCATGATGAGATCTTCGAGCATCTCCACGTCTTCGGGGTCTACGACCTTCGGGTCGAGCTCGATGCCGTCGATGATCTTTTTTGCGTTCATATAGACGACGACCGCCTCGCCGCCGCTGGTGCCGACGATCTCCCAGTCGTCTAAAAGCTTTTCCGTTTCTTGCAGCTGTTCCTGCATTTTCTGCGCCTGCTTCATGAGATTCTGCATGTTGCCGCCGCCCATGCCGCCTTTGAATGATGCCATGATTCCGCCCTCCGAACGTTTATTTTTCCTGTATTTCCGTGCCCGCGAAATCCTTTTTCAGGCGGGCGATGTCTTCTTCCAGCCGATCCTTTTTCGCGCCGCGCAGACGCACCTCGAAATCTGTGATGCCGATGCTTTCCAGCGCGGTCTGAATGCTTTTATGATGCTCCGCGCGCCCGAGCGAGCGGAAGATGACCTCGCTCGACGCGGTGAGGATAAATTTGTCTCCTTCAAAAGACGGCTCCAGATCCTGACACATGGTAAAGAGCACGCCGTTTTTTGCGCTCGAACGGAGCGCGCGCATGAAATAGCCGAACGCCCCCTTGCGCTTATCGGGCGCGAGCGCGTTCACCTTTTCCGGTTCGGCGCGCCGCGCGGAGAAAAGATCCGGCTCGGGGGGAGGCGGCTCGTCGAACGGGACGTCTTCAAAAGGCGCTTCCTCCAATACAGGCAAGGGGCCGCTCTCCTGCTTCGGCAAAGCCGCCGACGCCGCATTCTGCGCGGCGGGCACCGCCGCGAACGCGCCATTTTTGAGTTTTGCTTCGAGCGCGTCGAGCCGCCTTGCCAGCGAAAGCGCGTCGAAATCCGTTTCGGGCATGCACGCCTTGACGACTGCCGTTTCGAAAATGATGCGCGGCGAGACAGAATAGCGCAGATCCGCTTCGATCCCCGTGAAAATTTCCGCACAGCGCAATATCTTGCGGCCGTCCGCATTTTCCGCGATGCGGGAAATTTCCGCAAACATCTCCTCGGGCAGGTTGAGTATGGAATTTGCGTTCCTGCACGACTTTGCGATGGAACAGTTGTTTATAAAGTTCAAAATGTCTTTGGTGAGCACGCCCACTCCCTTGCCGGAGGAGATGACCCGCTCCGTTTCCGTAAGGGCGTCTGACACGTTTTCCGAAAAGAGCGCTTCGCCGAGCCTGGCGATCTCGTAAAAATCGGCGCTGCCCAAGACCTCGTTCACGTCTGCATACGTGAGCTTGCCGCGGCTGTACGAGATGCAGATGTCGGCGATGGACAAGCTGTCTCTGACGCTCCCCGCGCCCGCGCGGGCGATGGCGGCAACCGCTTCGTCTTCGTAATCCTTGCCGATCTGACAGAGAATGCCCTTGATGTGCTCTTCGAGATCCTTTTGCGGAATCAGCTTGAAGTCAAAGCGCATGCAGCGGGAAAGAATGGTTGCGGGGAGTTTTTGCGGCTCTGTGGTGGCGAGGATAAACACGGCGTGCCGCGGAGGCTCTTCCAGCGTTTTCAAAAGAGCGTTGAAAGCGGAATCGGAGAGCATGTGCACCTCGTCTACGATGTACACCTTATAGCGCACGGAAACGGGCGGATACTGCACCTTTTCGCGCAGGTCGCGCATTTCGTTCACGCCGTTGTTGGAGGCGGCGTCTATTTCCGTTACGTCGAGATTGGCGGGATCGGCGAGCGCCGTGCACGCCGCGCACTTGCCGCAGGGCGAACCGTTCACGGGGTGTTCGCAGTTGATCGCCCTGGCGAAAATTTTTGCCGTGCTGGTTTTGCCCGTGCCGCGCGGCCCGCAGAAAAGGTATGCGTGCCCCACCCGATCCGTTTCGATCTGGTTGACGAGAATTTTTACGATGTGTTCCTGCCTGACGAGCCCCGAAAGGGTCGTCGGGCGGAAGGTACGGTATAAAGCCTGATAAGACATAAAACTCCTGTGCGCGCCCGTGCGCGCGTTTTACGCGCAACGCCGCGGCAAAGCGCTCTGACAAAATATTTTCCGCATATTTTTCCGCAGGGAAGAGCGGGGATTTTGCAAGAAAAAGGAAGTGCAAAATTTTGCGCGGAGAGGGGCAAACTATCGCTTTTTTGCCCGATTTTCCTTCGCCGGAGTATCCGCCCGACGAAAGCGCGCGCGCTCGATGCCCTCTATCTTCTTTTTTGCGCGCTGTATGGCATTGTCTGCCGATTTTACCGAAACGGCGCGGCGCGCGGCGATGTCTGCCACGGAAAGCCCTTCCATGTACAGCAGCAGCGCCTCGTACTCGCTGGCGGAAAGGGAAGAACGCACTTTCTGCCAGAACTCCTCCGCCTCCTCCCCCGCGATCAGGGAGGATTCGGGGTCTTCGGGAGAGGCGATGTCTTTGCCCTCCCCTTCGGGGAAGGGCACGCCGTCGTTGAGGGGGGAATGCTTTTTGCGCGCGGCGCTCTTGACCGCGCTCATGATGCGGCGGCGGATACAGAGGTACGCGAAATTCTTGAAGCTCATGCCGCCCTCTTTGAAATCGGTAACGGCCAGATACAGCCCGATCATGCCCTCCTGAACGAGGTCTTCCGTTTCGCCGCCTTCCAGAAAAAAGCTGCGCGCGCAGCCGCGGACGGCGTTTTTGTACTTTTCGAGCAGGGTGCGCGTGGCGGCGCTGTCTCCGCGCTGTGCGGCGAGGGCGAGCTGTTCGTCCGTCATCTTCTCTGCCTCACGGCCTCGTACGCGGCGACGCCCAAAGCCACCGACGCGTTGAGGGAATTGACCTTGCCCTTTAACGGGAGGGAAAGGATCTTGTCGCACTTTTTTTTCGTAAGGGCGGAAACGCCGCTGTTTTCTCCCCCCACGACGAGCGCGACGTCGCCCGTGAGGTCGCAGTCGTAAATGCATTCCCCGTCCGCTTCGAGGGCGTATACCCAAAAGCCGCTCTTTTTGAGCTCGTCTACCGCGTAATTGACGCCCGGCACGCGCGCCACCTGCACGTGGTTCGCCGCGCCCTCGCTGACGCGCACGACCGCGCCCGTGACCTGCGCGCTCTTGTTTTTAGGGATCACCACCCCGTCTGCCCCGGCGCACTCCGCCACGCGAATGATGCTGCCGAGGTTGTGCACGTCTTCAATGCCGTCGCACACAATGACGAGGCGGCCGCCCTCTTTGGGGGCGCACAGCTTAGAAAAGTCGGCGTATTCGTATTCGGATACGAAGGCGATGACGCCCTGGCACCTGCCCGTTTCGCTCTCCTTGTCCATGAGGCGGGCGTCCGCAAACTGCACGCGCACCTTCTTTTCGCGCGCCATGGCGAAGATCCTGCCCAAAGAGCCTTCCGCACCCTTCTGCATAAGAATTTTATCGATCTCTTTATCCGTCTTCAACAGCTCCAAGACGGCGTTCCTGCCCTCTATTTTCATGATCTGTCCGCCAGTAATTCGTCTATCCTTTGGTAGTCGCCCGAAAGGTACAAAAAGCCGATGACCGCCTCGAACCCCGTGGAAACGTTGTATTCCGCAACGCTCGCGTTTTTGCTTCTTGTCGGCTTTTTAGCGTTGCGCCCGCGCAGGAAAATTTCACGCTCCTCATCGGTGAGTTTTTCCTCTATTTCCGAAAACAGCGCCGCCTGGCCCTTTGCGGAAACGCGCGCGGAGGAAAGCCTTTGCAGGGCGCCCGTTTTATAATCCGAGGAGAGTACGAGCCCCTCGCGCACATACAGCGAATACGCCGCGTCACCCACAAAGGCGAGCACGACGGGCGAAAGTTTTTTTGCGCGTTCGCGCTCCATGACCTCGTTGAATTTTGCCATGCTGAAATTATAGCACATTCCGCGGAAAAATTCAACAGTCGGCGGGCGGTTTTTCGGCGAAAACGCCCGCCTTTACGACAAAAAGGCGAGCGTTCCGCAAAATATGGCGTTTGCAAGTTTTTCGCGATAAGAGGGGTCTGTCAGAAGCGCCTCGTCTTCCGCGTTGGAGAGAAAGCCGCACTCCACGATGACGGAGGTGAAATTCGTGCATTCGAGCATGTAATAGTCGCCCGTGAGCGCGGAATGCTCGCGCTGAGAGAGGGTATTGAGCTCCGCCTGAATGCTTTGCGCGAGCTTTTGACCCGAGGCGCTGCCCATGCGGTAAAACGCCTGCCCGCCGCGGCGGGACGGATCGGACGGAAAATAGTTCTGATGCACCGAGAGCATGACCGCGGGAGACGCCTCTTCGATGATCTCCCTGCGCTTTTGCATATCCCGCCGCTTGAAGCCTTTGGTCGGCAGGCCGTACAGCCCGCCTTCGTCCGTTCGGGTCAGAACGACCTTGAAACCCGCGTTTTCAAAATCTTCTTTGAGGGCGTACACGAGGGAAAGATTGATCTCGCTCTCCTTTACGCCCGTCGTTTTGCCGACGACACCGCCGTCGACGCCGCCGTGCCCTGCGTCGAGCACCACCGTGAAGAGAGCGGAGCCGCTCATGCCCGCCGCGACGGAAGAAAAGCAGAGGGACAGCAGCACGACGCAGGCGAAAACTGCCGCCGCCGCGATCAGCATACCCTTTTTGACGGATAAAATAAAACCACCTCCCCTGCCCGCGCGCGGGCAAAGACTGTGGTTTATTGTATGCGGAAACATCGGATTTTAGAATGATACGAATATTCCCGTTTTAAGTTGCCGCCCCTGCGGGATCATTCGCGCGGGGCGCTTTGCCGCTCTTTCAAATTTTCCCTTGCGGTGGCTGTTGGTGAAAATGGACTGTAACTACCACAGCTCTTCATCCCGCACTTCATTGAGCCAAGTTTAAGTCAACCTTGTAGTATATTCCTATGCTTTGCGGCTCACCTGAAACAGCTCTGCCTATAACGATTTTATCAATAAGCTCAAAGCATAACGCCCGTGTAAGCGTAACATCGAACATATGCTTTTTTACTCTCATAATAAAATCATCAACATCATTTTGTACATTAGCTATCATCGCTACCTGCTTATCCATAGCCTCAATCTCACCAAGTAATTGCTGACGCTCGGTAGAATAGCGTTCGATAAGTTTCACGCACAAATCTTCCGGCATATTTCCGGCGATCTTTTCCTCAAACGCAGTTTCTATTAGCTGGTCAAGTTTATCACAACGCCTACGTTTTTGATCAAGCTCTTTTCGATTGTGCATTAACTCATCTTCCGCCAATTTTGTTTTGCGCTCTAAATATTTTTTGCGCACTTCAGCTTCATTCAGAGTGACACAAGAAGCCATCGCTTTGACATCATCAAGAATAAATTTTTCTATGTCTTTGGCCTTGATGTAATGACTTGAACAATATGCTTTCCCTAACCGTTTATGATTGCCACAATTAAATGTATAAACCATATCGGTCACATCACCGTTATGCTTTAACGCATAATAATCCAGTTTCATTTTTCCGCCACAGTCAGCACAATACAGAAACCCTGAAAGTGGATGAGTATATCCTTTTCGAGTTTTTTTCCCTTGACTGACAGACTTTTCTACTTCTTTAACCCTGCGCCAAAGCTCTTTGGAAATAATAGCAGGATGCGCATTTTCTGTAACGATCCATTCTTCTTCCGGGCGATATACAGCCTTATGATTTTTAAACGAAACAGATGTCCTTCGTTGTAAAGCTAAATTGCCAATATATGCCGGATTGTCGAGAATTTTTCTTACAGAAGCATCCGTCCACAGATGGTAAGTCTTTATGGTTGCATATTTACCAAGCCTTTGTACTTTGTAATCCTGCGGCGTAGTTATGTGTTCTTCGTTAAATCTTTCGGCGATTCGTGCCGGAGGTAGTCCGCTGGCTCGCATCTCAAATATGCGTTCAACATTGGCGCTTACTTCTGTATTGATCACAAATTTTCTCGAACCGTCATCACTAAACAAATAGCCATATGGCGGATGCGACATATTGCTTTTGCCCCGTTTCGCATTAGCAATAAATATTTGCCGCACTTTTCGACTTGTGTTAGCGGCATACCATTCATTAAATACATTAGTTATGGGCATCATGTCCATTGCAATGGTATTATCGCTCCCTGTATCTATGTTATCGCTGACAGCAATGAACCGAATATGATACATGGGAAAAACATAGTCGATATATTGTCCGATTTGAATGTAATTCCTCCCAAATCGCGACATATCTTTGACTACGATTGTATTGATTATACCACATTTAGCATCGGTAAGCAACCTTTGCACGCCTTCACGTTCAAACGTTGTGCCTGAAATTCCATCGTCTACATATATATCATGCAGAATCCAGCCCTTTTCGTTGACGTATCGCACAAGTAAAGACTTTTGATTTTCGATCGATAACGACTCACCTGCGCGTTCATCGTCTCGACTCAACCTAACGTATATACCTACTATACAATTATTACTTTTCATTGTCAAGGATTTCCTCCTTGATCGCTTATCCCCAATTGATTTGACATCATCCGAATTTCTTCTTGTGCCTCATCAAAAGCCGTCCTCATCAATACTTCATCGATTTTATTACCTCCCATAAAATAACTATTAACAATATAGCTCTTTTTCCCTAAATTTAATGCTCTATGCCTTTTATTCACACTCTCATCCTCCATCTTAAAAACATTGAAAGACAAAGCGCGGCGGCATAAGTCCGTTATGCTCCATCTTCCCGATGTCCGTTTTCTTCCTTATACCGTTCGGCATATTCTGTTGTTTATTTTTGTTTCGCAGATTTATGGTGACGGATATATTCCGCAACGCTTTGCCGCGCAAAATCGGGTATATCTTCCCACAAAATTTCTTTATGCTTTTTCTCGCACGGTGTATCGTGCGCTTGTTCCATCGTAGGAACTCGTATATAAATTACTGCCTTGCAAGTTTTCATCGCTTTTACCTCAAACCTTAAATACTTCGTTAAAGCAGGAGCGCAAGGGCCGTAGTCCTTGCGCTCACGCTTTATTCCTTATTCTGTTGTTCTTTCGGGCCGTAGTGATCGAGCAGGGCTTGATACCCTGCAACGATCAGTTCTACCTTTGTAATTCTATTCTTTTTGAGAAAGGCACAAATCTCATCGTGCAGCTCCCTCGGCAACCGCGTATTATATTGCTTTGTCGCCTGTTCTCGCTCCGTTTTATTTCGCACCTCGTAATTCCGGCGCGCGCGACGAAGCGGCGTTTCTTCTTTCTTTGCCATAGCACCCTCTCATTCCGTAATCGCACAGATAATCGCGCCAATGCAATTCATAAGAAACGCCCCGACAGCGACGATTCCTATAAACAATGCTTTCAGCAATCCTTTCCCGATCCCCAAAACAGCTCTCATCCTGCACCTCCGTCCTTAATCCACATACACAAGCTCGGAAAGGATTTCTTCCTCTATGAGCCTCTGTATCTCTGTCTGCCTGCGGTAGTCCTCCACAAAGTTGCCCGTCCGCTTATACCGTTCGTCTTGGGACAGCTTGGCGTACATGGATTCGTACAGCTCGTCCGCCTGACGGTCGATGCCATGCAGATATTCGGGGAGGTTCTCTATCGCCCAATACTTTCCGACGTTCTCCTCTTCCAAATACTTCTTGGCGAGCGTTCCGTACTTGCCGTAGGTATGCTTGACAGACTTGACCGCTTCACGATAGACTCTGATTTCTTCTTCCGTCAGCCCCTCGCCCCTGTCCGCTTTTGCAATGATTTCCTGTACGTTCATGACTGCGCCCTCCTTCTGTTTCATTGTACTTCCATTATATCGTGCTATCACGATATTGTCAAGAGTACCAAGTGAATTTCCCGAATAAATTTTTTATGTCACCAAAGCAGCAATTCCACGGATAAGATACGGGCAGGCAACGAGTATTGCAAAGATTACGACAAGCCCTATAAAGTAGTTCACGATCATCTTCCTCGCTTTCTCTTTGTCCTCGTTCTTATGGGCGATTGCAAAAAACACCCCCATTACGATACTCCAAATGGCAGCGGTCGCAAGGAACACCCATATCATATACGGGCGATATTGCTCAAACAAATCTTCCACATACGACGTTACCTCGTCATACTGATCGCCAAGCTCTTGCGTATAGGAATCGCCGCATATCGTACAAGTATATACTCTTGTCGTCTTACCGTTTTCGGAAGTCGAATCGGTGATCGCATAGCTATGCCCCATCGCGGCAATGACTTCCGTATATTCGTCGCCGCACTTGTCGCAGACATATCTGCGTTCTCCGTCCTCCGTACAGGTAGCCGCCTTTACGATAAAGTTGGAATAATTATGCCCCGTAGGATACGCACCGTTTTCTTCGGTATGTTCGTACCCGCAAACCTGACAGGTATAAACCGTCATACCGAACTCAGTACAAGTCGCT
>DXCL01000043.1 GCA_019115995.1 Candidatus Borkfalkia avistercoris
TCCACGGGAAGATGGTGCAGAGCAGCTATCAGCTTTTGAACACGCTCTCCCTAACCGAACAGGAAGTCAAGCAGTTGTTACAGCCGAGCATCGATTATATCTCCCTTCTGCGCAGAGATATTGACTTCATGTGCTATCACTTTACGGACGCCTTTGCCCGTGAGAAAGACGGCGAAGAAGAACACATGGACGGGCTTGCGGAACGTGCAGACGTCATCTTTACGCTCATGCACAAGTGCCCGCACTTTGACGAAACCGAACTGTATGCCAATTTTCGAGGCGACGTCGTGCGCAGCTTAAAGGAAAGGTTAAAACGCGGGCATATTTTATTGAACGGCACGAACGCCACTCTCTTCGGGAACGGTACGGAACTTTTGGAAGAAGGAAATATTCAGCCGAAGCTCAAACAGTATTTGCTCGGGCACGCGTCATTGGCGGTAACGCAAAACATATATACGGACACTACGACGGAATACCTCGAAAGCGTTTCCGAGAGGGTACAGAACGTATTTTGCGGAATTTAGAGCGAAAATTGACACCATTTTGACACCAAAATTGACACCAAAATCAGAAAATAAGCGATTTTAGAAAATTTTAGCAAAAAGAAAAATCCCATATATTGCGGTATCCTTATCACGAATACACAATATATGGGATTCATGGAGCTACTGGCCGGACTTGAACCGGCGACCTGCTGATTACGAATCAGCTGCTCTACCGACTGAGCCACAGTAGCATCTGATTTATTCACTTTTTTCCGGCTCACCTCTCGCAACGAATCAGCCGGAGCGACTGAGCTATGGCAACATACCGTCTGTTCAACAAAGACAGCTTATACATTATACCATATTTTTTAAAAAAATCAAATGTTTTTACTGCCTTTTGGCACGATCATATTGATTTTTTTCGGAAGCACGCATATTTTCACATTGCCGCAGACGCCCTTTTCCCCGTCAAAATTCCAAACGACGCTTTCAGCGGCTTCGATCTCAAACTCCTTGCCCGTAAAACGAATGATCTGCTTTTCGGGAACTCTGAACCCGAACAAAAACAGGTGCGCCAAGGCCAAAAAAGCGCGTATTTTTTTAAAAACATTCGGATTCTTTTTTTGACGGATCACGGCAAGCTCTATCTGCCCGTCGCGGATACTGCTTTTTTTATTGAGCTTCATGCCGGCAACGTAGCGGCCGTTCATTAAAATGACAAAAATACTGTCCGTTTCGACTCGTGCACCTTCGTTTTTCACTGCAACGTCGAAAACGTCAAATCGCAGATTCTTTTTGATCCCCTCTATTCCGTAAGCCAACCGCCCGATCTGCTTTTTCTGCGCCTGAGGCGTAGTGTAAGGCGCGCTCGTAAACGCCCCCGCCGCCACGACATACATCGCATAGCGGTCGTTGATCTTCATACAGTCGAGCATTTCGTTATCGCCCGTCAGGATCACTTTGAGCGCACCGCGAACGCTCTTCGGTATGCCGAGCGTATGCGCGATGTCGTTCACGGTACCGCTCGGAATGTAACCGAGCTCGGGAGGAAATTCGGTGTCGCCGATGCCCTGCACGATCTCGTTGAAGGATCCGTCTCCGCCCGAAAAAACGATCGCGTCATACCTGCCCGCAGCCTCGCGCGCCGCTTTCTCCATATCGCCGGCGCCTTTGGTGGCGTAAACATCCACGACGTCATATTTTTCTTTCAGCTTCTGAACGATGTAATCCAGTTTTTTTGTGATCTTTCCCCTTCCGCTGACGGGGTTATAGACAAAAAAGCAACGCATCGCAATTTCCTAAACAAACCAATTTATGCCGTAAGATATACATATTATAAACGAAATATATATGAAAATCAATTATTTTGCGATTATTTATCGAAAATTTCAAATGCGGACAAATAATACACACACAGCATCGCCTGTAATCTGCGCGCGGCGCCTGCCGTAACGCTGCCGCTAAGCGCCGTCTCCGCCGCGGCCGAGAGAGTTTCGTCAAACGTAAAAAAATCCCTGAACTTTTTTTTGTTTGCAAGCTTAGCCTCCCGCGCCCCTTCAAAGACCTGCGAAAGAACGCGCAGCGGCTCGCGGATCCCCTCCTTTGCGGCGCTCTGCCCGATCCCGCCCGCCTCCAAGCGATTTGCGACCGCGTAGAGCGCCTCTGAACAAACATACGCGGCGGTAATTAGCTCTGAAACGGTTTTACCCGCCCCTCTTTCCGCTCTGCCGCGAAAATACAGCGTGCCGCCCTCTTTTGCAAGGAGCACGACGTTTTCCCCCGCGGCGCGCAGCCGCATCAGAACGGTTTGTGCGTCTTCCTGCCCGTAATAACAGGCGTACAGCGTATAATTCGTACCGGCGTCTTCATAATCGATCCCCGCGCCGCCCTTTGCCGAAACACTTTCTTCGCTCTCACCTCCTGCGGGTTCCGCCGCAAGCAGATACACGGGCAGCGATACGCCGATCTTTTTTGCCGAAAAGAAAAAAATGCCCGAAACGGCGGCGATCAGCAGCGCGAAAAGAATAAGCAACGCGATCGCTTTTATAAAAAACGCTTTCCTTTTCGCCCTTTTTCGATTATAATATTCATAGGGATAATCGCTCATATCCCGATATTTATGCAAAAGGCGGAAAAATTATGAACTACCATATCGGCAACATGCTCATTTATCAGGAATTCAACGGCACGAACGAATGCCCGCTGTGCAGAATACGCAACATTCTCGAAAAGCGGCTGGTAGATCAATATCTGAACGAATCGGTCATGGAAGATTTCCAGCGCCGCATGGTAAACGAGCTCGGCTTTTGCGCGCATCATACGGAAATGCTGCACAGCCGCCCCAACAAACTGTCTCTCGCGCTTCAACATATCACGCGGCTTACGGCGCTGAAAGGAAAGATAGAGGTAACTGCCGACGTAAAGACCGCCGACAAAATGGCGGAGACGTTCATGCATTCGGGAGAAACCTGCGTCATCTGCGAGGGAGTAGAGGTCAATATGATCCGCTACTACAAAACGGTGGCGGAAATGTTTTATGCCGAAAACAAATTCAAGGAGATACTGCTTTCGACCAATGGCTTTTGCCTCGAACATTTCGGCTCCCTCCTCAAATACGCGAGATACGCGCGCGGAAAAAAGAAAGATTACATCTATACGCTGACCAAATTGGAGCGCGACGTGCTCAATAAACTTTTAGAAGATCTGCAATGGTTTACGGCTAAGCACGACTACCGCAACGCGGACAAGCCTTGGAACGGCGCGGAAAAAGCGCTCGAACGCTCCATTTACAAGCTGCACGGCATAGAGGCAAAGTAACGCGCCTCCGCCCGTTTTAACGGGCGGAGCTATTCCCCTTTTTTTGCCGGAAATCCGCCAAATATAAAATACGCGCCGCCCGAGATCGGGCGGCGCGTTTTCTTTTGCTTTCTTTTTGAATCTTATCTGATCTGCAAGCCGTCTTTAAAGGCGTTGCCTACCACTTTGCCGAGCTCGATATAGGTGCCGTTGACCGAATCGAAAGTGATCGGGCGGAGCTTGGCGGGGTCTATCTTGCCGTTTTCGCCGAGAATGCGCTCGTCTGCGCTCACATTGACGATCTGCCCGATGATCAACCCGTCTTCATTCATTTTAACGAGCTTGCATTCAAGCGTCATCGGCAGCTCCTCGATAACGGGAGCGTCTACAAAATCGCTCTTTACGGTATGAAAGCCCGCCTTTTCCAGCTTGTTCGGGACCTTGTTGCCCGAAACGATGCCGAGATAGTCGCATTCTACAACGTGCGCAGCGTCTGCCATGCTGACGGTGAACGCCCCGCGCGCGAGGATATTTTTTGTGGTTTTATGCCCCGCAGACAGGCAGAGCGCGACCTGCGCGTCGTCGCTGATGCCGCCCCATGCGGCATTCATCGCATTGGGCGTACCGTCTTCCCCGTATGCCGCAACGATGAGCACGGGCATCGGGTACATATATGTTTTTGCGCCGAAATTCTTTCTCATAATAAACCTCCCTAAGGGAACGGCCGTCGGCTGTCCTTTCTTTTTTCTGTATTATATCACTTCCGCAAAAAAATGGCAACCGCTCAAAGAAATTGAAACGGCGGTCGCGTCCGCTCCCGCCGTTCCTTTTATGTTTTTTATAAATTCAGAAAATCTTTGCGGTACTTTATGCCGAAAAGCTCGGCGAGCTTGACCATGTCTTCGTCTTTGATCGTATTGACTCGGGGAAGATGCGCGGTGAGCATATAGATCTGCGCCGCCTTTTCCACCGTTTCGATCAATCCGAAAGTCTCGTCCATCGTTTTGCCCGCGCCGTAAATGCCGTGCATGCCCCATATCACGAGGCGGAACTCCTCCATTTTTTTTGCGGTCGCCTCCCCTATGGAATTGGTGCCGCACAGCATCCAGGGGAGCACGCCCACGCCGTCGGGAAAGACGACGATGCACTCCGTGCACATCTCCCACAGGGTATGCGTGAGTTTTTTTTCATCGAGCTCGTGCACATAGTTCATCGCCAGGGTATTGGTCGGGTGCGAATGCATAACCACGCGGTTTTCGGGATCGACTTTCAGGCGCGCCATATGGCTCATCATGTGCGCGGGAAATTCTGAGGTGGGCCTGCCGCCGTCTTCATATCCCCACAAAAGCTCGATGTTCCTGCCGCCTTTGCCGATGCGCACGATGCCAAGATTGTTCGCAGGATCCTTTTGCACGTTCTTAAAATATTTTCCCGTGCCCGTAACGATGAAAATTTTGCCTTCCAGAGGGCTCGCGTCAAAGTCCTCCTGATTTACTCCCATAAAAGGTATGGTGCGCACGACTTTGGAAAAGTCGAGATACTCTCCGACCTCCTTTTCGTCGAGCATATAACTGATGTTGCCGCCGTTGCGCTCGTCCCATCCCAAACGGTACATATTTGCCGTCGTTTCGCACATTTCCCTTACGAAGGGTGCTTCCAGAATGTTCTTCATATTACTTCCTCTCCTTTAAGACCTTGCTCTCGTAATCGCGTACCTTATCGAACCAATCCGCTCCCGCAAAATTGTTGCGCCTGAGGTATTCTTCCCACACGTCGCCGTAAGGGAGCGTTTTCATCTCTTCCTGCAAGACCATCTGCTCGGTGAAATTTGCCGTGTCCTGCATTTTTCTGAGCGTATCGTACGGCTGCAAAAGGGCGTACAGGAGCGCCTTATCCATATTGCGTTCCCCTACGACCCACGCGGAGATGCGGTTGATGCTCGCGTCGAAGTAGTCGAGCCCGATCATCACCTTTTCCGTCGCGCCGCACCGCACGATCTCTTTGCAGATCTCTTTGAGTTCGTCCTCCAAGAGCACGACGTGGTCGCTGTCCCATCGCACGCCGCGGGTAACGTGCAGCGCCACCGTATCGTAAAACGCCAGAAGCGACGGTATCTTGTCGGAAACCATTTCCGTCGGGTGGTAATGCCCGTTATCCAGCAGACAGCAGATGCCGCGCGTCGCCGCGTAGTTCTGGTAAAACTCGTTGCTGCCCACGGTGTAGCTTTCCAGGCCGATGCCGAACACCTTGCTCTCCACCGCCACGCGCACCTTTTTCTTGTCGTATTTTACGGAAAGGATCTCGTCGAGCGAGTCTTTGAGCCGCAGGCGGGGCGTGAGCCTGTCGGCGGGCACGTCTTTCAGCCCGTCGGGGATCCAGATGTTTACGAGACAGTGGCTGCCCATCTCCTCCGCAAGATATTCGGCGATCCTAATGCACGCCTGCCCGTGGCGTATCCAGAATTTGCGCGTCTCCTCGTCCGGACTGGAAAGGGTGAGCCCGTCTTTCACCTTGGGGTGCGAAAAGAAAGTCGGATTGAAGTCGATGCCGTCCAGCCCGATCTCCTTTGCGAGCTTTACCCACGGCGCGAAATGCTCGGGCAGATAGGCGTCGCGGTCTGTCTTTCCCGCGTCTTTGCCCAGGATCGCGTAGCTCGCGTGCAGATTGAGCCGCAGCTTTCCCGCCATGAGCGAAAAGGCAAATTTGATGTCTGCCATCAGCTCTTCGGGCGTCCTCGCCCTGCCGGGATAATTGCCCGTAGTCTGAATGCCGCCGCTCGCGGCGCCGGCGCCGTCAAAACCCACTACGTCGTCACCCTGCCAGCAATGTACCGAAACGGGAATGCCCGCAAGCTTTGCGAGCGCCTTTTCCGTATCCACGCCGTATTTTGCGAAGATCTCCCTCGCCTGGTCGTACCTGTTCATTTTCCTGTTCCTCCGATAATTTTTATTCGAACGTGCGGAGCGGAAAGGTGTTTCCGATCATCTCCCTGCCCTCGCCTATATCCTTGATTTCTCCGCCCGCGATCATCTGCACCATGAGATTGCCGAGCGCCGTCGCCTCCGCGGGGCCCGCCATCACCTTTACGCCCGCGGCGCGAGCGGTCAGTTCGTTCAACAGCTTATCCCGGCTGCCCCCGCCGATCACGTTGAGCGTGCCGAACTTTTTGCCGAGCTTTTCCTCCATGGCGCGCAGCGCCCGCTTATAACAGTCGGCAAGGCTCGCGTAAATACAGTACAGCAGCTGCCCGTCGGTAAGATCGCCCGCCTTTTCGCGCACGGCGGCGCACATGCTTTCGGGCGCGAGGAAAATTTCGTCGTTGCAGTCTACGAGCGCGCCGCATACGTTTGCGCGGGCAAGCGCCTCCGCCGCGGCAAAATCCAGCCCCAGCTCTCTGCGCGCCGACTGCAAGATCCACAGCCCCATAATATTTTTCTGCCAGCGGAAGGTGAACCGCGGGCCGCCCTCGTTGGAAAAATTTTCCCGCATGCTGTCCGCGTCGGTATGCGCCCTTTCCTGCTCGACGCCCAAAAGCGACCACGTGCCGCTGGAAATGTAGGGCGAAGAAAAATCGCACGCGACAGGCGCCGCGAGCACCGCGCTCGCCGTATCGTGCGTGGCGCACAGCACGGCGGTCATGTCGCACCCGACCTCGGCGGCGATCTCCGCTTTGAGCGGCCCGACCGTCTTCCCGGGCTGAGAAATGCGCTTTTCAAACAGGCGTTCGGGCAGTCCCAGCGCGGAAACGATGTCCGCGTCAAAGGCGTGCGTTTTCGCGTTCACCAGCCCCGTGGAAGTGGCGTTCGTATACTCGCACGACCTTTTACCCGTAAGTTTATAGAGAAGGTACTCCGGCAGCATCAAAAAGCCGTCCGCCTCGTTCAGCCTGCCGGAAAGCTTGTCGGCATACAGCTGATAGACGGTATTGAAGGGCTGGAACTGAATGCCCGTTTTTTCGTACAGCGTTTCAAAGGGCACCGTACCGTGCACTTCGGCGATCGCGCGCTCCGTTCTGCCGTCGCGGTAGGCATAGCAAGGGAAAATTTCCTTATCCCCATGCATCAGAACGTAGTCCACCGCCCATGTATCGATGGAAAAGCTGTCTATCCTGCCGCACTTTTTTACCGCTTCCGCGATGCCTTTTTTTACATGGGAAAGGAGCTCTTCCGTATCCCATATAAGATGCCCGCCCTGCGATTTGTTCCCGTTCGGGAACCTGTACACCTCTTCGGTGACGAACTTTCCGTTTTCCGCGCGGCCGACGATATGCCGCCCGCTGCTTGCGCCGATGTCTATGGCGAGGTATTGCTTCATGTTCCGCTCCATTTTTTTATTATTATAGCAGACGGAATAAAATTAAACAATGACAGGATTTGAGCAAAATACTGACATCGTTTGACATTCCTTTGCGTATATTCTATAATAAATATATGGACAGAGAGATCATTGAAAAGCTCATGCGCATCTCCGATGAAGAACGGGAGATCCTCAACGGGCAAAAAAATATCCGAAAGGACGATTATACCCTTTCAGACAGTTTTATCATCAACAGCAAAAAGATGTTGAACGCGGACAAACAGATGGACTTCCGCCTGCATACGCGCTTTATCGACTTTCCCGATCACGGGCACGACTACATGGAATTCATGTACGTGTACGCGGGCACGATCACGCACGTGATCGAAGGAAAAAAAATCGTGCTGGAAAGCGGCGACATCTTGTTTCTGAACCGCCATATCCGCCACGGGGTGCTGCGCGCGGAGCGGGAAGATCTCGGCATCAACTTCATGGTGGCGGACGCCTTTCTTCAATACATCTTTCACAACGTGCAGGACAATCCCGTAATGAGCGGCTTCCTCACGCGCAATTTCGACCGCGCGGGCGAAGGGGAATATTTGCACTTCCGCATCAAAGACAATTTTCCGATCAGAAACCTGATGGACAATCTTATCTATGCGCTTGCAAAACACACGGCGGACGACTATGTGATTTTAACGCAGCTGGTTTCGCTCCTCTTTTCCTACCTTTCCTATTATAAGGAAGCGCTCGCCAACAACATCACTTTGTCCTCGCCCGACGCCGTGTTGAAACAAAACGTATCCTCCTATATCGAGAGGCACTATCCGAGCGCCCGCCTCCGCGAGCTTGCCGACGCGCTCGGATACACGCCGGAATACCTTTCCCGCCGCATCTCCTCGCTGTTCGGCTCGACCTTTCAGGAACTCGTCGTAAAAGAAAGATTGCGCGTCGCCGAACGACTGATCCTCACCACGCGGCTGAGCGTAGACGAGATCATTCGCACGGTAGGCTACGAAAATCAGAGCTATTTTCACAGGCTGTTCCGCGAAAAATTCGGAGATTCCCCCTTCCGATACCGCCAAAAACACCACGAAACGCAGGAGAGAGACGGCTGACCGTCTCTCTCCTTATTTTTGTCGTCTGAAATTTTTTATCCGTTCCCTTTCAGCGCCTGCCCGCAGGCGAAAGCGATCGCGGAGCAGGTCTTTCCGATGTGTTCCTCCGTATGCGCGGCGGAGAGGAACATCGCCTCGAACTGAGACGGCGCCACATATATCCCTCGCTCCTGCATGGCGGCAAAATACTCTGCAAACGCCGCGAGATCGCATTTTTTTACGTCTGCATAGCTTGCGGGTGCCTCTTTTGCGAAAAACGGGGAAAGCAGGCTCCCCACGCGGTTTACGGGAACGCCCGCCTCGCGGTACGCGCTTTCGAGTTCCGCGCCCTTCTCTTCGAGAGAGGGATAGATCTCGTCTTTATACTTTTCGAGGATCTCCAACGTTTTCAGCCCTGCCGCCGTCGCCGCGGGATTGCCCGAAAGGGTGCCCGCCTGATACACTTTGCCCGAAGGCGCGACGCACTGCATGATCTCCCTCTTTCCCGCATACGCCGCGAGCGGCATGCCGCCGCCTATGATCTTTCCGAACGCAAAAAGGTCGGGTCTGACCCCGTAAAGCGCCGCCGCGCCGCCGAAGGATACGCGAAAGCCCGTGATCACTTCGTCGAAAATGAGCAGCGCGCCGTTCGCATCGCACAGCCGCCGCAGCGCCTGCAAAAAGCCCGGCGCGGGAGGCACTACCCCCATATTCGCCGCGACCGGTTCGACGATGACGCACGCGACCTCTCCCCTGTTCGAGTTGAAAAGCGCCTCCGCGCTCGCGGGATCGTTGTAGTCCGCCACGAGAGTTTCCCGCGCGTAAGAAGCGGGCACGCCGGCGCTGTCGGGCATGGCGCCCGTAAGGCAACCCGAACCCGCCTTGACGAGCAGGCCGTCGGAATGGCCGTGATAGCACCCCTCGAATTTTATGATCTTATCCCTGCCCGTATATCCGCGCGCGAGACGGATCGCCGACATGCACGCCTCCGTGCCGGAATTGACGAGCCGCGCCATCTCCGCGCCCGAAGCCGCGCAGATCGCTTCTGCAAGGCGCGTTTCCCTGCCCGTCGGCGCGCCGAAAGACAGCCCGTCCGCTGCGGCGGACTGCACGGCGGCGACCACCTCGCTTCGCGCGTGCCCCAAAATGAGCGGGCCCCAGCTCATCACGTAATCGACGAACCTGTTTCCGTCTGCGTCTTCGATCGTGTCGCCCTTCCCTCGGGCGATAAAGAGAGGCGCGCCGCCGACCGCGCGGTAGGCGCGCACGGGCGAATCCACGCCGCCCGGCAAAACCCGCTTCGCCTCCTCGAACAGCCTTTGCGAATTTGTCTTATTCATCTTTTGCCCTCTTTTGCCCTATTCATCTTCGCTCCTCTGCCAGCGCGCAAAATCGAGTGCGTGATAGGTAATCACGATGTCTGCGCCCGCACGGAAAAACGCGGTCATGATCTCCGTTACCGTACGCTTTTCGTCCAGCCAGCCCTCCTTTGCCGCCGCTTTGACCATCGCATATTCCCCGCTCACGTTGTACACCGCAAGGGGAAGGAGGGTATTTTCCCGCGCGCTCTTCACGACGTCGAGAAAGGCGAGCGCAGGCTTGACCATAACGATATCAGCGCCCTCCCGCTCGTCTGCAAGGATCTCGCGGAGCGCTTCGCGCGCGTTGCGCACGTCCATTTGGTACGATTTTCTGTCTCCCGATTTCGGGGCGGAATCCGCCGCGTCGCGGAAAGGCCCGTAAAAGGCGGAGGCAAATTTTGCGCTGTACGCCATGATCGGCAGGGAGAAAAACCCCGCGCCGTCCAGCGCGCCGCGTATCGCCTCTACCACGCCGTCCATCATAGACGACGGCGCGACCATATCCGCCCCCGCCCTCGCCGCGGCGAGCGCCGCCTCAGTGTGCAGCGGCAAAGAGGCGTCGTTCTCCACCTCCCCTCCGATGAGCGCGCCGCAGTGCCCGTGCGAAGTGTATTCGCAAAGGCAAATATCCGCTATGACGAGAAAACCCTTTCTCTTCCCGCGGCAATATTCTTTGAGAAAGCGGATCGCGCGGGGAACGACGCCGTTTTCGTCGTACGCGCCGCTGCCCGCCTCGTCTTTCTTTTCGGGAATGCCGAACAGCATCACCCCCGCTATGCCCGCCTGCATCACGGCGTCGGCGACCTCCCGCAATCTGTCGACGGAATAGCGCCACACGCCGGGCATGGAGGGCACCTCCTCTTTCACGTTCTCGCCGAAGCGGACGAACACGGGATAAACGAGCTTGCGGACGTCTGCCCTCGTTTCGGCAACGAGCCCGCGCAGCATTCCGTTTTTGCGAAGTCTTCTCAATCTCTGCATGTTTTCTCCTTTTGCGCGGCCATCGCGCGCACAAGCGCCTCCGCCGAAGCGTTTTCCGCGACGATCGGCGCATAGCCGCGCTCTCTGAGCGCGCGCGCCGTTTCCTCCCCTATGGCGACGGGCAGCGCGCCCTTCGGCAGCGCGCACCGATCCAGCAGGGCGCGCACCCCGCCCGCCGAGGAAAAGGTAATAAACTGCGCGCCTTCGAGCGCGCGGTCTGCACGCGCGAGCGCCCGCTCGTCGGATACGGTATCGTACAGGTCGAACTGCACACCCGCGCCGCTTAGCGCGGGGCTTCCCTGCGCCGCGCGCAAAAGCGCCGTCCTCTCCTTATCGGAGCCGCGCGCCTTCAATGCCTCCGCAAGCGCCTCTGCGGTGTAGTTTTTCGGCATGACGTCCGCATGAAAACCGAATTTTCCGAGCGCCTCCGCCGTCGCTCCGCCGATGACGGCGAATTTTTTATTGCCGAAAGCGCGCAGGTCGATCCCCTTTTCCCGCACACGTTCGAAGAAGACTCTCACGCCGTTCGCCGAAGTAAAAACGAGCCAGTCGAACGCGGAGATCTGCGCAAAAAAGGCGTCGAAATCCCTTTGCCTTACCGCAAGGTGGCAAAGCCCCGCCGCGCGGAACCCCGCCGCCCGCATGAGGGGCAAAACGCGGGATACGTGCGCTTTTGTTCCCGTGGCTACGGCGCGCGGCGCGTTTTCCGACAGGCCCGCACCGAAGGCGCACACCCCGCCTACGACCACGGTCATGGGCGCGGGCAGTTTTTCCGCTTCCTTTCCGACGTCTTTCAGCAAACAGCGCGCCGCTGCGCCGTCGGCAAACCCCGCTCGGGAAATGACCGCGGCGGGCGTATCCTCCCGCATGCCGCCGCCGATCAGTCCGCGCGCGATGCTTTCCGCCGCCGCTTTCGCCATCAGAAATACGAGCGTATCCTCTTCCTTTGCATAACGGGCAAAATCCGCTTCTCCTTCCTCCGTATGCGCCGCGACGACGCGGAAGCCGCGCGAGAGCCCCCTGTGCGTAACGGGTATGCCGAAGAGTTCCGCCGCGGCGACCGCGCCGGTAACTCCGGGCACGCATTCGGCGTAAACGCCCGCCCTTTTGAGCGCAAGCAGTTCCTCGCCGCCCCGCCCGAACACGAACGGGTCTCCCCCTTTGAGCCGCACGGTACAAGGATATTTTGCCGCGCATTCCGCGAGCAGCGCGTTGATCTCCTCCTGCGCCATGCCGTGCGCGCCCGCGCGCTTTCCCGCAAAGATCTTCCGGCAGGAAGGCTTTGCAAGGCGCAGGATCTCCTCGTCTATCAGGCTGTCGTAAACGAGACAGTCGCATGCCCCGATCAGTTCCGCCCCGCGCAGGGTGAGAGAGCCCTCACCGCAGCCTGCGCCTACAAGGTATACGGTATTCATGACAGTTTCCCCGCGAGCGCGGCGACGCTCTCCTCGCCCGCATAGGGAAGGAAGCAGATCTTCCCCTCCTTCTGCGCGTAGAGCATTCTGCCGTCAAAATAGGCGCCGAGCCCGCCCGAGCAGTCTCCGCCGAGCGCGCGCTGCAATTTTCGTTCCGTGCGGGCGGCAAGGCTCGTTTCCCGATCGTCTATCAGAGCGCCCGCACCGCCTTCGACGGCGATGATCCCCTGGCACGCCGCGGGAACGCACTCTTCGGGCAAAAACGGGCGCACCCCCGCGCGCGGATCGCAAAAAGCGCCGCGCGCATCGATCAGTCCCAGCCGTTCCAATCCCGCCGCCGCGAGCACGAGCGCGTCGAACTCCCCTGCAAACAGTTTTTTGAGCCGGGTATCCACATTGCCGCGCACGTGCAGTATCTGCGCCTGCGGGCAAAGCGCCTTTGCCGCCGCCGCGCGGCGGGGCGAACCCGTACCGACGCGGCGGATCTCCTCGTTTTTAAGATACACGAAAACGTCGCGCGCGTTACCGCGGGGCAAGCAGAAAAAGCCGTCTTTTTCCTCTCCCGCGGGGAGATCTTTCGCCGAGTGCACGGCAACGTCTATCTCTCCCCGCCCGATCATTTCGGAAAACACGTCGGTAAACGCGCCCCTGCCGAGTTCTGCCAGAGAAGCGTGCACGTCTGCGTCTCCCCTCGTTCTGACGGGCACGATCTCCGCGGCATAGCCCGCCCTCTCGAACGCCGCCGCAGCGAGGCGCGCCTGCGCGAGCGCCAACGCCGACCCCCGCGTGCCGATCCTTATTTTTTTCATCTTTCCCCCCTTCCGAATGCCGCGGCGACGCAGCTCTCGTATCCGGCGCCGCCCCGCAGTTTTTCCGCCTCGCGCGCGATCTCTTCCAGATTTTCCGGAAGAACCGACTCGATATACTCTCTGAGCGCAGCCGCGAGCGCGGGAGAGGAGCCGCCCGTGGAAATGCCTATCGTTACGTTTCCCCGCACGATGAGCGCGGGGAAATAGAAATCGCAGTTGTTTTTGTCGTCTACGCTGTTTACGGGAACGCCCGCTTCGCGGCAGTCGCGCGCGATGCGCGCGTTGAGCTCCCCGTCGTCCGTCGCGGCGATGACGAGATCCGCCCCGCGCACGAGCGCCGCCTCATACTCCTCCGCGCAAACAAACCGCGAGAGCGCGGGGCACGCCTCTTTCGCGCATACGCGTATATTTACCCCGAAGGGCAGCAGTTTTTCCGCCTTGCGCAGCGCCACCGTTCCCCCTCCCACGATCAGGCAGTTCTTGCCCTCTATATCCTTCATAAAGGGAAAACACTTCATTCCTCTTCCTCCGCGCGGCGCATGTATTCGCAAAATGCCGCAGGATCGCGCTTTCTGAGCGCGTATAGTTTCTTTTTTTCCTCTTCGGAAAGCTCCTTCAAAAACGGCGCGCGCCGCCGCGCATACTCGCCCGCAAAATACTCTGCAAGGCAGACGGAAACGACGCTTTCCGCCTCCGCCGCAGCCGCCCGCTTTTTGGCGTTGTTTTCTTCCGCCGCGGCGCGGAAGCCGTCTATTCCCAACAGCCTGCAACCGGCGAGCGAGCCTACGCCCTCGTCGATGTCGGGCGGAACGGAAAGATCGATAAACAGCCTGTTTTTGCCGTCTTTGCATGCCTCGGCGGTCTTTTCGAGCGCAAAAACCGTATGCAGGGAGGCGGTGCAGGATATGACCGCGTCCGCCTCTTTTAACAGATCGTACCGCATTTCATAGGGCGCGGCCGCCGCGCCTGCCGCCTCCGCGCGGCGGCCGTGCCGCCGGGAAGTGGCCGTAACGCACGCGCCGCCCGCAAGGAGATTTTTCAGCACGGAGGAACCGATCTTTCCCGTCGCTCCCACGAGCAGAACGCGCGCTCCCTCCGGCTTGAAGCGGAACACTTCGTTCGCGGCGAGCGTCGCGAGCGAGCAGGCAAAGGAAGAGATCTTCGTCTGTTCGCGCACGCGCTTTCCGCAAGACAGCGCAGACTGAAAGGCGGCGTCGAGCCCGCGCGAAGAGCCGAGAGAGCGCGCCTCCCCGTATGCGTCTCTGATCTGCCCCAGTATCTCGTCTTCTCCCACAAGCATGGAGCACAGCCCCGCCGCGAGCCGAAAGAGATGTTTTTCCGCTTCCTCCTCGTCATAAAAAACGAACGGGCAATCCCGCGCAAAGGCTTGCAGCGCGACTTCGCCGTCCTCCCTGTTTCCGCGATAATAGAGCTCCGTCCTGTTGCAGGTAACGAGAGCGATCGCGCCTTGGGGCAGCGACTTCATGATCTCGGCGCGCTGTACCGAAGAAAAGGCGACCCGCCGCCTGATCGCGACGTCCGCCTTTTTATGATCGAGCGATAAACATTTCATAAGCTATTTTTCCGCCCGCAAGGGCGCGATATGCAAAGAGGGGCGCTCCGCCCCTCCGCCGATACGGTCATTCGCCGATAAGCCTTCTTTCTACGTTTTCAAAACCCAGCCTTGCGACGGTGTCGGCAAAGCGTTCGCCGTCGATGCCCTCGTCGCGGAACAACAGGATCGCCCGCTCTATCACGGACATCACTTCCTCTTCGTCCGTAAATATTTTCGACATCGCGCGCCCCTGCGCCACGCGCTTGCCCCATCTGCCGCCGAGATAAATTTTGTAGCCGTTCCGATAATCGGTAACGGCGCCGAACGGACACATGTATCTGCACCTGCCGCAATGATTGCACTCTTCGGCGGGGATCACGATCTTTCCCTCGCGCACCTGCGCGATCCTGATCGGGCACGCCGTTTCCACGCGGCATTTTTTACAGCCGCGGCACTTGTCGGGATAAACGGTCGGCATACGCTGGCCGATCACGCCCACGTCGTTCAGGTCGGGCTTTACGCAGTTGTTGGGGCAGCCGCCCACCGCGATCTTGAATTTATGCGGCAGAGAGATCTCCCGCATTCCTTCGTAAAAGCGCTTATGTATCTTTTCGGAGAGCGCAAAGGTGTCGATCAATCCGTACTGGCAGGTCGTTCCCTTGCAGGATACGACGGGGCGCACCTTTTTGCCCGTTCCGCCCGTATACAGCCCGTGCTCCGCCAGAAACGCGCGCAGCGGCTCTATATTTTCATATTTTACGCCCTGTATCTCTATCGTGAGGCGGACGGTCATGGCGAGCTCGCCCGAGCCGAATTTTTCAGCCGCCTCCGCGAGCGCCCTGTGCTGCGCCGCCGAGATCTTGCCGTTCACCGTGATGACGCGCGCGTTGAACACGTCGGGATAGCGCTTGTCCTGCAAAAATCCCAACCCTTTCACGCGCCTGATCTCGTCTGCCGATACCGTATATTCCATAATGACCCGCCCTTTGCCGCGTCTTCGGCGGCGCATTCTTTTCGGTTCTATTCTAACATACGTCCGCGAGCTTGTCAACAGTTGCCGAAAAATCCTCTATTCCTTCTCAAAAACTGCCGAAACCGTGCGCCGCGAAACCGCGCTTTCCGCGCAACAACGAACCTTTGTTGTTTTTATTCGGAAAGCAAAATTTTTTTCAGCTCCGAAAAATCGCTCGCAAAGCGCTGCGCGCCCGCCGCGACAAGCTCCGCCTTCGGACGGTAGCCCCACAGCACGCTCACCTGAAACAGCCCCGCGTTCTTTGCCGTCTGCACGTCCGTCTCGCCGTCGCCGACGAACGCCGCGTCTTCGGGCGGCACGCCGATCTCGCGAAGCGTCATCAGCGTAGACGCGGGATCGGGCTTGACGGGTATGCCGTCTCGGTTGCCGAAGATCACGGAAAAGCCAAACGGCTTCAAGATCGTCGCGTTGAGCTCGTCTGCCGCCCGCTGCGACTTGTTTGTAACGATCGCCAGCCGCATGCCCGCCTCTTTGAGCGCCGTCAGGCATTCGGCCTCCCCGGGAAAGAGCTTCGTGCGCTCGTTCTTGCAGGCAAAATGCACGGGGCAATATACGTTTTTATAAAAATACTCCGCTTCCCCCCTCCTTTCTTCGGGCAGGGCGCGGCTCGCGAACATGAGTCCGCCGTTGCCCACGTACCGCCGCGTCTGCTCCAACGTGATCTCGGGGCAGCCGAATTTTCTGAGCGCCTCGTTCATGCAGGCGTTGAGGTCGGGGAGCGTGTCGAGCACGGTTCCGTCCAGATCGAATATGACCGCTTTCAGCATATGATTTCCTTTATCCGCCCGTTTGCCGAACGCTTGCAGGCGTCCGGCAAACGGGCTCTTTTGTAAAGATCCTTCTTACATTTTTTCCGGCACGCCGATGCCGAGAAGGGAGAGCGCGTTTTTCAGCGTGATGAGCGTCGCCTCCGTCAGCGCGAGGCGGAAATTCCTTTCCTTTTCTTCGGCGTTGAGGATCTTGCAGTCGAAATAAAATTTATTGTACTTCTGCGCGAGGTCGACCGCATAGCGGGCAATAAAGCAGGGCTCGTACTTTTCGAGCGCGTCTTTGAGCGTTGCGGGAAATTCGGAAAGCTGTTTGACGAGTTCGAATTCCTGCGGCAGCACCTGCCCGATCGCAAAATCCTTCGCCGTGCCACCCTTGGCCAGAACGCTGTTCGCGCGGGCGCACGTGTACTGCACATAGCAGCTCGTTTCCCCTTCAAAATTGAGGACTTTATCGTAAGAAAAGGTGATGTCTTTGATCTTATTGTTGTAGAGCGCGCCGAAGATCACCGCGCCCACGCCCACCGTTTTTGCGATCTCCTCCTTATTTTCGAGAGAAGGGTTCTTTTCGGTGATGATCGCCAGCGCCTTTTCGATACATTTTTGGATAACGTCTTCCAGATACACGACCCTGCCCTTGCGCGTAGACATCGACCCGTCTTCCAAAGAGACCATGCCGAAGGCGACGTGCACGAGATCTTTCGCCCATTCCTTGCCCATGAGCTCCAACACTTTGAAGAATTGCTTGAAGTGCAGGTTCTGCTGATAGGCGACGACGTACAGGCACTTATAAAAATCGTAAGTGTTTTTGCGGTAGATGGCGGCGGCGATGTCGCGCGTGGCGTACAGAGAGGCGCCGTCCGAGCGGAGAATGATGCAGGGCGGCATGCCGTATTTTTCGAGGTCGACGATCTTTGCGCCCTCGCTCTCCACCAAAAGACCCTTTTCGTTCAGCTCGTCGATGACGGGCTGCATCTTGTCGTTATAAAAGCTTTCGCCCGCCCAGCTGTCGAAATGCACGTTCAAAAGATCGTATATCTTGCCTACGTCTTTTAAGGTAAGCTCCTTGAACCATTCGAAGAGGGCGACGCTCTCCTCGTCTTTATCCTCTATTTTTTTGAAAAAGGCGCGCGCCTCGTCGTTGAGGGAATCGTCCTTTTCCGCCTCTTCGTGAAAGCGCACGTACAGCGCGTTGAGCGCGCGCAGGCCGCCCTTTTCGATGTCTTCCTTCTTTCCCCAGCGCTTATAGGCGGAGATCAGCTTTCCGAACTGGGTGCCGTAGTCGCCGAGATGGTTGATGCCTACGGGCGTATATCCCAAAAACTTGTGCAGTTTATAGAGCGCGCTGCCCAGAACGGTCGTGGAAAGGTGCCCGATATGAAAGGGCTTTGCGATGTTTACGGAGGAATAGTCTATGCAGACCGTTTTTCCTTTCCCCTCGTCGGAAGCGCCGTATTTCTCCCGCTCGGTAAGGACGCGCCCGAGCGTCTCCTTCGCCCAGAACGCGCGGTCGATCTTAAAGTTTACGTAGCCGTTCACCGCGGAAACCTCCGAAACGAGCGGATCGTCCGCGGGATAGGCGCTCTTTATGTCCTCCGCGATGAGCGCGGGCGCCTTGCGCATCGTTTTTGCCAGCTTGAAGCAGGGCAGCGCAAAATCCCCCATCTCCGTGTTGGGAGGGAGCGCGAGCATAGAATAAATTTCCTCTTCGGAAAGTTCGCCCGCCTTGATATTGGCGGCAATGTGTCTTTTAAAATCCATACAGACCTCTATACGATATACTCCCGATTAGTGTAGCATATTTTCATGATTTTGACAACTTTTTCGCCTTTTGCCCGCCCTTTTATTTTGATTATTTGAAAATTTGTATTATAATATAGCCTGTTCACGACAAACCGGCGCGGCACGGCGGGCGATATATGCCGCGCACCATATTTTAAAATATCGGAAAACAGCAAAACATCGGGCAAACGGCGCTGCGATGTTTGCGCGAAGGAGTGCTTTTTTATGAAATTAGGCGTTGTGGGCCTTCCCAATGTAGGAAAATCTACGCTTTTCAATGCGATCACGCACGCGGGCGCGGAGGCCGCGAACTATCCCTTTTGCACCATCGAACCCAACGTGGGCGTGGTAGCCGTGCCGGACGAACGGCTCGACAAGCTCGCGGCGCTTTACGACAGCAAGAAGGTTACCCCCGCCGTCATCGAATTCGTAGACATCGCGGGGCTTGTAAAAGGCGCCTCCAAGGGCGAAGGCCTGGGGAACAAATTTCTCTCCCATATCCGCGAAGTAGACGCGATCGTGCACGTCGTGCGGTGTTTTGACGACGAAAACGTAACGCACGTGGAAAACACGGTCGACCCCGTGCGGGATATTACGACCATCAACCTCGAACTTATCCTCGCCGACATGGAAACGGTGCAAAAGCGGCTCGACCGCGCCAAAAACTCCGCCAAGGGCGGAGACAAAAAATTCCTCGCCGAAGCGGAATTTTTGCAGAGGGTGCTCGATCACCTCGGCAAGGAACAGTGCGCGCGCACGATGAAGCTTTCCGACGAGGAAAAGGAGCAGATGCGGGATCTGTTCCTGCTCACCTCCAAGCCCGTCATTTATGCCGCGAATATTTCCGAAAAAGACATGGGCAAGCCCGACGCCGAACTCCCCTATGTGAAAGCGGTGGAAGCGTTTGCCGAAAAGGAAGGTTCGGAAGTGCTCGTGATCTGCGCAAAGACGGAGGAGGAACTCTCGCAGCTCCCCGCAGACGAGGCGCAGATGTTCCTCGAAGAGCTGGGATTAAAGGAGAGCGGGCTCGACCGCCTCATCAAAAAATCTTATTCCCTCTTGGGGCTCATCAGCTACCTGACGGCGGGCGAAAAGGAAACGCGCGCCTGGACGATCGCTAAGGGCACCAAGGCGCCGCAGGCGGCGGGCAAAATTCACACCGACTTTGAAAAGGGCTTTATCCGCGCGGAAGTCGTAGACTATGAAACGCTTTTGGAATGCGGCAGCTACAACGCCGCCAAGGAAAAGGGCAAGGTGCGCTCCGAAGGCAAAGACTATGTGATGAAAGACGGCGACGTTGTGCTGTTCCGCTTCAACGTATAAAATCAAAGACGAGATCAATGAAAATGCGCGCCCCGCGAAACGTGCGGGGCGTGCGTTTTTTCTGATTCCGCCGCCTCGCCGTTTTTTTTAATTTGCCAAAAAATGAAAGTAAAAAAATTGTCGGGGCGTGCGGTTATCGTTTTCGAAAGTATTGCGTTCGGGGACGCTTTTTGATATAATAAAGCCGAAACGGTAAAGCATCGGCTCGGGGAGATGTAAAAATGGATATCAGGCAGATCGATAAAAATTTTTTGCAGGACGGCAGATTTGACGCGGAGAAAATAAAATTCTACGACGTAACGGAAAAGCCGTTCGCGCTTTACGGCGTCTTTTATGACGAGGGGCGCGGCTGTTTTTTGCGCATGCCCGCAGAGACCGCTGCGGCAGTCAGCGAGGGCGTCGCCGCGCTGACTGCCAACACGGCGGGCGGCAGGGTGCGCTTTTCGACCGATTCGGAACAGATCGTGCTGTACGTGCGCTACCGCGATCTGTGCAGGATGTCGCATATGCCGCTATCGGGGAGCGGCGGCTTCTCTCTGTGTGAAAACACGCCGGGAGGGGAAAAGTTTATCTGCACCGTGCGGCCGGAATGGACGGATGAAAAAGGCTTTGTCCGCAGCGCGGCGCTTGCGGGCGGTATGCGCGATTACACGCTTTATTTCCCGCTCTACAATGAGGTTTGCGAACTTGCGCTCGGTTTCGATCGTTCGGCTTCGGTCAGGGGCGGCCTTGCGTACCGCGATGTAAAGCCGATATTGTATTACGGCTCGTCGATCACGCAGGGCGGGTGCGCTTCCCGTCCCGATCACGCTTATCAGGCGCTCATTTCCAAGAAAAACAACGTCGATTTCATAAACCTCGGTTTTTCCGGAAATGCGCTGGGAGAGCGGACAATGGCGCGGTATCTGGCAGGAATCGCGTGCAGCGTTGCAGTCATCGACTACGACCACAACGCTCCCGATGCGCAGCATTTGGCGGCGACGCACGGAGAGTTGTTCAGAATTTTCCGAGAAACACAGCCCGACGTGCCCGTGGTTTTTATCACCAAACCTGATCCGGAGAGGGATGCGGAAGGAGGCGAACGGCGCGAAATCATTCGGGAAACGTATCGCAAGGCCGTTGCCGAAGGAGATAAAAACGTTCTATTTATCGATGGGAGCGGGCTGTTCGGGGATTTGCACGAGGAATGTACGGTGGACGGCTGTCATCCGAACGACCTGGGGTTTTACCGCATGTCGGAGGTCATCGGCAAAGCGGTCGATGCCGCATTGAAAATTTAAGCGGAGAATTTAAATGACGTAACCAAATCGTGGTAACCGTACGGTGAGACGGATTACCGCGATTGATCCGACAAGCGCGTTTCCTTCGGCGGATAAAAGATTTTGGTAAAAAAAATTTAAATAAAGTGCCTTTCTATCGTTGACATTCATACATATATCCTGTATAATCTCGTCTGTTCGATCCGACGGATCGGCAAAATTCCAAAAACTATGTGTTTATCGGAAAACTTACGGCCGCAGCCGCAACGGTTGATAAGATACGGGTGCGCCCGATTGTGTAAAAGCGATCGGGCGCGCCCTTTTTTCATGTTTTCCGTAAACATTTTACATATAAGATCTGTTTTATAAGGAGTATGTATGAGACTGATTTTACGATTCTTGAAGCCGCATTGGAAGCTCTGCGTTCTCACCGTCTTCCTGCTCATTGTAGACGTAGCGGGCGCGCTCATCATTCCCACGCTCGCGGCGCAAATGCTCCGCGAGGGCGAAGCCGGCGTTGCGATGCAGACGTTGATCTATACGGCGATCGCTATGGCGGTCGCGGCGGTCATATCGGGCGCAGGCGGCATTTTGAGCGGTTATACCTGCGCGGCGCTCGTCGCGCGCACCGCCTTTCGACCATTCGCGACGCGAACTGTATACTCTTTATGGAAAACGGCAATATCAACGAACAGGGCACGCACCGCGAACTTTTGGCGAAGGGAGGCGCGTATGCGGCGCTCTACAACAGCTAATTTGCCTAAGTTTAACAAAATAAACATAAACCGTTTGATTTGTTAACATAATCGGGGTGTACACTATTCTTATATGAAAGGAGGTCTTTCCATGAAACGGGCAACAAAAGCGTTGTTAACTCTCATTGCCGCCGCCGTTCTCGCATTTTCTTTGCTTCTCGCAACGGCGTGCTCCTCTTCCGATCCGGAACAGACGGAGCAGACAGAGCTGACGGAACAGACGGAACAGACGGCAATCTATGTAACGTCTATCGAAAAGACGGGCACGAACGGTACGGACGATATTTATACCATCACCTATTCCGACGGGACGACGAGCACTTTTACCGTATCCAACGGCTCGGACGGAGAAGACGTTTCCATCAACGACATCTACGAGCAATATAAGGAAACGACGGGCACGGACATCTCTTTTGCGGATTTTCTCAAACAGTACCTGACCGTGAGCGACCAGACGACGGCACTCGCCGTGAACAGCTGCCTGCTCTCCTCCATGAAGATCTATTCGGAGTTCGTGCAGACGTCGCAGTCCTTCGACCCCTATTACGGCGTCGTTTCCTCTTCGAACACGGCGATCTCCACAGGTTCTGCCGTCATTTACAGCATGGCCGCGGACGGATATACCTATATCGTGACGAACTATCACGTGGTATACAATAAGAACGCGGACGCGGAAAAGAACGGCGGCTCGAAACTTGCCCGCAAAATATACGGGTACCTGTACGGCAGCGAAAACACGCCCTCTACGACCGACAGCGACAACGACAATCAGGCGGACACCGACAGCGACGGCTACACCCTCTACGATTACGGCAGTTATGCCATCGAACTCGAATACGTGGGCGGCTCAGTCACCTCCGACATCGCCGTGCTGCGCGCCGAAACGGAAGACATTGCGGCGATCAACGCCGACGCCAAGGCGGTCACTCTTGCAAGCGATTATCATGTGGGCGAAACGGCGATCGCCATCGGCAACCCCGAGGGCAATGGGCTGAGCGTCACACAGGGCGTGATCAGCACCGAAAACGAACAGATCACGCTCGACATCGACGGTACGACCCGCTCCTACCGTTCCCTGCGCATCGATACCCCGCTTTATGAAGGCAATTCGGGCGGCGGGCTGTTCAATGCAGACGGAGAACTCATCGGCATCACCAACGCGGGCAATTCGGAAGATCAGAACATCAACTATGCCGTTCCACTCGAAATCGTGAAAGGCACGGTGGAAAATATCCTGCATTATTACAACGACGGAGACAGCAGCACCACCGGCGCATACAAGATCACGCTGGGCGTTACGGTCACGACGCAAAACTCGAAATATGTTTACGACGCCTCTTCCGGATACGGCAGCGTACAGGAGGAAGTCATCGTAAATTCGGTAACGGCGGGCTCCATCGCGGAAACGCTGGGGCTGCAAGCAAACGACAAGATCGTTTCCCTTTTCATCAACGATACGGAATACACGATAAACCGCTCCTTCCGGATCTCCGACCTGATCCTCACCATGCGCGAAAACGACACCATCAAAGTCAAATACGCGAGGACGGAAAACGGCGAAACGGCGGAGCACACCTCAGAAGGTTACCCCCTTGCGAGGACAGATCTTGTTCAGCTCGATTGACCCCTCGCTTCCATACATTTCACCCTAGACCAACGGCCGCGGAGCAATGCTCCGCGGCCGTTGACCGTTTTTCCCGTTTTCAATCATATCTCCGCGTAGACGACGGAAATATCGTCGCGCAGTTTATTGCGCACGAATTTTTCGCAGTCGGGATCCGCGTCCTGCGCGGCGTGCAGGCGCCCGAGCGCGGGCAGGATCCCGTTTGCCGAAACCTCCTCGATGAGCGCCGCCGGGGAAGGGTACAGCCCGAACAGGTCGTAAATTTCCGCAAAGCCGTCGGAAAAAACCAGCACGTCGCGCACTTCGCAAAGCGGGATCTTCCCGGTGAGCGCGGTATCCAGCCCGTCAGTCGTGTGCGAGAGCGCGCCGTACCCCTCGGGCGTATTCATCTTCGCGCGGTTTTGCAATATATACGGCCTGATATCCGCAAACGCTTCGCGCAGCGTTTTGCCCGTGCGGGCGGCGATCTCTTTCATGCGGCCGAAATTGATATTGTCCAGTTCGACGAGCCGCGTATCGAGAATATGCAGCACCTCTCCGCTCTTTTTCCGAATGACGGCTACCGTATCGCCGAGCGAATAATATTCCAGATATCCGCCCCTCTCCCTGACAACGGAAACGACCGCCGAAGGCTTATCCTTCACCCGATCGGCGCCGTCAAAGCGCAAATACTCCGCCGCGACCGCCCGGACGCCGTCCGCGAGGATATCCTCTATCTCCCTGTCTTCATGCAGCGCGGCGCACAGATACGCGCGGTACCTGCGCGCAAACCACGCCGCGTCCGTCTCCGCGTCCGTTACCCTTTCGCCCGAAACGCCCGTGGCGCCGTCTATGACGAAAGCGCAGCGCTCGTCTGCGTAAAGGGCGTCTTCACAGTATTCCCGCCGCGCGCCCGCGATGTAAGTATAAATTTTATGCATGGCGGCCCCTCATCTTTCGCTCTTGCTGACCGACTCGATGGCGACCGATCCGCCCCGCACCGCCTCCATGCGGGAAAGGTAATACTTTTTGTAAAATTTGAGAATGTCGTCGTTTTCCGACTCCGTTTTTACGCTCTCCAAAATGACGCTCGACTTATCGTAATCGGAAACGGAGACCCCGAACACCGCCGCGGAACGGAAGATCTCTTCCTGCTCGTCCTTTTTCAGGGAATGGAGCTTGATGAACAGGATCTCCTTTTTATGAATGGGCAGCTCCGTAAAATCGAGCACCTTGATGACCTCTACGCTGCGGTTGAGCTGTTTTTTGATCTGCTCGAAAGTCTTGTCGTCCCCCATCAGGCTGATGGTCATGCGGGAAACGGTGGGATCCTCCGTCTCTCCGACGGTCAGGCTCTTCAAATTGTACGACTTCCCCGAAAACAGCCCGGAAATTTTGGCGAGCACGCCCACGTCGTTTTCCACATACAGCGAGATCCAGCGCTTTTTCATGGCCTGTTGCATCTTATTTGCCCTCCTTTTTGAATTCCGTGACCATTTCCGAAAGGGCGTTGCCGCCCGGCACCATGGGAAGCACGTTGCTCTCCCTGTCGATGATAAATTCGATGACGGTGGGCGCCGTTTTGTTCTGTTCCGCCCTTTCGAACGCGGCGGCGACGTCTTCCCTCCGTTCCACCCTGATCCCCTCTATGCCGTAGCTCTGCGCGAGCCTGACAAAATCGGGGATATACGGCGGGCATTCGGCATTCGGCGAAGAGCACCATTCGCCGCAGCTTTTGCGCTTGCGCAGACAGGTGCAGGAATATCTGCCCCCGTAAAACATCTCCTGCCACTGCCGCACGTTGCCGAGATAGCTGTTGTTGAGAATGCAGACGGTGAGCGGGATCTCCTGGCAGACCGCCGTCGCGAGTTCCTGAATGTTCATCTGTATGCCGCCGTCGCCCGAAACGCACACGACGGGCATGTCAGGGCAGCCGAGCTTGGCGCCTATGGCGGCGGGGAGCCCGAAGCCCATCGTGCCCAATCCGCCCGAAGTGATGAGGCGGCTTTCCCCTTTGAGTTCGAGGAACTGCGTCGTCCACATCTGATTCTGCCCCACGTCCGTCGTAACGATCACGTCGGTATAGCGGCGGTTGATCTCGTCTATCACGTCTTTCGGGGTCAGCGCGCCGCCCCCGTCCTGCACGATGGGCTTTTCCTTTTTTATAGCCGTGAGCCGCTCTACCCATTCCGAAGTATCGTGTTTTTGCGGCGGCAGGATCTCCGCAAGCTTTTCCAGCGCTTCGCGCGCGTCCGCCACGATGGGAACGTCTACCACGATATTGCGGGAGATGGACGCCGCGTCTATGTCGATATGTACGATCTTCGCTCCCTTTGCAAACTCCTCGATCTTGCCCGTGATGCGGTCGTTGAAGCGGGTTCCGACGGAAAAGAGAAGATCGCATTCGGAAACGGCGGTATTGGCGGCGGCACAGCCGTGCATGCCCATGTTGCCGAGATACAGCGGGTCGTCCGTCGGGATCGCGCCCTTCCCCATGACCGTCGTAACGACGGGCACCTTCGCCTTTTTCAGAACGGAAAGGAGCGCGTCTCTCCCGCGCGAAATATTAACCCCTCCGCCGATGAGCAAGAGCGGCCGCCGCGCGGAGGCGAGCATCTCCGCCGCCTTTTTGAGCTGCCCCATATGTACGCCCGTAGACGGCTTGTAGCTGCGCATGGAGATCTCCTGCGGGTACTCGTCGGAGCCGAGCGCGTTCTGTATATCCTTGGGAAAATCGACGACGACGGGCCCCGGCTTGCCCGTACGGGCGATATAGAACGCCTCTCTTATGATGCGGCCGAGATCCTCGCGGCGGCGCACCGTAACGGCGTATTTGCAGATGCTGCGGCAGATGCCCACGATGTCTACTTCCTGAAAGGCGTCGTTGCCGATGAGATGGGTCGGCACCTGCCCCGTAAAGCAGACCAGAGGCACGCTGTCGAAATTGGCGGTGGCGATGCCCGTAACGAGATTGGTCGCCCCCGGGCCGCTCGTAACGAGGCACACGCCCGTCTTGCCCGTGGCGCGGGCGTACCCGTCCGCCGCGTGCACGAGCCCCTGTTCGTGGCGGGGAAGCACGACGTTGAACGCCGTCTCTCCGTACAGAGCGTCAAAAATGTCGATCGCCATGCCGCCGGGGTATGCGAAAAGGGTGTCTACCCCCTCTTCTTTGAGCGCCTTCACAAACAGCTGCGTTCCCTTAATTTTCATAACAAAAACCTCCCGAAAAACTGCGCATTAGAGCGCGGTAAGAAAAAACCGCCCTGAACAGCTTACTGCTGTTCAGGGCGGCGAAATGCCGTGTTACCACCTGAATTCGGAAAAATTCCGCACTCTGTCCGATGCGGGCGGGGAAAAACCGCCGATACCGGTTCCCGTATAACGGCGGGAACAGCCGTCGGCGCCTACTCGGTTTTACCTTTGGGGCCGCCGCTCGGGGGCTACCTTCCGCCGCGCCTTTTTGAGAACTTGCACCGACCGTTCCCTCTCTGCAATAAAATGCGCGGGTACTCCTCCCCGTCATAGCGTTTCCTTATTGCCGATATGATAACATATCTCTGCGCGGTTTGTCAACTTTTTTTCATGAATTTGCGCGAAGCCCTTGACAACGCCCTCTTTTTGTGTTATGCTTAATACAGATAATACAGTTAATACAGTCAATACAACTACGGGTACGGGTAAAATGTTGATCAGATTGAAAGGAAAAAAGAACATCTACGAAGAGATCGTAGACGATTATACGCGTTACATTCTTTCGGGCGCGCTTGCGGAGGGAGAAAAACTGCCCTCCTGCCGCGCGCTCGCGACGCAGCTGGGCATCAACCCGAACACGGTGGAACGCGCTTATGCGGAACTCGAAAGGCAGGGGCTGATACGCACCCTGCCGAAAAAGGGTGCGTACGTCGCTTACGCGGGCGGCGGGCGGGAGGCGCTTTTCGAAGAGGCTAAGCACAGCATCGCCGCGCTGAAAGGCGCCGGGCTTACAAAGGAAGAGCTTTTTGCTTTGGCGGAAAAAATATACGGCAAGACGGAGGAAATCAATGATCGAGATCAAAGGGCTTAAAAAATCGTTCGGTGCAAAAAACGTTCTGGGCGGCGTTTCGCTTTCGATACCGAGCGGCAGCGTGTTCGGGCTGGTCGGCATCAACGGCGCGGGGAAATCCACCCTGCTCCGCCTGATCGCGGGCGTTTTGCGCGCGGACGAAGGAAAAATTTTAGCGGACGGAGAAGAGATCTTCGAAAACGAAAAAAAGAAGCGGGAATTCTTTTTCCTGCCGGACGACCCCTATTACGCGACGGGTACGAACGCGGATAAGCTCATCGGGTTGTACAAAACGTTTTACGATTTCGACGCAGCCGTATTCGCCGAATATGAAAAGCGGTTTTCCATAAAGCGGAACGTGCCGATACGCAACTTTTCCAAGGGCATGAAGCGGCAGCTGTTCATCGCCATCGCGCTCGCCTGCCGCCCGAAATATCTCCTGCTCGACGAGGCGTTCGACGGGCTCGATCCCCTCGCGCGGCTGGAATTCAAGCGCGGGCTGATCGCGCTCAACGAAGAGAAAGGCTGCACGGCGGTCATTTCCAGCCATTCTCTGCGGGAACTGGAAGACATCTGCAACGGGTTCGCCCTGCTCGACGGCGGACAGATCGCCGACGCGGGCGACATTCAGGACGCGCTCGGAAAGGTGTGCAAATTCCAGATCGCCCTGCCCCGCGAGGCAAGGCGGGAGGATCTCCCCTTTGACCTTTTATCCTTTGAAGCGACGGGCAGGGTGGCAAAATTCATCGTTCGCGGAAACAGGGATGAAATCATAAAACAACTGGAAAAGCTCTCGCCCCTCTTCATCGAGGAGATACCCGTGGATTTTGAAGAACTTTTCCTGTGCGAAGTAAAGGCGAGGGGGTATCTGCAATGACAAAACTTTTACGCTATGAGATGAAACGCAATCTTCTGCCGGCCGCCGTGTTTTCGGCGATCGCCTGCCTCATCGTCGGCATCGTGTATATGTCCTCCGACCTTTTCCGCATATCTGTCGCCCCGGGCGGGAACGGCGGGTTCGCCTATATACCGTACGATTCCCTGATCTCAGCCCCCACCGCCGTGCTCGCCGTGTTGTGCGTAGCCGTGCCGGTCATGCAGTTTTCCTACCGCATGAAGGGGCGAGACATCGACCTATGGTATTCCCTTCCCGTAACGCGGGAAAAACTGACGTTTGTAAGGACGCTCGGAGGACTGATGCTCATATTCGTGCCCTATACGCTCTCTTACTGGCTCGGGTTTGTCATTGTGCTCCTCAGGGAAAACTATTTCGCACTGTACGGTTATCCGCTCTATTACCTCGCCTCCCTTCCGCTCGGCGCGCTCCTGTTCGGCGTTTACTCGTTTTTATATACGCGCGCAAGCAACATAGGAGACGGATTGGTCTGCATGGCGGGCTGGACGTTCGCCCTGATGCTCCCCTTTGCGTTTCTGAGCGTGCGGTTCCCCCGCCTCGATCTACCCCGTTCGTTCAGCGTATGGCAGCTTTCCCCGTTCGGGCTTCTCTCCTGGGCGGCGGATTATTTCAACGAATTCATCTGCGCGGACGCGCTGCCCGCCCTGCTGCCGCTGGCATGGACGATCCCTCTGACGGTGTTGGAAGGACTGGGCGCCTATACGGGGCTGTTCCTCACGGCGCGGGCGCACAAAGCGGAAAACGGAGGACAGCTGTCCTCATCCCTTTGGTGTTACAGGGTGCTCGTTCCGGTGTACGTTTTTATTCTCGCGTCTTCACTGTCCGTCGATGCCATCGGCACGCAGCTCGCCTGTATCGCGGGCGCATTCCTGCTCGTCGGCGGGTTCATCTGCTTCGTCGTGTACCGCCGCTCTTTCAGGCTGAAAACTTCCGACATCATTACCCTTGCCGCTGCTTTCGGGGCGGGCATACTCGTCTCCGTTCTGTTCGGAATAGTCTGACGATTGCCGCTGCATGAATAAATATGCCGATATAATGCAAGACCGCCCCGCGATATCTCGCGGGACGGCTTTTTTTCTGCCATTTTTTAACACATAGTTTCCGCCGCATAGTTCCGCGCCCGTTTTATTCGGTGCGGAGCGCGATGACGGGATCCTTCTTCGCCGCGGCGCTCGCGGGAATAAGCCCCGAAATGAGGGTGAGCACGACGGAGATGACCACCATAATGAGCGCGCCGAGAACGGGGAGCGAGGCAAGCCCCGAAATGCCTGTAAGCGGCGTAAGAATAAGATTGATGATGACCTGCAAAACATATGCCACACCGATGCCGAACAATCCGGCGCAAAGACCTATAATAAAGGTTTCGGCGTTGAACACCCGCTTGATGTCCTTCTTTCTCGCGCCGATCGCGCGCAACACGCCGATCTCTTTCGTGCGCTCTACGACGGAAACATAGGTTATGACGCCTATCATGACGGTAGAAACGACCAGCGAAATGCCCGTAAAGGCGATGAGCACGTAAGTGATCGCGTCGAGAATGGTCTGCACCATGCCCATCAAAAGACCTACCGTATCGGTATACCGCACTTGGTCTGCCTCATCATGCGTTTTGTTCCATGCATCCAGCCAAGCCGTTACCTGTCCTTTGGTGCCAAAATCTTTCGGATAAATATAAATCGCGTTGGGCGCCGCATTCCCGCCCATCTCTCTTTGTGCAGTCTGCCATGCCGAAATATCTGCATAAGTCTTCGGCGTCCACATCGCTTCTACAGGTATCCCGCCCACCAAATTCGCGGGCGCATAATAGGTTATCGTGCCGTTTTCTGTCTTGTATCCTTCACCTTCCGTATTCATCCATTGCAAAACCGCCGATTTATAGACAGGATTGCCTTCCGCATCTTCACCAACGTTTGTCGCTATAAATTCGTTGACCAACTCTTCTGTAATGTTCAAGCCTTCCGACAGGCAACCATACGTCAACCCCTCTTGCAACCGAAGGACTCCAACGACATCGATATTTACGCCTTCGCCCTCCTGCGCGGTAATATCAGCCATTGTTTCCGCATAATCGAAAGCATAACCGTCCGACGATCCGCTCGTATAGATCGCATCATTGAAGAAGAGAGTATATTCCTTGTTCAAAAAATCGGTGAAATCCAGGTCGATTTCCGCATTTTCTTCCGTATGCGTAAATAAATTGACAAACTGTTTTTGACTAATAAATCCCAACTGCGCCAAAAGCAGATCGGTCATATCATTATTGCTGCCGACAACGATGACAGCCTCGTTTGCGCTTTGAGGCATTCTGCCCGCCACCACATCGTACTGCGAATCGACATAGGAAAGATAATCCCCATCTTCCCTGTCCGCCGCAGACGAGCCCGGCATTTTACTGACCACATTACCGAGATAATCGACAAGACCGGCAAGCGACGCGTACTGCGGATTTGCAGTCTGCGCCGACAGCATATAAGTGTAATACGATTTCAGGTAAGAAAGAGACATACCTGTCGGCACTTCCGTGTCATTGCCTTGCAATGCAAACGGCTGTATCACTACGTCGGTGTAAATATTGACCGGCAGCGATTCACCGTAATCTTTCTGAATCGCATTATAATATTCTTCGGGCATGCTTTCGACATAAGTGATATATTCTTCGGAAATATTATTGGTCATTGCCATGCCCTGCGCGATCTCTGTGAGAAACGAATTGACATAAATTTTGTCTCCCAACTGATCGAGGTCCGGCATATCGTTCGCCGAACTGAACCCGGACATGATAGACTGCATATCCAGCGTCGTTTCCGTAATCTCCAGCGGGTAATAGGAGAGCATATCCTCTTCCGTCTTGGTTATGTAAGAGGAAAAGCCGTTGGAAAGCGCCAACACGAGGCACACGCTGATGATGCCGATGCTGCCCGCAACGGACGTTACCGCCGTTCTGCCCTTTTTGGTCAAAAGGTTCCTGCCGCTCAAAAGGAAAGCCGTCCAAAAAGACATGCTCGTCTTTTTCTTTTTGCCGTCGCTGTTTTTCGTGCCGCCTTTTTTCGCGGCAACTTTTTCCTCCGCGTCCTCCGCTGCGGAGGGTTCGTTTTCCTCTTTTCCGTTCCGTTCAATCTCGTTTTCTTCGAACGGGTCGGAATCGTCCACCACTTTGCCGTCCAAAAGGCGCACGATGCGGGTGGAATACTTCTCTGCAAGCTCTGGGTTGTGCGTGACCATGATGACGAGGCGCTCACCGGCGATCTCCTTGATAAGATCCATGATCTGCACGCTCGTTTCCGTATCGAGCGCGCCCGTCGGCTCGTCGGCGAGCAAGATCTCGGGATCGTTGACGAGAGCGCGCGCAATGGCGACGCGCTGCATCTGCCCGCCCGAAAGCTGATTGGGTTTTTTGTTCAGTTCGGCTCCTAAACCGACGCGTTCGAGCGCGCGCGTCGCGCGCTCCTTCCGCTCGGAAGGCGATACGCCCGAAAGCGTGAGCGCAAGCTCTACATTCCCCAACACCGTTTGGTGCGGAATAAGGTTGTACGACTGAAACACGAAGCCGATACTGTGGTTGCGATAGGCGTCCCAATCGGCGTCTTTGAAATGTTTGGTCGAAACGCCCTTGATGACGAGATCTCCGTCCGTATAATGGTCCAATCCGCCGATGATGTTCAAAAGGGTCGTTTTGCCGCATCCCGACTGCCCGAGTATACTGACAAATTCGTTCTGCCTGAAATTGAGCGAAACGCCTTTGAGCGCATGAACAAACGAGTCTGCGACTTTGTAATCTTTTGTGATGCCCTCCAATTTGAGCATTGCCTGAGACATATTATATTTGACTCCTTAAAAAGAATGCGAGATACTAACGAACTTTTGCCCCGCCCCTTCTTGACCGGGCGGTAAGCACCTTTTCTTCCAGCCCCGAGATGTCGGCGTCGCCCATTTCCGCAACGGCTTCGTCTACCGCTTTGGAAAATTCGGAAGCGCCCTCAATGAACGAACGCACCTTCTCCTCGCCCATTTTACGTATGACTTCCGACATAACGCGCGAGATCTTGCGCTTTAAGCCGTCGTAAACGCCGAGAGCGCTCTCGCTCAATTCGATGTACGCTATCTTGCGGTCTTTTTCGTCCGGCACACGCTCCACAAGGTGCTCCTTTTCCAGTTTGTTCACGATCTGCGAAATAGCGGATCGCGTGACCCCGAGCGCTTTGGCAAGATCGCTCGAAATGATCCTCTTTCCCTCTTCCTTTACGCGAACGATCTCCTTCATCATCTGCATTTCCGTATTGTTGATCGGGAAATTGTGGTTAAATATTTTCATTCCTCCCAACCGCCTGGCGATCTTATAGATCTCCTGCATCAACAGATCCGCGTCCATTTTCTTCCTCCCGTGTTAAGTCCTGAATTGTTAATAATTCTACTATTATACTTAACAAAAGTCAACCAAAATTATCCCGAAAAACATGATTTCACCCGTATTTCATCTTTTTTCGCAAATAAAACAAGAGAGGGCATCCCCTCTCCCGTTTTACCGAAAAATTACCAATCCTGTTTTTTGAGCGACTTGCTTTTCACGTCGTCGTAATACGCGAAGTACTTTTCCTTTTCGCTCTCCGCGCGTTTGCCCCGAAGATACGTTTCCAGTTCCTCGGGCGTAAAATCGGAAAGGTCTGCCTCGCCGTCGTACTGCGAAAAAAATTTATACAGATCCGCCTCAGACATGCGTTTTACCTCCTCCTGTCCTTCCCCTCGCGCGCGGCGCGGGTGAGGTACATGGTCGTGCCGTCCGCCCCCGTTACGGGCGCATATTTCTGCAAAACGGGAAGGAGCTTTTCCATGAACCCTTTAAAGGAATTGCAACCGTAGTTTTTGGGGATAAAGTCGGAATATTTCTGTTTCATCTCCATGGAGATCTGCGCATAATACGCCTTGCCGTTGTTGTCGTCGATCAGCCTGTCGACAATATCCACGAGATCCTTCTTTTTGACCGCGTCGATGATCTCCGGTTTTTCCTCCTTCTGAACGGGCGCGGGCTGTTTCGCCTTGTCGGTCTTACCCTTCTTTTTCTTCTCCTTTTCGTCGGAGAGCAGATAGATGTATTCGTTAAAAGCGTTCACGAATCCGGGATTCACGTTCCTGCCGCCCATGCCGATCACGACCTTATTGCGCTCGCGCAGTTCCCGCACGAGGCGGGTATAGTCGCTGTCTCCCGCCGCGATGCAGAACACGTCTACGTCCTTTTCAAAGAGTACGATGAGCGCCTGAATGATGAGCGCGATGTCTATGGTATTCTTGCGCGGCTGCACTTCGAACTGCTGAACCGCCGTCATCGAATAACGGTTTACTTCCTCTCTCCACCCCTTTACGGACGCCTTCGACCAATCCGCAAAAATGCGCTTGACCATCACGTTCCCGTAGTTGGAGGCCTCGTCGAAGATCTGCTTCGCGCTGTGCGCGGGCACGTTTTCCGCGTCTATAAGCACAGCCACATTCCTGACTTTATCCATGATCCTCTCCCTCCATACGCCCGTCAGCCGTTGTTTCCGCCGTCGGAGCCGTCGGAGCCGCTGCCCGAGCCCTTCTGCCCGTCCGTACCGCCGGAGCCGCCGCCCGAATACTCGCCGAAAGGATCTCCCTGACCGCTCTGACCGCTGCCGCCCGAATATTCTCCGAACGGGTCGTCCGGCTCGCGGGGAGGCTGCTGCGGCTGTCCGTAGGGGTTGTTATAGGGATTATTGCCGTAAGGGCCGTTCCCGTAAGGCCCGCCGTACGGGTTGTTGTACGGGTTATTATAAGGATTATTATAGTACTGCTGCTGGCGGCGCATCGCTTCCGCGCGGGCGCGCATGAGCGCGTCGAAATCCACGGGCTTTCTGTTGCGGAAAGCAAACAGAAGGAACGAGCTCACCGGCAAAATAACGCAGAGAATGGTAAGCCAGATATAGGAAGCGGGCGCATATTTTCTGAACAGGAAGATATACAAAAATACCGAAACCGCGATAAAAATGAGCTCGAATATCCAAACGAGCACGCTGCCGACCCTGTATATGTTATACAAGCCGAGCGGAAATTCGTTCGAAAGCCCGAGCGAAAGCCCGAGATCGCTTTCAACGACGGTAAAATATTTCTGATAATCGCCGAAGGCATACAAGAGCGGTATGCACACCAACGCCATCGCCGCGGTATACAAAATTTCGGCAATCATGACGAACAGCCCGATCTTTTTCAGGCGGGATTTGCCGAGACGAACGTCCCCCGCCAACTCGCCCATAAGATAGGTGCTCGCGAAAGGAATGAACGCGCACCAGACGATCTTCTGCATGCCCGCTTTTTTTGCCATCGCGGAAAGGGCGATCGCCTTGAAACAATATACGCACACGAAAAACGCCGCCGCAATGCCGATAAAAATATACGAAAGGCGGTCGGCCGCAATGATGCCGTAATACTCCGCAAACGCGGGATTGAATATCCCTATAAGACTATAAAGTATGATAAAAAATTCCATAATAATACCTCTTTGCGCCGCCGGCGCCGCAGAAAACGCGTTGCACGCGCACGGACGAAATCGGCGCCCGCGTTCTGCCGTCATTTACTCGTCTGATCCCCTTCTTTAAAAAGGGGGAAGCCGTAGTCTACGGAAAGGAGCGTGAGCCCGTTCGCGGGCATGGTTTTTCCCAAAAGCTCGCGGTTTCCCGTCTGCAAAGCGGCGCGCACTTCCTCTTCGGAAAGCCTGCCCGCGCCGAATCCGAGGATCGCGCCCGCCATGATGCGCACCATGTTATACAAAAAACCGTTTCCGCATACGTCTATCCTCGCGCAGGGAACGCCGAAGCGCTCCTCTTCTTCCACCGTAGCCGAATATACCGTGCGAACGGTCGTTTTTGCGGAAGATCCCGCGGCGGAAAAGGCGGAAAAATCGTGCTCGCCCTCCAAAATGCGGGCGCACCGCCGCATTTCGGAAAAATCGGCGCCGTACGCAAACCTCGCCGCATACCGTTCCAGCAGGGGGTGTTCCCTCCGAGAAAAATACACGGCGTAGCGGTAGGTCTTTTTTTTCGCCGAGCGGCAGGCGTCGAACGGCTCGGGCACGGCGGCGCTTTTAAGCGCGCGTACGTTTGGCGGAAGAAAAACGTTGAGCGCGTCGGCGATCTTTTCGGGCGCGATCCTGATCGTATCCTCAAAAGGAAAGTTGCAGATCTGCCCCGCCGCATGCACGCCCGCGTCCGTACGTCCGCTCCCCGTTACGCGCACGGAAAGGGAAAACGCTTCCGACAGAGCCCGCTCGATCTCGCCCTGCACCGTCCTTCCGTTCCTTTGCACCTGCCAACCGGAAAAATCCGTTCCGTCATAGGAAAGCATCAGCGCGATATTCATAAAATGCACCCGTTTTTTAATACGTTCTCACAAAAAGTAGCCGAGTATCTCGAATTTTCCTCCCAAATAAATATTGAGGAACACGATACCCGTGATCAGCGCGGCAACGAACAGCAGCCCTATGAGGTCGCGCCAGGTAAAGGTGAGTTTTTTATATTTTGTGCGCCCCTTGGCGCCGCTGTAACAGCGCGCGTCCATCGCGTCGCCGAGGTCTTCCGCCCTCCGGAAAGCGGAAACGAGCAGCGGAATGAGTATGGGCACCACCGCCTTGGCGCGCTTGATGAGCCCGCCCGTTTCAAAATCTGCCCCCCTCGCCTTCTGCGCCGCGACGATGCGGTTTGTCTCGTCCATCAGCGTGGGGATAAAGCGGAGCGCGATGCTCATGATGAGCGCCAGCTCGTGCACGGGAAATTTGATCCATTTGAGGGGCGTGAGCAGGCTTTCTATGCCGTCCGTAAGGGCGACGGGCGTCGTCGTGAGCGTGAGCACGGAGGTGCCCATCACCAAAAGGAACAGGCGGAAAGCCAGAAAGATCGTATTGATGATGGATTCATAGGTGATCGTGATGATCCACCAGTCTACCAAAGGCTTGTACGACGAACTGCCCGAATAGAAGAAAAGGTTGAGCACCGCCGTAAAGATGATGAGGAACAGGATCATTTTCACCGAACGGAGCACTCTGCCGAACGGTACGCGCGAAAAGGCGACCGCCACGATCAGGAACAGTATGACCGCCGCCAGACCGAAAAAGTTTTTTGCCAGAAATATGGCGACGATAAAGGCGATCATCAGCACGATCTTCGCGCGCGGATCCATGCTGTGCACGAAGGATTTTGCGGGATAGTATTGCCCGAACGTTACGTCATTGAGCATTGCCGCCTCCTTCCGCCTTCGGTGCGCCGCCCGCCCCGCCGTACAGCGCGAGCGTTTTGGCGATAAAGTCGTCGCAGGTGAAATCGGTGTCTATCACGATCCCCTTTTCTTTGAGCAGGCGCGCGCACTTTGCAGTTACGGGTATGTCGAGGCCGAGCGCGAGGAGCTCGTCTGAGCGTTTGAAGATCTCGGCGGGCGTATCCTCCATGACGACCCGCCCTTCCGAAAACACGGCGGCGCGGGTACAGTTTTCGGCGATCTCGTCCATATCGTGCGAGACGATGACGACCGTTTTGCACCAACCGCCGTGGATATGATGCAAAAGATCCATGATCTCCTTTTTGCCGAGAGGATCGAGCCCCGCCGCAGGTTCGTCAAGAATGAGGATCTCCGGTTTGGTCACAATGACGCCCGCGATGGCGACCCGCCTTTTCTGCCCGCCGGACAGTTCGAAGGGAGACCTGTCCCTTATATCCTCGTAGTCGAGGTCGACCGTTTCGATCGCCTCCTTTACCGCGGCGGCCATCTCCTCTTCTTTCATGCCCTTATGAAAATTTTTCAGCCCGAACATGACGTCTTTTTCCACCGTTTCGGCAAAGAGCTGATATTCGGGATACTGAAAGACCATGCCGACCTTGCTGCGCAGCTCCAAAAACTTGCACTTTTTGTCGGAAAGGTCGTAATCCCCCACCGTGAGAGAGCCGCCCGTAAGTTTGATGAGAGCGTTCAGGTGCTGCACGAAGGTAGACTTGCCGCTGCCCGTATGCCCGATGATGCCGAAAAATTCGCCCTCGTCTATCTCGATGTTCACCCCTTTGAGCGCCTGCGAAGCGAAGGGAGATTTCGGATTATACGTATATGTCAGATCTTTTGCAACGATGCGCATATTTCCTCCGCAAGCTCCTCCGCATTGAAAGCGCCCTTCACGGGCATGCCTCCCTCCGCAAGTTTTTTGGAAATGTAAGCCGCGCGCGGCAGGGTCAGATTGTACGTTTCCAGCTCGTCTGAACGGGAAAATATCTCTTCGGGCGTGCCGTCCATGACCACTTCGCCGCGGTGCATGACGATCGCCCTGTCCGCTTCCAGCGCCTCGTCCATAAAATGCGTGATGAGAATGACCGTCATTCCCCGCTCTTTGTTCAGCTTTTTGATCACGTCCATGACCTCGCGCCGTCCCTTGGGGTCGAGCATGGCGGTGCTTTCGTCGAGTATCATGATCTTGGGCATGACGGCGAGCACGCCCGCAATGGCGATGCGCTGTTTCTGCCCGCCCGAAAGGCGGGAAGGCGTCGCGTCGCGGAACGCCTGCATGCCGACCGCGTTCAGCGCAAAGTCGATGCGCCTGCCGATCTCCTCCCGCGGCACGCCGATGTTTTCGGGGCCGAAAGCGACGTCGTCCTCCACGATGGAAGCGACCGTCTGATTGTCGGGATTCTGAAAGACCATGCCGGCGCTCTTTCTTATCTCAAAGGTATTTTTGGAATCGGCGGTATCCAGCCCGAACACCTCCGCCCGCCCTTCCGTAGGCACGAGCAGTGCGTTGATCATCTTTGCGAGGGTAGACTTGCCGCTTCCGTTTCTGCCGAGCACGGCGACGAATTCGCCCTCCCCGATCGACAGGGTGACCCCGTTGACGGCGAAGTCCTCCTCGTCCTCTCTGTATGCGAATTTTACGTTTTCGAATTTGACCGCTTCCATAGTTCTACATTATACCAAATGAGAAAATTTTTCACAACGATTTTGACCCGCATTCCCGCGATTTCATCTTTCTATTATAAATATTTAACATTTCCGCACATTTTATATTGACTATTTTTTCGAAAACAATTATAATAATTATGAACGTGCCCGAAAGTTCCGCTTTTCGGCGGCGTTCGCATTACTTTCAAGAAAATTTATAGAATTTCGGAGGTTATTTTTCCATGAAAAAGATGACGATCGACGGCAATACCGCCGCCAGCCACGTCGCTTACGCCTTCTCGGAAGTCGCGGCCATCTACCCCATAACCCCCTCTTCCCCCATGGCGGAAGTTGCGGACGAATGGGCGACCGCGGGCAGAGTGAACATGTTTGGTCAAAAGCTCAGGCTTGCCGAAATGCAGTCGGAGGGCGGCGCAGCGGGCGCCGTGCACGGCTCCCTTTCCGCAGGCGCGCTGACCACCACCTACACCGCGAGCCAGGGGCTTCTGCTCATGATCCCCAACATGTATAAGATCGCGGGCGAATTGCTGCCCACCGTCTTTCACGTGTCCGCCCGCGCGATCGCGGCGCACTCGCTGAACATCTTTGGCGACCATCAGGACGTTATGGCATGCCGCCAGACCGGTTTTGCGATGCTCGCTTCCGGTTCCGTTCAGGAAGTTATGGATCTCGCGCTCGTGGCGCATCTGTCCACCCTCAAAGCGAAGGTGCCTTTCCTGCACTTCTTCGACGGCTTCCGCACCTCTCACGAAGTCTCCAAGATCGACGTCATCGATTACGACGAGATGAAAGCGCTCGTCGACATGAAAGACATCGACGATTTCAAGAGCCGCGCGCTCAACCCCGAGCACCCCATTCAGAAGGGCACGGCGCAGAACGGCGACACCTACTTCCAGAACCGCGAAACGGCGAACAAGTACTATAACGCCACCCCTGCAATCGTCGAAGAGATGATGGAAAAGGTCAACAAACTTACCGGCAGAAATTATCACCTGTTCGACTACTGCGGCGCGCCCGACGCGGAAAACGTCGTCGTCATCATGGGCAGCGGCGCAGACGCGATGGAAGAGACCATCAACAAGATGAACAAAGAGGGCCACAAGGTCGGCCTCATCAAAGTGCGCCTGTACCGCCCGTTCGTTGCGGACAAGTTCGTCGCGGCGATCCCCAAGACCTGCAAAAAGATCGCGGTGCTCGACAGGACGAAAGAGCCCGGCTCCCTCGGCGAACCCCTCTACCTCGACGTTTGCTCCGCACTCTTCGAAAAGGGCGTTTCCAAGATCAAAGTGGTCGGCGGCAGGTACGGCCTCGGCTCCAAGGAGTTCAACCCCTCCATGTGCTACGCGGTTTATAAGAACCTCGAACAGAAAGAGCCGAAAAACCACTTCACCGTTGGTATCTACGACGATCTGACCAATACTTCCCTCGACTTCTCCGAGAAGTACG
>DXCL01000044.1 GCA_019115995.1 Candidatus Borkfalkia avistercoris
GCCGAGGGGCTCGCGCAGCGCATCGTGCGCGGCGACGTGCCGGAAGGATTGAAAAACAAGACCATCTTCGCGCTCGATATGGGTTCGCTGATCGCGGGCGCGAAATTCCGCGGAGAGTTTGAGGAAAGGCTCAAAGCGGTGCTCAACGAGATCAAAAAGAGCGAGGGAAAGATTTTGCTCTTTATCGACGAGCTGCACACGATCGTCGGCGCGGGCAAATCTGACGGCGCGATGGACGCGGGCAACCTGTTAAAGCCCATGCTGGCGCGCGGCGAGCTGCACTGCATCGGCGCGACCACGCTCGACGAATACAGAAAGTATATTGAAAAGGACGCCGCGCTCGAAAGGCGTTTCCAGCCCGTTATGGTAGACGAGCCGACCGTCGAAGACACCATTTCCATACTTCGCGGGCTTAAAGAGAGATACGAAGTTTTCCACGGCGTACAAATACACGACCAGGCGCTCATCGCCGCGGCCACCCTTTCGCACCGCTATATATCCGACAGGTTCCTCCCCGATAAGGCGATCGACCTTGTGGACGAGGCGTGCGCCACGATCCGCACGGAGATCGATTCGATGCCTGCGGAAATGGACGACATTTCCCGCAAGATCATGCAGCTCGAAATCGAGGAAATGGCGCTGCAAAAGGAGACCGATTCCCTTTCGAAAGAGAGGCTTTCAGCCATTCAGAAAGAGCTGGCGGAGCTGCGCGATAAATTCAATGCGATGAAAGCACAGTGGGAAAACGAAAAGGCGAGCATACACGTCGTTTCCGATACGAAAGCGGAGATCGAAAAGGTCAACGGCGAGATCGAGGCGGCGCAGCGCGTCGGCGATTACGAAACGGCGGCAAAGCTCAAATACAGCCGCCTGCCCGAATTGCAAAAGAAGCTCGACGCCGCGCAGAAAAGCGGTGCGGGCGAAAAACATACGCTCCTTCGCGATACCGTGACGGAGGAAGAAATCGCAAAAGTCGTTTCCCGTTGGACGGGCATTCCCCTCGCCAAACTCATGGAAGGCGAACGGGAAAAGATCCTGCATCTCGACGATATTCTGCATAAACGCGTTATCGGTCAGGACGAGGCTGTTACCAAGGTGACGGAGGCGATTATCCGTTCGCGCGCGGGCATCGCGGATCCCAACCGCCCCATCGGTTCCTTCCTGTTCTTAGGGCCGACGGGCGTCGGCAAAACGGAGCTTGCCAAGGCATTGGCCGAAAGCCTGTTCGACGACGAGCATAACCTTGTGCGCATAGACATGACGGAATATATGGAAAAGTTTTCGGTATCCCGTCTGATCGGCGCGCCCCCGGGATACGTCGGCTACGACGAGGGCGGTCAGCTGACCGAAGCGGTCAGGAGAAAGCCCTACTCCGTCGTTTTGTTCGATGAGATCGAAAAGGCGCACCCCGACGTTTTCAATATCCTCTTGCAGGTGCTCGACGACGGGCGCATCACCGATTCCCAGGGCAGAACGGTGGATTTCAAGAACACCATCATCATTCTGACTTCCAACCTCGGTTCCTCTTACCTGCTCGACGGCATCGACGAAAACGGCGAAATTTCCGAGGACGCGAAAGACAAGGTTTCGCAGCTTCTCAAACAGAGCTTCCGACCCGAGTTCTTGAACAGGCTCGACGAGATCGTTTATTATAAGCCGCTGACCAAAGACAACATCACCAAGATCATCGATCTTTTGATACGCGACCTCTCCTCGCGGCTGGAAGACAAGCAGCTCAAACTCGACATCACGCCGCTCGCGAAAGATCTGATCATAGAAAACGGCTACGATCCCGTATACGGAGCGCGCCCGCTCAAACGGTATTTGCAGAGCAAGGTGGAAACGCTCATCGCTAAGACCATGATCGCAAACGACCTGCAACCGGGCAACGTTATTCAGATCGGCGCGATGAACGGCGACTTTACGGTAAAAATCAAATAATTTGTTATGTAAAACGCCGGGCGCCGCCTCATTGTTGAGGCGGCGCTTTCGTTCATCGTTCTATTTTTTTATCTTTTTATTCGGCTCGCGAATGATCTTATCGATGCGGATCGTCGCGTAATCTCTGATATCCAGGCATTTACCGCAGTTGTCGCAAACCTTATTCGGATCGAGGTCGCACATTTCACATTCCATACAGCCGATGCAATCCCTGTCGTATAAAACACACTTCTGCGTTTCCATTTTTCTGCTCCTGAAAAATTTTTTTATTTTTTATAAACATTTGTTTGCTTTTTTGAAGGTATTATGTTATAATCGAAGAAAAGGGAGAGGATAATATAATTATGTCAGACGCAAGCAGAGCGAAAATGCAGGCGGTGCTCAATTTTATCAACGAATACAATGCCGAGTACGGGTATGCGCCTACCGTGCGCGAGATCTGCGCCGAGCTCAACATCAAATCGACGGCTTCCGCCTATTACTATATCGAAAAGCTCACGGACGAGGGGTATCTTTCCAAGTCTCCGAATAAAAACAGAGCGGTCAGCTTCAAGAAAAACGCGTCGGTCAATATCCCTTTGATCGGTACGGTCACCGCGGGTCAACCTATCTTCGCTTATGAAAATTACGAAGACTATTATTCCTTCCCTGCGGGAAGTTTTAAAGGCTCAGACCTTTTCATGCTCTCCGTTCAGGGCGAAAGCATGATCGAGGCGGGCATTTACGACGGCGATAAGATCATCGTCCGCAAACAGTCCGTAGCCGAAAACGGCGACATCGTCGTCGCGCTCATCGACGACAGCGCGACCGTCAAACGCTTTTTCAAGAGAGACGGCTATTTCGTCCTTCACCCCGAAAACGAAACCATGCAAGACATCATCGTGCAGGATGCCTCCATTCTCGGTATCGTGATCGGTCTTGTACGCAAATTCTAAGAATTCTCCTATAAATGTCCGCCGGTTCAGGCGGGCATTTTTTATGGCACGCAGCCATGCTCCGAAAGGCGGAGCACCGCCGCTGTTGCGATATAAATTTCGGTCATTCCTTCTTTTTGCTTTTTGCGCCGAGCGTCAGATTGTAACTCAGATCGATCAACGACTTTGCCTGCCCGCAGTCTGCACTGCCGTCCAGCAAAATACTGATCCAATGCTCTTTGTTCATATGGTACGCGGGAAAAACAGATTGCCCGTCCGCGACGGAAGCGCCGAGCTGCGGAATACACTTCAAGGTAACGACCTCCGTTTCCCCCTCTTTCCCGATGCCGAATTTTTTATAGGCGACAGGCATGAAAACGGCATACCATTTCCCATTTTCCCCGTGCCTGCAAACCCCGATCTCCGGAGAATTCTTAAAAATATACATCGCTTCGTCGCCGTATTGTTCGCGGATATAGGTTATAAGCAATCCCTTTGTTGCCTTCTCCATTTTTTCTCCTCTTTTATATGAATATGATATCACTTTTGATCCAATAACACAAGTATTCCGCAAAAAAAGCAGGATATTTTGCTATTTGCTCGCCATTATTTTCGGATCTCTCTTGAAATCGTACAAAAAGTATGTTATACTACAAATATATAGAGTCAGGAGGGAATAATTATGGCACTGAAAATCACGAGAGAGAACATGGGCGTTGTATTTACGCCCAAAGATGAAGAGGTGTACTCCAACTCTTCGGGCGTTTTATATCCGCGCGTCGTAGAACTGCATCACGCCGGAGAACTGAACGGCATGCTGCTCGCAACATTCGATCATTCTACGATCAAGGAGCCGCCCGTCGTGCCCGTTATGTGCAGCAAAGACGGCGGCGTTACATGGGAAAAATACAGCCAGATCGAAGACACGCAAAACGGCTACGGCATTCGCTTTCAGCCGGATTTTCGCGAACTGGACAGGCAGTGCGGCGACCTGCCCGCGGGAACGCTCGTGATGGCAGGCAATTCCGTCCCCCTCGATTTCACTTCCACGGAACTCTCATTTTACATAAGCCGCGACCACGGAAAAACATGGGAATTCCGCTCCTCCGTCGCAAAGGGCGGGCCTCCGATCGAACAGAACTTCGGCGCACTCGGCCCCGTATGGGAGCCGAACATCTATCTCAACAAATACGGCGAGATTACAATTGCCTATACCGACGAGCGGCCGCATACCGATCCTCGCTTCAATCAGACGCTCTGCCTTACGACGTCGAAAGACGGCGGCAGGACTTGGAGCGATGTAAAGTATACCGTTACCGTACCCGACAGAGCACTGCGCCCCGGCATGCCCGTCGTCGCGCAGATGGGGAACGGCAGGTTCATTATGGTGTACGAGATCGTCGGCAAACCGTGCTGCGACATTTATTATAAGCTTTCCGACGACGGCGTAGATTGGGGCGATCCCCTTTGGGAAGGCAAGCGCGTGGAAACGCCCGACGGACTTTTTCTCGGCAGTATGCCCTACGTTATCTGGGTGCCGCAGGGCGGAAAAGACGGCACGGTGATCGTAACGGCAAAGCGTGAAGGCGAACATATAGGCATGCGCGATCCGGGGTATTATCACGTCAACTACGAAAACGGCGAGGGCGACTGGCACCGGATCCCCATGCTCATCACTTATAATACCGATACGCTGCAAGCCGGGTGGAGCATGGGCATGGCGCGCATTCGCGAGGATACGCTCATACAGCTCGCCCCTACTCCTATGAACAAGCGGCTCATGCAGATCACTTACGGCATCGGCAAGCTTGAAACGGTGTGATTTTTCAGGCGGAGAACAAGACCGAAGATTTATATACGGGGCGGCTGTATTCGCGGCCGCCCCGATGCCAAATAATATAAAACAATGAATAAAACATCGATCAAAAAATGGATATTTGATTGCGTAGCAATGCTCGCGCTCGCATTTCTCTTTGCGCTCAACTATGAGCTGTTTATTGTAAAAAACCATTTCGCCCCTGCGGGCATCAACGGCATCGCCACCATGATCCAGTATAAAAGCGGATTCAGTATCGGCTATTTTTCCCTGATCATCAACGTGCCGCTGTGCGTTTTTGCCTATTTCTGCATAGACAGAGCTTTTGCTGTAAAGACGGCAGTGTTCAGCGTTGCTTACTCCGTTTTTGTCCTGCTGTTGGAGCTTGCAGACCTCTCGCGCTTTCAGTACGACGCGCAGGGCGTGGATACGATTTATCCCGTACTCATCGCGGGCGCAGTCGGCGGCTTTGTGTACGGGCTCGCGTTTCGCCGCGATTCCTCGACGGGCGGCGCTGACATCATCGCAAAATTTGTCAGCAAAAAAGATCCCCTGCTCAACTTTTTTTGGATCAACTTTGCCATCAACGCCGCGATCGCCGCGGTATCTTTCTTCGTCTACGCCGAACCGAACGAAACGGGCGCGCTGCAATACGACTTTAAGCCGGTCTGCCTGTGCCTTATGTACTGCCTGCTTTCGAGCATCGTAGGAAATTCGATCATTCGCGGCTCTAAGTCTGCCTATCGGTTTACGGTCATTACTTCTCACGCGGACGAGATCGACGCGGAAATTCTCGCTAAACTCAGACACAGTGCTACGCGCGTCAAGGCGACGGGCGCTTACAGCAACGAGGCGAGAGAAATGATCGTCTGCGTCGTCAACAAGCGCCAGCTGATCGAATTTAAGAATATCCTGAAAAAATACGGAGATACTTTTGCATTCGTTGAGACCGTAAACGAAACGATAGGCAATTTTTCAAAAGTCAAATGACAACAGGAGGCACGGCATGCTCGCTTATACGTACATTTCGCAAAATCGTTTTCAGTTAAAGGACAAACCCAAGCCCGCTCTGGCCGACGCAAAAGACGCGATCGTCAGAGTTACGCTTGCCTCTGTCTGCACGAGCGATCTGCACATCAAACACGGCAGCGTTCCCCGCGCAGTGCCGGGGATCACCGTCGGGCATGAAATGGTCGGCGTCGTCGAAGAAGTCGGCGCGGCTGTCAAAAAGGTCAAACCCGGCGACAGAGTCGCCGTCAATGTGGAAACATTCTGCGGAGAGTGCTTTTTCTGCAAACACGGATACGTGAACAACTGCACCGACCCGAACGGGGGCTGGGCGCTCGGGTGCCGCATCGACGGCGGGCAGGCGGAATATGTGCGCGTGCCGCAGGCCGAACAGGGGCTCAATGTGATCCCTGACGGAGTGACGGACGAGCAGGCGCTCTTTACGGGCGATCTGCTGGCAACGGGTTTTTGGGCGGCAAAAATCAGCGAAATTTCCGAAGACGATACCGTGCTGATCATCGGCGCGGGGCCGACGGGCATTTGCACCCTGCAATGCGTATTTCTGAAAAAACCGAAAAAAGTGATCGTCTGCGAAAAGGACGCGCAGCGGCGCGCCTTCGTCGCAAAAAATTATCCTTGGGCGGCAATATTGCCGCCGGAAGACCTCGAAAAGTACATAAAAACCAATTGCCCGTCAGGCGGGGCAGACAGGGTGATCGAGGTCGGCGGCTCCGATGAAACGTTCCGCATGGCGTGGCAATATGCCCGCCCTAATGCGATCGTAACGATCGTTGCGCTGTATGACGGCGCGCAGACGCTTCCCTTTCCCGACATGTACGGCAAAAATCTCACCTTTAAGACGGGCGGCGTGGACGGCTGCGACTGCGACGAGATCCTTCGGCTGATCGCCGAAAAGAAGCTGGATACAAGCAATTTGATCACGCATACGTTTGCACTGAGCGAGATCGATAAAGCGTACGAACTTTTCGAAAACAGAAAAGACGGCGTCATCAAAGTGGCGATCAGGCCGTGATCCGCAATGCCTTTAAACTATTCATAAACGGTATCCGTGAAGCGAAAACAGCGCAAAAGAAAAAGAAACCGATAAATCGGTTTCTCTCTCGTCGGGGTGTTCGTATACCCCTGTTATGGTGCCGCTGGTCGGACTCGAACCGACACGGTATCGCTACCACCAGATTTTGAGTCTGGCGCGTCTGCCAGTTTCACCACAGCGGCTTATTTATTTGACAACGTTAAAATTATAATATAAAAGCCGATGAATTGCAAGTAAAATTCATCGGCTTTTATAAAAATATTTTTCATTTCAGTTACCGGACGCCGCGTCGAGAAGAAGCTTGTCCGCAAGTAACGCGATGAACTCACTGTTCGTCGGCTTTTCCGTCCCGATATACACGCGTACGCCGAAAATGGAATTGATCGCCTCGATCCTGCCCTTATTGAAAGCGACTTCTATGCTGTGACGGATCGCGCGTTCCACCTTGCTCGGCGTTGTATTGAATTTTTCCGCGATCTTCGGATAAAGCTCTTTTGTTATATTATTTATGATAGACGGGTTTTCGACCGCCATCTTCACGCCCTCACGTAAAAATCCGTATCCTTTGATGCTTGCGGGAATGCCGATGGAAATAAAGATCGTACTGATTTTTTCGTCGATAGACGCGATGCTCCTGCGCTCTCTGAAACCGAAAGAAGAAGGAGCCTGCGCAACGGGCGCCGCGCTTTCCGCCATTTCCTGCACGCGTTCGCATACAAGCTCTGCCGATACGGGCTTCATCAGGTAGTACTTTGCGCCCTTGGCAAGAATTTTTGAGACCATCGCGTCGTCGCTGAAATTTCCGACCGCGATCACGCTCCGTCTTCCCGGCAGATCTTTGAGCTTATCCAGCACTCCGAACCCGTCGATGGAACGCAGTACCATACCTACCACCACGACGTCGGGCTGAAACTGTTTTACATATTCCAAGCCCGTGCCTCCGTCGTCCGTCACGCCGCTGACCTCCATACCTCTGTTTGCCAACTGTTCGGCAAGCACCTTTGCAAATTCGCCGTTGCCCTCGATCACAACAATCTTTTTCATAACACTTCTCCTCTTTTTAGTTTAATAGCATGATCGATTATACTACACCGTTTTACATTTGTAAAGTATTTTTGTAAAAATATTGAAAAGTTTGCGTACAAAATTTGTCGAATTTTGTACATTATTGTAAAACGATAAAAGGCGATCACTTAGGCGCTACATATATGTCATTTTTTACAGATAAAATCGCGGAGATTGCCGATAAATATCCTTTTTATATCCTCAGCGGAATACCCTGCCTTTATAAAAAATCCGCGAAGTCCGTCGCAGGCTTCATAAGAAGCGAGTCCGTCGGGCAGATCTTTCGTTCCGAAAAAATCCGTTCCGAAACAAAAATTTTTGCAGCCGAATTTTTGCACGCAGTGATCTGTATGCCTGAAAATATCCTCCGCAGTCGGGCATTCGGATAAAAACGCTCCGACAAAGGCAATACCGATCAGCCCGCCGCACCGAACGATCTCGCCGATCTGCCAGTCTTCCAGGTTTCGCCGATGCGGATATAATGCCGCCGCACACGTGTGCGAATCGACTACCTTATCCGTCAGCTCGATCACCTGGCTGAAAGCGCGCTTGCCCAAGTGGGCGCAATCGATCGCAATGCCGCATTCCGTAAACCGAAGAACAGCCTCCCTGCCCGCCCTTTTCAGTCCCGTATCTTCCAAGCAGCCGCCGGCGAGTTCGTTTTCATAATTCCACGTGAGCGAAGCATAAACGGGCGCATACGGCGCGACCGACTCTATCCCCGTCCGACAGATATACCCCGCGTCTTCCAGCCCCAGAAACTGATTTTCCGCCCGCTCCCGCGCAAACCGCGCCAGCAATTCACCGATCTGCCCGTCAGACCTGTTGCCGCGGTACAGCGCGCATACAGACTGCTCCGCTTTTTCCGCTATGCCTGAAAGCGCGCCTCCTCCCTCCGTTAAATAGTCGTTGTGAAAATCTGCTATCATAATAACTATATTATGAAGCGCATAAAAAAAGCGGAACGGCGTTTGCAACCGTCCCGCAACATTACATGCACTTTATCTCGCTTTTTTGGGCTCCGGGTAATCTACGCCGAAGGTTTCGGCGGTAACCGACTCCATGATCTGCGGATCGCGCGGTTTGTCGCGCATATCCGTCGCGACGGAAGCGATCTCGTCGACGATATCCATGCCTTCGATCACCTTTCCGAACGCCGCATACTGCCCGTCGAGATGCGCCGCGTCCTCATGCATGATAAAAAACTGCGACCCCGCGCTGTCGGGCATCATCGAACGCGCCATAGACAGCACGCCGCGCAGATGTTTTATGTCGTTAGCGGCATAACCGTTCGCACGGAACTCTCCTTTAATGGTGTAACCGGGGCCGCCCGTACCGTTGCCGGCGGGGTCGCCGCCCTGGATCATAAACCCTTCAATGACCCTGTGAAAGCCGAGCCCGTCATAAAAGCCGTGCCGTACGAGAGACAAAAAATTGTTCACGGTATTGGGAGCCTTATCCGGATAAAGTTCCGCCTTGATAACTTTGCCGTTCTGCATCTTGATGGTTACGATAGGATTCTGCATCGTTTTTACTCCTTTTCGAGATCTTCGTATTTTTGAACGAGCACGCCCGCCTCTTTAAAAAGCTGCATGGAGAACTTGTCCGGATACCCTTCCTTATAAACAACGCGCGCAATCCCTGCGTTGATGATCATTTTCGCGCAGATCACGCAAGGCTGGTTCGTACAGTAAAGAGTGGCGCCGCCGATCTTGATCCCGAGCCGCGCCGCCTGAATGATGGCGTTCTGCTCCGCATGTACGGCGTAGCACAGTTCCTGCCGCGTTCCGCTCGGCACGTTCATTTTGCGGCGGAGGCATTCTCCCTTATCCACACAGCTCCTGATGCCGGCGGGCGCTCCGTTATAGCCGGTCGTGAGCACTCTTTTATCCAGTACGATCACGGCGCCGACGTGCCTGTTTTCCTGAAAGCAGCTCGACCAGCCCGCGACCGTTTCGGTCAGCTGCATAAACCTCTTATCCCATTTATCCATTTCTATACGCTCCTTTTTCTTATTTTAACACAGTTCCCGCCAAAACGCAAGCGCGCAATAAAATTCGCTGCAAGCTCTTTTTAGGAAATTTAGCACTCTTTCAATAAAAGTGCTAAAAATTTACTTTTTTGCCGTTAAAACATTTGACATTTATTTTCGATTGTATATAATATATAGTAAATTAGCACTCAGGCATAGAAAGTGCTAAATCAGTTCGAAATATTTTTGGAGGCGAATTCTATGAACATCAAACCTTTATTCGATAAAGTGGTTGTCGAAAGCGTCGAAAAAGAAGAAAAGACCAAAAGCGGGTTTATTCTTCCCTCTTCCGCGCAGGAAAAGCCGCAGACCGCGCGCGTCGTGGCAGTCGGCCCCGGCGGCATGGTAGACGGCAAGGAAGTGAAAATGGTCGTCAAGGTCGGCGATACTATTCTCTACTCGAAATATTCGGGCAGCGAATTCAAAGTGGACGGCAAGGAATTTACGATCATTCGCCAGAGCGACATTTTGGCGATCGTTGAATAAAGAAGCATAAATTTGAAGGAGGAATACTATCATGGCTAAACAGATCAAATACGGCGACGACGCGAGAAAAGCTTTGGAAAAAGGCGTCAACACGCTTGCGGATACGGTTAAAATCACATTAGGGCCTAAGGGCAGGAACGTTGTTTTGGACAAAAAGTTCGGCGCTCCCCTCATCACCAACGACGGCGTGACTATCGCAAAAGAGATCGAGCTGGAAGATCCGTTCGAAAATATGGGCGCGCAGCTCGTGAAAGAGGTTTCCACCAAGACGAACGACGTTGCGGGCGACGGCACTACTACGGCAGTCGTACTCGCGCAGGCGATCATACGCGAAGGGCTTAAAAACCTGGCGGCGGGCGCGAACCCCATCATTCTGAGAAAAGGCATCGATAAGGCGGTAGACACAGCCGTCGCAGAGATCAAAAAGATCTCCAAAACGGTGGACAGCAAACTCGCGATCGCGCAGGTTGCTTCCATTTCCGCGGGCGACGAAACGGTCGGCCAGCTCATCTCCGACGCTATGGAAAAAGTCGGCAAGGATGGCGTGATCACCGTGGAAGAAGGCAAAACGATGAACACCGAGCTCACCACCGTGGAAGGCATGCAGTTCGACCGCGGTTACGCTTCCGCATATATGGTTACCAACACCGACAAAATGGAAGCGGTGCTCGATTCCCCTTATATCCTCATTACCGATAAGAAGATCTCCAATTTGCAGGAGATCCTGCCGATCATCGAACCCCTCGCGCAGCAGGGCGCAAGGCTTCTCATCATCGCGGAAGACGTGGAAGGCGACGCGCTTGCAGCGCTCATCGTAAACAAACTTAAAGGCGTATTCAATTGCGTCGCTGTCAAGGCTCCGGGCTTCGGCGACAGGAGAAAGGCGATGCTCGAAGACATTGCGATCCTTACGGGCGGCACGGTGGTATCCTCCGATCTCGGCTACGAGTTCAAAGACGTAACGCAGGATATGCTCGGCCGCGCTGCGCAGGTCAAAGTCGATAAAGACAATACGACCATCGTAAGCGGTGCGGGCGATCCCGAAAATATCAAGGCCCGCGTGAACGCCATCAAAGCGCAGATCGCGGAAACCACTTCCGATTATGACAGAGAAAAGTTGCAGGAGCGCCTCGCCAAGCTTGCCGGCGGCGTTGCGGTCATCAACGTAGGCGCCGCTACGGAAGTTGAGATGAAGGAGAAGAAGCTCCGCATCGAAGACGCGCTCGCGGCTACCCGCGCAGCCGTAGAAGAAGGTATCGTTCCCGGCGGCGGCGTTGCCCTCCTCTCCACGATCCCTGCCCTCAAAAAACTGATCGACTCCCTCGAAGGCGACGAAAAGACGGGCGCAGCCATTATCCTCAAAGCGGTCGAAGAACCGATCCGCCAGATTGCGAAGAACGCGGGGCTTGACGGTTCCGTCATCGTTGAAAAGATCACCTCTTCCAAGAAGGCCAATTATGGCTTCGACGCGCTCAAAAATCGCTATACCGACATGGTCGAAAGCGGTATCATCGACCCGACCAAGGTCGCAAGGAGCGTTTTGCAGAACGCCGCTTCCGTCGCGGCTACCCTGCTCACGACCGAGAGCGTCGTAACAGATATTCCCGCTCCCGAGCCCGCGGCTCCCGCAGGCGGCGGAATGGGCGGCGGAATGTATTGATCCCGCAAAATTTATAACAATATGCCGAGGGGCGCGGAAATTTCCGCGCCCCCTATATTTTAATAAGTTATCATAAAAAGCGCAGCCTTTTTAAGCTGCGCTTTTTATGACCTCTTCTCCAATAACAGAGCCATGGTCGGCGAATCGTCGGCATAAGGCGTACCGGCAACGTCGCTCCACGTGCCGCATACGGAAAAGCCAGCCCCCCGCACTTCGTCGATCAGCTCTTCCCTCGAAAAACAGGTATTCCAGATGTTGTATTCATAAAGATTTGTTTCAGTCAAAACAATTGACCGCTCCAACGTTACCCGAGAAGGATACCGATAACGGCTTTGCAGCAAGACGTGCGGACTTCCGTTCCAAAAGCCGCCGTGCGGACAAACTTCCCAAGTCTGCCCTTCAACAAATCCGGCAAAAAATGTCGGAGAAAAAAAGTCCAACAAAAATTTTCCGCCGTTTTTAAGGCATGAAAAAACTTTTTTTAAGACGATTTGCCTCTCCTGCGGCGTTAAAGCTCCGTAGTCGCAATAGATCATGACGGCAAAGCCGAACGCCTGGTTTTCAAATTCCGCCGTAAGATAATTCTGACAGAGATACCGAACGGAAAGTTTCTGTTCGGCCGCAGAGCGCTTCGCATGATCTATGGATCGCCCGGAAATATCCATGCCCGTAACGCGGTATCCGCATCGGAAAAAGCGTTCCGCATACAGCCCGGGCCCGCAGCCCAAATCCAAAAGCTCTGCCCCCTTGCCGTAAAAAAGGCTGTCGATCCATTGCACGGAGCGGTCAATGAAATCCGCATTGCGGCTGGCGCCGTCAGATTCGGGATCGAGATGCGCCTTTAACATCTGTGCAGAAATATGTTCGTCTTCCCAAAACGGCGCAGACGACCTTTTGTACAGCGGAGGCCGCTGCAACGCTTCGGTCAGTGTATCACAAAATTTCATCATATCCCCCTAAATAAAAAAGCTATCCCCAAAAACAGCGTTTGCCAAAACACAGTTGACTCCGAAACACGCAGGCGCTATTTGTTCTTGCCTAACACTTCGCGGCGGTATTGTTTGAACAATTGCATAAGACGTTGCTTGCCGCATTCCCCTCCGAATTTCATAGCGTCATAGCGTACGCCGCGATAAGTCGCTTCAAATCCGGCAGGAGTAAACCCGTTCCGCATATAAAACGCGCGGCGGCGAAGGCGCTGCTCACTGTTTTTAGCGGGCTCCCCGCATGCCTCTATATCCAGCACGAGCGTTTCACCGTTTCTGCGCGCCTTCAAATCGGAAAGTATTTTTCCGCCGTATCCTAAAGAGCGTTTCGACGAGCAGACCGCAAAGTAAAACAAATAGGCAAGCGCGCCGTCGGATACGAGATAAGTAAAGCCGACCAATTCCTCGCCGTCATAGTACGCGAGCCATTCCACGAGCGGGGATACCGCGCTCTTTTGCAAGACGCGGAACTTCATGCGCTCCCGCCTCGGAAACGCCTCTTTATATAATTTTTTGACTTTTTTGAACTCGGAAAAATCTCCGTCGATCTTTTTACTTGATAGCAGCATGTTCAAAATTAAAATTTTGTCAGTTTTGAAAGTATTTTTGTCAATGCATATTTACAGTGCTCATAAGTGAGCCCGCCCTGAAAATATGCGATATACGGCTCTTTGATCGGCGCGTCGGCAGACAATTCTATGGAGGAGCCCTGCACAAACGTCCCTGCCGCCATGATGACCTGCTCCTGATACCCCGGCATATCCCACGGTTCGAGCGTAACAAAGCTGTCTACGGGCGAAGCTTCCTGCACTGCCTGAATAAAGCCGATCAGTTGCTCCTTCGTATCAAAGCGTATCGCGCGCGTGATGTCGTACGGAGGAACATCGATCGCGGGAGAAGTGGTATATCCGAGCTTTTCAAGGCATGCGCCGATCAGAAGGCCCCCCTTGATCGCCTGGCATACGACGTGCGGCGCAAGAAACACGCCCTCATAAAAATACTGATAGCCAAAGGCGTACGAACCAACCTCTGCCCCGACGGAGGGCGCTGTGAGCCTGCCCGCGATGCGGTCGATATATTCACGCTTTCCAATGATATAGCCGCCCGTCGGCGCGATGCCGCCTCCCGCGTTTTTGATGAGCGAGCCCACGGCGATATCCGCACCGTTTTCGGTCGGTTCCGTCTTTTCCACGAACTCGCCGTAGCAATTATCGACAAAAATACAGCCTGTAAAACCCTGCGCGCGTATAAACGCAGTGACCCGCGCGATCTTTTCTTCGCTGAGCGCGTCGCGCCATTCATAGCCGCGAGAACGCTGGATAAATACTACCTTTACGCTTTCATCTTTCAATCCGTCGGCAATTTTATCGAAATCGAAATCCCCGCCCGAAAGCTCGCACATTTTGAACCTGACGCCGTAATCGGCAAGCGACCCGATGCCTTTTCCGGAAATAACTTCGGTAAGCGTATCGTAAGGAGATCCGGATATGGAAAAGAGCGTATCGCCTGCTTGCAGAACGCCGAACAGACCGACCGTAAGCGCGTGCGTACCCGATACGATATTCGGAGAAACGAGCGCCGCCTCCGCACCGAAAATATCGGCAAAGAGCGTATTCAAAGTATCGCGCCCCTCATCTCCGTAGCCGTAACCGGTAGAGGGAACAAAATGCCTGAGCGCGATCTTATTTTTGCGGAACGCGTCTAAAACTTTACTCTGATTATAATACGCAATTTCTTCCGCGCAGGCAAACTGCGCTTCGAGAGATTTTTCACTCTCCATTATCAATTCATCGATCATATAACAACTCCGCGATTTTTTTGCCGTTATCCCCGTTCGGATCCAGCCATTTCAGATTTGGCAGCTTCTTAAAAAAAGTGATCTGCCGCTTCGCATAATTGCGCGTATTTTGCTTTATCATGTCTGACATAGTACTATATGAAATACTGTTTTTTAAATATGAAAGCACTTCTTTATAGCCTATGCCCTGCATGGATTGAAACGTCTCGTCAATACCGCTGCGGTACAGACCGGCAACTTCGTCTACAAGCCCCTGCCTTAACATGACTTCTACGCGGCGCTCTATCCTCGCGTAAAGTTCCGCTCTCGGATAATCGAAAGCTACGGCAAGATAGTCTCGTTTCGGAACAAACCCGTCGTTTTGCGCCGACTTTTTTACGCCGGTCAGCCTGTAAATTTCGAGGGCGCGCACGACGCGCTTCACATCATTGGGGTGCAGCTTTTCCGCACTCTCCTCGTCGACTTCCCGTAACATCGCATGGAGATATTCCCTGCCCCTTTCTTCGGCGATCTGTTCGTATTCTCTTCGGATATCCTCATCAGCAGGAACGCCGCCCAAGCCCCGCGAAAATAAGATCGATTGAATATAAAAGCCCGTCCCCCCGCAGACAACGGCGGGAATGTTGCGCGCGTTCAAAGAGGAAAACATCGCCTCTGCGCCCTTTTCGTAATCGCTTACCGAATAGTTTTGCGAAGGCTCCGCAACGTCTATCATGTGATGCGCAATGCCGCGCATCTCCTCCGGCGTCGGTTTAGCCGTTCCTATATTCAATCCTTTATACACGAGCATGCAATCGGCGGAGACGACCTCTCCGCCGAGCCTTTCCGCCATATCGACGGCGAATCCCGTTTTGCCGGACGCCGTAGCGCCGCATACGACCAATGTTTTCACTCAAACAATCCTTTTAAACATCTTTTCGATTTCATATTTCGTCATTTTTACGGCAACGGGCCGACCGTGCGGGCATTTCAGCCCCATATCGCCCTGCAACATTTCAAACAGCTTTTCCTTTTCGGAATCGGTCAGTATCATGCCTCCCTTCACCGCATGCTTGCACGCGGTCATCGCGATCTTGTCCCGCAAAAGTTCCGTAAGGCGTATCCCTCTCAAATCCCCTATTTCGCCGAGCAGCTCAGAAAAAAATGCGGACAAATCTATATCTTGCAGATCCACGGGCACGGCAGAAATTTTAAAGCTGTTCGTGCCAAACTCCTCTATTTCAAATCCGATATCCGCAATATTCGCCAGATTATCCGATAAAAACGCAAATTCCTCTCTGTTTACGGAAAGAACAAACGGCACGAGCATGGGCTGGCGAACGATCTTCCGCGTCTTCATCTCCTCGCAAAGCCTGTCAAAAATCAAACGCTCATGCGCGGCGTGCTGATCGATGATATAAACGCTGTCGCCCTCCTCATACAGCAGATACGTGTTGAACAGACTGCCCTTATAGACGGCGTTTTCAAAAACAAGTTTTTGCTGCTTTGCCTTCTTGTCCAGCATTTCGAGATATCTCTTATTCTCGGCAAAAACATCTGCCTCCGCAGTCGGTTCAGTCTTTTTTTCGGAGGAAGCAAGGTCTGCCTTCCCCGAAAGCTGTTCGGCAAAAGCAGGAGGCACGGGCACCTCTTCTTGCCGACGCACCGCGCCACTGTCGTGAAACGTGAGAGTAATACCGTCGCGCGGGGTTGCCGCAGATGGATTTCTCACCGCCTCCGGAAAAGGAACGCCGGCAGGAGCGGGATCAGCCGCCCGCAACGGCGCATCTTGCAACGCATTCGGCGACAACGGCTCCGCCGCACTCGCCTCTTTTTCGTTCTGATAAGCCGAAGGTTCCCGCCGATCCTCCTTATCCTTTACAACGTATTCCAGCGCAGACGCGTTTCCGTCGAGCACGGCGGAAACGACCGAATAAATGCTGCCGTAGATCACCTGATTGTTTTCGAAACGGACGTCGGATTTGTTCGGGTGCACGTTTACGTCTACAATTTCGGGCGGAACGTCGATAAACAGCACGTAAAACGGGTACTGCCTTTTCATGAGATAGCTCGCATATGCGTTGGAAACGGCGGAAGACACGGTGTTATTTACAACAAACCTTCCGTTGACGAAAGTGCTTTGGTACGTCCTGTTCGGCTTGGTATAAGACGGCTTGCCGATGTATCCGCGCAATCGAATACCGTGTTTTACCGCGTCTAAATGATAGCATTCCGCGATCGCCGCGGCTCCGTACACCGCAGCAACGGCTTCGTCGAGCCCGCCGCCGAAGGACTGCACGGAAAGCTTCCCGTCTATATAATATTTAAAGGAGATATCCGGATTCCCCAAAATAAACCGCGCAACGACGGAAGAGACCTCACTCTCTTCCCCTTTATCCGTCTTCATGAATTTTGCGCGAACGGGCGTATTGAAAAACAAATTTTCCGCAACGATCTCCGTACCGCATTCCAGGGCGCAGGGCATGACCTCGCCCGCTTTGCCGCCCGAACAAGTCAGGCAGAAGGCCTCCTGCGCCTCTTTGAATTTGGATTTTAACGTAACGTTCGCAACGGAGGCAACCGACGCGAGCGCTTCGCCGCGAAAACCGAGCGTTCGTATCTCATCGAGATCCTCCACCTTTTCGATCTTGCTCGTCGCATGCGGCAAAAAGGCGGAATACAGCTCGCTCTTTTCGATACCCGAACCGTCGTCGCTCACGGAGATCAGATCTTTTCCGCCCCGTTCGATGCGCACCGTAATATTTTCAGCGCCCGCATCTATCGAATTTTCCACAAATTCCTTTACGACGGAAGCGGGCCGCTCAACCACCTCGCCCGCGGCGATCCGATTATAAATGCTGCTGTCAAGAATGTTGATCTTTGCCATGCTTTAATCCTTTTTGACTTTTTCCGCCAGATCCGACAGGATATGGAACGCCTGCATCGGCGTCATATTGTCGAGATCGAGCTCCCGCAATATCCTTTCCGCTTCGCTCAGTTGCGCGGCGGACTCATGAACCTCCGCGTCTTCCGCCGGCGCCCCCGTACGAGCTATATCGTTCCTCTCCAATTTTTTGAGTATCTCTTTCGCCCGCGCCGTCACGGAGGAAGGTATGCCGGCGAGCCTTGCGACCTCTATCCCGAAGCTTTTATTCGCGCCGCCCCGCATGATCTTGCGCAAAAAGATCACGGTACCCGCCGCTTCTTTTACGGTAACCTTATAATTTTTTACGCCGTCGATCTTCCCTTCGAGCTCCGTAAGCTCATGATAATGGGTCGCAAACAAAGTTTTTGCGCGGATATTTTGCGTGAGATATTCAAGGACTGCCCAGGCAATGCTGAGCCCGTCATATGTACTGGTGCCGCGTCCCACCTCGTCGAGAATTAGAAGCGAATCGGGCGTGGCGTTCATTATAATAGAGGCGACTTCCGTCATCTCCACCATAAAGGTGCTTTGATCCAAGATCAGGTTATCGCTCGCGCCGACACGCGTAAATATCCTGTCGATCACGGGGATCTGCGCCGTGCGCGCGGGCACAAAACTTCCGATGTGTGCCATCAGTACGATGAGCGCCGTCTGCCGCATATAAGTGCTTTTACCCGCCATATTCGGGCCGGTGATCACCATCGTACGCGTCTCTTTCCCGTCCAAAACGGTATCGTTGGGCACGAACCGCTCTTTGGAAAGCGCCTCCACCACGGGGTGGCGGCCGTCTTTGATGATAAGCTCGCCGCCCGCCTGTACGATTTGCGGCTTGCAATACCCGCGCTCCTTCGCGACCGCCGCGAGAGAAACGAGGCAATCGAGCATCGCCACGGACGAAGCGAGCTTTTTCAGTCTTCCGATATTCTCCGCCAAAACGCCCTTAATCTGCTCAAAGAGCGCGATTTCCGTCGCAAGGCTGCGCTCCGCGCTCGAAAGGATCTTTTCTTCGATCTCTTTGAGCTCGTCCGTAACGTACCTTTCCGCGTTTGCGAGCGTCTGCCTGCGCTGATAGCGATACGGCACCTTCTCTTTGAAAGAATTGGTCACCTCTATCGAATAGCCGAACACGCGGTTATATTTGATTTTCAGATTGCGGATACCCGTCTCCTCGCGCTCGCGCGCCTCCATTTCCGCGATGAGTCTGGCTCCGTTTTCGTGCACGTCGCGCAGTTCGTCCAGCTCCTTGCTGTAACCCTTGGCGATATAGCCGCCCTCCTTGACGTTTACGGGCGGATTTTCGATAAAAGCGCGCTTCAAAAGATCGCACAGCCCAGCAAAATCGCCCAGCCCCTCACCGATCTCTTTGAGGATCGGACAGGAAAAGCCGGAAAGCTGAAATTTCAGATTCGGTATCACCGCAAGAGAAGCGCCCAAGCCTTCGCAATCGCGCGGCGTAAGATTGTTGTTGGAAATTTTGCCCGCGATGCGCTCAATATCGCGTATTTCTTTAAGCGTATCCGCAATGCCGATGCGAATGACGGTCGCGTTGTAAAGCTCCTCTACGCCCGCAAGCCTGTATGAAATCTCCTCTCTGCTTCTAAGAGGATTCAAAACGAGCGAATATAAAAGCCTCGCCCCCATCGCGGTGTGCGTATCGTCTAAAAGCCAGAGAAGGGAGTCCTTGCGCTTGCCGTCTCCGAGCGTTTTGACAAGTTCGAGGTTTTTGATGGCGGCGCTGTCGAGCATCATCGCCGCGTCGTTATTTACAAAGCGGACGGAATCGATATTTTTCAGCGCGTGTTTCTGCGTTTCGCGGAGATATTCGATCAGCGCCCCCGCCGCGCTTATCACTTCGCCCCGATCGGAAAATCCGAACGGTTCGAGCGTTTTTGTCCCCAACTGTTCGCACAAATTTTTTTCCGCGCGGTTTCTCCCGAACGCCCAAGGCACATAGCAGGAAAAAGCGGGCAGAACTCCCGCGCGCAGGGCGGGCGCGTCTTTGGAGGCAAGCAAAAATTCTTCGTTTACAATCACTTCCGCCGGCGAGAGCTTCATGAGATATTCCATGAGTTCTCCGAGCGCCTTGTCTCCGTTAAACGCCGCCGCGCAAAATTCGCCCGTCGTTATATCCGTCCAGGCGAGCGCATACCTGCCGTCTTCTTTATAGCAGCACGCGATATAGTTATTCTTCTTTTCGTCGAGCAGGGCGTCCTCTATGAGCGTGCCGGAGGAAACGACGCGGATCACGTCTCTTTCCACGATCCCCTTTCCCGCCGTCGGCTCGGAAAGCTGTTCGCAGATCGCCACTTTTTTACCGAGCGCGACGAGCTTTGCGATATACGTATCCGCCGCGTGATACGGAATGCCGCACATCGGCGCGCGTTCTTCGAGCCCGCAGTCTCTGCCCGTCAGCGTAAGATCGAGCAGGCGCGAGACCTCCGTCGCGTCCTCGAAAAACATTTCGTAAAAATCGCCGAGTCGATAGAAAACGACGCAGTCTTTATATTTATCTTTGATCTCCAAATAGTGCCGCATCATCGGCGACAATCCGCTCATATCCGCTCCTCTTATGTACTTACTTTTCGGGCAACGCCTATTCGCCGCACGCTTTGCCGCGCAGCGAAACGCCCGACGCCTCCGCGATCTTTAATTTCACGAATTTTCCTATCGGATCGCCGCAGCTTTCAAAATATCCCATGCGGCCGTATTCGTCTCTGCCCAAATACAGCCCCTTCTTTTCGTCTTTATCCTCGCAGAGGATCTCGATCGTTTTGCCGACATACGCCGAAGACAGTTCGCGCGTCTGCGCGTTGACCAATTCCACGAGCCGCATGATCCTGTCTTTTTTGACATCGTCGGAGATCTGCCCCTCCATTTCCGCGGCCTTTGTGCCGCTGCGCGGTGAATACACGAAGGTGAACGCGGTCGCAAACCCCGCCTCCTTTACAAGGCGCAGCGTCTGCTGAAAATCCTCTTCCGTTTCGGTGGGAAAGCCGACCATAATGTCGCTTGTGAGCTGACAATCGGGCACATGCTTTTTGAGCATTTCCACCTTTTTCAGATACTCAGCCGCAGTGTATTTGCGGTTCATCAGCCGCAGGATCCTGTCCGATCCCGCCTGCACGGGCAAATGCACGAGATTGCAGATCTGCTCGTTCTCGGCGATCGCCCGCACGAGATCTTCCCCGAAATCTTTGGGATTGCTCGTCATAAAACGCAGCCTGAATTTTTCCTTTCTCTTGCAAATATCCCGCAAAAGCTGCGGAAAATTAAACGCGCCGCCAACGTCGTTGCCGTATGAATTTACGTTCTGCCCGAGCAGCGTGATCTCCTTATACCCTTGATCGAGCAGCCCGTTTACTTCGGATATTATCTTTTCGGGGCGGCGGCTGCGCTCCCTGCCCCGCACATAGGGCACGATGCAGTAAGAGCAGAAGTTGTTGCACCCGTACATGATATTGACCCACGCGTTCGGATAGCTCGTGCGGAAAGAAAAGTCCGCGTCTTCCCCTTCGATCTCCGTTTTCCCCTCCACGATCTCCACGACGGACTTTTTTCTGCCCGCCTTTTCGTCGATGAGCCTGCCGAGATCTTCCAGATTATGCGTCCCGAAAATAATATCCACAAACGGGAACTTCTTTTTCAGCTTTTCAGCCGCGCCTGTCTGCTGCGTCATGCAGCCGCCGACCGCGATGAGAAGAGACGGCTTTGCCTTTTTGAGCTTTTTCAGCGCGCCGATATTCCCGTACGCATGATTTTCCGCATTTTCGCGTATGCAGCAGGTGTTGAAGACGATAATATCCGCGTCTTCCTGCGTTTTGCCCTCCTCGTATCCCTTCGACCGCAGGATCCCCGCGATTTTTTCCGACTCGTGCACATTCATCTGACAGCCATAGGTAACGATACAATAACGTTTATTCATATGATCCTTATAAATCGATTTCAGTTCTGCACTTTATTATAACTTTTTTTTTAAAATTTTTCAACTTTTCGGATACCCGCCCGCCTAATAATTTCCCCGCAAATTTCAAATACTGTAACGGAGGGTAAACCGCATGAGAATCATAAAAAAAATTATCGTCGTTATGCTCCTGCTCATGGCGGCTGCGGCGGCAGCCGCGCTCGCCTATTATTTTACCGTAACGGGCGGATCGACTTTGCAGGAGGATAAACTCGCGATGTCTGAAAATTTTGCGGAGGTCTTCGACGTAAACGGAGACAAGGCGGCGGAGATCGCCTTTTCGGGCGCGGACAAAAAAATAAAGATCGGCGAATTGCCGCAAAGCGCAAAAAACGCGTTCATCGCCGCGGAAGATAAAAAATTTTACAGGCATCACGGACTCGACTACGCGCGCATTTTAAAAGCGACCGTCAAAAACATCGGCGCGCACGCATTCAAACAGGGGGCTTCCACCATCAGCCAGCAGCTGATAAAAAACACGCACCTTTCGAACGAAAAGACGCTGAAAAGAAAGCTGAAAGAGATCAAACTCACGCGCGAGCTTGAAAAAAAATTCAGCAAAGACGAAATCCTCGAAACCTATCTGAATACGATCTATTTCGGCCACAGCTGCTACGGAATCGCGGGAGCCGCGGATTTTTATTTCGGCAAAAACGCGCAGGAACTGACCCCCGGGGAAAGCGCTATGCTCGCGGCGATCATTCGTTCGCCGAACCGCTACTCGCCCTTCGTCGATCCCGAAAAATGCATGGCGGCGCGCGACGGCGTTCTCAAAAAAATGCGCGACCTGGGGTACCTGAGCGAGGCCGAATATGACGCGGCGCTGGCGGAGCCTCTCCCGCAAAGGCAAGACAATTCCATTTCTTCCCGCTCCTATCTGCAATGCGTCGCGGAGGAGCTTGACGGCATTTCCGCCCTCTATTCGCCTTACCGCGCGTACGGCGGCATCAGAATTTATACCTATATGGACGCAAAGCTGCAAAACTATGCGGAAAATTTGAAGACGGACGCAGACCGTGCGGGTAAAAGCATCGTTGTGGAAGACAACAAAACATACGGCATAGCGGCGTATTATACGAGCGAGGGCAACATACGCCGTCAGCCCGGCTCGCTTTTCAAGCCGCTCGCCGTCTATGCGCCCGCGATCGAAAACGACCTGATCTCTCCCTGCACGCCGATCCTCGACGAAAAAACGAATTTCGGCGACTATCTGCCCGCAAACTATAAAGACGTTTATCACGGCTATGTATCGGCAAGGCAGGCGCTCTCCGAAAGCATCAATATACCCGCCGTAAAAATTCTTTCGCAGATGGGCGTAAGCGAGAGCGAAAAATATCTTTCCGCCATGGGGCTTAAAATACGCGAGGAGGATAAAAACCTATCCCTCGCGCTCGGCGGCGTAAGCGAAGGGTTTACCCTGCAACAGCTGACGGGCGCGTACGCGCTGTTTGCCCGCGGCGGGATCTACGCGCCGCCCGCCTTTATCCGCCGGATCGAGACGTCGGACCGCGAACTGTTATACGAGAGAAAAATCGACAGTCGGCGCGTATTTTCGGAAGATACGGTCTTTCTCGTCAACGATATGCTGAAAGATGCCGCAAAGAGCGGCACCGCCAAAAAACTTGCGGCTCTAAATTTGCCCCTATGCGCAAAAACGGGAACATGCGGCGCAGATAAGGGCAACACCGACGCGTATACGATCGCCTATACAGGCTCGCACACCGTGGGCGTATGGCTGGGCAACGCAGACAACGCTTTGACGAACATCACGGGCGGCGGGCTGCCCTGCCATTACGCCATGCTGCTCTGCCGAAGGCTGTACGGCAACGCCGCCCCGCAGCCTCTGCCCGAATGCACGGAGATCGAAACCGCGGCGATCGATCGCATCGCCTATGAACGGGAGCACACCGTATTGCTCGCGACACCCGACCAGCCGAAAAAGTACACGATGCTCGAATATTTCAGAAGATCGGCCCTGCCGAAAACAATGAGCACAACGTTTTCCGCACCCAAAATCGAAGCGGAGTTACGCTGTAAAAACGGCACAGTTTATATCGATGTATGTCAAGCAGAGTACTATAATATTTTGATCGAACGCGAAAATAACGGCAAAATTCAGACAATATATGACGGCAAAGCGTCGCCCTGCCAAGACAGCGCGGTGCGCAAAAACGAAAAATACAGCTACCGTATAACACCCTATTTTATCGACGACGCGGGCGAAAAGATCGTCGGCGATACGCTCCGCCTACCCGCCGTGTATATACGGAGCACGCCTGCGCAAAACGACCGCCGCGAGGATTACGGCCGCTGGTGGGAAGCCTGCCGGGCATAAATATATTTTTATACCAAATTTATACCAATTTTTTCCGAATATTATGCAAATAAAGAAAAAGACCACAATATCTTGTGGTCAAAGTGGTACTCCCGGCGGGAATCGAACCCACAACGGCCCCTTAGGAGCAATAAGAATTAAGCGTTATAGTGTGCATTATAGCCTTTTTAAGACGTTTTGTCCACTATGAACGCTTATTTTTTTGTCTTTTT
>DXCL01000045.1 GCA_019115995.1 Candidatus Borkfalkia avistercoris
TAACAAAGCCAATTTTGCGGAGCGACCGCTTGCGGGCATTCATGCAAAATTGACGAAGTTGCGCGACAACATCGTTGTCGCTATGGCGTGGTTTTTGCTCTTGCGAGAGATTATTGCAAAAGAAAGCTACATTATAATTTCTCGCGCGTTCCAAAATCACATTTTTGGAAAAGCGCACCCAATTTGTCGCATACTTGCGACATCTGCCGTTTCCCGTAAACGGGAACCCTCGGCAGGGCAGCGGGCTACGCCCTCGCGGAGCGGGTGAATGCCGCGCGCATAATATGGTGTGCCCTCAAAAAGCGCGCGGCAGAGGGCAGAGCCCTCAAACTCACGAAATTTTCTTTTGTCAGCTCAAAAGAAAATTTGTGAACTTATTGTTTCAGTATCATATTCCTTATATCTTCCACCTCTTTGGCGACGCGGTCGTTGACCTTGATGAGGTTGGAAACCTTTTCGCGCGAGTGGATGACGGTGGTGTGATCTCTTCCGCCGAGCGCCTCGCCGATGGAAACGAGGGGAATGTTCATGATCTCGCACATCAGAAACGCGCAGATCTGCCGCGGCTGCACCAGCTCCTTTTTCTTGCTCTTGCCGAGCAGTTTGTCGCGGGTGAGCTTGTAGAAGGAACAGATGCTGTTAATGATCTTATCGGAAGTAACCGTTTCATGGTCTTCGCTCACCGCCTCGTTGAGCGCGGTGGAGGCGAGTTCGAGAGTGATCGGTTTTTCGTGCAGTTTGCTCGCGAAAATGACTTTTGTCAGCCTTCCTTCGAGCGTGCGCACGTCCGTACCCGAGTCGCGCGCCAAAAATTCCAATACGTCTGCGGGAATCACGGCCTTGCGCTCATAAGCCTTCTGCTTTAAAATGGCGATTTTCGTCTCGATGTCGGGCGGCTGAATATCCGCGATCAGCCCGCCTTCGAAGCGTGTGCGCAGCCGCTCTTCGAGCGTAGAGATCTCCTTGGGCGGCACGTCGGAGGTCAGAACGATCTGCTTGTTCTCCGCTTTCAGCGCATTGAAAGTGTGGAACAGCTCCTCCTGAACGACCTTCGTTTTCGCCAAAAACTGCACGTCGTCGATGAGCAGAACGTCCACGCCGCGGTAGCGGTTGCGGAACCGCGCCTGCATATCGCGGTTGTTTCCTTTCTTCAGATAAAGCGAATCGATGAACTCGTTGATAAACTTTTCGCAGGTGGTATACAACACGCGCAGCCTGGGTTTGTGCAGGTTGATATAGTTTGCAATCGACTGCAGCAGGTGCGTCTTTCCGAGACCGGAAGTGCCATAGATATACAGGGGATTGAAGTTTGCCCCCGGGCTCTGCGCCACCGATTTCGCCGCGGCAAACACAAACTCATTGCTCTTGCCCGCCACGAACGACTCGAAGGTAAAGCGCGGGTCGAGCGTGACAGGGGAACAGTCCTCGCCGTCCTCCTCCTCGACGCTCGTAAAGTACACCTCGTCGTTCCCTTCCACGACCAGCTCGAAGTCGGTGATGCCTGTATCCGCCTTTTTGAACGCTTCCTTGATCTTTTCGGTCAGGCTCTTGCCGATGTAGTTGGCAAAAAATTCCGTGTCCGTCTTGAGTACGATCTTCGTCCCGTCGATGTCCACGGGTACCAGCTTGGATATATAGGTGTTGTAGGTCACGGTCGACATGCTCGCCTGCAAAATTTCCCTTATCTTTTTCCATAAAATCTCGTACTGATTGTTTTCGGACATAAAAAACCTCGAATCGCTTTGTCTTTTTTCGTAAAATATGCTATAATAATCGGGTAAAAATGCGGATTGCCCGCCTCCCCCTGTTCGGCGCGGCGGCTCCGCGCATAAATTCGTGACATTTATTATAATATAAATCGGCGAGAAAGACAAGTTAAATTTGCCCAAAAAGCACGGAAAAAATAGGGCGCGGCGGAAAGCGATGCACATCAAAAAACTTACCCTCAAAAATTTCAGAAATTATGCGTACGAGGAATTCAGTTTTTCGGGCGGCGTCAACGTTCTCTACGGCAAAAACGCGCAGGGCAAAACCAACTGCGCCGAGGCGGTGTTCTACCTCTGCGCGGGCGTTTCCCCCCGCGCCAAAAAGGACAGGCAGATGATCATGGCGGGGCAGGAGAGCGCCTACATCCGCGCCGACGCGGAAACGCGCTTCGGCAGCATCTGCATCGAGGCAGACATCTTCGAAAACAGGCGCGAGATCCGCGTCAACGGCAGCAGGATCGCCAAAAACGCCGACCTTCTCGGCAACATCAACGGCGTGTTTTTCAGCCCGAGCGAACTGCGGCTCGTGCAGGACGGGCCGGACGAGCGGCGGCGCTTTCTCAACGTCTCCATCTCGCAGATGTCCAAAAGCTACTACACCGCGCTCGTGCGCTACAATAAGATACTCGAACAGCGCAACGCGCTCCTAAAAAACAGGGACGTATCGCTGATTTTTGAAACATTGCCCGTATGGGACGTACAGCTGTGCCGCTACGCCGCCGAACTCGCGATGCGCCGTGCGGAGTACATTGCCATGCTCGCGCCCTTCGCAAAGGAAAAGCACGCCTTTTTAACGGACGGAGCGGAAACGCTGGAAATCTCCTCCGACAAGCACTACGGCGACGATAAGGAAGAGATCGAAAAGCGCCTTTTAGCGGAGTTCGAAGCGAACTACGAAAAGGACGTAAAGCTCGGATTTACCACCGTCGGCCCGCACAGGGACGATTTGAAAATCCTCATCAACGGCACCGAGGCGCGCGTGTACGGCTCGCAGGGGCAGGCGCGCACGGCGGCGCTCGCCATCAAGCTCGCCGAGGTGGAAATCTTCCAAAAGACGGCGGGGGAGAGTCCCGTGCTGATTTTAGACGACGTGATGAGCGAGCTCGATCTTGCCCGCCGCCGCAAGCTGCTCGCCGAAATCGACGGGATCCAGACCATCCTCACCTGCACGCACACGGAAAAGGTGCTGTTCGGCAAAGCGGTGAACAAGATCCGCATCGTCGGCGGAAAAATCAAGAGGTAGGGGGATTGTATGGGGGAAACCAGGCGTAAAAAGGAAAAGTCGATTCGATATCGTTCGTCGCTTCATAAGTCCGCGCTGAAACAATGCGTTGCTGCCCGCGTTCGCGAGTTTTCCCGCCAAACGGAATTTTTGTATCGCGAAACTGGCGACGATTCGCTGTGGCTCGGCATTGAAAAGGGGGATCATGCGGGATGGTGGTATATTGCGTCGTTGCAGGATTCTGTCGATGGATGTTTCATTGAAGGCAAGATTGTGTACGACCCGGATAACTATACGGTCGACAGTCAGATGAATTTGTTTTCAAAAATTGTTTTAGGCTTTTTAATTGCCGTTTTTTACGTTATTTTTTGCATTCCGATATTGATTTTTTGGTTGATTCGGATATTTAGAAAGGAGAAAACGAAGGAAGAGAATTTGGATATTTTTATGCGCGATTATTTGGAATGCAAAAAAATCGAGCAGTAAATGCATAACCCGTAATATGCAAAGAGGGAGCCGTCGGCTCCTTTTTTCTTGCCGTTTTGTGATTCGTATACGAAAAAAATTTTATTCCTGCACATACTGTCGGAAAGCGCGGGCGCGCGGCGGGGGTGCGGTATGCAGAGGAAGAAAAGTTTTTGGTTTTATCCGGCGGCAGTCGTCTGCCTGTATTTTTTGTTGTGCGGATTTGCCCCGCCCCGCCTGCCGCAAAATACCTTTATCGACGGGGCAGATGTATCGGGCATGGCGGCGCCCGCGGCGCTTTCCGCCGTGCGCGAACGCCTCGCCGAGGAGCTTGCGGATAAGGTCTTCACCATCCGCGCGGGCGGGCGCGCCTATTCCTTCCGCTACCCCGAAATCTACTATGAAACGAACGCGCGCGAGGTCGTGCGCGCCGCCCGCAA
>DXCL01000046.1 GCA_019115995.1 Candidatus Borkfalkia avistercoris
ATGTCGCCATATACAAAATCAGTATATGCAACAAGTGCAGCTACGCCCCACCAACAAGCATAAGTTATGACAAATGTAATAATAAGATATTTCACAACCGCTTTTATCTTCATATAGCTATTATAGCATAGCAATGGAACGAAGTCACCTGTATGGGGTTATAAAAAAAGAAATAATCCGAACGCTCCGCCGACTAAAATCGGTTTCAGGTTCGGATTATACTCGTTTGGCGCAGAGAAAGGGATTTGAACCCTTGGTGCTCTTATGGGAGCACACACGATTTCGAGACAGCGCCCCATGCGGTTTGAGCGTAGCGCCCCTTGTGGCAAACCGCCCCGAGGGGCGCTTTTTTAATGCTTTCCTTGCGCTCTACGCTGTGCGCGGCTTTGTTTCTGTGCGTTTTCAACCGCGGCACGGCAAGCTCTGTACCACGCCTCGATGTCTTGCCCCTGCATTTTTGCCACGCCTAAAAAGACAAACATTTCAAAAGGGATTTTGAAGTGTGCAACAATTTTGACGATTTGCGGAATTGTCGGTGCGTTTATCCCGTTCTCATATCGGTTTATAGTCGGATTAGGAATGTCAATTTCCTTGCTCAATGTATTGAGTGATTCTTTTTCGATTTCACGCATTGCTTTCAGCGCGGCACCGAATGCTTTAATAACGTCCGTTTCGTCAAGCTCTGTGTTTAAGTAGTTTTCAAGGTCGGTTTTCGATACGCCTAAATTTTGGGCATTCATCACGACAGCGGTATAAAAGCCCAATACTTCACTTACTTTTAACTTCATAAAAACACCTCGCTAAATCTTTCATAGAAACATTATACAGGAAAGAGAAAAATTTTTCTACTTTTTCGTAGCAATTCGCTTGACATTACGAATTCGTAGCGCTATACTAATATTACGAATCCGTAGTGCAGGACAACACGGAAAGAATTAGCCAACTTAATAGGCATCGTGCCGTTAAAATCTGTTTAAGCTCCGTAGTCCTGTACGGGGCTTTTACTGTATTCAAGGAGAAAAGACAATGTTTCAATTCGAAAATGCATGGTATCAAGAACTTTTAGAAAAGAGCAAGCGCGGTAGGTACGCAATACGGAACAGAAAGGCACTCCAAGACTTCGCGGAAGTAGTGGAGAACTTAGAGCCGTTCGAAGTCGGCTTTATAAAAGCCCTGCGCGCCTGTGATTGGGGTTTCAAAGCGGAGATAAAGTCGGCGGTGCTTTCGTTTCATCAAACCCGATTTAAGTTTTACCGCCTGCTGTCTATCATGCTTACGGCAGAAAGTTGCATAAAAGGCATTGCGGAACCCGCCCGGGGTTTCCCCCACGTAGCCGCCCCGGAAGGGGGCACGGGGGAAACCCCGCCAACGCAAAGCGAAACTTAACTTGATTAAAGGTATTTTTGATTCCGCGAGGTGCTCTTTTGGGAGGTTCTTTTTTGAGACAGTCGCGCTTTTACGATAGAAAATTGATAGTCAGCGGCAACGTTGCGGAGCTCTACGAGTACGAGTTACCCGTTAGCCGTTTCGCGCCGTCAAAGCCCGTCGGACGGGCTGGACAGACTGGCACGACAGAAGAGCAGAAACAAGAGAACAGACGGAAACGCGCTCAGCGAGCGCGGCAGAAAGTACGCCGCTATGCGAATGCAAATTTCTCCAACGATTCAAAGTTTCTAACGCTCACTTTCAAAGACAATATGACGGACTTGAAAGCCGCAAACCGCGACTTCACAAACTTCATCAAGCGCTTTAATAGATACTCTGGGCGACGGCTTCAATACATCGCGGTTCCCGAATTTCAAGAGCGCGGCGCGGTTCATTATCACATGCTTTTGAATGCCCCCTATATCCCGCACGGGAAGCTTGCCGAACTTTGGGGGCATGGTTTTGTAAAGGTCAATCGCATTGACAACGTTGACAATATCGGCGCGTATATTACAAAGTACATGACCAAAGACAGCTTAGACGAACGGCTTAACGGCGTAAAATGCTACTTCATGAGCTACAATTTGAAAAAGCCCGAACAGACCACAAACGAGGAGCTTATAGACGAAGTGCTTTCCGCCTGCACAGTCAAGCGCGTAGCCTGTTCAAGTAAATTCGATACGGAATATTTCGGCGAGGTTCGTTATACGCAGCTCATCATGAAAGAACGGATTTCTCTTGCCGAACTCCGCAAGCAAATCCCCTTACAATCTAATAGCCCAAGCGTTGCCCCTTTCGGCGTAAGCGGTTTAGCTCGCCCGTTGAAACAAACTTTATGTGCATTGCAACGCGCAACAAAGCCCTTCGGCGTTTGAGAATATCAGCGCGCCCCGCGCCCCCTCTCGCCTACTGTTTGCAGGAGACAAAATGAAAAGAAAGTCTACCTCCCAGACCCTTGGCATTTGGCTTGCCGAGTGGTTCAGCGTTTACAAGCTCCCGACCGTTGCTAAAAGTACGGCGGAGAATATAGAGCGCGTTATTCGCTTACATATCCCGCAATGGCTCAAAGATTTGCGGCTTACCGATTTGCGCGCTTTCACGATAGATAAAGCGTTGTCGGGCATAAAATCTACCCGCATGCGGAAGTATGCCTTCCACGTGCTCAATAACAGCCTTAACAAGGCTTTTCGCCTTGACCTTATTGAATCGGATATTATGAAGAAAGCAGAGCCGATTAAACACCGCTCTAAGCGCGGAGAGGCTCTCACCGTTACCGAGCAACGCGAGTTTTTGCAAAAGGTAGGCAATCACTATATGCGCAATCTTTTCGAGTTCTACCTATATACGGGCGTAAGGCGTTGCGAGGCTCTTTCGCTCCGTTGGGCTGACATCGATTTCGAGAGCGATTCAATCCTTATCCGCGGCACAAAAACGCTTACCTCTTTCCGCCGTTTAGACATGCTTCCGCGCGTTCGTGAGATTCTCCTAAAACAGAAAGCGCAATGCCCCGATAGCCCGCTCGTGTTCCCCTATAAAAAGTTTTACGTTGACGAGGTTTTTAAAAAGTTCTGTCCGAATCACAAGCTCCATGATCTTCGGCATACTTTCGTTACAAGGTGCGCCGAATGTGGCATAAATGTAAATGTTTGTCAAAGCCTTGCAGGGCACAGTGATATAAAAGTAACGCTTCAAACATATACCCATGCGACCGACTTTTTTCGAAAGTCTGAGTATATGAAATTCGATATAGAGCCGCCAAAATGACAAAAAGCACCCTCTTTCGGGTGCTCTTGGCGCAGAGAGAGGGATTCGAACCCTCGGTGCTCTTATGGGAGCACACACGATTTCGAGTCGTGCGCGTTCGACCACTCCGCCATCTCTGCGTTACATTTAGTTATTTTACTATATTATTCAAATTTTGTCAATCTTTCAGGCAGATATTTTATCAATAAAGTAGACAAAACGCCGATCACGATGCCCGCCAATACGCTGAACGCGCACACAAACGGAAGCTGGATATAGAGAGATTCCGCTTCCATGATGAGCACGGCAACGCTCGTGCGCGCAATATTGCTGAGCACCGCCCCCGCGATGCTCACGGAAACGAGGCTCACCCGCGGAAAGAGCATACCGTACATGCCCGCCATCGCGAGATAGGCGCACAGGCTCCCCGCCAGATTGAACGGCAGAACAAAGGGCGTAACAAAAAGCGCTGTGATCAGGTTTTTCAGCAGAATAAAAACAAAAGCATCTCCCGCGCCGAATACGATGATAACGAACAAAACAACGCTGTTTGCAAGCCCTATTTTGACGTACGGCGCCATCGGAAGCAGCGGCGGAATGAGAGACTCGACGACAAAGAGCACGCTCGCCATCGCGAGCAGCGCCCCGAGCGCGGCAATGCGGCGGGCAGACAGTTTTTTCATGCGTCGCCTCCCAACGCGCCCACGATCTTTAACGTGAGGCCGTGCGGCATGCAGATGATCTCTCCGCTGTCCGCTTCCCCCATCAGCATGCAGGTATGGTCGGAACAGTCCGCTTTCTCCACGCGCACTTTGCCACCCTCAACGACGATCAGATTGCCGTTTTCAAAGTTTTCATAATATTCGCCGATCATGACCCGAACGATGCTTCCGCCGCCCGAGCGCACGGTATAAAGATATTGCGCGTCTTCGTTGAGAGGGATCGTTGCGATCGTTTCGCCGAAAGATATTACTTCTACATAAACGCCCCTTTCGCGACGAAAGCCGAAAGAAAAAAAGGTAAAGAGCGCCACAAGTAAGATGCAGACGACAAAAACAAGCACGTCGCCCTTGGCAAAATACTTTCCTTCCCTGATCTTTGCGATCTTCTCTTCCCTTTTCATGTCAGTTCAGAATGCTCTCCACCTTCGCGATATACTCCGTCTCCACCCGGCATGCCGCGATTTCGTCCGTTGCGGAATTTTTATTGCCCTCGGAAAAGACCTCCTCGATATTTTCGGAGCCGACGCCGATATATTCGGCATATTCCTTTCTGTTCATCACGGTAACGTCGCCCACTGCGTAATATTTGAAATCTCGCGTGATTATGACCGCACCGATACCGTATTTTTGCGAAAGCGTTTCAAAAAAACCGATCGCGTCAGTGAGAGGCATGCAGAAAGCCGCCGTCGAAAGCGCATCGGCAAACGCTCCCGCGTTTTTGTGCGCGGCGTTCGGCACGACGACGGTAACGCTTATGATGCCGCGATCCGCGGGCACACCCGTTTCGGGATCGATGATGTGCGGGTAGATCTTCCCGTCGTAAACGTAAAAGCGATAATTGTCTGCGCTGGTCGTAACGGACGCGTCCGTTACTCCGACAAGGTACAGCCCCTCGGAAATGCCGGTCGTGAGCCTGCGCGGATTCTCTATACCAACATTGTAACCGCGCAGAGTCTGCCCGTCGCGCTTTCTTCCGAGATAAGCCGAATTCGAGGAGGAGACGTTCACGATGCCGTCGATCCCCGAACCCTCGTATTTTTCGTAAATATAGGAAACGACCGCGTCGCACATATACCCTTTGGCAATACCGCCGAAATCGAGCTTTGCGCCGCTTGCGGATTTCACGACAGAGTTCCCCTCTTCCAACGAAAACAAAGACAGATCCGAAACCTCCCGCGCGCCTTGCTGCGATTCTTCCGAAGGAGACGGGCGCGGATCGGTATAATGCCCCGCGTTTGCGGGTGAAAAGCCCCACAATTCTGTAAGCGGATAGAGCGCGGGAGAGAACTTGCCGCCGCTCTCCTCGGCGAATTCCCGCGACATTTGCATAAGAGCGGCCGTTTCTTCGCTGACGGAAACGGCTTGCCCCGCCTCCGCCCCGTTGACGCGGGAAAGATCGCTCTCCCCGATCTCCACGCTGAATTTTTCTTCCAGCCCGTTCAGGAGCGTGCGGAGCTCGCCCATGAGCTGTTCGTAATCCCCGACGGAAAGATTTTCCCCGTCGATATACAGATCCTCGCGCGCCAGGCCGAGCTGCACAAAATAAGACCCGTCGTTATCATCGGAATGCCCGCCGCCGGTCGCCGCGCAACCCGATAAAAACAGGGCGAACGCAAGCGCAAACGCGGCTGCGGACGAAAAAATACCTTTCAAATTTTAACCGTTCCGTCTTTTATTTCCGTAGAAGATAAGACCCAGCGTTCCCGGCCCGCAGTGAGACGCGATGACCGGCCCGACGATCTGATAGTCTATCTTCAAATCGCCGAAGGTCTCGCGGAGCGCAGACACGAACGCTTCCCCCGTTTCGGGGCAGTCTGCCTGCAAGACCTCCACGCGTTTTTCTTTATCGAATTCCTTTTCGCACATCAGGCGGATAAACTCCGTAAAAACCTTTTTGGAGCCCTTGATCTTGCCGACGCTCTGCAAAGAGCCGTCCGGCATGACGGTGATGAGCGGTTTGATCCCCAAAAGCTTGCCGAACGCCGCCGTTACCGCAGAGATGCGCCCCCCTCTTTTGAGATAGATCAGATCGTCTACGATAAAGTAAACGTGCGTGTGCTCGCACACCTCGGAAAGATACTCTTCAAGCTCGTCCATCGAAGCGCCCTCGGCATATTTTTCCGCAGCCATGCGCACCTGAAAGCCGGCGCCGAGGCTGATGGAGCGCGTGTCGAAAGTCCTGATCTCCCTTTCGGGATACTTTTCTTTCAACGCGGCGATCGCCTTATCCATGCTCTCGAAAGTCGCCGAAAGTTTATGCGAAAAAGTAACGTAAAAAATATCCTGCCCCTCTTTGAGCACGGGTTCGAAATAATCGATATAATTCTGCTCGTTGATCGCAGACGTCGTAGGCACGGCGCCTTCGCGCATCCTCTGATAAAAGTGCGCGAAATCCGTCTCTTTGCCCAGGTCGTAATAATATTCCTTGCCGTCAAGAACGTACGGCATGCGTATCACGTGCAGCCCGAATTTTTCCGCTTCGGTATACCACAGCTCGCAGTTGGAATCGCAAAACAGCTGATACATATTCTTCACCCCATTCTTTGGTAATATTCATTATTATACATGAAACGCCCGCGCGTTGCAAATGTTTTTTTGACATTCAGAATTTTTTGTGCCGTATTTTAAGCTTTTTGTCCTTTTCTATCAAATAACAGTTGAAAATGACGCCCGTTACAAAACAGATCATCAGAACGTACAGCCACAGCAAAAAAACGATGAACAGCGCCACGGCGCCGTACAGCCTCTGCACGCTGCCGAAGGTGAGATAGATGGTAAACCCGAAAGACGCGAGCCCTCCTATAAACAGGGTGATCAGGCTCCCCCAGACCACGTTGGAAAATTTTACGCGGTACGGGCAGACATAGAGATTGAGTATCACGATAAAAAAGAACGCCAACACCCCCAATATGGCATAGACGCCGAGCTGTGCGAAAAACGACGGGAAAGCCCGCCGCAAAAGCGCGTTGCACAAAAGAAACAGGATCGCTTCCGCCAGCAGAAGGATCATGACGATAAAGATGAGCACGAGCGCGGAAAATCGCAGAACGATGCCGCCCTTTTTGCGCTTATAGTCGTAGATGATCTCCCCGCTCCTGCGCATATGATAAAAAAGATTCGTCGAAGAATAGAGCGTGGTGGCGAGCAATATGACCGAAGCCCCTACGGTCGCGCTCTGCGCGGAATCTCTTAAATAAAACAGGAAATCGCGGATACCCGAAAAAATTTCGAGGTCGAAGATCTGCTCGTAGTCGATGTTCAGCCTGCCGAAGATCAGCGTGAGCCAAAACAAAAACGGCACGATGGAAAGCACGAGGAAGAAAGCCATCGTCCCCGCGAGCGTCGTATATTTTTTGGAGGCGAGATACCCGTACGCCGAGCGCACCTTATCCACCATATCCGTAAAATAGAGCATACATATATTGTATGCAATCGGCACAGATAAAATTTAAGCAATTTTACGCAACATTTTTCTCCGAACTGTCGATTATTACATGTATTTTTAATAAAGGTATTGACAATTCGTATATCCTGTGTTACACTGAAACTGAGTTAAGGAGGAGGTGATTCCGATGCAGTATGCGCGCAACGACCTTATTTTTCGCATCACTTTGACGAAATAGATGTGCCGGATGTGTCGGAGGAAGTTTATGCCTAATTTGAAAAAATTTCTATCTTTCCTATTGTGTTTTTCCGCACTTTTTACTCTCTGCGCCTGCCAAAACAATGAAGAAAATACCGAACCGGAAAAAACACCTACGTTTTTTGAAGCGTACGACTCGAAGACATATCATTATAAAAAAGCGGACGAGTACCTGCGCGCAAACGGGTATCCGGAAAGTTTTATTGCCAATACGGGCTATCAGACAAAATGCGCATTGTCAAATGCCGCCGCCGTATTCGAAAATGAAACGAGCTATCCGACGAGCGCTTCGGAAATATCTGAAATTTGGAACGGTTTTTCATGCTCGCTTACCGTAAGCGACGTATCGGATAATGCGGAGTATCGTTCCAAAAAATATCTGACGTTCAACTGGGCATGGGAAGCCGATCGTAGCGCAAAAAACGATCTGATCACCCTATCGTTTCCAAGCTCTTATTCCCCTGCTTTTGTGGAAACCATATTTGAAATTTTTGGCACAGGCACTTTGGAAAAAACCTATATTCCGCCGGAATACGACATGACTATGCCGCAAACGGAAACGGGAACCTTTATTTATTTGGCATACGGCGCTTCTCTTGTCGATATACAATTTACGGAAGGCAGCGTTGCTTTTCCCGCCTCGTTCAACGAGGGCGCCATGTTCAGAATGTTATACCCGGATACGGTTTCTCCCGAAGGGACCGGCTCCTCAAAATACACGCCCTACGGCGAATATTCCATTGATCCGACGAACTATCACGGCTCTTTTACGGTAGCCATTGAATACAATACCGAAACAAATCAGAGCGTTACAGCGGGCGCCGTTTATTCCATTGCCGATAATAAAAGTGACAATTTGACGTGCCCGTTCAGCATCTTTACGTGATCGCGCTTTGAATAAGGAGGAAAAGCATGAAAAAGGCAACGCGCATTATAACGTTGGCAATGTCTTTCACCTTCCTTTCCGCCCTGTGCGCCTGCGGGCAATCGACGGAAACCGAAAACAAAGTAACTCACTCCGAATTTTATTACAGTGAAGCCGACTATTCCGCCGCAGACGAGTACCTGCGCGCAAACGGATATCCGGAAAGCTTTATTGCAAACACGGGCAATCAGACAAAAACAGCGCTGAAAACTGCGGGAGCGGTTTACAACGCGTCAGCCTCGCGCGAAGACGCCTATAACGAAAGCACTTACAGCGGCCGCTGGAACGGGTTTTCGTATTCCATCACGGTCAGCGACGCGTCTGACAAAGAGGACAATGTTTCTAAAAAATATCTTACGCTGAACTGGGCTTGGAACGCGGAAAGGAGTTCGCCGAACGATATTGCGATAATCGAGCACGACCCGCTGTTTGCGGTGTCTCTCAGCGAAATGATTTTGGAAATTTCGGGAACGGGACAGTTGCAGGAATCGGTCATTCCGCCCGATTCGCAAGCGGCTTCCCTGCCGGAAACGCAAACGGGAACCTTTGTTTTGCTGCAAGGCGAAAATATTTCCGTAAGCACTGCTCCGGAAAGCGGCGTGGAAGTACAGATCCCGCAAGTCGGCGGCTGCATGCTCAATAAATATTTCGCGCCCTCCCCCGCAGATTCCTCCATGCCTTACGGAACGTATTTGCTGAACGAGGATCAATATCGCGGTTCGTTTACGATCGCCGTTACCTGTCATGACAAGAGCGGCGACCTCAGCGCCGCGGCCGCATGTTTCAAAATACCGTACGAACACGGTTTTTTGACCAGTAACGACATCTCTTGCAATTTCAACTTATTTTTGAAGTAAAAGCGGCAATTTTACGTGCCCGTTCGGCATCTTTACGCGATCGCGCTTTAAATTAAGGAGGAAAACCATGAAAAAGGCAACGCGCATTATAGCGTTGGCAATATCAATCACCTTCCTTTCAGCCCTGTGCGCCTGCGGGCAATCGACGGAAACAAAAACCGAAAACAGAGTAACTCGCTCCGAATTTTATTACAGTGAAGCCGACTATTCCGCCGCGGACGAGTACCTGCGCGCAAACGGGTATCCGGAAAGCTTTATAGCAAACACGGGCAACCAGACAAAACAGGCGCTCTTTCAGGCAAAGGCAGTTTTCGATACGCAGAGCACGGGCATGCCTTCCGCGCCGAGCGAAGGCGCCGCAGAAGGCTGGGGCGGATTTTCGGGAGCAATTACCGTAAGCGACGCCTCCGTGAAAGGCGACAATCTGTCAAAAAAATTTGTTACGTTCAACTGGGCGTGGACTGCCGAAAGAGAGCCGAAAGACGATTTTATCAGTCTCTCCTGGAATAAAGAGTATTCCCTTTCCACGGGAGATTCCATGTTCGAACTGCACGGCGAGGGCGGCCTGGAAAACTCCTTTATTCCGAGCGAAGCTTCCGTTTCAGAACTGCCGAAAACCGAAACGGGTTCCTTTCTCTTTCTGCAAGGGCATAAAGACAAGATACAGCAGACCGTTACGGGGTGCAGCATGGCCGTTCATCTGCCCGCCGCCGGCGGAAGCATGCTGAGAAAGTATTTTTCGTCTTCGCAGGAGAGCAGCTCCTCCATACCCTACGGCGACTATCTGATCGATACCGCCGATTACCGCGGCTCATTCACGATCGTACTGATCCGTCATGCCGCCGCCCCGGCGATCGGCTCGGCAACGGGAGGCTATTCGCAAAATGTCGGCAGCGGTGCGGAAAACTATCTGTACAGCGGCGCCATAGGCGTTGCCTTTGAAGATTTCGTTTCGTAAAGCCCTATCCACAAAAACACCGCCCCGCGGAAATTCCGCGGGGCGGTTCATTGTGCCGCGAGCCATTGAACGGGCGCGGCGGCAATCGGAGCGTTATTTAGACTTTTCGGGAATGATGAGCCCTACGTCTCCGTTGGAGCGCAAATACACCACGCGCACCTCGTTGGTCTCGGCGTCCTGAAAGATATAAAAGCTGTGCCCCAAAAGGTCGAGCTGTTCCACCGCCTCCTCCGTCGTCATGGGCGTAAGCTTAAAGGTTTTTGTGCGGACAAGCTTGCCGACGGGTACGTCGGCTTCTTCCAAAAACAACCGCTTTTCAAAGAACGCGTCTTTTTTCAGCTTGCTTTCCAATTTGGTTTTGTGGCGGTAGATCTGGTTTTCGATCTTAGGCAGCACGTTGTCGATGCCGTCGTAAAAATTATCCCCCGAAACCTCGGCGCGGATCATATTGCCCTTGTAAAGAATGGTAACTTCTGTCTTCGCGAACTTGCCGTCCTGCTTCAAATACACGGTGCAGACGGAATCTTCGTCGAAGTATTTTTCAAGCCTGCCGATCTTCTTTTCGACGATACCGACCAATTTTTCGCTCGCCTTGCAATTCTTTTCGATGATCTCAATACGCATTACCGTACCTCCGTTGATTTATTTTGCGGGCGTAAAGGTGAAGGCGCCGTCTTTTACGTCGATATTCACCTTCTGCCCGGAAGAAACTCGATTCATCAATATTTCTTCGCTCAATGCGTCTTCTATGCGGCGCTGAATGACCCGTTTGAGCGGGCGCGCGCCGTATACTTCGTCGTAGCCCTCTTCCAGCAGTTTATCCTTTGCCGCGTTCGAAACGCTTACCTCCACCCCGCGCTTTTTCAGCCTGTCGGCCAGCGTGCCGAGGAACAGATCGCATATTTTCGACGCGTCTTCCTTGCTGAGCTTGTGGAAAATAATGATCTCGTCGATGCGGTTCAAAAATTCCGGTTTGAACTGCGCTTTGAGCTCCTCGGTGATGTCGTCTTTCATCTTTTCGTATTCGCCCGCGTTGTCTGCGGCGGCAAACCCGAGGCGCTGCATCTTGTTCACCTTGCTCGCGCCGACGTTGCTCGTCATAATAATGACGGTATTCTTAAAACTCACCACTCTGCCCTTGCTGTCGGTAAGCCTGCCGTCGTCAAGGATCTGCAAAAGCACGTTAAAAACGTCGGGGTGCGCCTTTTCGATCTCGTCGAACAGTACGACCGAATAGGGCTTTCTGCGTATCTTTTCGGTGAGTTGGCCGGCCGCGTCGTCAAACCCCACGTATCCGGGCGGCGCGCCGATGAGCTTGCTCACCGAATGCTTTTCCATATATTCGCTCATATCCAGGCGGATCATCAGCCGTTCGTCTCCGAACATCGCCGCCGCCAGCGCTTTGGAAAGCTCCGTTTTGCCCACGCCCGTAGGCCCGACGAAAATAAAGGAGCCGATGGGCTTGTCGGGATCTTTGAGCCCTGCGCGGGCGCGGCGGATCGCCTTGGCAACGGCGCTGACCGCTTCCTCCTGCCCGATGACGCGCTTATGCAGCTCCTCTTCGAGGTGCATGAGCTTGTGGCTCTCCTCCTCGGTGAGCTTTACGACGGGCACGCCCGTCCAACTGCTCACGATCTTCGCCACGTCGTCTGAGCCGATGGTCGCGCGCGACTCGCCGCGGTTTTTCTCCCAGTCCGCCCTGATTTTTTCTATCTCGCTCTCCAATTTTTTGATCTGATTGTGCAGTTCCTGCGCGCGGGGATAATCGTCTCTGCGGACGGCTTTCGCCTTTTCCGCATTGAGCTTTTCTATCTCCGCTTCCTTTTCCTTTACGCCGGAAGGCCCGTTATAGCTGTCCAGCCGCGCGCGGCTCGCCGCCTCGTCGATGAGGTCGATCGCCTTATCGGGCAAAAACCTGTCTGTGATATACCTGTCGGAAAGGCTCGCCGCCGCCACGATCGCGTCGTCGCTGATAGACACTTTATGATGCGCCTCGTACTTGTCGCGCAAGCCGCGCAGGATCTCTATCGTCTCCGCAACGCTCGGCTGCTCCACGTTTACGGGCGTGAACCGTCTTTCCAGCGCGGGATCTTTTTCTATATATTTGCGGTATTCGTCTATGGTCGTCGCGCCGATGGTCTGCAATTCGCCGCGCGCGAGCATGGGCTTTAAAATGTTTGCGGCGTCCATCGAATTGTCCGCGCTCGCCCCCGCCCCGACGATGTTGTGTATCTCGTCTATAAACAAGATCACGTTGCCGCTCTTTTGTATCTGCTCTATCGTCTCTTTGAGCCTCTCTTCAAAGTCTCCGCGGTACTTCGCTCCCGCGAGCATTCCGGGCAGATCGAGCGCAAATACGGATTTGCCGAGCAGAAGATCGGGCACCTCCCCCTTTACGATCGCCTGCGCCAGCCCTTCCACGACCGCGCTTTTGCCGACGCCCGGCTCGCCGATGAGCACGGGATTGTTTTTCGTGCGGCGGGAAAGCACCTGAATGATCTTATCGATCTCCTTTTTTCTGCCGATCACGGGATCGATCTTGCCCTCGCGCGCCTTTTGCGTGAGATCTACGCCGAAGCGGAAGTTCAGCCCCTCTTTGGATTTCGCTCCCTGCGCGGGCGCGCCCTGCCCCATCGCGTCATGCTGCATTTTCGCATACGACGCCGAACGGAATATAGACTCGCTGCCGTAGTCTTCCTCTTCCATCTCCTCGTCGCCGATCTCCTCCTCCAACGCGGCTTCGAGCGCGTCGATGTCCGCCCCGAGCGATTTCAGAAGGCGCACAGCTACGGAATCTTCGTCGGCTATGATCACGTACAGCATGTATTCGGTGCCCACGCTCGCCCCCACGCCGTCGCGGTTGACGGCGAGCTCAGACGCCTTTTCGAACAAGTTTTTCGTGCGGGGCGTAAAGCCGCTGATCTTGCTGATCTTATCCAGCGTGCGCACGAACGCGCTGCGGTATTCGGGCTCCTTCACCCCTGCGGAGCGCAGTATTTTGCAGGCGCGGCACTCGGGCACGTTGAGTATGCCGAACAAAACGTGCTCGCTGCCCACATAGCTGCTGCCGTAGTATTTTGCCGCTTCTATGGAAAGTTTGAGCGCTTTTTGCAGGTTGATGGAAAATCTGTCAAAGTAGTTCATGTATGGCTCCGTAAAATTATTTTGCGTTTTCTCCGAGTACGGCGCGGCACCGTTCCGCCCGCAGTATGTCCCGCTCGGCGGCGCTCGGTTCGCCGTCTCTCAAAAGAGAGATATTGGACGGGCGCAGCGCCTCGATCAGATCGTCTATCACCGACGCGTCGCTCACCTGCACGAACCCGAGCGCGGCGCCCAGCTTCACGTCGGATATGAGTTTGATAAATTCGCCGTACGAAATTTTTTCGCAGTTGGTGAGTATCCCGTAAGCGCGGCGGCAGCAGTCCTTTACGCCGACGTAATCTTCTTCCACGAGAGAGCGCCGCGCCTGCGCTTCCAGCCCGACGATCTCCAAAACCGCCTTCTGCACTTCGGACAGGATATAGTCTTCCGTAACGCCGAGGGTGACCTCGTTGCTGATCTGATACATGTATCCTTCCGCCGCGCTCCCCTCGCCGAACACGCCGCGCACGGTATGCCCGAGGCGGGAGATCTCGCGGATCAGCTTGCTCATTTTATTCATGCGGGTAAGCCCGGGCAGAAAGAGCATGACCGACGCCCGCAGCCCCGTGCCGAGGTTTGTGGGACAGGCGGTAAGATACCCGAGTTTCGCGTCATACGCGAAACGTATCGACTTGGAAAGCGAATCGTCTATTTCAGACAATTTGAGGTACGCCGTATTCAGCGTAAGCCCTCTCGCGATGTACTGCTCGCGCAGGTGGTCTTCCTCGTTGATCATGATCGAGATCTTATCCGCGCGGTCTTCGCCGATCTCCTCAAAGTCGCCTTCGTCTATCAGGGCGGCGCCGTACTTCTTGTTTGCCGCCAGCTCCGCGCTGATGAGGTGGTCGTCTTTTAACGACATCGCCACGCTCTCCGTGATCTCGTCCATATAATACAGCTTGAAGGCGCGCAGCCTGCTCGCGGCGCCCGCCACGATGCGGACGATCTCCTTTGCCTGCTTTACGCTTTGCAGCCTGTTCGGAAAGGGATAATCGGCGAGATTGCGCGCAAGGCGTATCCTCGTGGATACGACGGTGCTCTCGATATTATTCATTCTCCTCCCCTCCGAAGTCGCCGCGGTACAGAATGCGGCTGATCTCGCGGATATCCCGGTTGAGCCGTTCCGCGTCTTTCATTCTCTTTTCTTTGAGCGCGCGTTCGAGCTCTGCCCGAAGCCGCTTGCGCTCGTCGAGCAGCTCGAAGAGCTTTCCGTCGCCCAAAGGGTGCTTCCCGACGTGCGCCGTTTTTCCGTGAATGCGCCGGATAGAGGGCAAAAGCTCCCTGCCGAACGCCTCGTAACAGTGCGCGCACCCCACGAGCCCTGTGGCGGAATAATCGGAAAGGGTCGCCCCGCAAACGGGGCACTGCCGCTCCTTTGTATCGTCTATACCGAGAAAGGAAACGAAAAAATCGGGCTCGGCGCCGTATTCCGCCGCCGCGCCGAGCCGTTCAAAACAGTCGTCGCACAAAAATATGTCGCCCGAATCTCTCTCAATGCAGTGCGTCGCCATATTCTTTTTGCAGTTGGAACAGATCATGAATGCCTACGCCCCCGATGCCGCCGCCCGCGAAGTTCCCGCCCCGCGCGGCTTGTCCGATACCCGCCGCACGATGCGCGGCGCATAAATCTTTTTTTACATCTCTATTATACCACGAAAGGCGCGCCCTGTAAACAGTTTTTCCAAAATTCTCCTTCGGCGCGCACGATCGCCATGCCGTTTTCCGATTTTTTGCGCAGAACGCGCCGATCAGCCGAAAAATTCGCCCGCGCTGACGGCGGCGCGTACCTTTTCGATCGCCCTCTTTTCTATGCGGGAGATATAGGAGCGCGAAATTTTCAAAAACGCCGCCACCTCCCGCTGCGGCATGGGCGCGCCGCCTTTCAGCCCGTAGCGCAGGCAGAGCACCGTAAACTCCCGCTCGGAGAGCGTTTCGGCAAGCACTTTCATGAACTTTTCCTTGACCAGTTCAGACTCCACTTTCTGAAAAACGCCGTCTTCCTTTTCAAACAAAAGATCCATGAGCGTGAGCTCGTTCCCTTCTTTATCCACCCCTACGGGATCGAACAGGTACACGTTGCCCTTGTGCTTTTTATTGCTGCGTATGAGCATGAGGATCTCGTTTTCGATACATCTTGCCGTGTACGTAGCCAGCTGCGTGCCACGCCCCGGGCGATAGGTATCGATCGCCTTGATCAGCCCGATGCTGCCGACGGATATGAGGTCGTCCGTCTCCGCGGCGCCGTTGTACTTTTTTACGATATGCGCAACGAGGCGCATATTGTGCTTGACGAGCATATCCTTCGCCTCCTTATCCCCCTCGGCGGCGAGGCGCAGATATTTCGCCTCTTCCTCGGGCGGCAGCGGCTTGGGAAAGGATCCCTTTCCGCCGATCGCGGAGGTAAAAAACAGAAGTTTGCCGAATATCGTATGCAGAAATTCAAAAAACACAGACAAAAGCCCCCCTTATTCACTGCTTTTAGTCTATGATTTTTTCGGCTTGTACCATGACAGAAAGAGCCGCAACGCCATAATATTTTATTTTTGCCGCCGCCCGCGGCACAACGCAAACGCCCGCTGCATGCCGAGCGATAAAAACGCCGCGCGGGAATTTTCCCGCGCGGCGTTTTGCCGAAAACCGTTAATCTTCCTTTTTTTCGTTCGCATTCATAAAAGCGCGAATGCTTGCGCACGTCTCCTCGCTCAGCACGTGCTCCACGCGGCACGCGTCCGCTTCCGCGACCTTCGCGTCTACGCCGAGCAGCGTAAAAAACGCCGTAAACATTTTATGCTTTTCGTAAACCGCTTCGGCATACGCCCTGCCCGTCTCCGTAAGGTGGATATGGTTGTCTACGATGTTCACATACCCCTTCTGCGTGAGGATACGCATCGCCTTTGTTACGGCAGGCTTTGAAACACCCAACTCGCGCGCGACCTCCACGGAATGCACGTCGTCCTTGACGGCGGAAAGCCGCAGTATCGCCTCCAAATAATCTTCGCCAGATTCGTTATCGATCATCTTTTTCCTCCGGTAACATTTGTTTGCTGCAAAGGAGCTCTTCGCTATCCACCGTTTTTTTCAAAAGCCGGATAAGCTCCGTGATGTCCTGTTCTCCGATCGCGTCGATGTAAATATCGAAATAGTGCTGAATGAACGCAAATTTTTTGCTGAAATGCGCGCGACCCGCCCCGGTGAGTTCCACATACATTTTCCGACGGTCGTCGTCGGCGATCTCCATGCCGATCAGCCCTTTCTGCCTGAGCGAGCGGAGGATATTCGCTGTTCGTGCACGGCTGATATTGAGCTCTTCGCTGATCTGAGAGGGATTCACGCGCATGCCCTCGTGCCGCACGAGGTAGCCGAGCGCCGCCGTTTCCCCCTCGACGAACTCCATCAGATGCACGATGATATCCATTTTATACATGCGCCAAAGCTCGTTCATCAACGCGTTGCGCAATTCTTCTTTTTTCATAATTCTTCCCTTTGCGGCCAACCTCATTCGTTCGATTTCAGCGAGTCCGCCATATTGATCTTATTGAGTTTGATGAGCATAAAGGCATACACGATCGCCGCAAACGCGATGGTAAGCAGGAACGCCCACAAATAGCTCAGCCCGCCGATCGTGCGGCCGAACATCATCATAACGCTGTCCACCCTGCCCACGATGAACATGTGCAGCAGGAAGCCGAGCAACAGTCCGAGCAGCGTTCCCGCGAGCGTCAGGATCGCGCTTTCGCGGTAGATATAACCTGCGACCTCATACTTTTTATAACCGAGCACGCGCAGCGTTGCGATCTCCTTTTTGCGCTCGTCGATATTGATATTCGTAAGATTGTACAGCACGATCGCCGCGAGCGCGCCCGCACTGATGACGAGTACCGCGATCACCAGCCCCATGGTTGAGCTGAGCGCGCGGAAAGTATCCAGCGTGTCGTCCGTAAAGGTAACGGAGGTGACCCGCCCGTCCTGCAAAAGCCGCTCCGTAGCCGCGCCCGTATCGGTAACGCCCGACTTTACGAAATAAGTGTTTTCCGTGAGCTGCGCGTCCGGTTCGAGGGCGAGGAAAGCTTCTTTGCTCATGTACGCGACGGAGCCCGTATAGTATTCGCACACCGCCGTTACGCGCACCTCGTGCACCTCGCCCGCCGCGGAAACGTAAGTGATCAGATCGCCCGCCGAGATATCGTAGACGGTGGCTATGTTTTCCGGCAGGATCAGTCCGCTCTGTTCGTTCATATTTATTATAGCAGATTTTTTCCGGGTGCGCAACTCAACGAGCGAAGCAAATTTTCCGTACGTTTCCGGATCGGCGGCGTCTACGACGAACATTTCTATGCTTTCCCGCGAATCACCCATGAGCAGCTGCCCGTTTTCGCTGTAAAGGGAAACGCTCTCCGTGCCCTCTCCGTTCAAAAACTCGTCAAGATAGGAATTTTCCCCCTCCTCCGCGGATGGATCGTATTCTACGATGGAATCGTATTTTATGATCTCCTTATACTGTATATCCTGCACGGCGTCCACGGAATCGCTCAACCCGAAGCCCGTAAGGATAAGCGCAGTACATCCCATTACGGAAATAATGGTGAGCACCATGTTCTTTTTATAGCGGAAAATATTGCGGATCGTCGCCTTCCATTTGAATTTGAGCCTGTTCCAGAAAAAGCCTGCCCTTTCGAGCAATATGCGCTTGCCGGGCTTCGGAGCCTTGGGCTGCATGAGCGTTGCGGGTTTCTCTTTCAGAGACGCCCCGCAGGCAAATACGGTCACTGCCGCCGTTCCCGCCAGGGCGATCGCAAAAACGGCAAGGGCAAACCAAGGACTGAACAGCAGCGAGAGCGACGGCAGATAATACATCGTGGAATACGCCCGCCAGAATATGCTCGGCAACAGGCTGAATCCGATCAGAATGCCCGCCACGCACCCGATAAAGCTCGCAAGACAGCAATACAGCAAGTACTTCGACACGATCTTTCCGTTACCGTAGCCCAGCGCCTTAAAGGTACCGATCTGCATGCGGTCTTCCTCCACCATGCGCGTCATGGAAGTGAGCGCGACGAGCGCCGCCACCACGATAAAGAAGATGGGAAAGATGCCCGCAATATCCTCAACCTTTTCAACGTTGAGATCGTAGCTGACGTAACTCACGTTCGAACTTGCGCGGTCGAGCACATACCATTGCGCGGAAGCGGGCACGGAAACAGAGAGGCCCATTCCCGCCAGCTGCTCGTTCAGGTCTTCTATCTTCTGATTCAGAGCCCCGCTCCGCTGCGTGCCCAAAGAAGAGAACAGATCCGCTTTTTCCAAAGCGAAAGATTTATACTTTTCCGTAAACGCCTCATATTCGTCCGAACCGGAAAGAGCCACCCAGCAATCGGTATACGCAACGTCGGTACCCAAATAATTTTTGAGCAAACCGAAAAGCGTGCCTCCGGAAAGGTCGTAAATGCCGTCCCCCGCGCCGTCCGCGCTGTCGTATGCCTGCCCGTAGACGACCGTCCCCACGACGCCCGTGCCGATAGTCGTAACTTCGCGCCCGTCGCGGAAAAAATAATCGGGCGAAGCGACGATGCCTACCACGGTATATTCCTCTATGGCGTATACGTCGCCGTACTGCTGCTGACCTCCCGACACAACGGAGATCTTATCCCCCACGGAAACATCGAGAAAATAATTGTTCGCCCGCTCCACGACGACTTCACCCGGGGCGTCCGGAAATTCGCCCTCCAAGAGCTCAAATTTATTCAGGTAATCTCCCGCGCGCACCTTTTCAAAATCCAGCCCCACGACGCGCCCTACCGTCTCCGTGTTCCCGACGCGCACTATCGTATCCGTTGAAACGACGGGCATTACCTTTGCGGCGATCGTATTGCCTTCACTGTCGGTCAACGATTCTATTGCGGAAACGTCTTCGGCGGTCAACCCATACGAACCCTTTATGTCTATATCGTAGATATCAGATTCGCGATAGTATCTGTCCATCGAGCGCTTCATGTCGGGCGTGGCCTGCATCACGCCGATCAGAAAGCCTACGCCGAGCGCTACGATCGCCATGATCGCGATGAATCGGCCGAAGCCGGTCTTAAATTCCTTGGCTATGTTTTTGCTAAACTTTTTCATGCCGCATCTCCTTTGCCAGAAAATATGCGCAGGCCGTTACCATTCGATCCTGGAAACGTCTTCGGGCGTCGCAACGGTCTCCTCCGAAGATACTTTTCCGTTTTTGATGTGTATGACCCTGTCTGCCATGCGCGTGATCGCCTGGTTATGCGTGATCACTATGACCGTTTTTTTGTTTTCCCTGCACACGTCGTGCAAAAGTTTCAAAATGTTTTTGCCCGTTTCGTAATCGAGCGCGCCCGTCGGCTCGTCGCAAAGCAACAGCTTGGGATTTTTCGCAATGGCGCGCGCTATGGAAACGCGCTGCTGCTCGCCGCCCGAAAGCTGCGCGGGAAAATTGTTCATTCTCTCGGCAAGCCCTACCTGTTCGAGCGTCTTTTTCGCATCGAGCGGATCTTTGCAGATCTCGGACGCGATCTCCACGTTTTCCAGGGCCGTAAGATTCTGGATCAGATTATAAAACTGAAAAACAAAGCCTACGTCGTACCGCCTGTACAAAGTGAGCCGCTTTTCGTTGTAAGAGCTTATCTCGGTGCCGTCAACATAGATCTCCCCGCCCGTCACGCTGTCCATTCCGCCCAACATGTTCAGCACGGTCGTCTTGCCTGCGCCGCTCGGCCCCACGATCACGCAGAATTCTCCCTCCTCAATGGTAAAATCCACGCCGTCCGACGCCTTGATCACGTTGCTTCCCATTGTGAAAAATCTCGTCACATTTTTGAATTCTACAAAGCTCATTTTTCTGCCTCCCGTCCTTTACGCCGCTCCGCATGCCGCCCGCCGTCATGTTTTGCGGGCAGATTTGTCATACCTTGTAACAGCCAATTATGACAATAGTGATAATAGTTTTTACTAATAACTATCTTGTACTTTTATTATATGCCATCAAACGAGATTTGTCAATATTACGGTGTAAAAACAGTGTAAAAATTTGGCGAAATGCGATTTCTTTCTCCGTTCACAAAACGGTGCGACTGCGCTTGTTTTTTACCGCGCCCCTCTTTTGACCTTGCCCGCTCCATCGTCGCATACTATAATATACTATAATTTAAAGTGGAAAAAGGAGCAGTAAAAACCGCTCCTTTTCCGTGCTTTGCTTTATACTCGCTCGTCGCGGTGATTCGTAAAACGCAGAATCCCGTTCGCAAACACGGTATAAACGATCAGCCAGATCGCTGCCGCCGCAATGACGCAGTACGTGATGATCGCCCCGACGCTCCTGTCGCCCATAAAAATGGCGGAAACGAGGTTAAAATTAAAAATCCCGTACAGGCCCCAGTTGACCGCGCCAAGCAAAACAAGTATATAAGATACCAGATTCGCTATGATCATGTGCGTTACCTCCTTCTCTTAGTCTGTGCCGGGAGCCTCGCTTTTATAATGGTGAATTTTGTCAGGCGTCAGGCGCAAAACCGCTTATTACTTTCACGTTCGCTTGATCCAGCTCGGCGAAGCGGGCGCTTCGCCCGTTTCGGGAGCGTTCAGCCACGCCTCGTACCATGCGGAGAGCTCCGCCCTCTGTTCTGCCGTCAGTTTATCGTACCAAAGCGTTCCGCGGTCGACAACGGAAAAACATTCCGCCGCGCGCCGGGCGCGCAGCGCGTCCGCCCGCCGCGATTCCAATTCGCTTTGCGTATACGGCACAAACACATAAATATCTTCATACTCGTTGTACGCCGCCCGCGCGGTCTGCGCGGGAACATCTACGATCCACTCCACGTCTTTCCCGCCGTTGGGATATTCCGCCTTGGTTTCCCAATGCCCGCGCTCCGCAACGGCCTCTATCGCGGCGTGGCGGGCGACCAGTAATTTATCCTCCCGCAAATAACCCAGCGAAAAATCGGGCGAAAAAATTTCCTGCTTCTTTTCCTCATCGAATATTCTCATACTTGCACCTCCCTTTATGCAGTTCTGCGCCACATATATACCACATAATAAGGCGGCATATTGTTGTGCGCCGCTCCGCCGCCGGTATACTGCGTTGTCAGCGTATTCGCATTGTTCGTATACCAGCCGTCGTACTGGATATGATTATACCCTCCGCCCGCGTTGCCCGCTTCTATCACCGGCACGCCGTGATTGTGCGAAGGCATTTCGCTGATGCTCAGCACATGCGTTTCCTCTCCGCCCGTCGCGCCCGCGCCGTACGTTCCCTGCGCATACAAAAACCTGTTCTGTATCTGCGTCCACGAGCCGCCGAACAGCGAAGCGGGAGAGGTGCCCTGCAAAGAAATGTAGACCGACCCGACGGGATACGTTTTATCGAGCAGTGCGGCGGCTTTTAAATAAACGGCGGCAATGTTGTCGCCGTTGCCGTCCTGCGCCGCCTTCACCGCGTTTTCGGCATTCGTCGCATTGCCCACCGACATACTGCCGTACGTGCCGTTTTGCCTGGCGTAGACGGAAGCGATGTTTTCCCCGTTTCCGTCCTGATCCGCCTTCGTCGCGCTGCCTACCGACAGACCGGGGTAGTTTCCCGAAACATTCGCCTTTTGACCGAGGGCCGCCTGCACCGCGGCGGATACGGGCTTGTCCGCGTCTGACGTGTTTTCCACATTGCCCAAGCCGAGGTCGGATTTTGTGACTGTCTGCGCCGAAGAACCGTTAAAGCTCTTTTCCCCGAACGTCAGCGCGTTTGCGAGTTTTTCCGCCGTACCCGCCGTCAATGCGTTTTGCGCGTTTTCGGCGTTCACGGCATTCTGCGCATTTACGGCAGTCTCTGCCCCGCCAACCGTCATATCAGGATAGCTTCCGCTTTTATGCGCGTAATCGGAAAGATCTATGCGCGTAGACCCGATAAATTCATAAGCTGATTTCGACGGCACCCAGATATATTCGTTATACGAATCCTCCGCCGCGCCGCTCTGCGCGTTCGGGATCAGATAGAGAAACTTCGTGCTCCCGGGAACGGGAAGATCTTTCGCATCGGCATAATCGGTATTCGGCTGAATGCCGAGTTCCGCATACCGCTTTGCGAGCTGAACGCTCGCCTGCGCTTCGGCAGCGTACCCCTCTGCGGACGCCTCGGCGCTCACCGCCGCAAAACGGGCGGTCTCCGCGTCCTGCGCGGCGCATTGCGCCGACAGAGAAAAGCCCTGCGCTTCGTCTTTGAAAGCCTGCGCGGTGGCTTTATCCTCCTCTGCGGCAGAAGCAGCCGCCTGCGCCGCCGCTTCGCTTACCGAGGCCGCCTGCGCGCTCGCGCCCGCGTTTTCCGCGAAAGCCTGCGCCTGCTCGCTCGCACTGTGCGCCGCCTCGAAAGACAGCATTACCTCCCAGTAGTCCGTCTGCAACGCCCCGTCTGCATACGGTGCGTGATCGTTGTCTGCGACCTTCGAACGCAAAAGAACGCCGTATCCTTCCCCGTCGGGCACAAACGCGAGCTCATTCGCCCCGTATGTATAAGCGTCGCTCCACGCATAGAGCGCGCGCGACGGATAAAAGCCTCCCGCAACCTCGCCCGACAACGCGGCAATATTGGAAAGGATCTGCCCGTACACGTCTGCCGAGGGCGTTTCGGGCAACTGCGCACGCACCCCGCGCGACACGGCAAAGGTGGCTTCTCCCGAAGCGGTCACTTCTCCCTCGCTTTCCGTATAAAAGTAGAACTGCACCGCGACCGTTCCGTAACGCGCCGCGACTGCCGCAGGAACGGTATACGTCCACCCCGACCAGACAGCGCCGCCCTCCTTCGTCGCCACCCTGCCCGCAGGTGCCATCGCCGACGGCGCCAGAGTGCTGCCGTCCGCCAGCCGAAACGCCGCCATGACCTGCGTATTGCAGGCAAAGGGCGCAAACAGCGCGATCTCGTCGGCATTGGCCGAACCTTGATGCACCGCCCCCGGCAGGCATTTTACGATCGTGCCGTCATGATCTGCAAAAAATATCAATTCGATTTTCCTCCTTCTGGCGGCAAACGCCGCAAGTTCGGGGCGCGGCAAGCGCCCCGCTTTCGATTCCATTATATATCATGCGGAGGACAAAATAAAGAATACCTGCCACAAAGACGCAGGTATTCTCAAAAAATTGAATTTATAACGATTTATGCGTGACATAGTACAGCGCAAATTCATTGTTTATACATCTTTTTGTTCAGATACAGCGATAAATTTTCAGGAAGGATCCTGCCCGCAAAAGCATAGAATTTATTTTTTTTGCCGCATTGAATTTCGCAGGGAGGCTTTTTCATCGCGATCACGTCCGCCACGAGCTTCGCCACTCCCCCCGCGTTCAGCCCGCCCTGTTCCATATTCGCGAGCGCGGCGGTCGCCTTATTTACGCGGGAGGAATAATCTTTATTGTCTTCCTCCGAATAAATTTTACGCTTGAAGGTAAAACTCGTGGAAGTTCCGCCCGGCTGTACGCTGGTAACGCGGATATTGAAAGGCGAAAGCTCTATATCCGCGCTCTTGGCAAGCATATCGAGCGCCGCCTTCGAACTCGAATAAAATCCGTCAAAGGCGACGGGAAAGAGCCCCGCCATCGAGCTGATGAGCACGATCTTGCCGCCCCTCTTTTTCATATACGGCACAACGGCCTGCATCGCGCGGAGCGCGCCGAAATAATTTACTTCAAAAAGGTAGCGATAATCCTTCGGGTCGGCGTATTCGAGCGGAGCCGCCATGGAAAAGCCTGCGCAGTATACGAGCGCGCACAGCCTGTCCGTCTTTTCCGCGACTGACTTGATCGCCTTTTCGAGCGTCGTTCCCACAGTAACGTCCGCCGCGTAATTTTTGACCCTCTCCAACGGGCACGGCGTACGCGAAATATTCACGACGTTATAATTGCGGCCGATCAGTTTGAGCGCCGTTTCGTAGCCGATGCCCGACGACGCCCCTATAATGAGTACCGTTTTTTTGACTTTTTCGGCGCGCACCGTCTGCTGCGCCTGCGGCGCGGCCGCCGCTTCTTGCTTTTCTTCGTTTACTTTCGGTGTTTCCATACGCATTGAGTTTTGCCCAAGCTCGCAAAAAATATACGTCACCCCAGAAAAATATCCAAAAACATCATCAGGGAAAAACCGAGCGCCGTACCGATGCTCGCCGCAAATTTGTTTTCGGAAAAACCAGACGGTATAAGCTCCGCACACACCGCGGCGATCATTGCCCCGGCCGAAAACGCGAGCGCCCACGGAAGCACGGAGGAAATGGCGGAGACCGCCAGCGCCCCGAGAACGCCCGCAGGCACCTCTGCAAACCCGGATGCCTGACCGATAAAGAACGCGCGAGGCGCCCGCATACCGTCCTTTCTGAGCGGCAAGGCAACGCACAGCCCTTCGGGAAAATTCTGTATCCCTATGCCGACCGCAAGCATGACCGCAGCCGCCAGCGCACCCGGCTCTCCCGCCGCCGAACCGAACGCGACCCCGACCGCAAACCCCTCCGGCACGTTATGCAGCGTCATCGCGGCGCACATCAGCGCACTGCCCCGTTTACCCTCTCCGCTGAACTTTTCCGTTCCGGAAAGGAAGAGATCCGCAAGCATCACAAAGGCGCACCCCGCCAAAAAACCGACCGTAAGGACGAGCGCGGCATTTACCTTTCCTCCCTCCGCAGCGCCCTCCATTGCGGGGAGCAGGAGCGAAAAAAAGCTCGCCGCGATCATGATCCCCGCGGCAAACCCCATCGCCGCCGTCAAAAATTTTCCGCCCGATCTTCCCGAAAAAAATACAAGCGCCGCACCCGCAGCCGTCATGCCATAGGTAAACAAAGTCGCGCACAGCGCCTGCACCCAAACGGGCAGCCCCACCAAAAAATCCAAAGCCCTTATCCTCCGTAAGATCCTCCTTACATCTATATTCATCGGCGGCGTGAAATGTACGCCCTTTTTCGGAAAATTTTGCAAACTATGCCGCACAGAGTACTCGGCAAATCGGCGGTTTAACGATAAAAAGCGGGAAGGCTTGCCCCTTCCCGCAGAGATCCTTTTTATTCAGTTCAAAAAACCCTTGATCACGGCGTCTTCGGCTTCCTGTTCCGTAAGGCCTAAACTCATCAGCTTCATGAGCTGTTCCCCCGCGATCTTCCCGACGGCCGCTTCGTGCACGAGGCTCGCCTCGGGGGATACGGCGTCGATCTTGGGCGTGGATACGATGCGCGCTTTGCCGAGCAAAATGCCGTCGCACTCCACGTGCCCGAAGCATTCGTTTTTGCCCACGAGATCCGAGCCGAATTTCTGTACGGAACTGCCCTTTGCCACGCTGCGGCTCACGATGTCCGCGCGGCTGTTCTCGCCGTTGAGATACACCTTGAAGTCGGTCACGGCGCTCTCGTCGTTATCCGTCAAGATCTTTTCCTTTACGATGAGCTGCGCGTTTTTGCCGAGCGTCGCATACGTCTTGCGCACCGTGCTCGTAACGCCGCCCAACTGGGTAGATTCCATCACAAAACAGGAATTTTCCTTGCAGTAGATCTTGGTAACGGGGTCAAAAGACTTTTTGCCAGTACCGTCGCCGGAGGCGTAATGCCTCTCGATATATTTGACCTTTGCGCCCTTTTCCAGATGAAAGGTGTGTACGCCGTCGTGTTCGGCGTCGCCGCAGGCGTCGTTGTGTATCCCGCAGCCCGCGATAATGGTCACGTCTGCCCCCTTGCCGATAAAAAAGTCGTTGTACACCGTCTCTTTAAAATCGCCCACGGTGAGCAATACGGGGATATGCACCGATTTATTGACCACGCCCGCCTTTACGATGATGTCTATGCCGTCTTTATCTTTTTTGGGAACGATCTCTATATCGGAAGTCGAATTTCTCGCCATCAGCTTTCCGTTTTTGCGGATATTGAAGCTGCCTTCGGGTATATCGTGCAAACCCGCGATCGTCTCTAAAAGCTCCGAATCTGTCCTGTCCATTTTCAGTTCTCCTTCAAGTTGCGCCAGCAGAGCGCGGGCCTGCGGGTCAGAAGCGCAAACAGATCGTCTCCCCTGCCCGCCGAAGTGATCTTGTCTTGATCGAACAAAAAGATCTTGTCCGCCGTCTCCAATATCCTCTGCTGGTGGCTGACTATGATCACCGTTTTGTCGCGCAGGCGGTCGAATATCTTTACCAGATCTTCAAAGCTCCAAAGGTCAATGCCTGCTTCCGGCTCGTCCAAAAGAAAGACCTCTCCGCCCTTCGCCACGGCCATGGCAAGCTCTATGCGTTTGAGCTCTCCGCCCGAGAGCGTGCCGTCCACCGCGCGGTCGATGTAGTTGCGCGCGCACAACCCCACGGAAGAAAGGCAGTCGCACATATCCTCCGTGTTCATTTTGCGCCCGCTCGCAAGCTCCAAAAGCTTTTTTACCGTGATCCCTTTAAAGCGCACGGGCTGCTGAAACGCGATGGTAAAGCCTCTTTTCGCGCGCTCCGTAACGCCGAGGCCGGTGATGTCTTCCCCGTTGAAGAGCACCTTGCCCGCCGTAGGCTTCTCAAAGCCCATCACGAGCTTGATCAGCGTGGATTTTCCGCTTCCGTTCGGCCCCGTGATGACGTTGATGCCCTTTTCCTCAAAGGTAAGGTCTACGTCTTTGAGAATGTCCTGCATTCTGCCCGTATTTTCGTCCTTCACGGAATATGAAATGTTTTTCAGTTCCAGCATATCCGTTTTTCTCCTGCCCCGCCGCACCGCGGCGGAGTCTTAATCAGTATTTCTCTTTGTCACGCAAATTATAGATAGAAAAGCCGCCCGTGTCAACAAAAATCGGGCGGCCGTTTCCTATAAAACCCCCTACGTTTTTGTTTCCGCGGCTTATACGCGCACTTCTCCGCTTTCTCCGAGCAAATCTTTGTGCTTTTCGAGGATCGGATCGATCTCGGCAGACAAAAACTCTTCTACCTGTTCGGGGCTCCTGCCGATAAAATTTTTCGCGTCAAGGATCCCGTCCAGCCTGTCTTTGACAGCCGCAAACATGTCGTCCGCTTTAATGAGTTCGATCAGATTGTTTTCCTTTCCTTCCGCCTTGACGTTTTTGGAAGCCTCCATGGAATGCACGCGGATACGCTCGTGCAGTTCCTGACGGTTGCCTCCAGCCTTTACGCATTCCATCATGATATTCTCCGTCGCCATGAACGGCAGTTCCGCCGCGATATGTTTGGCGATCACCTTCTCGTACACGACAAGATTTTCGGAAATATTCAGATACAAATTGAGGATCGCGTCTACGGACAGGAACGCCTGCGCAATGACGATGCGTTTGTTTGCGCTGTCGTCGAGCGTGCGCTCGAACCACTGCGTGGAGGCGGTTACCGCCGCGTTTACGGGAAGGCTGAGCACATAGCGCGCGAGCGAGCCCATACGTTCGCTGCGCATCGGGTTGCGCTTGTACGCCATCGCGGAAGAACCGATCTGATGCTTTTCAAAGGGCTCCTCGACCTCTTTCATGTGCTGCAAAAGGCGAATGTCGTTGGAAAAGCGGTAGGCGCTCTGCGCGATCTGAGAAAGCACGCACAGCACGTTGTAATCGAATTTTCTCGGGTAGGTCTGCCCCGTCACGCCGTACACCTTATCATAGCCCAGCTTTGCAACGACACGCTTTTCGAGCTCGCGCACCTTCGCGCCGTCGCCCTCGAAAAGATCCAAAAAGCTCGCCTGCGTGCCCGTGGTGCCCTTGACCCCGCGAAGCTTTACCGTCTCTTTCAGGTGCATGAGCGAAATGTAGTCCATTTCCAGATCGGAAAGCCACAGCGTGGCGCGCTTGCCCACCGTGGTCAGCTGCGCGGGCTGCAAATGCGTAAAGCCGAGCGTAGGCAACGCTTTATATCTGCGCGCAAATACACGGAGCTTATCCATCACGTTCACAAGTTTTTTGAGCACCATGCCGAGCGCGTCGTCGATGATGATGACCTCCGCATTGTCCGTCACATAGCAGGAAGTCGCGCCGAGATGGATAATACCCGCGGCCTTTTTCGCCTGCTTGCCGAAAGCCTTTACGTGCGCCATCACGTCGTGCCTTACTTCGCTTTCGAATTTGCGCGCGTCGTCGTAATTGATGTCGTCAGCATACTTTTTCATTTCGGCGATCTGCTCGTCGGTGATGTTGAGCCCCAGCTCTTTTTCCGCCTCCGCAAGAGCGATCCACAGTTTTCTCCAAAGGCGGAATTTTTTATCGTCGGAAAAACTTTCCGCCATCTCCCTGCTCGCGTAGCGGCTCAGCAAAGGATTTTCGTAAACGGACGTATCTGCCATAATATTTCTCCCGTAATAATGTTGTCAGATGTATTATACAATAAAAAACAAAAATTTTCCACCGAATCACGCGTACCCGCGCGACAAATTTGCCCGAAAACATCTGTTTTCGGGCAAAAATCGGGAGACGCACCGCACGGCCGTCTCCCGATCCGTTAAATATCCGTCTTGTCGAGAAGCTCTTTGAGCGTCTTTACCTCGTCGGGCGCCAACGTTACCCCTTTGCCCATTCTCTCATGATCGGGGCTCCACGTACGAATATCGTACACCGGCTCGCGATCGTTCCAGCTCACGAGGTTGAGCTCCTTTGTCCAGCCGTTTGCCGATTCGCTGAGAACGCCCAGCTTTTCGGTGATCTCGTATTTCAGTTCTGCCATGATATACCTCCTGTTTTCACCCTTTCGGATCGGCAATATTATAACATATATCCCTTATATTGTAAAGACTTTTTCCGAAAGGATAAAAAATAGCCCGTTTACAGGCGGTAAACGTAAAAATTTCTTAGCGACGGCAAATTTTGATGAAAACCGCCGATAAACGATTGACAATTTTTTCCCTATCCTATATAATAAATAAGCTTGTTTATATAAATTCGCTGATATGGCTCAGTAGGTAGAGCACGTCCTTGGTAAGGACGAGGTCGCGGGTTCAAATCCCGCTATCAGCTCCATTTACGGAACACCGAAAGAATTTCGGTGTTCCTTTTTTGTATGGTAAAAACCCGCGGACTATCCGCGGGTTTTTACCATACAAAAAGCGGGCCCGCCGTACCCCGGCGGATCCGCTTTTTCACAAAATGCATGTCCGTAGCCGTATCCCGCGCGCGGCAGTCCTCCGGTATCGACTTTTCGCGCGCAGCCACCGATCGCAACGAATATTCATGATAAAAATTCAGCCCGTAAAACACAAAAGTCCGCGCCCGCGATACACTTATAATATGACCATAACGACGGCGACCGATACGGCGACGGATACGATCAACCCAACCGCGCTGACGGCAACGGCGGCCCTACCCACGCCCCTGTCGTTGAGCCTGCGCTGATAAATCCCGTAAAAAAGGCAAGTAAAAACGAGCCCGAAATAGAAAAACACCGCACCCGCAAAAAAAACGATCGCCCCCCGCCAGAGAAAGAAACGGAAAACTCACGTCTCCGTCTCCGAGACGGGCGCTGAGCATATTTTCCGCACAAAGAGAACCTAAAACCGCAAGCAGAATCGTAAAGAGCGTACCGATACAAGCCAATACGATCCCCTTAACGCCAAGGCGAACAAGCTGTGGCCTGTCCTCCCTTTCACTCAATCTCCGAAACTGCGCACCCGGTCCGAAGAGCCGCATAAAAACAGATCTTTTTACAGCAGACATATCCCCCCTCCTTATATTTTGATGCGTTTAGTTTATCATAAAAAGGGGCGGCGAGTCAACCGTTATGTGTTTTTATGCAATTTTTTCCTTTTCGAATACGGAAAGCACATATTCGGCGATCTCGCAGTCCTGCTCCTCCGTTCCGCCGCCGACGCCTATGCCGCCCGCGATCTTCCCGCCAACAAACAGCGGATAGCCGCCCGCCACGAGAGTGATCCTGCGATCGTTCGATTGTATCGCCATCAAAGAGCCGCCCTCCGCCGCGCACAGCGCGCGCAGGCGCCCCGCCAATTTATGTACGCTGCGGCAACCCGCCATAGCAAATCCCTCCTTTTCGGATATCACCTGCCTTTCCGCGTTTTCGCACCGCGCTCAGGCAAGTCCGTTTTATTTTTACCCTGCTATCTTTCTTTTTGCGCGCACCCTCTTGCACGCCGCGCGCTTTTTTGCTATAATAGAATAAAAAAGCGCGAAACAAGGCGATATGGATACAAACAATTTTATGCAGGAATATTTCAGAATGGGCGAACGCTCCAAGGAAGAGCTCATCTATGTATTCAACAAGTCCGACGCGCTCCCGCTCAACATCGACTGCGCCGGCATCACCGATCCCATGCCGGGGTATTTCATCGAGCGCGGCGGCGCGCGCTTCTTCGTATTCGAGCAGGTACTCGAAGGCAAGGGTACCCTGATCTATAACGGCGTAAAACACGAACTTTCGGCAGGCGATTTTTACTGCCTCGAACCGAACACCCGCCAGCATTATTACTCCGACGCGAAAGATCCCATGAAAAAAATATGGATCAACTTTTATTGCGATTTTTTCTCTGCGGCGTTCGAGGCGATGCATATTGCGGGCACGGGAGTCTTTCACGGCTTTAACGCCGCCGACAAAATGACGCAGATCTATTCCCTCGTAAAGCGCTCGCCCGACAACGAAGCGATCGCTTATCCCGTCATGAATATCCTCTTTTCCATACTCTCCGACCTCGGCCGCTTCGCAGGACGGGAACGGGAAACCGTAAAGATCTCCGAAACGGCGAAGCAGACGAAATTCCTGCTCAACGAATCCCTCACCAAAAAGATCTCCGTCGAGGATATTTCCGCCAAACTGTATAAATCGAAGTCGCAGATCAACCGAGATTTTGTAAAATATTACGGCACTACGCCCTATAAATACCTGCTCGACAGGCGCATTGAGCTTGCAAAATTCATGCTCGTGAACACAAATATGCCCGTCATGGAGATCTCGGACGCGCTCGTTTTTGCAGACGAACACTATTTTTGCACGATTTTTAAGGAAAAATGCGGCATGACGCCGGGGCAATTCCGCCAAAGCCGCAGCGAAGCGCCGCTGTAACACAACTATCCGTATATACCATGTCCGCCGCGCGGCAACGCGCGGCGGCATTTTTTATTCAGATTCCGAAAGCGCTTTCCGCGCGCGTCTTTCGGTCGTCGAATGCACAGCGGCCCGCGCTTATCCCCGTGCCCGCGTTCTCACATATTCTCGCGGAGGAACCCCGCGATGCGCCGCATCACGGCGTCGTCCTCCTGCGTGACGGCGGCATAATCCACTTCTTTATACATGCGCGCGGCCTGCACCTTATCCTTTTTGGCGATCTTTGCAATGGAACCGAACGTTTCGTGCAGCGCCCGCTCCGCCTCGTTCGTCAGATATACGTTGTGCCCTTTATCGGGAAAGGTCTCACCTTTTACAAAAGGATTTTCCTTCAATGCGCGCAGGATCTTTTTACCGTTCCAGCGGTAACGCACCGTCGCGTCCTTCTCTCCGTATAAAAGATAGATCGGCTTTTTAATGTTTCTGAGTGAAACGCTCGAACGTCTGCCCCGCTTCATGCCCGACCGCGCAAGGCTGCGGCGGGCGATCGCCGCAGCCGCAACCGCACGAAGGGGCGCGCACGCGCCGAAAATATTTTGCGCGAGCACCTGCGAACCGCTTTCAAAGCCGCACATCGCCACGGCACAGCAAACGCCGTCCGCAAGCGGAAAAGCGTTCATCACGGAAAAACCGCCCCACGAATGCCCCACAAACGCCTTTTTCAAGTACTTGAGCCGCTCGTCGCGGGAGGCAAACTCCGCCGCGGCAACAAGATCGCATACGCCGCGGTCAAAGCAGCCCAGCCGATCCCCATCGCTGCTCATGCACCCCGCATTGTCGAAGGCGAGCACTTTAAATCCTTCCTTCGTCAGCCGGTCTATCTCCGTCGTATACGAGGTATGCCCCGCCCCGAAGCCGTGCGAAAAGATCACCGCGCCCGCGCAGGAAAGCTCCCGCGAGTAAATGAATCCACGCAAGGTCTCTTTTCCGGAAAGGAATGACACGGGCTCCGCACGCAGCCCGTCAAAATCCTCTGCCGTAAAATACTTTACGTTCGGATTGCCGTCGTATCTGCGGCCGTAAATTTTATGTACTGCATACAGCCCCGCCGCGGCAGCCGCCGCAACCGCAAGAATGGCGGCTGCCACAACCGCCACAATCAACCAACACCACCAAAACATTTGTCCGTCTCCCGTTGTTTGCTTTCCCGTTCATTATAAAACGAAACGCGGCAAAAGTCAAATCAGCCAAATCTCTCCAAAGCGCGCAAACACAGGAAAAATAGCTGTTTATGTCACGCATAGTACACGATAAATGGCGATTTTTGCCGATTTTAGTAAAATTTTTGCATTGATTTTTTCACATATTTCCTGTATTATATACGCCGGAGGTAGAGATATGAAAAAATCAATTTTAAGAGCGGCGTCACTGTTTCTTTCGATCGCTCTGACGGCAACGTTCGGCTTTTTGACCTATTTTATCATCGCAAGTTCACTCGAAAAGGGAAATTCGATCGAATCCCCCCTTCCCGAGGAAGACAACATTCACGATAACGGCGGCGTTTCGGAAGATTTGCCCGAAGCGCCCGAAACGGGCGGAAACGGCGGCGGGTCAACCCCGCCCGAAGCTCTGCCGCCCGAAGAGAACGGAGAGGGTATCGAAGAAGATGCACCGGCAGACGAAGACGAAGAAAAAAAGCACGGCAGCCAATACATCCGAGCAAAAACGAGCGGGCTGAACGTGCGCAGCGGCCCCGGAACGAATTATACGTCCCTCGGGTCTCTGGACAAAAACGACATGCTCATTTACAAGGGTAAAACAGGCAGCTGGTACATCACGGAATTCCGCAGCAAAACCGCCTATGTAAGCGCCGGCAACGCGTATACCGAGCTCTATGAAATGGAGCACGAGATCGACGAGAAGATCGAAAGAGTCATCGAAGAAGGATATAAACTTCTCGGGCACCCCTACGTTTACGGCGCGGTGCGACTGCACGACGGCAAAGGCAATTTCCTTAAAAATTTCGACGCCGCCAAATACGATTGCTCTTCCCTGATGCAGTACATCTACTATTACGGCGCTGACGTCATTTTAGACGTTACCACCCGCACGCAGGTCGTACAGGGCAAACACGTTGCCAGGAGCGATTTAAAGCGCGGAGATCTCATGTTCTTCACGAATTCTTCCCGATACAATAAGACGGGCGTGGAGCGCATCGGGCACGTGGCGCTGTATCTCGGCGACAATTATATCCTGCACACCGCGACCGACCACGCCGTGATAGAACCCATCTCAACGCAGCGCTGGAACTATTACATCGAATCCCGCAGGGTCGCCTGACCGTTTGGCGGCATTCCGCATAAGGCGGCACCATGCCTGCAAAGCGGGCGATACGCAGCGCATGCGAAATAGAGCCTGCAAAAAGTTTTGCCCGTAAAAACGCGCCCGTGCCGATAAATCGGCACGGGCGCGTAAGCTTTACCCAATCGATCACAGCAGGCGCACGTCGTTGATGATGAGCACAAATTTTCTCCCCAAAAAATCCGCCGCGCGGCGGCACAGCTGCATTCTTCCGAAGTAGATCTCGAAATAATCCATAACGGGGCACTTATCCGTATCAATAACGATATTCAGAATGATCTCCCCCGTTTGCTGATCGACATATACGGCGGATTTTTCCGCTGCGAGATTCACGCGGTCGTGTATATTCAGGCTTTCCGTATTCATACGGGTGGTATTGGCTCGAACGCGGCTCTTATGCACGTCCGCCTTGTCTGCCAAGATCAGAGCGGAGGTTATGTCGCTCACGGGAAGCCCCTCGTGCTCGTCGTGATTGCCGATCGCCATCATCACGTCGGCGGCGTCCATATAAGACATCCCCATGCGCGTCAGTATCTTATATGCGAGGATCGCGCCGCTCTGCGCGTGATTGTCTCTGTTGATGCTGTTGCCGATGTCGTGAAGGTATCCTGCGATCTTTGCGAGTTCCACCCTGTGCTCGTCCGCTCCGATGCCCCGCAATATCTCGCCCGCCCAGTTGCTCACGATGCTCGAATGGCGCACCGAGTGCTCGGTAAAACCGAGCGCCTCGATCTGATTTTCCGCCATATACATGATCGCCTTTACTTCTTCGTCTTTTTTGACATCTGCTACCGTAATCAAAATTTATTTAAACTCCTCTACCGTAAGGTTTGCGTAGATCTCGTCGTATTTCTCCTTCGTAAAGGATATCTGCCCGAAGGTCGTTACCGTCGCCGTGCCAGCCGCAACGCCCGCGCGGAGAATGTCAGGCAGATCAGCCCCCTGTTCGAGCAACATGCTCGCGGCCGCGAGCATGCCGTCTCCCGCGCCGACCGTAGAATTGACCGCCACGTTGATGCTGCGGCAGTAATAATTTTTCGAACCGTCCGTAATGATCGCGCCGCGCTTGCCGAGCGACAAAAGCACCCGTTTCGCGCCCTTATCGATCAGCGTCCTGCATCCCTTCAAAAGGTCTTCTCTGGAACGGAATTCCTGTCCCAGCGTGTTCTGCAACTCATCTTTGTTCGGCTTGACGAGATCCATTCCCGCCTGCAACGCCGCCAGAAGTCTCGGGCCGTCGCAATCGGCGACCTTCAATTTTCCGTCCGGCACCGCATTGAACAGGCGGATATAATAATCGCTTTCGATGCCGCGGGGAAGGCTTCCGGAAATCACGACCACGTCGCTCCTCTTGCTGAGGTTGGCAACGAGGTCTACAAGCTCCGCCTGCTTGTTCTCCGCAATCGGCTCGCCCACGTCGTTGACTTCCGTGAGCATAGACTTGTTGTCGATAAATTTATAATTTTCTCTGACCCGCCCGCGATTCCAGATAAATACGCTGGACACCCCTTCCCGGTCGAGCGCCTGTTCGAAGAGCGATCCGTTTTCGTTGTACATGAATCCCGTTGCGTGGCTCTGCCCGCGCAGCCGCGCCACCCCTATGGCAACGTTCAGCGCCTTACCCGTAAAACTGAGCGTCTTGTTTTTAACGTGGTTGAGCTTTCCGACATTCAACGCATCGACCTCAATGGTGACGTCTGTGCAGGGATTGAGACATACTGTAAGGATCATTTTCGTATCACTCCGTTTTAGTATAGACTAAAAAGTTTTTTTCATACCGCGCGCCGCACGCGATCGCGGCGGGCGCTTCGCTTTCTCTATTTATTATATTACACATTTCGGATTATTTCAAGACTAATTTGGAAATTTTTTCACATTTTTTTTGGAAATTTTGCAAAAAAGAGTCCAAAAAAGGGAGCCGATCCGAAATCAGCTCCCCCAATCATTCAAAACCGTTACATGGAAATCATTTGCAGCGTTTCATAAAGCTCGTAATTGAACTTCTTTTTCATGCTGACCGCCTCGATGATGTCGAGGTCGATGATCTCGTTTTTGTGAATGCCGACGACGCGGTTGCCGATGCCGTCTTTGAGCAGGCGCACCGCCTTGTTGCCGAACTGTGCCGCGAGCATTCTGTCTGCCATCGACGGCGAGCCGCCGCGCTGCACGTGGCCGATCGTGGTACCGCGCACCGAATAAGTCGTCATAGACTGCAATTTTTTGGAAAACTCTTCGCTCGTGGAAACGCCTTCCGCCAAAATAATGATGTTGGAATGCTTCCCGTTCGCGCGGCTGCGGTTGATGCGCAGAACGATGTCTTCCATATCGTAAGAGATCTCCGGAACGACGATGATCTCCGCGCCGCTGGCGATGCCGGAATAGAGCGCGATATCTCCGCAGCGCCTGCCCATGACCTCCACCACACTGATGCGCTCGTGCGAAGTCATTGTGTCGCGAAGCTTATTGATGATGTCGAGACAGGTGTTTACCGCCGTGTCGAACCCGAGCGTATAATCGGTATATTCGAGGTCGTTGTCGATGGTGCCGGGGATCCCGATGGTCGGAATGCCGTAATCCTCGCTGAGGCACTTCGCCCCCTTGAACGAACCGTCGCCGCCGATGACGACAAGCCCCTCTATGCCGCGGGCATTCAGCGTTTTGACCGCCTGCTTCTGCCCCTCCACCGTATACATTTCCACGCACCTCGCCGTCCTGAGCATGGTGCCGCCGCGCTGCACGATGTCGGAAACGCTGCGCATGCCCATCTCGACCATATCGTCATTGATGAGTCCGGCATATCCCTGATGGATCCCGAACACCTCCATGCCGAAATATTTAGCCGTCCTGACGACCGCCCTGATGCAGGCATTCATTCCGGGCGCGTCTCCGCCGCTCGTCAAAACACCGATTCTCTTCATAACTATCTCCTCCAAACGGAGCGAAAAACCGCCCCGGTAAAAATTTGACCGACTGCTCCCTTATTATACCAAATCCGCCTTAAAAACAAAAGTATTTTCATATAGTCGGGGAAATTTTTAGCGAAACGTTCATTTTTTGCAAAAAACCGCGATTTTATACCATTACGATGTCCTTTTCGTCGAGGTACAGGAACAATTCCTCGCGCAGGCCGCGGCAGTCGTTCACACCCGTCATCTTATAGCGCTCCGCACCCCGCTTGATCTTGACCGTCGTATGCCCTTCCGCGTAATGGGAAAAGAGCGCGATAAGATCTTCGAACTCCTCGTCGGAAAGCGCCGTCGCGTTCAGCCACAGCGCATGTTCCGCGGCCCTCGCGGGCTTTGCCGCCGGCGCCGCGGCAGCCGGCGCGGAAGATTCTGCGCTCCCGTCGTATTCCTTCATCGTATCGAGAATGATGACGGGCGCCTTTTCGCTGTCGAGCTGCATCTTTCCGGTAAGGTACACGATCTTGTCCGCCGCAACGACGTGTTTGATACGCTCGTATACCGACGGAAAAGCGACGCATTCAATGCTCCCGTACAGATCTTCCACCGAGATGAACGCCATGGGCGAGCCGGAGCGGGTCATGATCTTTTTGAAGGTGCCGATAATGCCGCCCATCGTAACAGGCGCGCCGTCGGTGAGCTCGGGGTATGCCCTGTGCCCCTCCTCGTCCTCCTCAAAGTTCTGCATTTTCATGCAGGAAAAGGAGCAGTCTTTGAATGCGTGCATATACCCTTCGAACGGGTGTCCGCTGACGTATACGCCCAGCACCGCCTTTTCGCGGGCGAGCTTGTCGTTGTTTTCGAGCTCGGGGATGTTGGGATAGGAGATGTCCGTCACGTCCTCCTCGATGATGTCGCCGAACAGGCTCATCTGCATGCTCGATTTTTGTTTGTTGATCTTATTCGCCCTGTCGAGCACGCTCTCGTAGACGGCGAGAAGCTGCGAACGGCGCACGCCGAAGCAGTCGAAGGCGCCCGCAGAGATAAGCCCTTCCAACATGCGCTTGTTCAGAAGCGGCGCACAGCGGAAAACGAAGTCCGGAAAGTTCTTGAACTCCCCGTGCTCGTTGCGCTCCTCGATGATCTTCTCCGTCGCGCCCACTCCCACGCCCTTCAAAGCGCTCAGCCCGAAGCGCACCGCGTCTCCCTGCACGGAAAAGTAAGGCTTGCTTTTATTCACGTCCGGCTGCAAAACGGGAATATTTTTTTCTTTCAGATAAACGGTATATTTTGTGATCTCCTCAATTTTTTCGATGCGGTTATTGAGGATCGCCGCCATAAATTCCTTCGGATAAAAGCGCTTCAAATACGCCGTGCGGTACGCGAGCACCGCGTAGCAGGTGGCGTGCGCCTTATTGAAGGCGTAGCTCGCAAAGCTCTCCATATCGCCGAACACCTTTTCGGCGACCTCTTTGGGCACGCCGCGGCTCACGGCGCCCTCTATGTTGCCGCCCTGGTCGATGTTTCCGGAAATAAATTTTTCCTTTTGCGCCATCAGCTCGGCCTTGTTCTTTTTACCCATCGCGCGGCGCACGAGGTCGGCCTGCCCGAGCGAAAATCCCGCAAGATCCTGGAAGATCTGCATGACCTGCTCCTGATAAATGATAACGCCGTACGTAACCTTTAAGATATGTTCGAGAAGCGGCGTATCGTACTTTACCTTGGAGGGATTCAGCTTGTTCTCGATATAGGTAGGGATATACGCCATCGGCCCCGGGCGGTAGAGCGCGACGCCCGCGATGATGTCTTCCAGACAGTCGGGTTTGAGGTCTTTCATAAAGCGCTTCATGCCGCCCTGTTCGAGCTGGAACACGGCGTCGGTATCTCCTTCGGAGATGAGCGCGTATGCCTCGGGGTTGTTATAGCCGAGCGCGTTGAAATCTATCTCCACGCCCGTATCTTCGAGGATATAATCGCAAGCCTTTTTGATATCCGTAAGGGTCGTAAGCGCGAGGAAGTCCATTTTCAGCATGCCGATGGACTCCACTTCTTTCATGTCGAACTGGGTGGTGATGTCTTCGCCGTTGCGCGAGAGCGGCACCGCCTCGGCGATGGGCTTGCGGCATATGACCACGCCCGCCGCGTGCATGGAGGTATTGCGCGGCATGCCTTCCAGCCTGAGAGACATGTCTATGACGCGCCGCAGCGTTTCGTCCGTTTCATAGAGCTCTATAAACTCGTTGTTGCGCTTTTTCTCCTGCTCTTCGAGCGTCTTGCGTATGTCGTCTTTTTTCTCCTCGGGAACAGACGGGTCTTCCAGCTTTTGCCGAAGCCCGGGGATCTTGCGCCCCAAAAGCTCGGATATGGTAGACTTTCCGTCCATGATCTTCGTAACGCGATCTGTTTCGGAATATGGCACGCGCAGTACTCTGCCAACGTCCTTTATCGCCGCTTTCGAAGCCAAAGTACCGAACGTTACGATCTGCGCCACGTTTTCGGGATGATATTTGTTGCGTACGTATTCGATGACCTCCGGGCGGCGCTCGTTACAAAAGTCAACGTCGAAGTCGGGCATGGTAACGCGGTCGGGGTTGAGAAAACGCTCGAAGAACAGGTCGTATTTGAGCGGGTCGATGTCCGTGATCCCGACGGCGTAGGCGACGATGCTCGCCGCGCCGCTTCCCCTCCCAGGCCCCACGGGAATGCCGTGCGCCTTCGACCACTGGATAAAGTCCATGACGATGAGGTAATATTCCGCAAAGCCCATGCCGAGGATGATGCCCAGCTCGTAGTCCGCCCTCTTTTTCACGGCCTCCGTGATCTCGCCGTACCTCTTTTTGAGTCCCTCCCAGGTAAGCTTCGTGAGGTAGTCTTTGGGGTCGGAGCCGTCTTCGGGCGTATACCCGGGGATCAGCGACTTATCCTTGATCGGGTCGCCGTTGTCTTTCAGGTCAAAGCAGGGCTCCTCCGCGCACTTGTTCGCGATCACCACGGTGTTGGAGATCGCCTCGGGCACATAGGAAAAGAGCGCCTCCATTTCTTCGGGCGTCTTGAAGTAAAACTCCTGCGAGCCGAATTTCATGCGCTTCGGATCGTCTATCGTGCGCTTCATCTGAATGCACATCAGCACGTCCTGCATTTCCCAGTCTTCCTTGCGGATATAGTGCACGTCGTTGGTGGCAACGGGCTGAATATCCAGCTCTTTCGCGAGTTGCAGCAAGAGGGGCAGAACGCGGCGCTGCTCTTCCAGACCGTGATCCTGTATCTCGATATAAAAATCGTCTCCGAATATCTCTTTCAGTTCGAGCGCCGTCTTTTTCGCGCCCTCGTAATCCCCTTTCAGAAGCAGCTTCGGAATGCGCCCCGCAAGGCAGGCGGAAAGGCAAACAAGCCCCTCGCTGTGCTCTCTGAGCGTCTTGTAATCTATCCTCGGCTTATAATAAAATCCATCCACATAGGCGATGGAATCGAGTTTTACGAGGTTTTTATATCCATTTTTGTTCTTTGCGAGCAGGATCAGATGCTCGAAGTCGCCCGAACTGTCTTTCACGGTAAGATCCTGCGTCATATACATTTCGCAGCCGATGATCGCCTGAATGTTGTTCTTTTTGCACAGCTCGGCAAAATAGAGCGTCGCATACATGTTGCCGTGATCGGTGATCGCGAGCGCCTTCACGTTGTTTTTGACGCAGTGCTCCACAAGGTCGTCAACCTTGCACGCGCCGTCGAGCAAGCTGTATTCGGTATGAAGATGTAAATGTACGAATTCCGCCATGTTTATCCCTTTCTTTTTTCATAAAGGCGCGCCCGTCGGCGCGCCAAGCGTAAATAACGATCTCGATCGCCCCCAAAAAGAGGGGCGCCCTTTGTGCGTTATACCGCGGTCAGCTCAGCTCCGAGATGAATTTCGCCACGCCCGACGCCGCGGCGCGGCTGTCCGCGCCCTCCGCCATGACCGTGTATTCGTCGCCCGCCACGAACTTCATGGAAACGAGCCCGATGATGCTCTTTGCGTTGGCGCGCTTGTCGCCGTTTTCGATGGTAACTTCGCTCTTGAATTTGCACGCCTCGAACACGATCCTCTGCGCGTCGTACGCGTTGTAAGAATCCTTCTTGTACACAAATTTAGCCCTGTTCATTTTTTCTATTCCTCCCCGTCTAATTCTTCTGCAAGTTTAACAAGTTTCCTCAGCCTGTGATTCAGGCAGCTTTTGGATACGTTCAGCCTCTCCGCAAGTTCTTTCAGCGACGCCTCTTTATCCGCCAGCCGCGCGGCCGCCGTCTCGCGGAGCGAATCGTCGAGCTCGGAAAGCCCTACGAGCGCGTCGATGCGTTCGATCGCCCTTATCTGCCTGACGGAGGCGACCACGCTTTTGTCGTAGTTCTTTTGCAAACAGTTCGCCACGCGGTTGATGCGGTTTTTTTCGTCCTTTTTATCCGCGAGGCGGTTGAGCTTCTGCAAAGCCCCTTCCGCGCCCGCGAGATACAAAAAGTCGGAAATACTCTCCCTGCTTTTGAGGTAAACGACAAAGGAGCCCTTCCTCTCCACGCACCGCGCCAGGATCTCGTGCAGCGCCAGCAGGCGGCAGCAGTCGTCCGCCAGAAATTTATTGGAAAACACGATCTCCCAGTGATACCCCGAACGGGTGTCTTCCAGTTTCGGAAGGGTGCAGCTGCCGCTCCCCAAAAACGCGCCCTTGATCCATGCGACCTCGCAGCAGGCGTTTTCCACCACATACTTGTCCATGTCGAGGCGGAATTCGAGGCTGTCTTCCCCCCGTTCGACGATGCCGAGCTGACCGAGGATATAGAGCGATTTATCGGAAAGACAGGAAAACACCAGCCTGTCGCGCCCGTTGCGCGCGTCCGTGGTCGCCTGTTCCACTTTGAGCTCCGCCCCGTACAGCTCCTCCAATATCCCGATAAAAAACGCCGCGACGTCTTCGCTCTCGGTCACAAATTCAAAGCCGTAATTTTCTCCCGAGCGGATCACGCTTCCCGTCGTGCGCAAAAAGGCGGAGAGCGCCGCCGTCTTGCAGCATGCGTTTTCCAGTCCGTTTTTCATGATCTCGCGTTTGATCTCGCCCGTAAAATTATTCATGGCTATAAACTCTTTTCCTTAAATTGCCTGAAACGGAAAGCAGGAGTCCTTCCGTCTATATTGTCTATCCTGTCGCGCGGCACCTCCACGCGGGAGAGCATGTCGTCCACGAGCTTCGTGTCGCCCACCCGGTCGGGCGAGTGCGCGTCGGAATCGATGATGAACCGGACGCCCGTCGAAACGACCTTTTCCAGCTGCTCGTCGGAAAGATGCACCTTTTTGGCGTTGAGCTCGATATACGTCCCGTTGTCCCGCGCCGCCTTCGCCACCTCCGCAACGTCACAAAAGCACAGAAAATTGAGGTGCGTTACCGCGTCGATCGGATATTTTTCGATGCTGTTGATATAGGCGCGCGTATTGTAGCGTATCAGGCTTTTGCTCCCTTCCTTTTTGATGAGCGTATAAAAGAAGTTCACGAAAAGCATGTTCCAGAAATCCTTGAACCGCGTGAACTTCACAAAGCGGTGTATGCCCATCAGAAAAACGTCGAAGTCCTTATAATCGTTGACGGTCATATCCGTCCGCCCGTTCTCGTCGCACAGATTCGCCTCCATGCCCACATATACCTTTACGCCCGTCTTTTCGGTAGCCTCGCGGCAGTCCTTGATGAGCTGCGGGACTTTTTTCCGCTTGATGCCGAACGCCATCTGCTCGAATCCGTGATCGGTGATCGCGATCTCTTTCAGCCCCTTTTCCTTTGCGGAGAGCGCGTTGTCAAGCACCGTGCCCGATCCGTGGCTGTATATCGTATGCGTATGATAATCGCCCGTTAGCAACATTCAATCATCTCCTATGTACACTATCTCTTCCGTCAGGCGCACGCCCGTTTCCCGAAGCACGGCGCCGCGCACCCGTTCTATGAGCGCACGCACTTCCCTTGCGGTGGCACTTCCTCCGTTTATGATAAAATTCGCGTGCTCGCAGGAGACGAACGCCCCGCCCTCCCGCGCGCCTTTCATGCCCGCGCGCTCGATGAGCGCGCCCGCAGAAAAGCCTTCGGGATTTTTGAACACGCACCCCATGCTCCTGCCGCGCGGCAGACGCGCGCGTTCCGCAAGCACCTCTTGCATGTCCGCGAGCGCGCGCTCGCGGCAGCAATACCGCGCCCTCAGTTTTACCGTCAAAAGCAAAAGCCCCGCGTCCGTAAACGCCGTATGCTTATATCCGAACGCGCAGTCGCGCGCAGAAAATTCCAGCAGCCTTCCGTCGGCAGAGAACGCGCGCACCGCCAGCACCCGATCGCCGATATGCCCGCGCGCGGTGCCCGCGTTCATATACACGGCGCCGCCGACGCTCGCGGGAATGCCCGCCATAAACGAGAGCCCGCCGAGCCCTTCCTCCGCCAGCCGCCGCAGGAGCCGCGCCATATTCGCGCCGCTCTCGGCAAAGACCGTTTCGCCGTCCGTCCGCACGGAACGCATCTTTTCCGTCGAGATCACGACCCCGTCGAAGCCCGCGTCTGCGGCGAGCACGTTCGCGCCCGCGCCGAGCACGACGTACGGCACGCCCGCGCGCGCAACGGCGCGCATCGCGTTTTCCGCCGCGGCAAGACCTGCGGGATACAGGCACAGCCGGGCGCTCCCGCCGATGCCGACCGTCGTATGCCCGGCAAAGCTGAAATCCCTCTCGGCGGTACAGCCGCGCGCACACTCGGCAACGCGGTCAAAAATATCTCCCATTTTTCTCTCCTATATTTTACTACAAACGCCCGATTTTTACAAATCTATACGAGATAGTTTTCCAATTTTTTTGCGCCGTTTTCGTCGCCCTTTAAAACGCCTTCCGCAAGCGCCGCAAAAGCCTCGCGCGCGCCCGCGTCCGCAAAGGCGAACAATGTTTTCGCAGGCGAAATGGATTCCAACGCGCGCATCGCCGCGTTTTCTTCCCCGTAAACGGAGCAATACGGGCTGAGCATGCCCACGGAAGAGAGCGATTTTTGCACCGTTTCGGAAAGCAGGCTCTCCATAAAGCGCAGGCACGCCTCGTATTTTTGCGCCTCGCCCGCGCAAACGCAGATATACTGCCACAGGTCGCAATAGCTTTCCACAGGCTTTACGGAAACGGAAAACCCGCGCGTGATGAAGCGGTATACGTCGCGCTGGGTGCCGAGCATATATTTATATTTCCCTCCGATCAGCGCCGTGTACGCCTGCACGGAAGGCAGCAGCGCAAAATCGCCGCGCATTCCTTCCAGCGCGACGGCGGCGTACGGCACGCTTCCGCGCCCCTGCGAGATCACCGTGTTCTCCGCAGAAATATCGGAAAAATCCCCCTCCGCGGAAAATAACAGATATCCGCCCCTGCACCACGGCACGGCATACGTCGCCCCACCTGCGGAAGCGGCAGCGCAGGTATATCCTTCGAGCGGCAGCGCGGCTTCTAAAACAAAAGAGCAATCGCCGCCGAAAGAGATCATGTCCGGCAGTTTTCCTTCGTTGATCGCCTGCCGCGCGCTTTCGGGCGTGTGCGAAACGACCATCACGAGCGTTCCCTCGTTCCGCTTTTCGAAACCCCCCGCAACGCGCGCAAGGAAAGAGGCGCGCGAACCCGTGCCCCCTTCGAACCCGTCTATATGCCAAAGCCGCAGTATCCCCGTATAGCCGAGCGGCTCGGCCGTATGCGCGTCTGACAGCGCGGGATACGCAAAGATGAAGCAAAAAGCCGCAAGCGCCGCCAGCGCCAGTGAAAGAACGGCGGTCGAGATCCTTCTTCTCTTCATGCGACTATTATATTAAAACGCGTACGCTCTTATGCCCGAAGCACATTTTCGCGCCGTATATGTCTCGCATAGTACTTAAAATATGCAAAAAGAGGCGCCTATGCGCCTCTTTTCAATGCATTTTATCATCTTCCTATCGTTCTGCTGATGAGCTCCTGCGCTGCGTCGTATCCCATGCTTTTCAGCCTGAAATTACGCGCCGCGACCTCGATGATAATGGAAAGATTCCTGCCGGGCTTTACCGGAATGATATGTTTGAGAACTTTAACGCCCAAGATCGTTTCGTACTGCGCCCCCTCCCCGAGGCGGTCATACACCTTGCCCTCATCCCAGTTTTCCAGCTCCATAACGAGCTCTATTTCCTTGCGGTCGAGCACGGAACCGGAGCCGTACATGTTCTTGATATTGATGATGCCGATGCCCCGAAGCTCCATAAAATACCGTATCATCTCGGGCGCGGAACCGATGAGATCTCCCGCCACCCGCTTGACGATCACGCTGTCGTCCGCAACGAGCCTGTGCCCGCGCTTGATCAGCTCCATGGCCGTTTCGCTCTTTCCTATGCCGCTGTGCCCCGTGAGCAGAATGCCGACGCCCGAAACGTCCATCAGAACGCCGTGCATGCTCGTCTGCGGCGCGAGTTTTTCGTTCAGATAGAAAAACAGGTCGTTCATGAGCGCCGTCGTCATCTTATCCGAGCGAAGGATCGGGCAGCCCGTCTTTCTCGCTTCCTCGATGAGCTCATGCAGCACGGGCAGATCGCGCGAAAGTATGATGCAGGGAACATCGTGATACGAAAGCAGCGTTTCCACTCTCTGCTGGCGTATATCTGCGGGCAGCGACCGCATAAATTCGTATTCCGAGTTTCCGAACACGAGAATGCGCGTGGAATCAAAATACTTGAAAAACCCCGCGAGCTGCAAGCCGGGCCGCGTGACGCTGTACGAGGAAAGCGTTACCCTTCCCCTTCCCGCAAACACGATCTCTAATCCGAGATCTTTGCAAAAACTCTCCAACAAGATCACTTCCTGATCGCTCATATATTCTCCCCCAAACCGAATTTTCTGATAACGTAACCCACGCCGTCTTCATCGCAGGTCTTTGTGATAAAATCTGCCTCTTTTTTGATCTCCGCAACGCCGTTCTGCACGGCAACGCCCAACCCCGCCTTTTCTATCATGGGGATATCGTTATAATTGTCGCCGACGGCGATCGTCTTTTCCATCGGTATCCCGTAATAGCCGGCGAGAAATTCGAGCGCGCCCCCTTTGTTGCAGCCGAAAGAGGTGACCTCCACCAAAAAATCCGAACTCGACGTTACCTCGTATCTGTCTTTGAACCGCCCGTTCACGAGCGCAAAAATCTCCGCGTTTTCCTCCGCCGCGTTCATGCTGAGCACCTTTTGCGGGCGTATCCCTTTCTCCCGCACGACGGACGCAACGTCTTCTCCCGTGAGAATGCCAGAAACGCCGCAAACTTTTTCGTAATATCTCTTATATTCGTCGTCGCGGTTCATATAAACGTCTTTGCCGTCGTATACGTGGATATGCCTTCCCAGCTCCTGCAAATAGTCGCAGACCTCGGCCGCGCCTTCCGTGTCCATTCGCACGTCGCGAAGGAGCTTTCCGCTCTCTATGTCCGCGATGACCGCACCCTGGTACGCGACGACGAGCCCTTTCAGCCCCAGCTGCTTCGCATACGGCATGATGGAGGTGAGCATGCGCCCCGTGCAGAAGGCGAATACGCCGCCCGCGGCGATATAGTCCTCGATCGCCCCGATATTTCCGTCCGAAATGCCGCCCTCCGTCTTTCTGAGCGTACCGTCAAAGTCGGAAACGATCAAACGATAATTCATTTCTGCCATTATAATTTTTCCTCGAAGTATTCCTTGATCTGTTTTGCCGTGTTCCAGCTGATCCCCTCGACGGACGCGAGCTCGTCTACGCTCGCGCGCATGATGCGATCCAGCGTGCCGAAACGGTCCATCAAAGCCCGTCGCCGCGCCTTGCCCACGCCGTCTATCTCCGTCAGCACGGAAGACAGCGCGTTTTTGCTGTGAATGTTGCGGAAGTAGGTGATGGCAAACCGGTGCGCCTCGTCGCGTATCCGCTGCAACATCTGCAAGCAGTAATCCCTTTTGCCGAGAAGAACGCTCTCCTTCGACGAAAGCGTGAATATCTCTTCCTCGCGCTTGGCAAGAGAGATCAGGTCTATATCCGTTACGCCAAGCCTGTCAAAAATCTCTTTGACAGCCGAAAGCTGCCCCTTGCCGCCGTCGATGATGATAAGATCCGGCTTCTCGAACCGTTCCTCCTCGTCGGTGCCGAGCTTGGCGAGCCGCCTCGTAAGGACCTCCTGCAAGCTCGCAAAGTCGTTCGCGCCCTCCACCGTTTTTATGCGGAAGCGGCGGTAGCTCTGTCTGTCAGGTTCGCCGTCCAAAAACACGACCATCGAACCGACCTTATCCACGCCGCTGATGTTGGAAATATCGTAACATTCCATTCTGCGCGGATAGCGGGAAAGCCCCAGTATCTCCTGCAAGCGCTTGCAGGCGTTGATCGTCATATCTTCCTTATGGCGTATTTTATCCAGCGCCTTTTCGAGGTATTCGCGCGCATTGCTCTCCGCCATATCCACGAGCTGGCGGCGGATCCCCTGCTTTGGCAGGGTAACCAGAACGCTCTTCGAATATTTCCCGCGGAAATAATCTTCGAGCAGTTTATCCTCCACAAAATCCTGCGCGATGATCTCGTCCGGGATCTGATGATTCGCATAATACTGCGTGAGAAAGGTGGAAACCGCTTCCCCGTCGGTAGAAGCGTTCTCCGCGGGAAAGGTGCTCGCCCCCTGCATGATGCCGCGGCGGATTATGAGTATATTGATCGCCGCATACATGTTGTTCGAGATATAGGCAACGACGTCCGCATTCATATCCCTGTTGAGAGAGGTGATCCGTTTGAGTTTGATCTTGTCGAGCATGTCGAGCTTATTTTTGCAGTCGAGCGCGAGCTCGAACTCCTCCGCCTCCGCAAAAGCCGACATCTTTTCTTTGAGCAGCCTCTCCACTTCGCCCTCGTCGCCGTCCAGAAAGCGCATCGCCCTTTTTACCCGCTCGCCGTACTCCTCCTCGGTGCACATATGCGCACAGGGCGCGGGGCATCTGCCGATATGATAATTGAGGCATGGCTTTTTCGGCTTTTCCGTGACCGCAACGGCGCAGGTACGCACGCCGAAGGCGATGTTTACGATCTCCAAAACGTCTTTCACGCGCACGCCGCCCATGTACGGGCCGAAATATTTGCTCCCCTTTTTCAGCTTGCGGGAAACGGAAAAGGCGGGATATTTTTCCGAAATATTCACGCGTATATAAGGATACGTCTTGTCGTCCTTCAAAAGGATATTATATTTCGGCTTATATTTTTTTATGAGATTGTTTTCCAGCGCGAGCGCGTCTATTTCCGACTTCGTGATGATATAGTAAAAGTCGGCGATGTTCGCCACCATCGCCATGACTTTTTCCGTTTTGACGGACGCGTGAAAATACTGGCGCACGCGGTTTTTCAGATTGCGCGCTTTGCCTACGTAGATCACGTTTTTATCCGCGTCGAGCATGATATATACGCCCGGATCGTCGGGCAGCAGTTTTAACTTTTCCTGTATTTCGTTCATATGATGATAGAGACGGGAATCTCCGCCCTTTTATATTATACAACACAAGCGAAAAATTTGCAATAAAAAAGAGCGACGAACACGCCGCCCTTTTCACCGTTCAGTATCCGAGAAATTCGACGCCTTTGAGGAGCACGTCGTTCACGGTATCGTTTTTCAGGCTGTAAAAGATCACCTTGCCGAAGCGCGAGGCCTTTACGATCCCCACGTTTTTCAGGTACCGCAGCTGATGCGAGACCGTCGTCTGATTGATGCCGAGCACGCGGGATATATCGGTCACGCACATCTCCGTGATCGCCAATGCAGACAATATCCGCAGCCGCGTTCCGTCCGCAAAAATGGAAAAAAAACCGACCAGCCCTTCGAGCATCTCCCCTTCGGGCACGTAATCCTCCACGAGCGCCTGCGTACGCCCGTCCAAAAGCAGCGTTCCTTCCATAACACCCTCCCCGCCCCGCGGCGTTTATACTATCATTTTATAGCACGCATGCCGATATGTCAATATCCGCAAGCGACGGCTTTTGCCGTCTTGCGGCAAATATCGTCGAAATTCGTAAAAAAGGAGGTCTGTATGAACCAAACGATATTTTTACTTATTCTCTTATACCTTGCCAAAAAGGGCGGCTGCATCGACGGCGCGCAGTTCTGCTGCCTCGCCGCGCTCCTCGCGCTGGAAAGCGGGTGCCTGAACAATCTGCTTTCCGCCGCGTCAGGAAACGGCTGCTCCTGCAACTCGTGCAATTCGTGCTGTAACTGAACAAGAAGATCGCCCCGCTTTTTGCGGGGCGATCTTCTCGTCATTTGATCTTTTTCACCTTGTAGCCCGCTTCCTCGACCGCCTTTACGAGCACATCGTCGGCGACCTCCGTCTGCACGGTCGCCCTCTTCTTTTTGAGGTCGACGTTCGCCTGCACGCCGTCTATCGCGTTGAGCGCGCTCTCCACGCGCGCACTGCAATGCGAACAGCTCATACCTTCGATAAACAAGATCTTTTCCATTTTATCTTCTCCTTTGCCTTTTGAGGCTTTTTTCGCTTTATGACCGGGTTTGAAGCGCATCAGCCGCAGCGCGTTCGTAACCACGAACACCGAACTTATGCTCATGGCGAGCGCCCCGAACATGGGGCTGAGCACCACGCCGACCGCATACAGCGCGCCCGCCGCAACGGGAATGCACAGCAGATTATATATAAACGCCCAAAACAGATTTTCCTTGATGTTGCGCACGGTCGCCTTGCTCAGATCGATCGCGGCGTTCACCGCGCGCAGGTCTCCGCCCACCAAAACGACGTCTGCGGAGTCGATGGCAACGTCCGTGCCGCTGCCCATGGCGATGCCCACGTCTGCCTCTTTGAGCGCGGGGGAATCGTTTATGCCGTCGCCCACCATCGCGGTAACGGCATTCTTTTTGCTCTCGATAACGGCGCGCAGCTTATCCTCGGGCAAAACCTCGGCGATCACCTTTTCTATCCCCGCCTGCCGCGCGATCGCGCGGGCGGCTCCCTCCGCGTCGCCCGTCAGCATAACGGGCGCGACGCCGCGTTCTTTCAGCCCCGCGACCGCTTCCGCGCTCCCCTCCTTGATGGTATCGGCAACGGCAAACAGCGCGGCCATTTTTCCGCCTCGCGCAAAATACAGCGCCGTTTTTCCCTCGCCGGCAAAGCGCGCCGCGTCCTCTTCCGCCTCCGCAACGCCTACGCCCTTCTCCTCCATGAGCCTGCGGTTTCCGATCAGGTACGCTTCCCCGCCCGCAGACGCGAGCGCGCCCTTCCCGGGAAGGTAGGAAAAGCCGGCAACTTCCGCAAACGAAGCGCTCTCCTCCTTCGCCTTCTCCACGAGGCATGCCGCCAGCGGGTGATTGGAATTCTGCTCCACCGCCCCCGCCGCCGCGAGCACGCCCGCCCGCGTGTTGCCGTTGTACAGCGCAATATCCGTCACGCGCGGCTTGCCCTCGGTGACGGTCGCCGTCTTATCGAGGAGCACAACGCCTATGTTTTTCGCCTTTTGCAGCGCCTCCGCGTCTTTATACAGTATGCCCATCGCTGCGCCCCTGCCCGTTGCCGCCATGACCGCGACGGGCGTCGCCAGCCCCAGCGCGCAGGGGCAGGATATAACGAGCACGCTGATCGACATGCTCAGGATCTCGGGAACGGTAACGCCGACCGCGCCCGTCGCCCAAAGAATGATCCACACCGCAAAGGTGAGCGCCGCGATGCCGAGCACCACGGGCACGAATATGCCCGCGATCTTATCCACGATCTTTTCGATGGGCGCCTTCGAAGCGCCCGCCTCCCGCACCATCTTTACGATTTTGGAAAGCACGGTATCTTCCCCGACCTTTTCGGCGCGGATCCTGAGCACATTGCCTTTGTTGACGGAGGCGCTCGTTACAAAATCTCCCGCACCCACCTCCACTGGCAGGCTCTCGCCCGTGATCGCAGATTTGTCTATAAAGGAATCGCCGGACAGAACGACCCCGTCTACGGGAATGCTGTCTCCCTGCCTTACGACGACCACATCTCCCTTGACGACCTCCGAAAGGCGCACCGACTTCTGCGCGCCTTCCCGCTCCACGACGACCGAATCGGGCGCGAGCTTTAACAGCTTTTCCACCTCCTCGCCCGTCTTGCTCTTGGAGCGCGCTTCCAGCCATTTGCCGAGAGTAACGAGGGTCAAAACCATCGCCGCGCTCTCAAAAAACAAATCGTTCATCGCCAACTCGTGCGCGTCGGCAAAGGGCATGACGAACATCACGACCACGCTGTACAGGTAAGAGACGGCAGAGCCGAGGCTCACCAGCGTATCCATGTTGGGTACCCGCTTGAAAAGCGCCCGCACGCCGCTCTTGAAGAACGCAAAATTGATAAACAGGATCGGCGTGGTCAGCAAAAGCTGCAAGAGCGCAAAGTTTTCGGGGCTCTCGTGCATATCCCAAAAAAACGGGAGGGGCGCGCCCGCCATATGATGCAGCATCGTAAGGTACATGAGCGGCACCAGAAAGCCGAGCGAAACAAAAAAGCGCAGTTTCAGCTTTTTTGCTTCCTCCCCGAAGGAATTTGCCTTTTTCTCACGGGCGGGGGCATTCCCGCCGGGAACGGACGTTTCCGCGCCGCCTGCAACGCTCGCGCCGTAACCCAGCTTTACCACCGCCTCCGCGATCTGGTCGGCAGAAACGGTATTTTCGTCGAAATCGACGGTCATGCATTCCCCCATCAGGCTCACGTCCGCATGCGTTACGCCGTCCAGCTTGTTCACCGTCTTCTGAATGCCTGCCGAGCATGCCGCGCACGTCATGCCCGTGATCTTGAATTTCTGTTCCATATCCTACCTGATAATCACTACTTATACGGTTGCAATTATTATAATATAGTCATGCGCAGCATGTCAACGGATATTCCGATAAAAACAGAACGGTTTTTGTATCGGTTTTCAAAGGGCGGCGGCATTTTCCGCAAAACGCTTGCCTTCCCGCCCGGCAAAAGGTATAATGGAAAGAAAAAAGCGAGAAAAAATTTATGTACCGGCACCACATCGATTCGATCGAAAAACTCAAAGAATACTTCATGCCGATGGAGGGCATGATCGCCATCGTTTTAGACGGCTCCATCGTCAAGGGCAACGAGCGCCCCGATTCGGATATAGACGCCCTCATCGTCGTAACGGAGGAAAAGTATAAAGAGCTCGCCGCGCAGAACAGGCTCGCGGAAGTCATCGCGGGTCGCTGCACCTATGAAGGAGGATATTTCGACGTAAAATATAAGACCAAAGCGATCTTACAGGCCTCTGCCCTGCACGCGAGCGAACCCACGCGCAACGCCTACGTAAAGGCGCGCGTGCTCTATTCCTCCGACGATGAGATCGCGCCCCTTGTCGAAAAGATCGCCGCTTATCCCGAGCACGAGCGGGAAGCGAAGCTGAAATGCTTTAACGCGAACCTGCAACTCAACCGCGGATATTTCCTGCACTGCGTGCCCGAAAGCAACGCCTACATGCGCGCGCATCTGGCACAGGAGATCGTATACAGCGTTTACAGGCTGATCCTCCTCGAAAACAGGGAACTTTTCCCCTGCAACAGACGACTGGAAGAGACCGTTCTAAAATGCAGAAAGCGCCCCGAAACCATACTCTCCCTCGGCGCGACGTTTTTAAAGGAGATCACCCCCGAAAACTGCGAAAAATTCGTAAAAGCCTTTTGGGAGCAGAGCGAACTGCCCCTGACCGACGACGTGAGCGAGAACTGCTCGCAATACGTCAAATTTTACGAGGATTGGTGGAACGAGGAGCGCCCGCCCTTCCCCAACGAATGGTAAACGGATATGGACGATTTGCCCCTCTACCTCAAAGGGATAAAGCTCAAAGGCAGTATCCCCGACGAAAATTACGTCGGGCACCTTTCCGTCGTCGAAAATCTTGCAAAAATGCAGGAATTGCCCTTCCGCAAAAGCGTAACTTTTTTTGTCGGCGAAAACGGCATCGGCAAGTCCACCCTGATCGAGGCGATCGCCGTGGCGTTCGGCTTTAACGCCGAGGGCGGCACGCGCAACTTCAACTTTCAGACCCGCAGCACCCACGCAGACCTTTGGCAATATCTTACGCTCGTAAAGGGCTACCGCCGCCCGAAAGACGGCTTTTTCCTGCGCGCGGAAAGTTTTTATAACGTGAGCACCAACATCGACGAGATGGACGAAGAATTCTCTTTCGGCGCGCCCGTCATCTCGGGGTTCGGCGGCACCTCCCTGCACAGCCTGTCGCACGGCGAAAGTTTCCTCGCGACGGTAGAAAACCGCTTCGGCGACCAGGGGCTGTATATCCTCGACGAGCCCGAGGCGGCGCTCTCGCCCAACGGCGTCATGCGCCTGATCGTCTCTATGCACCGCCTTGTAAAAAGCGGCTCGCAGTTTATTATTTCCACCCATTCGCCCATGCTGATCGCCTTCCCCGATTCCGAAGTATATGAGATCACGAAAGAGCGCATCTCCTCCGTTCCCTATGAGCAAACGCAGCATTATACGACGACCCGCCGCTTCCTCGAAAACCCGAAAAAGATGCTCGGCTATCTTTTAGACGACGATACCTGAAAAAAGCCGCCTGTAAAACCGACGCCCGCCGAAAGAATCGGCGGGCGATAAAAATCTGATCTTTCGTTCGATAAAAAAAGCGTTCCGAAAAGAACGCTTTTTTTTCGCGGGCAAAACATATTTGCCCGTATGCCGCCGTATACGCTGGCCATTTAACCGCGGATGCTCTTTTCCACCTGTCCCTTAAACAATTTGAGCCATTCCTCCGCGATCAGCCGCGCGCCCGCCACCATGGGGTGCACGCCGTCGTACAGGTAAGCCTCGCTGCCGAATTGATCCGCCGCTTCGTCAAATTGTTTCTGCAAAGGCAGAAAATAAGCGCCGTATTCGTCTGCCAGCTCTTTTATCGCTCCCGCATAGGCATAAACCGCTTCAAAACTTTTGAAACGCTCGCTGCCCCTTTCGCCCGTAACGGTGCCGGGAAGAACAAACGGCTCGCAAAGGATCAGCTTCGCGTTCGGCAACACTCTGGCAGTATCTTCGAGCAGCATGCCGTACACCTTTTTGAAACGTGCAAGCTCCGCCTCCGTGCCCAGCTTCTTTTCATTCTGAATATCGACCTCCTGCCATACGTCGTTGATGCCGATCAATATGCTCACAACGTCCGGCTGTTCGTACCATACGTCCGTTTTTACCCTCGAATACAGATCCGCGACGCGGTTCCCGCCGATCCCTTTGTTGATAACGCGATACTTTTTCGGATCTTCCCGATACAGTTCCCCCGCTACGTACATCAAAAATCCGCTGCCGTAGCTGAATATCTCCTGGTCGTTGTGATGCGACATATCCGTGATGCTGTCGCCGAAAAATACGATCTTCATAAAAACTTTCCTTCCTCTTCCCGATAAGGGTGCTTTATTTTTGATATGAAAAAAGCCGCGGCTTTTTTACGACAAAAAGCCCGCGATGACCGCGGGCCTTCATATACTGGATGCAATTACTTCTGCTCTTCGGTATTCACGACTTCTCTGCCGTCGTAATAACCGCACTTCTTGCAGACCTTATGAGACTCTTTGAGCTCATGGCAATGCGGGCATTCAACCAGATTGGGAGCCGAAGCCTTGAAATTCGCATACCTCGTATTCGTTCTCTGTTTAGACTGTTTAGACTTAGGTACCGCCATTTTATATACACCTCTCTTCCGAAATTTACAATTATACTTAAATCGACCTATAAAGTATATAATATTTCATTATCTTTGTCAACTTTTTTTTCGAGCTTTTCCGTCAATTCAGAAAAATCGGCGTCGTTCATATACCCGACGGAGAAAACTCTCGAAAACTGCCCCACCGTAATATCGGCGTCGCAAATACCGTTCCTTGCGGCGCTCAGATTTTTCGCCGCGGTAACGCTGCGCATATCCGCATAGCGCACAAACACGATATTTTCCGCCGTCACGCCGTAACGGAACGCGGCAACGTTCTCCCCGAACACATAACCGCGGTTTTTATAGGATATCATCACGAAAAGCACGGGCAAAAGAAGGAGAAGCAACATCAGCGGCGTCAAAAAAATACCGAGAATGATCGCGATGACCGCAAACCATGCCGACTGCTCCGCATAGGCGAGCAGGGCGCTCCTGCCCGTTTTTTTATAGGCAAGCGGAGGTCTTTCCGGCATAACTGCAAAAACGAGCGTCTCCGCGTCCTCTTTTTTCATCAAAAAGGGAAAATAATTGTTGTCTGAGATCCCCTTTGCCTTCTGCGCGCTCTCCACAGATACGCGGCACAGCCCCAAAAGACGGTCGATAAACGTCTGCCTCAGCCGGAAAGCGCGAATGCTGTCAAAGAATAAATTGTGCTCCGTTTTCGCGACCTTCCCGTAGGAGATCGAAAACCTGTCCGCCTCGATCCGCACGACATATCCCGTAAAACGGGCGACAATATATATGAGGCGTGCCCAAAAGCCCAGCAACAGCACCGCATAGATCGCCAAAAGGCCCAAAAGGTACATACAGGCGTCGGAAAGGTCTTTCAGCAACACCGCCACGGAAGGAAAATTTACCGCCGCGACCAAAACGAGCAAAAACGTGAGCTGCACAAAAACGGACAAAAAGCCCGCATATTTTTCCCTCCCCGATACGATGCGGCCCTTCGGTTCAAACTTTTTCGGCTCCCTCGACGCGGGGATAAGCCCGAAAAACTCCTGCACCTCGTCTGCGGAAAGATAGATTGGAAAGGCGCCCAGATGCGTTTCGATTTCCACCTTACACGTTTTCGTCAGCCTGCCGAGCAGCCCTTCGTTTTCGCGCACGCTCGTAATGTCGGCATAGCGCACAAAACCGATCTTTTTCCCTTTTTTAAAGGTAAGACCGCTTTCCGTGACGGAAACCAACGGCTGCGCCGCGAACAATTTGAAAAAGATAAAAAACAGAACCGCCGCGCCGACGGCGATGCAAAGGACGGCGAGAAGCTCTGTCCACGAGATCTCCCACAGCCGCCCGACCAAAAGGTTGAGCGCCCAGAACGCGACAAAGGCGGACAGCAAAAAAACGCCGATCGTGTAAAAGACTACCCGATGACGGCTCAGATAAAAGATCCTATTCCCCTCTTGCGAAGATCCGTTCGTCATTCTCGTCCTCAAAATAGGAAAGCACCGCGGCGGCGCTCGCCTGCGAAAGATATTTCAGATCGTATTTTCCCGAGCCGCAGTACAGGCGCACGTCGTAGACCGCCTCCGTTTCGGAAAGAAAGCGGAGCGCCGATTTTCCCGCGCCTTTATATTCCTGCACGCCGGTGCCGACTTTCTTTTTGCGGAAATAGCGCTTCACCCGTACGCGAAGCACGTCGCAAAAGCGCAGAACCGTCAGTTTCCTGCAACAGAGCCCCCTGCGTATCCTTATGGTCGAATCCGTTACCGTAAAACAAAAGCGAGAGGCATAGCACAGCCCGTTCGCCAGCACGAACAGCGCGTCGCACGCCAGCGCAATGAGCGCCACGATCAGAAACACGTCCCAAAACCCCGTGGCGACGAACATGAGCGCAACGAGCGCCGCCGGGATCAGCAAAAAGCAGGAAAACAGCACGGCCGCGCGCTTACGCACGCGGCGCGCAAATTCTCCGCTGAGATATACGTAGCCCTCTTCCCTTTTCATTAAAGCAAAAGTTCCTTCGTCTCCCGCGCGATCACGAGTTCCTCGTTTGTCGGTATGATGAGCACGCGCACCTTTGCGCCCTTCGCCGTGATCTCGCGGATCGTTCCGTCGTTCGGCATTTCGTTCAGCCTGTCGTCGATCTTGATGCCGAAAACGTCCATGTTCTCGCAGACGGCCTTCCTCACCTGCCAGGTGTTTTCCCCGATGCCCGCGGTAAACACGAGGCAGTCGAGCCCGTTCATCGCCGCCACGTACGAACCGATGTATTTCTTTACGCCGTAAGCGAACAGATCGAGCGCGAGCCGCGCGCGTTCGTTCCCCTCCGAAGCCGCCTTCGTAAGATCGCGGAAATCGCTGGAAACGCCGGAAATGCCCGCCACGCCGCATTTTTTATTCAGATAATTGATGCAGTCGAGAATGGAATAATTCTTTTTCGCCGCTAAAAATTCGAGCACGGCGGGATCGATGTCGCCCGAGCGCGTTCCCATGGGCACGCCCGCCAAAGGCGTAAAGCCCATGCTGGTATCCACGCACTTGCCGCCGAGCACGGCGCTGACGGAAGAACCTCCGCCCAGGTGGCAGGTTATGATCTTCGTTTCGTTCGCGGGTTTGCCGAGGTATTTGATCGCCTCCTGCGAAACATATTTGTGGCTCGTTCCGTGGAAGCCGTATTTTCTGATTTTATGATTTTTATAGTCGTCGTAGTCGATGGCATACATGTACGCGTGCGGCGGCATGGTCGCATGGAAAGCGGTATCGAACACGAGAGCCATCGGCGTATCCGGCATCACTTCCTTGCACGCCTCGATGCCGAGAATGTTCGCGGGCATATGCAGAGGGCCGAGCTCCGCATTCTTTTTGCAGATCGCGAGCACCTCGTCCGTCAAGAGCACGGAGCGGTCGAAGTCTCCGCCGCTGTGGAGCACCCTGTGCCCGACCGCGTCGATCTCCGACATAGACTTGATCACGCCGTATTCGGGGTGAACGAGCGCCTGCAACACGAGCTGCATGGCTACCTTGTGGTTGGGCATATCCTGTTCGATATCCGTTTCGCCCTTCGCCGTTTTATGCGTGAGCTTGGAGCCGCGAATGCCGATGCGCTCGCACCCGCCCTTTACGATGACCTGCTCCGTATCCATATCGAACAGCTGATATTTGAGGGAAGAGCTCCCTGCGTTTACGACCAAAATTTTCATATTGCCAATGACCCCTTTAATTTTTATCCGTTTTTATTTGTTTTACATCTGCGTCTGCAACGCCGTGATCGCGACTGTCGCAACGATGTCTTCCCACTTGCACCCGCGGGAAAGGTCGTTGATCGGCTTTGCAAACCCTTGGCACACCGGGCCGATCGCCTGGAACCCGCCGAGGCGCTCCGTGAGTTTATAGCCGATGTTGCCCGCGTCGAGATCGGGGAAGATGAGCACGTTCGCATGCCCCGCCACCTTGGAACCGGGAGCCTTCGACTTTGCGACAGAAGGAACGATCGCCGCGTCAAGCTGCAATTCGCCGTCTATGTTCAGGTCGGGCGCCTTTTCTTTGGCGAGCGCGAGCGCCGCCGTCACTTTGTCTATATCCGCGTGTTTCGCGCTGCCCTTCGTGGAGAAGGAGAGCATCGCCACGCGCGGCTGGATCCCCGCGATCTTTTCCGCCGTTTTTGCGGAGATGATCGCGATGTCGGAGAGCTGCTCGCTCGTCGGGTTCTCGTTCAGCCCGCAGTCGGAATAAACGAAAACGCCGTCCTCGCAATATTTGTTGCCTTCCTCGGGAGCCACCATAAGGAAGCAGCTGGAAACGAGGGGCACGCCGGGCGCGGCCTTTACGATCTGCAACCCGGGGCGCAGCGTGTTCGCCGTGGAATGGCACGCGCCGGATACCAGCCCGTCCGCGTCGCCCGCCTTCACCATCAGCACGCCGAAATAAGTGTTGTCGTAAGAGAGCTTGTCCGCCTCTTCCTCCGTCATGCCCTTTGCCTTGCGCAAAGCGTACAGGAGCGCGGCGTACTCCGCCCTCTTTTCGCTCGTTGCGGGGTCGACTACGTCCACCCCCGTAAGATCCACGTCGGGATTTGCCTTTTCTATCTCCGCCTTATTGCCGAGCAGCGTTACTTTCGCGATCTTCTGCTTCACGACCTCGGCGGCGGCGCGCACCGCGCGCGCGTCCTCGCCCTCGGGCAAAACGATGCGCTTGTTCAGCGCGGCGGCCCTCTTCTTTATGTCGGCAATGAAAGCGCTGTCTTCCCCTTCCTCTATCAACGAAGAAATCTTTTCTTTTACCTTGTCGAAAAACCCTGCCATAAAAAACCAACCTCGTATCGCTTTATTTTTTGCCGCTTTTGGTGTATAATCGTAGCGGAAGACGTGCGTTTGAAAGCGTACGCCGCCCGCGCGCATGCCACACGCGGCACTTCCACTTATCATTATATAATATTTCCTCGGAAATGTAAAGGTTTTGATCGAAAAAATGAAAATTTGCGGCATCATCTGCGAATATAATCCCTTCCACAACGGGCACGCCTATCTCATCGAACAGGCAAAGCGAAAAAGCGGTTGCGAAGCGCTCGTATGCGTCATGAGCGGCTGTTTCACCCAGCGCGGCGAACCCGCTTTCCTGGATAAATACACCCGCGCGCGGCACGCCGTGCTCGCCGGCGCAGACGCCGTCATCGAGCTGCCCGCCGTGTTTGCCTGCGCCCCCGCGGAGATATTCGCAAAGGGCGCCGTAAAGATCCTCTCCTCGATCCCCGCCTTTTCCTGCCTCGCTTTCGGCTGCGAGAGCGGAGACGCGGAGGCATTCCGCACCGCCGCGGGGCAGCTCGCAAACGAGAGCAAAGACATGCGCGCCTCCATTCGGGAAAAGCTGAAAAAAGGCGTCAGCCTCATCAGGGCGCGCAGCGAAGCGGCGGCGGAAACGGGCGCAGAGCTGATCCCCCTGCTCTCCTCTCCCAACAATATTTTGGGCGTGGAATATCAGAAGGCGCTTTTGTTTTTCGGGAGCGGCGCGCAGGTCTTGCCCGTACTGCGCACGGGCGGCGGGCATGCAGACGCCGAGCTTGCAAAAAACTACTCTTCCGCCACGGCGATACGCGAGGGCGTGCGGCAGGGAAAACTGCGCGCCGTAAAGAAAAACGTCCCCGAATTTGTTTTCGAAGATCTGAAAACCGCGCCCGACACGAGCGCTTACGGCACCCTTGCCGTATACGCCGCGCTCACCCGCCCCGCGGAGGAACTCAAAGGGATCCTCGACTGCACGGAAGGCCTGGAAAACCGCATCAAGGCGCTCGCAAAGGGAAACCCCGATTACGACGGGCTCGTCGCCAAGATCACCACAAAGCGGTACATCTCTTCCCGTATCCGCAGGATACTTGCGTCGGCGGTGCTGGGCATAGACGAGGCGCTCGTGAGAAGGAGCCTGAAAAACAAGCTGTACTGCAACGTGCTCGCGGTAAAAAAGGAGAGCGCGGAAGCGCTTTTGCCCGAGCTTGCCCGATCGGATTTCCCCGTGCTCCTGCGCAGGAGCGACGAAAGGAACATCTCCGCCCGCGCGCTCGCCTGTTATGAAAAGGATCTTCTTGCGGAAGACGTTTATTCCTTCATCACCCGCACCCCCGCCCGCGGCGGCAGGACTGTGTTTGTATAATAACAGGCACCGTCACTGCTCAGCAAAAAAAGTCAAGACTTTTTCCTCTTTATCGTCTATAATATCAATCGGGAAGAACAGATGGACTGGATTTCAGGAATACAACGCGCCATAGATTACATCGAAGAACACCTCACAGAGGAAATCGACCTTGCTGAAGCGGCGGAATGCGCCTGTTCGTCGGCTTTTCATTTCCTGCGCATCTTCGGGATCGTATGCGGCTATACGCCGGGAGAATATGTGCGCATGCGGAGGCTGTCGTTGGCGGGGGCAGATATTTTGGAAAAGCGCTGCAACGTTACTGAGGCTGCCCTGCACTACGGATACGAGACGCCCGAAAGTTTCTCGCGCGCTTTCCGTAATTTTCACGGCATTCTGCCGTCCCAGGTCAAGCAGGGCTGTTCTCTAAAGGCTTTCTCCCCCATTAGCGTAAAATTAGACAAGCAAGGAGGAAATACGATGAATTACAAAATCGAAAAGCGGCCCGCAGGTCTTTTGGTCGGATACAAAAAAAGATTTCGCGGCGTTCCCTATGGCGCAGAGCGGGAAAAGCAGGAAGATCGGTTCTTCCGCACAACGCGCGCAAAACAGCGGCTTTTGCGCGGCGCATCGGATACGCCCGAAATAGATTACTGCGTCATCAAAAACATCGATGAAGAGGGATACGATTTTTACATCGCCTATAATTTGGATGAATGGTCCAGAACGGAAATGTTCAATCCCGCCGTTACGGGCGTCGATTTTATGGATAAACTGGGTTTTGAACAGATAGAAATCCCGCCTCAGACGTACGCCGTCTTTGAAACGCCGAAGATGCGGCGTCCGATCATGGACTACATCGCGCTCAGGCAGCAAATCGTGACAGAATGGCTGCCCTCTACCGATTATGTGTTTGCCGATGCGCCCGAAATCGTTGCCATGCACTGGCCCGTAAACGGAAAAGAGGCAAAACAGCGGTATATAGAGATTTGCCTGCCCGTGGAAAACAAATTTTAAAAAATAAATACCCATCGTCTTTTCCGGTGGATATTTGTTTTTTCTGGCAGTTAGCCTTAACACCGCCGGCGGCGCGCAAATCGTACGCATGACGATTCGATGTCCTGCGATTATTCCTTTATCTGAAAACGATCTCGACCCCCTCGGGAGAGCCCTTAATAATCAGCAAACCTCCCGCCGCGGAATAATCCGCGGCGGGAGGTTTCTTTTAAAATTCCGAGTTTGATCTGTAAGCCGGGTTCTGTCGTGTACGGCCATCTATCTCGGCGCATCGTCGCCGATGCGCTCCAGCGATATTCACGGCATACATCGGGCGGGCAGCCCATGCGATATATGCCCAATCTTGCACCGGACGGGGTTTGCACGGCACGCTCCGTTGCCGAAGCGTCGGTGAGCTCTTACCTCCCCTTTCCATCCTTACAGGAAAAATCCTGCGGTCTGTTTCTGTTGCACTTTCCTTGAAGTCGCCTCCACCGGACGTTATCCGGCGTCCTGCCCTACGGTGCCCGGACTTTCCTCACGGCGAAAAGCCGCGCGGCCGTATGATCAACTCGGACTATTATTATACCCGAAAATACGCCGTAAAGTCAACCCTTTCGGGGCGGCGGCAACAAACTATTTTTTTCTTCAAACGCTTGTCATTTGCACAAAAATACTATAAAATATATTTGAGAAAAATTTTAGAAAACGGAGCTGATCTATTATGAAAAAGACGAAAATCGTATGTACTCTCGGCCCCGCCTGCCGCGACGAGGAAATTTTGACAAAAATGGCCCTCGCCGGCATGAACGTGGCGCGGCTCAACTTTTCTCACGGCGACTATGCCGAACACGCAAAGAACATCGAGCTCATCAAAAAAGTTCGCGAAAAGCTGAACATTCCCCTTCCCATCATGCTGGACACAAAGGGGCCCGAACTTCGCATCAAAACGTTCAAAAACAAAAAGATCTCTCTGAAAGAGGGAGACGAGTTCACCTTCACCACGGAGGATATTCAGGGAGATCAGAGCCGCGTTTCCGTCTCTTATAAAGGCATCGTAGACGATCTGGAACCCGGCGACACGATCTTGCTCAACAACGGGCTGCTCATCTTCCGCGTGACGGAAGTCGGCAAAACGGAGGTGAAAACGCGCGTGGAAGTCGGGGGCGACCTCTCCGACAAAAAGAGCATGTTCTTCCCCGGCAAAACGCTCAGTCTCAAATACCTCAGCGAGCAAGACAAGAACGACATTTTGTTCGGCATCGAACAGGGCATCGACTTCATCGCCTGCTCCTTCACCTCCAAAGCGCAGGACATCAAAGACATCAGAAAGCTTTTGGAAGAGAACGGCAATCCCGACATCGACCTCATCGCAAAGATCGAAAGCCAGAGCGGCGTGAACAACATAGACGAAATTCTGGAAGTCGCAAACGGCATCATGGTGGCGCGCGGCGATCTCGGCGTGGAAGTCCCCTACGAGGAACTGCCGCAGATACAGAAAATGCTTATCAACAAGTGCCGCCTCGCGAGCAAACGCTGCATCACCGCGACGGAAATGCTCGAATCGATGATCAATCAGCCCCGCCCCACCCGTGCGGAAATTTCCGACGTCGCGAACGCGGTATACGACGGCACGAGCGCCGTCATGCTTTCGGGCGAAACGGCGGGCGGCAAATTCCCCGTTCAGGCGGTCGAAGCGATGGCAAAGATCTGCATGGAAACGGAAAAGCACCTCGAAACGAAGTATAACGAAAAGCGGCCGAACATCACTAGCCCCGCAGACGCCCTTTCGCATTCCGCATGCGTGCTCGCAGAAGATATCGGCGCAAAGGCGATCGTCGTGTGCTCCCGCTCGGGCGGCACGGCAAGGCTCGTTTCAAGGTTCCGCCCCAACATCGACATCATCGGCATGACGATCGAGCCGATGTCGTACAGAAAGCTTGCCCTCTCCTGGGGCGTGATCCCCGTCCTGTCGGAAGAATTCACCTCGATGGACGTCCTGTTCTACCACGCGAAGCGCGCGGCGATCGAATCGGGACTCGTCAAAAAAGGCGACCGCATCGTCATCACGGGCGGCAACCCGAACGGAAAATCGGGCAACTCCAACGTCATCAACATCGAACAAATTTAGAAAACATTTGGAAGCGGCTCGACCCGAAAGGATCGCGCCGCTTTTATTTTTTAATACTTTATATTGCATTTATGAATCTTAAAAATCGTCATAAAAACCCCTTGATTTTGTTTAAATGATATGATAAAATTTTGTTCAGGCGGTTTTTCGCTTACAGGAACGCGTTTCCGTATAAAATTTTACGAAGAAACCGCCGAGGGAGAGATCAAATGAGAAAACTGAAACGCAAACATCTCGTTCTTTTTCTGCTTGTCGTCACCGCGATCGCATGCGCGGGCATACTTGCGGCATGCCAAAAAAAGCACGTGCATTCCTTATCGCCGACCGCGGCGGTAGAGGCGACCTGCACGAAAGACGGCAACTCCGCATTCTGGCACTGTGCGGAATGCGATAAATATTTTTCCGATGAGGCGGGCAAAAACGAGATCACCCTTGAAAGCACCCGGCTCCCCGCGTTGGGTCACGCCTACGGCGAACCCGAATGGACTTGGAACGAAACTTCCTCCGCGCAAGCCGTTTTCTCCTGCACGCGCAGCGGCTGCGAACATCGGCGAACCGAAACGGACGAAGCTCCCGCAAGCAAAGAAATTTCCCCTGCCGGCTGCGAGGAAGAGGGCGCCATGCTTTATACGGCGACCGTGACCTTCAACGGCAAACAATACACCTCCGAAAAGGAAGCGGCGATCCCTGCGGCTCATGATTGGAGCGAGACCCCCGAATGGAAATGGACGTGGTTCGGCACGGCTACCGTCCGCGCTACTTTCACTTGTTCCGTATGCCAAAAAACGGAGACCCTGACCACAAAAGAATATACGACCGAGGTGGTCGGAGAACTCTCGTGCACGGAAGACGGGCAACAAAAGCACACCGCAGAGATCTCCTTCAACGGCAAGACCTATCAAAATTCTTACATCACTTACTTTGAAGCCCGCCCTCACCCCGCGGAAGTTGTAGAGCATTACGAATGCCTGGCCCCCACATGCGAGAGCGACGGGCATTACGAATACTGGCACTGCACCAGGTGCGGCGAATATTTTTCCGAATACGATATCAACAATGACGGAGACGAATTCCTGCTCGATTGTAATAAAACGACCCTTGCAAACACCGTCTTATCCAAACGCGGGCATCTCTACGGCGAACCGACATGGGAATGGAACGGCACATCTTCCGCGCAGGCCGTTTTCACCTGTACACGCAGCGGCTGCGAGCATACCCAAAAAGAGACTGCCCAGATCACCTCAAAAACGATCGACGGAGAAATTGTATATGTTGCGACCGTAACTTTTAACGGAAAGCAATATACCGACGGAAAGTCTGAAAACGAATCCGCGGCCGCATAAAATTTGCGAGCCAAAAGCCTTGCCGTTTGCGGAAGGCTTTTTTCGTGCGCAAAACATAAGATAGCGGCGCGCTTTCACGCACCGCTACCTTATAGTGAGAGAATATGAAAAAAGTTTGTGTGGTCTGTATCTGCTTGCGGATCCCTTTCCGAATCTACGCCCATATAATACAGCATCAATATGATTATTGCATGAAAATAAAATGAACGAAAGTAAAAAAAATTGTTAATCCGCCCACTTTTTGAAGATCTGTTCGGCGATGCGCAGCCCGTCGGCGGCGGAACTCATGATGCCGCCCGCATATCCGCACCCTTCCCCGCACGGATACACCCCTCCGTGCGTAACGCTCTCCAACGTTTCGCCGCGCACGACGCGCACGGGAGAAGAAAAGCGCGTTTCCGGCGCCGTCAGCAGCGCGTCGGGGTGATCGAACCCTTTGAGCCTTTTACCCATATCCCTGAGCGCCGCCTTCATCGACTGCGCGATCGTTTCGGAAAACAGCGCGTTCAGATCGCACATCGCCGTACCCGCCGCGTAGCTGGGCAGCACCTCTCCGAAGCGCGCGGAGGCGCGCCCCTCAAAAAAGTCTTCCACTCTTTGCACGGGAGCGGCATAGTTTCCGCCCGCCATCGCAAAGGCGGCGCGCTCGATCCTCCTTTGAAACTCCGCTCCGTCCAGAACGTTTCCCCTATCAAAATCCGCTCTTACGATCTGCACGAGGAGCGCGCTGTTCGCGTTTACGCCGTCGCGCGCACAATTGCTCATGCCGTTTGTAACGACGCCGCCCGCCTCGCTCGAAGACGGCATCACATACCCGCCCGGGCACATGCAAAAAGTGAACGCGCTGCGCGCACCCGCATGGCTGGCAAGCTTATAATCTGCGGGAGGGAGCAAATTATGCCACGCAGAGTACTGCGCTATACCTATTTTTTCCTGCAAATGCTCGATCCTCGCCCCGATCGCAAAATCCCTCTGTTCCATGGCGAACCCGCACGCGGAAAGCCGCGCGAACGTATCTCTGCTGCTGTGCCCGATCGCCAGAACGAGCGCGTCGCACGCAAATTCCTCCTCTTCGCCCGTCTCCGTATGGCGGGCGAGCGCGGAAAACGCTTTCCCGTCCTTCATGCGCAATCCATCGAAACGCGTATGAAAGAGCACTCTTCCCCCGTGCGCCTCGATATGCGCGCGCATCTTTTTCACGACGCCGCGCAGATTGTCGCTTCCGATATGCGGATTGGCGAGATACAAGATCTCCTGCGGCGCGCCGAACCGCACGAACGTTTCCAGCACTTCCCTGTTTAAGGGAGTGTGCGTCTGCGTGTTCAGTTTACCGTCTGAAAAGGTGCCGGCGCCGCCCTCGCCGAACTGCACGTTCGTATCCTCGTCGAGCAGGCGCTCGCGAAAAAACTTTTCGTTCTGCGCCGCGCGCTCGTCCACGTTTCCGCCGCGCTCCAAAACCGTAGGGCAAAAGCCCCTGTCGATCAGCCTGACCGCGCAAAACAGCCCTGCCGGGCCGCTCCCCACGACGACGATCTTTTTATCCGTGCGCTTTGTTTTTGCAAGCGCCTCCGCCTTCGCCGGCGGCGCGCTTTTTTCCGCTTCTATCGAATACACCCAGCGAATGTCCGCCTTATTCCGCGCGTCCAAAGATTTGCGCAAGATCCTCAGATAACCGCAGCGTCCTCTCAGCTTTTCTTCGGCGATCTTTTTCAGCTTTTCCTCGCTTTCGCCGATCTTCAATTTTATATTATCGATCCTCATTCCAAAGCTCCGCGATCCTGCGCGCACACCGCACGCCGCTCGAAAACGCCCATTGCAGATTGTAACCTCCGCATTCGCCGTCTACGTCGAGTATTTCTCCCGCAAAAAACAATCCCTTTTCCCGCTTGCTCATCAGGTACTCGTCCGTCTCCGAAAGCGGAACGCCCCCTCTCGTGACCTGCGCGTTTTCAAATCCCATGCTCCCGGTCACGCGCAGGCAAAAATTCTTGACTCGCGCCGCGATCTCGCCGGCCCGCCCGGAAAGCGCGCCGCACTTTTCGTCTGCGCGAACGCCGAGAGAGCGCATGAGCGAACGCGCCGCCGCGCTGTTCACGATGCAGCGAAGAAGCTCGTCTGCGGCGAGATGCGACCACCGCGCCGCCTTATCTTTCAGCAGCCGGGCGAGCGCCGCCTCGCCGCATTCAGGCAGCAGATCGAGCGAAAGAACGTCCCCTTCCGATGCATAGGAAGATATTTTGAACACCGCGTTCCCGCTCACGCCGTAATCGGTAAAGATCACGTCTCCGCGGCAGGCGTACATCTCTTCCCCTCTGCGCAGAAGCCGTACGCCGCAATCCATGCGTATCCCTTTGAGGCCCCTGATGCTTTCCCGCTCCGTTTTCAGCTGAACGAGTGCGGGAGAAAGCGCCGTAACGCTGTGGCCGAAGCCCTGCGCAAGCACGTATCCGTTTCCGTCGGCACCGAAATGCGGAGATGCTTTCCCGCCCGCGGCAATGAGCGCATAGCGCGCCGCGTACGAGTCCTTATCCGTTTCCAAGCAAAAAAGATCTCCCTTCCGCACGAGCTTTTTTACGAATTCTCCCGTCTTCACGGTAACGCCGCGCTCCGCGAGTGCGAACCGCAGTATGTCTGTTACCGACGCGGCCTGGCGGGAAGACGGATAGATCCGCCCTTCCCCGTCCGAAACGAAAAAGCCGCCCAACGAGGTCAAAAAGCGCACGAGATCTTCCTTTCCGAAAGCGCTAAGCACCTGCGCGACCTTTTCCGTATCCGAAGAAAAATAACGGTGCGCGCCCATGTTTTCATTGCTGATGTTTCCCTGCCCGTTTCCCGTGGCGGAAAGCTTTTTGCCCAACCGTTCGTTGCGCTCAAAAAGCAAAACGTTTTTGATTTTTGCGTCCGCAAGGAAGAGCGCCGCCATCATGCCCGCGGGCCCTCCCCCGACGATCGCCGCCGTATAATTTTTGTCTGTCTTATCCATACCGATATTGTATAATATTTTTCGTTTTCTGTCAATTTCAAACGAAAATTTACGCAAAATAAGCGAGAAAAATTCTCAACCGCTTGACAATTTTTCGCTTTTATATTAACATATAATCAGAAACAGCGAGGTGTTTTACAATGGAGTTTATTCAAAAGATCATTGATTATTTCAATGCGAGTACTCAGAACAAGATCTTATGCATCGCGATCGCCGCGATCGTCGTGATCCTGATCGTTCTGATCATCGTTGCGATCGTACACGCGGCAAAAAAATCCAAGAAAAAGAAGGCGGAGGCCCTCACGCAAACGGAGGAGCAGACGCCTGTTCCCGCACAGACGGCGGCGGAAACGCCCTCTCCCGCAGAGGTGCCCGCGGCCGACGAACAGCCCGCAGCCGAGCCGGAACCCGCACCCGAGCCTGAGCCTGAACCTGAGCCTGAGCCCGAGCCTGAACCCGAACCGGAACCCGAGTCCGAACTTGAACCGGAACCCGAGCCTGCGCCGGAACCCGTGCCCGAACCCGAACCGGAACCCGCACCCGAGCCTGAACCCCAGCCCGAACCCGAGCCCGAACCTGAGGCTAAACCCGAAGCAAAAGCGAAACAGGCAAAGCCTGCCGCGGCGAAAAAGGCTGAAAGCGAAACCGCAGTTGCGGCAGAGGCGGACGAGGAAGACAAGCGCTATGCGGGCAAATGGGTGATCCGCAAAAACGAGGAAACGGGCGCATACAACTTCGATCTTCTCGCCTCCAACGGCGAAAAGCTCCTAAGCAGTATAGATTATACCTCCGTAGCGGGCGCAAGGAGCGGGATCAAAACGCATAAGGCGAACATCGCAAAGGATAACTTTACCATCGCGACGAGCAAAAACCGCCAGTACTTCTTCAAGCTCATGAGCGGTTCCAAGCAGATCCTCTGCACGGGCGAGACCTATAAGACCAAGACCCGTTGCGAAAACGCGATCGATTCCGTCAAACGCTTTGCGGAAACCGCCGTCGTCGTTGTAGACAAGGGCGACGAGGAAGTGTAATATAACGCCTTACAATTAAAAGCTCCTCCGCAATCCGGCGGAGGAGCTTTTCATATCCGCAAAAGCGAGCCGCCGGATCCGTGTGGCTCGCTTATCATAAAAACGGGCGGCGCATGCATTGCGCCGCCCGTTTGCTTTACGAAACGCTCTTTTCCAGCTTTTCAAAAAACTCGTTCAGATAATCCCCTTCAAACAGCTCGATGAGCCCCCTGTCGCAGCAGGAAGCGAGCGACGCGTCGAAGGGTATTTTCGCCACATTTTCCACGCCGTACTCTTTTGCCACCTCAGCGATCTTGCTCTTGCCGAACACCTCGATCACCTTGCCGCAGTCGGGGCACTTTACATAGCTCATGTTTTCCACCATGCCGAGAATGGGCACGTTCATCTTCTCCGCCATGTTCGCGGCCTTTTTCACGATCATGGAAACGAGCTCCTGCGGGCTGGTCACGATCACGATGCCGTCGAGCGGTACAGACTGATAAATGCTCAGCGGCACGTCGCCCGTTCCGGGGGGCATATCCACGAACATAAAATCCACGTCGTTCCAGATAACGTCCGTCCAGAATTGCAGCACCGTACCCGCGATCACGGGCCCGCGCCAGATGACGGGATCGGTATCCTCTTCCAGCAAAACGTTCATAGACATCACTTCGATCCCCGTTTTGCTCATCACGGGCAGAATGCCGAGCTCCGTTCCGGAAGCCTTTTCATGTATGCCGAACATTTTGGGAACGGAAGGCCCCGTAATGTCCGCGTCCATGATCGCGCTTTTCAGCCCGTTCCTCTGTGCCGTAACCGCCAAAAGCGCAGTGGTGAGCGATTTTCCCACGCCGCCCTTGCCGCTTACGATGCCGATCACCTTTTTGATCTTTGAAAGCTCGTGCGGCGCTTTCCTGAAATCGCGCTCGGCGCAATCTTTGGAACAGCTGCCGCAGTCGTGCGTACAATTTTCCGCCATAAATTACCTCTCTTATTTTACAGCAAGCTCTTCGGGTCGTATTCCGCCTTCTTGTAAAGCTTGTCTTTTTTACCTTCGATATCTGCCTTGAAAACGCCCTGCCATGCCTGCGCGTCAAAATCCTCTACCGTGCAGGTAACATAATGCGCGGAACAGCCGAGCTCCTCCGTAAGCGTCTTTACGAGCGCCGCGGCGAGTCTTTTTTTCTGCTCCTCGCTCCGTCCTTCCAACATTTTTACGCTGATATGCGGCATGTTTCCTCTCCTCCTTTTTTGTTTTATTCCTTATTCAGATTTTTATTCAGCTCATAATAGAGCCCCTTCTTTTCCATCAGCTGCTCGTGCGAGCCCTCTTCGGCGATGCCTTTGTTCGCAATGAACAATATCCTGTCCGCGCTTCGTATGGTAGAGAGCCTGTGCGCCACGATGAACGACGTTCTGCCCTTCAACAATACCTCCAACGCAGACTGAATGAGCTTTTCCATGTCTGAGGAAATGGAGCTTGTCGCCTCGTCCAAAATGACGACGGCGGGATTTTTTACGATGATGCGCGCAAAGCTTATGAGCTGCTTTTCTCCCGCGGAGAGCCCCTCTCCCCGCTCCGCAAGCTCCTCGCTGTACCCGTTGGGGAGCCTTTCTATGCATTGATCCGCAAAGATCGCCTTTGCCGCGGCGATGCACTCCTCGTCCGTCGCGCCGGGTCTTCCGTAGCGGATATTCTCCATCACCGTTCCCTTGAAGATGAACGGATCCTGCATCAGAACGCCCACCTCCTTGCGGAGGGATCTGAGCTTAACGTCGCGCACGTCGACCCCGTCTATGGTAACACTCCCCGCATTTACGTCGTAAAACCGCGTCAGAAGGTTGATGACGGTCGTCTTTCCCGCACCGGTCGGGCCGACGAGCGCTATGCGCTCCCCGGGCATCACGTGCAGATCGAAGTGCTCCAAAATATTGACGCCCTCGTCGTAGGAAAAGGTAACGTCGTTATAATCGATCTTGCCCTTTACGCCTTTGAGTTCTACGCTCGTTTCCTTGTCCGCAATAACGGCGGGCGTATCGATCGTTTCGAAAACGCGTTCGAGGTTCGCCGAAACCTGCGCAAGGTTCTGTATGATCGCGGAAAGCTGCGTGAGCGGCGCGGAAAAGAGGGTCATATAGCTTAAAAACGCGATGACGGTGCCTGGCCCTTCCGCAAAGTACCCGAGCGGGATCGCCAGAAACGCGACGGCGTACAGCATCACCGTGCCGTAGTTCCAAAACGTTTCCACCACCGGCGTATTCAGCTCGTTCCTGCGCACGATTTTCAGCCACGTATCCGCGCTGTCTTTTTGCAGGTCGTGATAGATCTGCTCGTTGTATTTTGTCCGGTTGTAATTCTGTATGATCTTTTCGCCCATGATGGACTCGACGATAAACGCCGAGCGGTTGGAGACCTTCGCCCTGTGGTGGCGGAAAAGCTTTCGGATAGACTTTCTTATCAGAAACACACCCACCGTGAGCGGAATGACCGCCGAATACACGACGAGCGTCAGCATCCAGCTCTGCACGAGCATGAACACCGTGACGACCACGATCTTTACGATATTGAGGATAAAATTCATCAGATAGTTCGTAAAGAAGTCTGCAAGCTCTCCGATATAATCTGTCACGCGCACCGCGATCTTCCCCGCGGGGCGGTTGTCAAAATAATCGAAGGGCAGCGTCTGCAATTTATAAAATATGTCGCGGCGCAGTTCGGCAATAATGCCGTGCCCCATTCTGCCCATGTGCTTTTGCTGAAAATAGGTAATGAGTATCTCCGCAAAGCCGCAGAGCACGAATCCGCCGAGCATGACGGCGAGCCGCGCATAATCCCGATTCGGGATCACCTCGTTTACGATGCTTTTCAGCAGCAGCGGCGGTATGAGAGAAGCGACGACCGCCACCAGCATGAGCGCGAGCACGGTGAAAAAGAGCTTTTTGTGCGGAACGACGTACCGCAGCAGCCGCCGCAGATTTTTTACGTCTATCTTCTCTTCTTTTACGACTTCGTCCTGAAAATATGTATTTCGCTGGGTCATGCCGATGCCTCCCCCGCTTCGCTGAGCGCCTGCAAGTCGTCCACAACGCCCTCCTCCGCCTGCATGCGGTAAATTTCCGCAAATCTGCCGCCGAGCGCGATGAGTTCATCGAACGTGCCCCGCTCGACGATCTCGCCGTCCTGCATGTAAAAAATTTCGTCGCAGTCTGCAAGGCTGGAAACGCGGTGCGCCGCAATGAGGATCGTGCGCTCCGGATAGTTCTCCTTGATGCTGCGCATGAGCTTTCTTTCCGTGATCACGTCGAGCGCGCTGGAAGCGTCGTCCAGAACGAGAACGGGCGCGTTTTTGAGCAGTGCCCGCGCAATGGAAATCCGCTGCTTCTGCCCGCCGGAAAGCCCGAGCCCCTTTTCTCCGACGATGGTCTCATACCCTTGCGGCAGAGAGCGGATAAACCTGCCCGCCTGCGCGAGCTCCGCCACCCGCATCACCTCTTCTTTGGCAACGTCGGGCGCGTAGAAAGCGATGTTTGCGTCTATGGTGTTGGAAAACAGAAAAACGTCCTGAAACACATAGGCAAAAACGTCGCGCAAATCGTCGAGATCGTAATCGCGCACATCTTTGCCGTCGATCAGGATCTCCCCTTCCGTCACGTCATAGATGCGCACGAGCGATTTCAGAAGCACGCTCTTGCCGCTGCCCGTGCCGCCCATAAATCCGATCTTCTTGCCGAAGGGGATCTTCATGCTCACATTTTTTAAAAGCGGCTTCCCTTCCGCCGTGATGGAAACTCCGCGCATCTCGATCTCGGGGCGGCGGCTCATCTTCTGCGGTACGGCGGGTTCGGGTATGCGCGTCTTCTTTTCGAGGAACTCCATGATGCGCCCGCCCGAAACGAGCCCGTATTGCAGCTGATACATATTGTTGCTCACCTGCGTAAGATGATCCATGATCTTCAAAACATAGGTGATGCAGGCCGTCATGATGCCGACGAGGAACACGCCGCGCAAAACGAGCAGCGCGCCGATGGCGATGGTCGCAATATACGCGAGCTGACGGATCACGTTGAACGCAAGATTATATTTAGAAGAGACGTCCGCCTGCTCGAAGTAAGCCGCGCGCAGGTCTGCGTTTACGGCGTCGAATTTGCTCTCCTCCACGTCTTCGTTGGCGAACGAACGCACCAGCCGCACCGCGTTGATATTCTCCTGCACGGTCAGATTCAGCCGCGCGTTGTTCCTGCGGATATTCATGGATACGCGCCGCGCCGCCTTCGTATATTTGACGAGCACGGTGATGAGAACGGGCGCTATAATGACGGGGATCAGCAGCAGCCACGCGCTGTTGAACGCCAATATGACTGAGGAGAGCGCGAGCACGAAAAAGCTGTCTCCGAGGTTTTGCAGGATGCGGCTAAGCATCTCCTTAAAAGTGATGATGTCGGAATTGAGCGTCGTGAGCAGCTCGCCCGTGTTGTACGTCGCCACGGTGCCGCTGTCGAGTTCCACGAGCTTTTTATATGTAAGGTCGCGCATCTCGTTTTCAAAGAGCAGGCCGTTATACTGAAACAGCACGTTGCGGGTATAGATGACGATCTCGCGCAGCAAAACGAACGCAGCAAAAAAAGCGGTGATCGAAAAGAACAGCCGCCACGTTTGCGGCGCGCCGAATCTTCCGTTCACCAAAAAGGAAAAAATGCCGCCGTCGCCGTTCTCCACCCCGCTGTCCGTGAGTACATAATCGACGAACAGCGCGCTCAAAAGCGGCAGTAAAAGATCGAGCGCGATCGCAATAAACCCCAAGATCTGGCAAAACACCGCGCACGGAACATGCTTTTTCCAATAGCGCATTCCGTAAGAAAAAACGCCCATACCTTGCCGCCTCCGCAAGACAAAATAATTCGCATATAATTGTAATGCAAAAATAAATTTTGTCAATTGTTTATACCGGAATTTTCTCCTTTTTTCCCCGTAATTTTCTTTATTTTTTAATGAACGGATTTTATGCGAAATCAGTTGCAAATTTTCGCGTTTTCATGTACAATTAAATAGCTGTGCTAGGTGGGGAGTCAGCGGTGCCCTGTATCCGCAATCCGCTATAGCGGAACCGAACGCCTCCCCCGGATCAGCGCGTGGAAGGTCTGCGCTCCGTAAGGAACGTTGATCGCAAGGTCTCATGCAACGGGCTGCCGTGAACCGTGTCAGGATAGGGATATAGCAGCACTAAGCGGATTTGTTCGTGTGCCATGAGGTAGCTTTGCAGGAGTTACCTGCGGTTTTAACGCTTCGGCGCGCTGTTTCAAAGGAGGTCGCACAGTTTTTTCGTAAAAAAAGTCCCCGAGCTTTTTCGGGGACTTTCTTTTTATTCTGTTTTCAAAAACGTCCGCAGGGTTCCGCACCCGTTCCGCCGTCATGCAGACTTTTTGATCAGTCCGCCTATATCGCGATAGGCAAAGTAATTGTATCGGTACATGATCTCGATGTAATCCTGCTTATCGTAATAGGCGCTCGTCTTTTTCAAAAATGCATTTACCCCGTCGGAAAGATATTCCAGCGGCTCGCTGTTTTGTTCGGCGTCGCGGAAGATCGCGTCCAGATCGAAGATGATCCAATCGCCGCTGTCGGAAAGGTAAATAAAGTTTTCCACATCGTCCGCGTCGAATTGCACGCTCTGTCCGTCGATCTGCACGAAAACGCTGCCGTCGGAGAATACGATCTCCCCGTCTGTCGACGCCGAGCCTCCTTCCGCAGCCTTTACAAATACCCTGTCTCCGTCGGAATAGATATAATCGTTGAACATGCCCGCTTCCCGGCTGATAAATACAGAGGTTTCCTCTTTGAAAACGCTCACGCCGTGATACAAATTCAAATTGTAATCGTACCCCAAAAGGTCTAATATCGTTGGCAGAACGTCAAAGGAATTGCAGTATTTTTCGATCTTTACGCCGCCGATATTTTCTGACGCCGTATGCGAAATGTCGTAATAGTATGCACCCGTGTACGCGGAAGCAACGTCCGTATCCGTATTCGTATACGTCATGCCGCTGTACAGCGAGTCGTCTACGGAAAGGTTCATGCAGTTTCCCGACCATATGAAGAACGGGATATTGTAATGCGCCGTGTTCCAGTATTCACTCGTGGGAATATCCTTTATGAAGTAACTCTGTTGCGTATAATAGGCGTTATGATCGGCATAAAAGACGAACGTCGTATTGTCCAGCTCCCCCTTCGATTGCAGATCGGAGATCAGCCTGTTCACGCCCACGTCAAGATCCATGATGCCCGCCTGAAAACGCTTGTACCGCAGGTAAACGTCGCTGTCCGAATCGTCCGCCTGTATCGCAAATTTGTCGTCTATATAAGTCGACGGGAATCCGTTTATCCGTTCGTAGTACGGCTCCAATCCCTTCGTAGTATAATCGGAGGAGCGCTTTGCCTTCTGCTCGTCGGAAAGATCCGCGGTATAATCCCCGTGCTCGATCAGATCGTTGTAATGCCCGTGGCTCGTGATCGTCATCATCATCGTAAAGAACGCTTCGTCTTCGGTGCTCTGCATCTCAAATTCGGAGAGGTACTGCGAGATCACTTCGCTGTCGCGGTCAAGATCGTAAAAGCCGTTCTTCGAATAATAGCCGGAAAGCCTGTTCATCGTATCGAGGAAATGCGCGTTGTCGAACCCGTACGGTTCGGCAAACGTATCTTCACGCGCATAATACGAACCGGTATTCGCATGGAAATAGTTGGTCGTATATCCGCTTTCCTGTAAAATATTGGGCAGGGAAAAGGCAAAATCGTTGCTCAAAAGCCCGTCCGGATCGGTCAGCGTCGGGGCGATCGAATTATCCGTCTGAGAAGGATAGCTTCCCAAAATCGACATCGCCTCCGAGTGATTCGTCTTATCGCGCGCATAATAATTGGTCATCGCGATGCCCTGCGACGCGAGCGCGTAAAGGGTGGGCGTGTATTCGCGGTTGATCGCGTACCATTCGCCCGACTCTATCACGATGAGCACGACGTTCTGCCCCTCGAATTTTCCCGTCATTACATTCTCTTCATACCCTTCCAACGGCGTCAGAGACGAGCTCCACTCCCCGTCCGCAAAATATTCGTCGAGCGTGGAAAGATTTTCCTGCAAGTCCGCTTCCTTCTCCTCCTCCGTCATCGAGGGATCGACTTTTACGAAGTTTGCGATGTTCTTGTAATAAAAGCCGAAAGTGCCGAATTTTTTATACGCTTTGGCGGAGATGAACTGCGTGTCGTAAAGGTAAGAATCGTCTTTGTAAATGTACAGCTCGTCGCTGGGAGAAACGGTCGCAAACGAATCGAGCGCGATGTAATAGAGATTGGAAGACACGCCCGACGTGAGGCAAAAGATGAGCACGAGCATCACGATCGTCTGCAAGCGGAAACTCTGCTTTGCTTTCAGCTTTTTCAGTTTTGCAAGCACAAAGCACTCCGCGATAAAGACGAAGATCAGCCCCACGATAAAGAGATAGTCGAGAAATTCATTGGTAAAAACGCCGCCCACCTCGTTGAGAAGATTGAGCATGCTCAGGCTGAACACCATGTTGCTCATGCCGTACAGGGAATGGTTGACGATTGACACGAGCACCTGCACGACGAGCATGATCATGATCAGCACGGTCTGCGCCCGAAAGCTCGGCACGATAAAAATGATCGCCGCAACGAAAAATAAAATGGCGATGTCCAGCCAGAAATAGGTGGGAAAGACGCCGATCCCCATCGCGTTGAACGTTATGAACTCTATGAGCAGCGCCGTCAAAACATAACTGCCCACATAGAGCGATTTTTTCAAAAACAGACTATGCACGATGCACCTGACTTTTTCCCTCAGCGGAAAGCGCGTTTAGTTTTTCTCAAAAAATTCGTGATAGATCGCGCGCACGCCCTTTTCGTAGTCGGCGTTGTCGATCCCTACAATGATATTGAGCTCGCTCGAACCCTGGTCTATCATGCGCACGTTGACGCCCGCCTCGGAAAGCGCGTTGAAGAGCCTGGCAGACGTACCGATATTCTGTGCCATGCCGTGTCCGACCGTCGCGACGAGCGCGATATTCTCGGAAACGCGGATATAATCGGGCGCAAGCGCCTCCTTCATCTCCTCGATAAGCCTGTCGAGCACGCCGTCCTGCAAATACCTGCTCTCGATGACGAGGGAAAGGGTATCTATCCCCGAAGGCATATGCTCGAAGTTGATCTTTTCTTTTTCCAGTACGGAAAGCGCCCTGCGCGCAAAACCGATCTCCGAATTCATCAGAGACTTTTCAAGGAAGATGACGGTAAAATCCTTCTTGCCCGCAATGCCCGTTACGATGTTGCCGTGCGGCGTGTACTTTTTGGAGGGCAAAATCAGCGTACCCGCGTCCTCGGGGCGGAAGGTATTTTTGATCTTGATGGGGATATCCCCTTTCCTCACCGGGAAGATGGCTTCCGCATGCAGGACGTTTGCCCCCATGTAGGAAAGCTCGCGCAGCTCTTTGAAGGAGATGACCTCTATTTTTTCCGGGCTCTTCACGATGCGCGGGTCGCACGCGAGAAACCCGCTCACGTCCGTCCAGTTTTCGTACAGATCAGCGTTGACCGCGCGCGCCACAATCGAGCCGCTTATATCGCTCCCGCCGCGCGAAAAGGTCTTAATGCGCCCGTCGGCGCCAGTTCCGTAAAATCCGGGTACGACGGCGCGCTTCGCCCTGGAAAGCCGCTCCTCAATGAGCGGGTACGACTTCTTTTCGTCGAACGCGCCCTTCTCGTTGAAAAATATGATGTCCTTCGCGTCCACGAACTCCCAACCGAGCAGGGCAGCCATGATGCGCGCGTTCAGATATTCGCCGCGCGAAGCTGTAAAATCAGCGTTCCTGTTGCGCTCGATCTCCTCCTGCGTCTTATCGAGAATGGGGCCGATATCAAAGTGCAGCCCCAGCTCGTCCACAATGGACAAAAAGCGCCTGCGTATCCGCGCGAACGCTTCGCCGCAGCCGCCCGTCGCCGCGCACTCTTTGTCGCACGCGTATAAAAGATCTGTGACCTTTACGTCCTCGGAAAAGCGCTTGCCGGGCGCGGAAACCACCGCAAACCTCCTCGCGGGATCCGCGAGCACGATATCCGCCGCCCGCCTTATATTATTGCCGTCCGCCAGAGATGTACCGCCGAACTTGCAAACCGTCATGCTCATTTTTTTACGATCTCCTTCCCTTCGATGTAATATCTCTTCTCAGCGCTTTCCCCCATCGAAAAGGTCTTTCTGGGCAGACACCCGTGCCTTTTCACCGTTCCGAACAGATCGGCCTTGTCCATCTTCGGCAGCAAGATCCCCACGCTGTCCGCGCGCTCCCGCGTAAGCCGCAGTATCTCCTCTTCGCCGTGTATGTAATCGACCTCGCCGCCGTTTTCGGCGATATAATCGGAAATATACCCGTCCGCAAGCTTGACGGCTGCGGCGGCGTCCTTCCCGAGCGGATTGCGCGCCTTTTCCCCTTGCACGGCAAGGAACGCGTCGCCCTCCGCCGCCACAGGGAATCCCGCGGCAAATTTTTTCGCGTCCACGCCCGTCACGATGCGGTGGATCGCCTCGAATCGTATCCCGTCGTCGTAGAGGTTGACCGCCTCCGCGAGCGCATAGCGCGCGGGGTGGCTTTGCCGTTCCTCCTCGGTGAGCCCCGCCTTGATCTTCTCCCATGCGGCCTTTGCCGTGGCGAGAGAGTGATTTCCGTCGCCCACCATAAACACGAGCCCGTCTTCGTCGGCAAGCGCCTCGAATCGCGCCGCGATCTCCTCCGCACGGGGCACGAAGTACCCGCGGATATGCCCGCCGCCCATATTGAGCTCAAAATCGTACAATTTTTCCAAGGAAGAAAGCGCCCCTTTCAGATCTTTGAGAACGCTGTCTTCCCTGTCGTTATACAGCAGCATCACGTGCGGAAATTCGACGTCCGCCCCTTCGCGTATTTTCAGGCGGGGCGGAATGCGCTCCACGATGGTCGCCTCCGTCGCCTTGATCGCGGCTTTCGCGTTCACGTCATAGGAGTACGCGTCGAGATCCACCGCCAGCACGATACCGAAGCGTACGGGCGAATACGGGGTCTTGCGCTCTGCGAGCACAAAGCCCCTTTCCAGCTTTCTGAACACACCCTCTTTCCTGTACCGCTTCATCGTATCCGCAATGGCGCGTATGCGCGCGGAGCAATCGCCCGAAAGATAAATTTCTGGCAGCGTGAGCCGAAGGGTGGAAGGCGCGTCTTTCACATAATTTTCGAGCTCGTCCCAGTAAGCCCTGTCGGAAGTGTGCTGATCGCACGCGATGACCGCCCACTTCCCCATATCCGTGCCTTCTCTCGGAAGCAGGATCTCGGGCACATAAACACAGCCGCTTTTTTTCATTCGTAAACTCCGTAATTTTTGAAAGGTCAGCAATTCGCTACGATAAACACCACGACCGCCAGCGCGATCGCCAGCAATTTAATGGGCACGTTGTCGATGAATATGCCCGCAACCTTTCTCCAAAAGCCTTTTTCTCTCATTACCTTTTCCTCCCTTCTCCGCCGAGGTCTTTCCAGTAATAATCGCCGAGCGTCTTTCTCAAAAGATCGTAATCCGCATAGCGCGAGATCTTTCCGCGCTGCGCGATGGTGATAATGCCCGTCTCCTCCGAAACGATGAGCGCGATCACGTCGGAAGTTTCCGTGATCCCGATGCCCGCGCGGTGGCGGGTGCCGAGTTCCTTGGGTATGTTCACGTTCTGCGTGAGGGGCAAAAAGCACCCCGCCGCCTGTATCTTGTAATTGTTGATGACCATTGCGCCGTCGTGCAGGGGCGCCTTAGGGAAGAATATCCCCTCGATCAGCTGCGCGGAAATGCGCGCGTCCATCATGACGCCGCTCTCCAAAACTTGGCGGGGGATATTGTCGTTCGCCAAAATGATGAGCGCGCCGATATTGTCCTTAGACATGTTCTGCAACGCGCGGATAATGTCCGCGATGTAGCGCTCGACCTCTTCTTTCGTAACGTGCGCCTGCTTGTCGGGCTCCTTCGTGAGGAACTTGGGAGAGCCGATATTGAGAATATCCCGCTTGACTTCGACGTTGAAGATGATCATCACCATCGCTGCAAACACGATCGGGAAAATAAGGAACGCATACCCCGGCAAACTTTCATTGCCGATAAATACGATGCCCGTCACGAGCGTGAACAGAATGAATACCGCGATCACGCCCTTTGCGTTGCTGTTCTTCAAGATCTTGAAAACATAGTAAAAGACGATGACGAACAATATGATCTCCAACGCGTCGATAAAATCAAAGCTCCCGAACGCATTGGAGCAAGCCTTGGCGACATTTGAGAAAAACTCCTTCATGTTCCCGACCCCGCAATTTATATATAAATCTATTTTACCTTAAAAGCGGAAAAAAATAAAGCAAATCGGCGCCTTTATGTGCGGTTATTTGGTTTGAGATCGAAAAATATATCCGCATTTGCCCGCAAAAGCGCCCCCTCGGGCGTCAGAACGCCGCGTTTGACGCCGTTGATCGCGTCGTTCAGGAATGCATAGCATTTTTTCAGGCGGATCGGCGTAAAGGCGGAAGCCTGCCTTCGGCTCATCTTTACGGCGTATTCCTTCATTCCGAGCATGGCGGCGGTGTCCGCGTCGCTCTTTTTCAGCGCGGCGATCTCGAACAGCGTTCTGAAATAGGAGCACAGCCCGTTGAGCAGATTCATCTCGTCCGCCCCCTTCGCTTTCAGCTCAGCCATGACCGAAGCATACTTCGTATAATTCCCGACGGATATGGCGCCCGTCATTTCGTAAATTTTATAGTCGGTGTCGCGGTAAACGATCTCGTCCACGTCTTCGGGAGTCAGCTTTCCGCCCCTCCCCGCGAAGGCGATCAGTTTTTCCGCCTCTCCCGCCACGCGAGACATATCCGCCAGGCAATAGCGCATCACCCGCTCGCACACCTCGGTATCCGCATAGATCTGCTCGCGCTTGAAGCGCGTATAGATCCAGCGCATCACAGTCTCCTCGTCCGCCCTGCAGCAGTCCACGAAGGTAACGTTCGGCGCTTTTTTGAGGTCGAACCCCTTTCCCTTCGCGGGAGCGGAATTCACGATGAGCAGAACGGTGCTCGGCTGCGGATCCTCGAAATAGCTTTTCAGGTACGCCGCATATTCCTTTTCCGTCGGATAAAAGTCCGTCACTTTCACAAGCCGCTTGGGGCTCATGAACGGAAAGCTCTGCGCCGCGGCAACGAGCGCCGTCATCGCAGCCCCCTTCATGTCCGCGCCCTCGTATGCCGCGCTGTCCAAAGAGGGCTCCGCAACGAATTTTTCGCGCAGCATCTCCTCCCCGCGCACCTTGAAATATTCCTCCTCCCCCTCAAACAGGTAGATGGGCGCCGCCCCTTCTTCGAGGCTCTTTTTAAACAATACGAACTTCATGATCCACGTTCCTTCCTTTGCAGGAAATTATATCATCTTTGACGGAAATTTGCAAGCCGCCCGTATCGTATATATCCAGCTTTGCGGGCGTCTTTTCAAAATAGATCTCCAACGACGGCAGGCACATCGCGTACAGCCCGGGAGAATAATTTTCCGCGATCAGTATATCCGCCTTGCAAAATCCGTCCGTTGCCGTTCCCACCCCCGCCACGAGCACGCGCGCGCCGCCGATGCGCAAGAGAACGGCCTCACCGCCCACGAACTCCGCAAAAACGCCGCCCGCGGCAAACGCGCCCTCCTCTTTGAAAACGTCCGTCTCCGAAAACCCGTATTCATAACCGGAAGCGGCGTCGATGTAAGCCCGCTCCACACCCGCGCTCTGCAAGAGCGCGGCGAGCGCGCCGTCCGCGCTCTGCGCGTCGCAGGCGAGGAACACGCCGTCCACCCCTTCGATCCCTTCGCGCAGAAAATACCGCTCCGCCTCCGTCGGGTCGGGCACGCCCGTCAGCACGAGATAATTCTCCCCTCCGCATTCTATCCGCACGAAATTCGTGCCGTAGCGCGCATAGATCTCGACGCATGCGCCCGGAAGCGGCGCATTCGCAAACACCATGCCCGCCGTAAGCGCCGTGCAAAGCAGCGCCGCGGCAACGCCCTTCGGGATCGGGCGCAGGTTGATCTTGTCAGAAAGGAGAAAACACAGTCCGAACCACACCAGCGCCCAACCTCCGAAGGAAAACCCGCCGATAAGCAGCGCTTTCCAGTCAAACGCGAGCACGGGCAGCTCTGTAAGCACGAGCAAGACCTGCGGCAACCAAAGGAGCGCGCGGGCGGCAAAGGGAAATATGCAGGAAGCCGCCGCACATACGAACAAGACGGAATACACAAAGCTCGCGAGGGGCACGAACACGAGGTTCAGAAGCATGCCGAGCGCGGAAATATAGCCGAACGAATCGAGAAGGATCGGAAAGGTCGCCGCCTGCGCGGAAACGCTCACGCCGACGGCGGAGGCGAGTTTTCCGGGCATATGCGGCACCCGAGCCAAAAGCCTGGAAAGGCTCCCGCCGAGCACGATGATGCCTCCCGCCGCCGCGACGGAAAGGCGGAACCCGACCTGATAAAAATATACGGGATTGACGAGCAGAACGCACAGCGCCGCGAGGGATACGGAATTGAGCGCGTCGTATTTGAGCCCGACGGCGCCGGCGAACGAGAGCGCAAGGCACATGATCATCGCGCGCACCGAGGAAGGCGAAAAGCCGCATACGCCCGCATAAAAGACGAGTACGGCCGCGATAACGGGCAGCCTGACAAACGGCTTTGCGCGCAATTTTTTCATGAGCGCGGAAAGCAGCCCGTAAACGACGCCGATATGCAGCCCCGAAACGGCGAAGACATGCGCGGTGCCGCCGTAGCGGAAACTGTCGAGCATTCCCTCGTCGATGAGCCCGCTGTCGCCCGTAAGCATCGCATACGCGACGCCCGCCTGCTCTTCCTCCATGCCCGAAAACAGCGCCCCGCGCAGGGCGTCGCGCACGCTCCCGAACAGATCGAAGCTTTTTCCCGCATACTCCACATTCTCCGCCCCGACAAACGCGCGGTATTTTACGCCGTCGAGCACGGGATAGGAATTGACCTCCCCGTACGCGAAAAAATCCATCGTTTCGATCTCTGCAAAAAAGCGCACGCGCGTTCCCGCCGGCACATGTTCCCCGCCCGAAACATACGCGTACATTTTATATTCCGCGGAAAAATACCCGTCCCCGTTCATGACCTGCACGTCTTTAAGGGTGAGCCGATACCCGTAGTCATACGCGTTCGCTTCATGCACCGTGCCCGCGATATAACATTCGCCGTCAAAGGCGGGCGCGCCTTCGTACCCTTCGCGCACGAGTTGAAACCCCGCCGCCGTTCCGCAAAACACTATCGCGAGCAGGGCGATAAACACGGCCGCGCCGCGCATGCCGAACCGCCTTCCCCTCCGCAAAGCCCCTTTTCTTTTCAGCAAAGCGACCGCTGCGGCGGCGGCAGTAACCGGCAGTGCGGACAACAGCGAATACCAACCGGAAAAACGGGCGGAAAACGCGGCGCAGGCCGCCGCGAGCGCAAGCAAAAATACGGGGCGGAAGTTGACGACCCTCTCCCCCGTAAACAGCCGGCTCTTTTTTCCGTTCTCTCCCGCTTCCGCCATCATTCGTACATTCTCTCGGCTCTTTCCGTATTTTTCCCGATGCGATACGCGCAAAGCGGCGGAGCGCCGCGAAAACCGCCGCACCCCGCCGCACGCCGTTAACTCCGTCAGCAGAGACTGATGCGGTCGCTGATGGAGCGTACGAAAAGATTTTTCTCTACGCCCAGCGAAACGCATTCACCTATAAATTCCGTCAATTTATCGCTCGGCCTCGCAATTTTGAGTTCCGCACACACGAGCGGCACCAGTTCGTCGCCGTACAGGCTCACGCGGTTTTCCAAAAGCCCCTTGATGAGCGCGATCATCTCGTACGGAGTAAAATCCTCCTCCGACTTTCTCAGCGGCTCCGCAGGCTCCACGCGGTAAAAATCACAGTCGAGGCATTTGTCCGACTTGCGCAGATACCGCCTTCCGCACAGATCTTCTCCTTTGAGGTCGCACAGTTTGATAAGATTTTCCATGCGTTCCTCCACCTTGCCGCCGTATTTCTGAATGCCGAGCGAGGCGAGGCACCGCTTCATCAGGAATTTGTCGCTGAGCGGCTCCTCCGCCGCCGCGATCGCTTTGAGCCGCGCCAGAATCTCCTGATCGTTCTCCCCGCCCGTCACGTAATTGGAGAGGTTGCTGCCCTGTTCGATCTTGGCATAGCGATAGTTTTTCCTGTATTTTGAAAGGTGGTCGCGGCTCCCCTTTTCCACACCCGTAAGGCGGTCGAGCACGTCCTTGATCTTCTTGATCTCCCGCTTCGGATTGTTGATAAAGTTGATGGTAAACAGGCGCACCACGTTCCAGTTGTTGAGTTTGAGCGTCTGTATCTGCAAAATATTCCTGTCTTTCGCGCTCGAACGGTACGCCGTAGCGCCGTCGCATACGACGGCGAGGATAAAGCGCTTTCTGTTTTTGGGGTCGAGCACGGCGCAGTCGATCTTAAAATCGGAAATGCCCACGTCGTAACGGCACTCGTAGCCGTAATTTTTGAGCTCCTCCGCAATATATTTGCCGATCCCGCTGCGGCTCGCCTTGATCTCCTCGGAATTGATGGCGAGAGTCGTTTTGCCCTTTTCCGCGAATTCGAGAAACGCCTTTAACCCCGCCACGCCCTTGCTGTTCGTTTTGGCGAGATTGATCATCGCCGACGTCATCGACGAGAAAACGACCATCTCTTCCCGTGCGCGCGACACGGCTACGTTCAGTCTCCTCCACCCGCCGATCTGATTGAGCGGGCCGAAATTCAAAGACACCCTGCCCGCCCTGTCCGGCCCGTAGCAGACGGAGAACAGGATCACGTCGCGCTCGTCGCCCTGTACGTTTTCGAGATTTTTCACGAACAGCGACTCTTCCCTTTCATACGCGGCGTCTTCCAGCTTGTTTTTGACGAGCGCGTCGGTGAGCCGCCTCTCGATGTAATCCTGCTGCGCCGTGGAAAAAGTTACGACGCCGATGCTCGAACGGGAAAGCTTCGGATCCTTCAACCGCCTTACGACCTCCGCCACGAGCGCTTCGGCCTCCGCCTTGTTCCGCTTTGTAAAGCCGCGGTCATATACGCCGTCTTCCACGAGTGCCAGCCGCACCTTGCTTTCGAGCGCGTCGGGCGAAGGGAAGGTGCACAGCTTGTTCCCGTAATACATGATGTTGGAAAAGGCGATCAGGCTCTCGTGCTTGCTGCGGTAATGCCAGTTGAGATGCTTTTCGGGCATGCTGAGGGCGAGGCAGTCGTCCAAAATGCTTTCCAGATCCTCCGCGTCGAGATTTTCCTCGTCCACATAGCCGGAACTGAAAAACGAAGTCGGCGGCAGCTGTTTGGGGTCGCCGACGACGACCGCATTTTTCGCCCTCGCGAGCGAGCCGATCGCCTCGCTGGTCGGCAGCTGAGACGCCTCGTCAAAGACCACGAGATCGAAAATATCCGCTTCCGCGGGCAGATATTGCGCCACGGTAATGGGGCTCATCAGCATGCACGGCGCGAGCTTTTTGATGAGCTCGGGTATCTCCGCAAAAAACGCTTTGAGCGTCATGCCGCGCATATTGCTCTTTACGATGCGCTGAAAGGCGAGCACCTCCAAACTGAGCGCGCCCTCCGTAGACGTCGTGGGAAGGTCTGCGATCAGCTTTCCTCGTATATGCTCTTTGGAAAGCTTGGCAAACTGCTCGTCGAGCAGGCGGAACTGCTCTATCTTCTCCTCCAATACAGACGCCGAAAATTTGGAGAGAACGGGATCGGTGCCGATATTCGTTTCGATAAAATTGCGGTAAACGTTTTTGCGGAAGCTCCCCAGGATATTGTCGGAGGAAACGGCGCCCGATTCGAGCGACTCCGTGATAAAGGAGAGCCCTTCCTCCCCGAGCTTTTTGGAAATGCTCTTGTACATGCACCATGCGGGAAGCATGTCGATATTGTCTATCAGCGCGCCCGCCTTGATGTTGAAATAATCCAGAATGTCCTCGTCGCTGTACTCTTCCGCGTCCGCGCATATGATCGAGACAAAGCTTTTCATGCTGTTCTCGAATCCGGAGATCGCCTGCCTGAGCCCGTCGAGCACGGGGATCGCATAGCCTCCCGCGACCGATTTGACGCATACGCTGTTGAAGCTGTCGGCATTGTAATCCATGAACACGCCCTCGCAGAGCGCGTGCATCTCGCGGAGCGCCTCCATAAATTCGTCGCGCCGCTTGAAGTTGATCCTTCCGCCGCGGTCGGAAAAATTCGCCGCAAGCCCGGTATTGCTCTTCACGAGTTGCAGATCCTCGTAGATCTGCGCCACGATGCCGATATATTTGAGCTCGTCCGCCTCGGCAAGCTTGTTTACGGAAGCCCGCCGCAGCCTCTTCGCGAGTACGGAAAGCACCTTGGAGCTCTTATAATTTTCTCCCCAGTTGTCCAGTTCCTGTTCGATCACCGCGGGGTCGGCGTCTATGTCGATGAGCGCCTTAAAATTTTTGAAGTAATTGCCGAGCAGCCTGTCCAGCCGGCGGTTCGCGTTGAAAAATACGTAAAATTCGTTTTCGTCGCAACCGAAATATTTTTTGATCTCCTCCCCGCCCAGCTTATCGATGAGCTGCACGAGCGTGGCGAGCTTTTTGAGGGTAAAGGCGCTCACCCGCTGGCGGTAAAAGTCGAGGAACAAGCTCAGATAGCTTTTCAGATGGCGGATCTCCGCGATGAGCACCTCCGCCGCATAATACACGCGGTTTCTCACGTCCGCGTCGTATTCGGTCAGGTTCACGTTCGCAAAGGGCGAGCGGTACGCCCCGCCGCAGCTCTTCGCGGCGGCGGAAACGTCGAGCAGCATCTGCTCGTACCTTTCCAGCTTTTCGCGCGTGAGACTGTCGTAAAAGGTGCTCTCTATATCCAGAACGTCGGGCGCGTTCTTGTTCTTTTCGTAAATGAGGATCGCCTCATAGAGGGAAACGCCCAGCCTGCGCTTTCTGTGCAGCGCGTTTACGGGTTCGTTGAGCGTGTTCCTAAGCTCCGCAATCTGCTCCCCCTTCGCCTCGAACTCCGAAGCCGCGTCTTCCGCGGTGAGGGAAAGCGTCGTATCCAGCTTTTTGAGAAGCTCCGCCTTGTCCAGCTTATTGGAATGCACTTCCAGGCAGAAGTCGCCGAGCCCCACGGAATCCAGTCTCTTTTTGACGACGGAGAGCGCCGCCTGTTTTTCCGCGACGAACAGGACCCTTTTCCCCTTGTTCAGGCAATTGGCGATGATGTTGGTGATGGTCTGGCTCTTGCCCGTTCCCGGAGGGCCGTGCAGCACGAAGCTCTTGCCCTCGGCAGCCTCCGCGATGGCGGAAAACTGCGAGCTGTCCGCCGTGAGCGGCATCAAAATTTCGGCGGGCGCGTAGTCGTCTTCCGCCTTGTCCTCGAACACGTTGCCCGTTATCTCCAAGCGGTTGTTGAGCAAAGATTTCACGAGCGCGTTTTTCCTGAACTTGTCGATATTTTTGCGCACGTCGTTCCACATCGCAAAGCGCGCGAAGGAGAAGTTGGCGAGATATACCTCTTCCAGCACGTCCCAGCGGCTCATGTTCAGGATCTCCATCTTGACCATGGCGAGGATCTCCGAGATCTTGATCCCCGAGGATATGTTTTCCAGCCCGCGCACGTCTATCTTGAATTCGCGCATGAGAAATTCGAGCAGCGTGCTGTTGAACTGCGTTTCCTCTTCGGAAACGGTAACAGAATACCCCTTTCCTCCCTTACTGCGGGAAATTTTTACGGGCACCAGCACGAGGGGCGCGTATTTCGCCTCCGATGAGTTGTTTTCGTACCATTTCAGAAAGCCGAACGCGAGGAACAGAACGTTGGCGCCCGCCTCCTCTTCGGCGGTCTTCGCCTTTTTGATGAGATAGCGCAGGATATCCGCCATTTCGTCCTTTTCGCAGAAAGCGCGCAGCCGCTTGTTTTTCAGCTCCACCTTGATGAGCTCCGCAAGCATCGCGAGCCGCGAAGCGCCGCCGAAGTGCTCGTCTTCGGGCACAACGGCGCGCACGTCGGCTGTCTTTTCCAAAAGGGCAAAGGGAGCCCCTTCCGAAAGCGCGCCGTAAGTCGCGTTCAGATCCGCAGAAATGATGTGCAGCACATTCTTTGCGGGATTGAAATTGAGCAGGGAATTTTTGAGCGAAAGGTCTAAAAGCCGCCTTTCCCACTGCTTGTTTTTGGTCGCTTTGCCGTCGAAGGAGAGCTTTTTCAGCCCGAGAATATTTTTGGGCGCCTCCTCCGCGTTCGTATCCTCCTCCGTCAGAAGTTCATATCCCTTGATGCCCTTCACTTTGAGGGGCAGCGGCATGATCCGCCCGAGGCGGCAGCGCTTTACGTCGATCACGGTATCGTAATAGCCCGATTCGATCTTCTGCGCAAAATGCTTTTCGGAAACGGTATAGTTCACGTTCCTGCCCGCAAAAACGTCTTCCGTGTCGAACATGCTCACGTTGTTGATGCCGCCCGAGATGTACTTTTGCAGCAGAACGGCGTCGTCGCTCACGCTTTCGGAAAAACAGTTGTCGTACAGCCACGCCCCGCAGCTCACGCTCTTCTCGCCCAGCGCCAGAACGGGGTGCAGCCCCGCGCATTCCAGGCAAGACGCCAAAAAGAGGGAGAGCTCGAACGAGGTGCTCACCTTGTTTTTGAGTATTTTCGTGATGTCGCCGACGGGTACGGGATCGTCGTAATTGTATTCCGCGGCAGACTTTTCGATCGCCTGCTTTTTTACGACGGCGTAGATCGCCGCAACGAGCTGGCGGATCTTGTTTTTATCCCCCTCCTGATACCCCCGCCATTCGCAGGCTATGTTCCATTTTTTGAGGATCTCCTGCGCGTCGGAAAGCACGCGCAGGCAGTCCGCGATCTTCGGGCGGCAAAAGCAGGAAAGCAGCGCCGCGTTTCCGCCCCGCCCGCACCAATAGTCGAACGGCAGCACGGTAACTTCCGCCTTTTCCTCGCAGATCACGTCCTTTCCGTGCAAAACGCGCAGCGTTACAGAAGAAACGCCGATCTCGGAAACCTCCGTAAGATACAGGGGCGAGACCACGTTTTCCGCCGCGATCTCCACCGCGCTTTCAAAAGGCAGAACGTCGAGGTGCTTTGAAAAGGGCAGAATGAGCCCGTCCGAGCTCTCCACCGTCACGTCTACGTCCTCCACGGCTTCGGAGCCGGCGTTCGCCACCTGCAACGTCAGAAAGAGCGGCACGCGGTTAAAATAGTCCGCATAACCGATAAACTGCTGCAATTTGTAATGAAGGCTCACATTCTCTTTTACCGAATTTTTCGCCGATCTTTTTCCTGCCATCGTACGCCCTCTCCCGCAATTTTATTCGCCCTTTATTATACCATATCTTCCCTCTTTTGGCAAGCCCCCGAAAAAAATAAAGGGCGCCATTTGCGGACAGACGGCACGCGCCGTTTATTCCCGCAAAGCGTCCTTTTTATACCGGTCAGCCGCGCGCAGACCATTCGTCGGCTAAGCGAAGTATCTCCCGATAGCTTTTTGCCGTATAATCGGGCGCCGCGCCCTCGGCGGCCCTGCCCGAAGGATTGTACCAGATACACCTGATCCCCGCATTGTTCGCCCCCGCTATGTCGGAGGAAAGGGAATCCCCGATCACGAGGCAGTTCTCCCTCCCGATCTTTTCCCTTTCGAGCAGGTACGCAAAAAACCTCACGTCCGGCTTTTTGTAACCGATCTCGTCGGAAATATAAATTCCGTCGAAAAATCCGTCCAACCCCACGGAGGCGAGCCTCCCGTACTGAGCGGCAGGCGTGCCGTTGGTGATGAGAAGCACGCGCCCCCTCTCTTTGAGCGCGTCTAAAAATTCCCGCGCGCCGTCCAGAAGATACCCCGTGCGGCATAGTTTTTCGAAATAGATCCCGTTCACCTTATCCGCGTCCGCGCCGACGCGCAAAAAATCAAAAAAACGGGTAAATCTCTCGCGCATCAGCGCCTGTTTGGTGAGCCTGCCCCGCTCGTAATCCCGCCACACGCCGTCGTTGATGCGTTTGTATGCGGCAAAATCATCCTCTTTATAGGGCACGCCCGCCTCGCGCATCGCATAGGCAAGGCTTTCTTTCGACGAGCGGATAAAATCAAGGATCGTCTCGTCCGCGTCCAGCAAAAAATTAACCATTTTTCGACTCCTCTATCACGGCGAGCTCTTTCAGCGCACGCGTATAGGCGATGTATCTTTCGTTCCGCGTCATGGGCGCGTCGGCAACCGCCACGCAGGTGAATTCCAACCCCTTCGATTCGTAAACGGTCATGATGTTCACCTTGTTTTTGGAAATTTTGCCCGTCTGCCTGAGCACGTTGTAGCTCTTGCGCGTATATTTTTCCAACTCCGTATCCGCCACGATGACCGCTTTAAGCCCCTTTTTATCGCGGAAAAAACCGCTCACGCCGCGCACGCCGATCTTCTGCACGGGCGGGCCGTCGAACCCGACGGGGAGCATGGAGACCCCGAGCGTTTCCGCCACAAATTCCACGATCTGATTGGTGTTCCTGTAATTGCGGTCGAGGCAGTACAGCTCGCCCGGCAGCAAAGACCAGTCTTTCAGCCCGCGAAAAGCTGTGATGTTCTGCCCGAGATCGCCGTACACGTTGAACGCGGCTTCCGGATTGATGCGCTTCAAAAGCGCGTATTCGTTCGCGGAAATATCCTGCCCCTCGTCCACGAACACCATGCCGAAGCGCGGTTCGAGCTGCCGCCCGAGCAGGGAAAGCAGCAGGCAGAGCACATAGGCGTCGCTCTTGAAAAGCCCCTTGCCCACGCGGTACCTGTTCTTTACTCCGCGCACGATGTCTTTGTAAAAGAGCCGCGCGAGCTCCAAGTGCGTGCCGCACTTGCCGATCCTCGTAAAGTACTCGTTCCCTTTGAGCATTTCAAAAAACTCGCAAAATCCCGCAAACAGATCCGAGATCCTGCCGATGTGCGCCGCCGTCTTGTCCGCCTCGTCCAAAAGCTCCTTTCTCCGTGCGATGCGGTCGGCATAAGTTTCGACCTCCTCACCGTTTTTATAGATCTTGTACCGCCTGAGGTCGGCGATCTCCCTTTCTATCGCCTCTTTGAGTGCGGAAAGGTCGGAAAGCGCCTCCTCCGTCACGCGCGCATGCGTTCTCGCGATCGTCGAACCAGCCCTGTAAAGGGCGAGTATGCGCCCGTAAAAATAGCCCTGATTCCCGATCTTGTCGCTGGCAAGCGTAACACTGAAAAATTCCTCCGCCGCCGTTACCTCGTTCATGAGATCGCGGAAAGGCTTGGTATAGTAGAGGCCGCCCTCCGCCCTTTCCTTGATCTCGCCGAGCACGGCGCGCCGTATCCGCACGCTCGCGTTGCGGATATACGAAAATTCTTCCAGCTGTTCTTTGAGCGCCGCGGCGATGTCCGCGGATACGGCGCGGCACTCCTCGCCGAGGAACATGCCGGCAATGCCGTCGTAAATTTTTGTCAGCTTTTTTTCCGCATCGCGCAAAAAACTTTCCGAATAGATATATTTTGCGTATTCGGGCGGCATCTCCGTCAGATTGATCTTTGCGGAAATATCCACCCCCTCGTTTTTCAGAAGCTGCAAAAAGTATTCGTCTATCGTATACGTCTTTACTTTTTCCAGTTCCAGAACGGCGGAAAGCTCGTCGATAAAGGCGTTGAAGGAATCGCTCGGCGTGATGACGAGAACGTCGCGGGGGGTCAGTTTTTCATTGTTGTACATCAAAAAGCTGAGGCGGTGCAGCAGGATCATCGTCTTGCCGCTCCCCGCGCACCCCTGCACCACAAAGCTGTCTCTCTCGGGCTTGGTGATGATCTCGTACTGTTTTTCCTGGATCGTTTCGATGATGTCGGAGATCTCCGACTGCTCTTTTTTCTGCTTTAATATCTCCTTCAAGAAGGGGTCGAAGATGATCTCCTCGTCGCGCCCGGCGATCTCTTCCTTCGTGAGATAGTCGCGCAGGCTCAGATACTCGTTTTTGAAGTCGATGAGCTTCCCGTTCGCCGTGCGGAGCGCCCTCCGCAGGATCAGCTTGTAATCGTATTCGTTGATGGAAAAATTGATCTGGCTCTTCTGATAGTATTTCCGCGCGAGCGGCGCCCGCCAATCCACGATTTCGAGGTTGATATCCCCGCGCTTGCCGATGTAATAGCTGTTATAGCCCTCCTTGTCGTCGTACAGATCCATGCGCGCGAAATACGGCTCGACGAAAAAGCCCTTATAGCTCTCTATCTCCTCCCGCCAGGCCTTGATTTCTGCGTTCAGCCCGATGATCGTGCGGTAATTTTCGGCGGAAAATTCCTCCTCCGCCCTGATTTTTTCGATCTGTTCGCGGTTCTCCCTGATCTTCAATTTCAGCTTATTGATGTAGACGGCCTTCAAAAGGCTCATCACGGCGCGCACGTGCTGCTCCTCATAGGCGCGCTGCTTTTCTTCGTCCAAAAGATCGAGATAAAACTGCTTATCCGGCTCTTTTTTGCTCTTGATTAAGTTGTGCAGTTCTTCTGCGTTCTGTTCAGGCATACTTCCCCCGCCCTTTCGCCCTCTGTACATCGGCAAAAAGGTATCAACTTAGTATAACATACATTCGAAAAAAAATAAATACCTTTGCGCAAATTTTCACAAAGGTATTTACTTAATCGACATTTTTGAATAAAACGTCGATTATTTTTAATATAATGCGTTCATAAGCTGCTCAAAGCAGACATATACAGCTTACGCGCGCCGCCCGAAAACTTTGCCGGATAAGCGTTTTATTCCCACTCGATGGTGCCGCACGGCTTGGGGGTCAGGTCGTAAAGAACGCGGTTGACGCCCTTCACTTCCTTGGTGATGCGGTCGGTGATGTGCTGCAACAGCGCGAACGGCACGTCCTCCACGGTCGCGGTCATCGCGTCCACCGTGTTGACGGCGCGGATAATGACGGGATATTCGAAGGTGCGCCTGCCTTCCTTCACGCCCACCGATTTGAAATCGGGCACGACGGTAAAATACTGCCACACCTTGCCTTCCAGGCCGTTCTTTGCGAACTCTTCGCGCAAGATCGCGTCCGACTCGCGCACGCATTCCAGCCTGTCGCGGGTGATGGCGCCGAGGCAGCGCACGCCCAATCCCGGCCCGGGGAAGGGCTGACGGAAAACCATATTGTCGGGAAGCCCGAGCGCCTTGCCGACCACGCGTACCTCGTCTTTAAACAGGAATTTGAGCGGCTCTACCAGCTCGAATTGCAGATCTTCGGGAAGCCCGCCCACGTTGTGATGCGCCTTTACGGGGCCGCTTTCCAAAATGTCGGGATAAATGGTACCCTGCGCGAGGAATTCGATGCCGTCCTGCTTTCTGGCCTCCTCCTCGAACACGCGGATAAACTCCGCGCCGATGATCTTGCGCTTCTTTTCGGGCTCGGCAACGCCGGCGAGCTTATCCAAAAACCTGTCTACCGCGTCCACATATATGAGGTTCGCGTTCATCTGATTCCTGAACACCTCTACGACCTGTTCGGGTTCGCCCTTGCGCAAAAGCCCGTGATTCACGTGCACGCACACGAGATTCTTTCCGATCGCCTTGATGAGGAGCGCCGCCACGACGGACGAATCCACCCCGCCCGAGAGCGCGAGCAAAACCTTTTTGCCGCCGACCTGCTTTTTGACCGCTTCGACCTGTTCCGCGATGAACTTGTCCGCAAGCTCTTTCGTTGTGATGCGCGCCATATCTTCGGGGCGCTTGTTGCTTTCCATAGACCTTCCTCCTGATATAATAGTAAAACCCGCGGCGCTGCCGCAAATTTCATTTTCTCCTGTCCGCCCGTATGAACGGGGCTTCTATCTTCTCCGAAACGAGCAGCCCGTACTTTTCGGGCCGGCGGTAGGCATTGCCGTGCACCTCGCTCTTTCTGTATGCGCGCAGCGCCTGCAAATCGATGTCCGCCATGTACAGCCCTTCCTCTTCGCCCGCCTCCAATATACAAGTATCCCGCGCATTTTCGTCGTTCGGAAGATACGCCACGCCGTCGAACACAGAAGAATGCCCGTTGCAGTCGGGCTGCCCCTTCGGATAATTCGCCGTCGCCACGGCAAACATGTTCTCGAACGCACGCGCGCGCAGCTGCGAAAGGCGGTTGATCTCCATCGGGCAGGCGTTGGGCACGAGCACGACCTCCGCCCCTTTCAGCATCAGAATGCGCGCGCTTTCGGGGAATTCCCTGTCATAGCAGATCATCGCCCCGACTTTTACCGTCCCTTCCTCCGTATCCAGATCGCACACGCAAAAATCCTCGCCCGCAGAAAGGATCTTCTCCTCTCCGAAATCGCACGTATGCACTTTGGAATAATGCAAAACTTTCCGCCCGAACCTGTCGAAAAGGCTCAGCGAATTTTTCGGCGCGGGCTCAGATCCCTCCAAAAACGTGACGCCGATCGCCATGCTTAATTCCCGCGCCAACGCCGCGAACGAGCGCACAAAATCGCCGCCCGGCGGCACGGCGAGCTTTTTCAGCGCGGCGGCGGTTTCGGGAATGCGGTAACCGCAGCTCCACATTTCCGGAAACAGCGCTATATCCGCGCCCGCCTCCTTCGCCTTCCGGCACCAATGTTCGCCCTTCGCGCGGTTCTTTTCCGCACTCTCCTCAGGCAATAACTGTAAAATCGCAATTTTCATGGCAAGTATTGCGGCGGCTCATATCTGCCGTCCGCCGGTATATGGCGTTATTCTTCGTGCATGCTCCCGATTTCAAGCAAATTGCCTTCGGGATCGGCGACATAAAAATTGCGGATACCGAACGGATACGTCACGGGCGCTCCCGTCGGGAACCGTACGCCCGCCTTTGCGGACAGGCGCCTATATTCTTCGTCCACATCGGCATAACGCGGAAGCCACAGCGCTATTTCAAAGGTCTGGTTGATCCCTTCGGGCGGAACATAACGCTCTTTGATCGCTTCGGCGAACGCCTTTCTGCTGTACATGAAAAAAGACAACTCTCCGCTCGCCGTCTCAAATTCCGCAAAATCCCCCTCCGTCCACTGCGTCTCAAACCCTAATGTATCTCTGTAAAATCCGACCATGCGCGCCATATCTTCAACCAATATACACGCGCCTATTTTTACTTTCTTCCCGTTCATTCTGCCCCCTGAGCCGGTTTGTAAATTTTTTACTTACTCCCACTCGATGGTTGCGGGCGGCTTGCTCGTAATATCGTAAACGATGCGGTTGGCGTGCGCAACTTCGTTTATGATGCGGGAAGAAATGCGCTCCAACACGTCGTAAGGAATGCGCGCCCAGTCCGCCGTCATCGCGTCTACGCTCGTTACGGCGCGCAGGGCTATGACGGGCTCGTATGTGCGCGCGTCGCCCATCACGCCCACCGTATACGTGGAGGTGATGACGGCAAAATACTGCCATATATCCCTGTCCAGCCCCGCCTTAGCGATCTCCTCGCGCAGGATATAATCCGCGTCGCGCAGGGTCTCCAATTTTTCCTCCGTCACCTCGCCCATGATGCGAATGGCAAGCCCCGGCCCGGGGAAGGGCTGGCGCTGTACGACCGAATCGGGCAGCCCGAGTTCGGTTCCCACCCTGCGCACTTCGTCTTTGAACAGATCGCGCAGCGGCTCGATGATCTCTTTAAAATCCACCACGGAAGGAAGCCCCCCGACGTTGTGATGGCTCTTGATGACGGCCGACGCCCCTTTTCCGCTCTCGATCACGTCGGGATAAATGGTTCCCTGCACCAGAAAATCGACCGCGCCGATCTTTTTCGCCTCTTTTTCAAATACCTTGATGAATTCCTCTCCGATGATCTTGCGCTTTCTTTCGGGGTCGGAAACGCCTTTGAGCTTGGAAAGGAACAATTCGCGCGCGTCCGCCTTAACGAGGTTCATGCCCAGCCGATCGCGGAACACGGAAACAACTTCCTCCGCTTCTCCCTTGCGCAAGAGCCCGTGATCGACGAACACGCAGGTCAGGTTATCCCCCGCGGCGCGGTGGATAAGCGTCGCGGCGACGGCGCTGTCTACGCCGCCGCTCATCGCGCAGAGTACCTTTTTGCCCGCAAGTTTGCTTTTGAGCGCGGCGACCTGTTCCTCCACAAAATTCGCCATCGTCCAATCCCCCTTCGCGCCGCACACGCCGTAGAGGAAGTTTTTGAGTATTTTTTCTCCTTCGGCGGTATGGTGCACCTCGGTATGGAACTGAATGCCGTAAATTTTCTTTTCCGCGTTTTCAAAACCCGCAGCGGGGCAGGTCTTCGTCGTCGCCGTGATCTTAAATCCCGCGGGAACCTCGCTCACGTAATCTGTATGGCTCATCCAGCAGATGTTTTTCTTTTGAACGCCGCCGTACAGCACGCTCTCGCCGTATTCTATCTCGCTCTTGCCGTATTCGCGCGTATCCGCATGCGCGACCTTGCCGCCCAGCTTGTGCGCGATGAGCTGGCACCCGTAGCAGATGCCCAGCACGGGAATGCCGAGCGAAAATATCTCCGCGTCCACGTCGGGCGCGCCCGCTTCGTACACGCTGTTCGGCCCGCCCGTAAAGATGATGCCGACGGGCGCGTACTCCCTGATCTTTTCAATGCTCATATCGTAAGGCAGCAGGTCGCAATACACGCCCAGCTCGCGCACGCGGCGCGCGATGAGCTGATTGTACTGCCCGCCGAAATCCAAAACCAAAACCTTTTCGTGATTCATATTCCTTTCTCCGTATAGTGTGTGATCCGGCGCGGAATGCGCGCGGCGCCCGCTCCTTCGGCGAGCACGAAAGTCCCGTTACGAAATAATGTACCGCAATAAAATACGCGGTACATTACATAATTTTTGCCTATCAAAGTCCTCTCGGGCTGTAATTGGGAGATTCCTTCGTAATGGAAATATCGTGCGGGTGGCTCTCGATGAGGGAGGCGTTCGTGATACGCACGAATTTCGCGTTCTTTCTCATCTCGTCCACCGAATGCATGCCGCAATAGCCCATGCCCGCGCGCACGCCGCCGAGCATCTGATATACGATGTCCGCAAGCTTGCCCCTGTAAGGCACCCTGCCTTCCACGCCTTCCGGCACGAATTTGCGCGCGCTCTCCTGGAAGTAACGGTCGTTCCCGCCGGCCGCCATCGCGCCCAGCGAGCCCATGCCCCTGTATACCTTGAAGTTCCTGCCCTGGTAGATCTCGATCTCGCCCGGGCTTTCCAGCGTGCCCGCGAACAGGCTCCCGATCATGACGACCGAAGCGCCCGCGCCGAGCGCCTTTACGATATCGCCGCTGTACTTGATGCCGCCGTCCGCGATGATGCGTTTGCCCATCTTGTCCGCCTGCTCCGCACATTCCATGATCGCCGTGAGCTGCGGCATGCCGATACCCGCAACGATGCGCGTCGTACAGATGGAGCCGGGGCCGATGCCGACTTTCACCACGTCCGCGCCCGCGTCGATGAGCGCCTTCGTCCCCTCCGCCGTCGCCACGTTGCCCGCAATGACGGGGAGATTCGGATATTTCGCCTTGATCTGCGCCACTTCTTCCAGAACGCCCTTCTGATGCCCGTGCGCCGTATCCACCGTGATCACGTCGACCTTTGCCGAAACGAGCGCCGCGATGCGTTCCATCGTGTTCGCCGCTCTGCCGACCGCCGCGCCCGCAAGCAGCCTTCCGTTTTTGTCCCTCGCGGAATTCGGATACTGTATGCTCTTTTCGATATCTTTGATGGTGATGAGCCCTTTGAGATACCCGTCTTTGTCTACGATGGGCAGCTTTTCAATCCTGTGCTTGCCCAATATCTTCTGCGCGTCCTCCAAAGACGTACCCACGGGCGCCGTAACGAGATTTTTCTTCGTCATCACATTGTCGATGGGCTGATCGTAATTAGACTCAAAGCGCAGGTCGCGGTTCGTGAGTATGCCCACGAGTTTTCCGTTCTTCGTGATGGGCACGCCGCTGATCTTATAGCGCTCCATGAGCGCCACCGCCTCGCGCACGGAGTTGTCGGGCGCGAGGAAAAACGGATCGGTGATGACGCCGTGCTCGCTCCTCTTCACCTTATCCACCTGAGAAGCCTGTTCCTCGATGGACATATTTTTATGGATTATGCCTATGCCGCCCTCTCGCGCCAGCGCGATCGCCAATTTGCTTTCCGTAACCGTATCCATCGCCGAGCTCATAAGCGGGATATTGAGCTTTAAATCGTCCGTAAGGCTCGTATGCAGATCCACCTCGCTCGGCAGCACGTCGGAGGCCGAGGGGATCAGCAGAACGTCGTCAAAAGTCAGCCCTTCTTTCACAATTTTGTTCATAAGCATTCTCCTAATTTATTTTTCTAAGACAAGTATAAAATGAAGACTCTTTCACTGCGCCGGCTGTGCGCAGAAGCTTTCCAAAATGGATATGAGCGTTTCCAGATTGGCGATATCGCTTTCCATATCCAGATTGATGTTCCCCGTCACCGTGCGAAGCTCTTGCAATATGCGCGCGGCAAATTCCTGATCCCCCTCCTGCATCGCCGTCATCGCCAAAGACACGGCCGCATTGTTTTCCGTAAACGAAGCTGTATTGTATAAGAACGCCGTTTCCAACGCGTCGTCTTCCTTATCCATATTATATTGCGAAACAGCCACCATCCCCGCCGTATATTGGGCATACCCCGCGGCAGTGTTGCCGGTTGAATCCTTCGCGTCTCGCTCTTTGCAGAATTCCGAAAAATCCTCGCGAGCCATCAGCCTTTCGCCGTAATCGGCGGCGATGTCCCAACTCTCCGCATAATACGCCCGCTCCACGGCGTCCGCAAGGTCGTCTATCTCGTTGGAACGGGTATAAACGGCCACGGCATACTGCGCGCACGCCTTATCCATTCCGCACGCGTCGGTAATGGCGAGCATCGCGGAAGGAAAAAACACGGTCAGCACCCCGAAAACTATTAAAATCAAAGCGAACAGACAGGCGAGCGTGATCCCCGCCGTCCTTGCGATCAATTTTCCCAAGTATAAACCCCGCTTACGCACTCCGCCGCGCGGCGCCGCGCGCAAAATCCCGTTTCCCGCCGGACGAAACGACGCGGTACGCGCCGAGTCTTCCCCCGAACCGGAACGGAGCTTGATTTTATTTGATTTATTTTACCACACGCAAGTGAAAAAATCAACTGCATGAGCAAAAAAAAGCGGCGGGCGCAAAAAATAATCGCAGGAGAACACATATTGCGCACACCCGATCACATAGAATAAAGCAAAACGTAATGCGCCCGCACCTGCGGCGGCGCAAAATCAAGAGGTAAACGTCATGAAAAAGCTGTTTTCGCTCCTTCTCTTTCCGGCCCTGCTCTGTCTGATCATCGGCTGCTCCTCGCAAAGCGGCCTCGTTTCCCGCGTATCCGAATACCGCAGCGTGCTGTATACCGCCAAAGCGGACGGCGCTTCGTTGCAGGCAAGTTTTTCCGAACGCGAATATCCTTACGCGGCGGACGGCTCCGCGGCGGAAAAGAGCGACGTTTTCGAAGTGCGCGCCACCCTTCCCGACAACACGCTGACCTACCGCGTCTCTTTCGAAACGGGCGGCAAGCCGTACGAAGGCGAGATGAATTACGACAGCGTAAAACAGCAATTCACCTTTTCGGTGAGCCTTTCCGCCCCGCAGGAAGAGGAACTCGCCTTTACCGTTTCCGCGGAAGGCGAAGGCGCCCCTTCCTATACGTTTGCGGCAAAGCGCACGGAAGGAAAGCTATCTCTTTCCGACCTTCTCAGCACGGTGAGCGAGAGCCGGAAAGACGAGCTTGCCGACTTTGCCGGCGAAAACTTCGACGGCGAGATCTACGTCCGCCTCCTTATGCAGGGCGAAAGCAGATATTATTACGTCGGCTTTATCGACCGTTCGGGCAACTGCCTGTCCTTCCTCGCCGACGCAGACACCGGCGAAGTGCTCGCGACCAAAAAGCCCTGACGGGCATTTCTCCTCTCCGAAACATATCGCGCGAAGAAAGAAACTGCTTTTTTCGCCCCTACCTGAAACGATGAAAGAGCCGCCCGCAAAACCGGGCGGCTCTTTCCGCATGCCGCGTCATTGCAGAAAATCGGTCAGGATCTGATTCTGCACGTAAAGATATTCGTCTTTGATGCGGATACGCCCCTTATCCGTCTTTTCGATATAATGGATATTTTTTTTGATCGCCGCCTCAAAGTCTCTGTAAAACTCGCTCCCGAATTCCCTTTTGTATTCCGCCTCGTCGAGCCCCTCCGCCGTGCGCAGCGCGAGCATCACCTTTTCAAATTTCGCGTCTTCCGCGGAGATCTCCTCGTTGTCCACGACCGGATAATGATCGGTCAGGATACATTTGATATAGTCGTCGAGGTCGCGCGTATTCGTAAAGCGCCTGCCGCACATAAAGGAGCTTGCCGCCACGCCGAACCCGATATATTCGCCCCTGCGCCAATAATTGAGATTGTGGCGGGATTCATATCCCTCGAAGGCAAAATTGGAAACCTCGTAACGCCTGTATCCGAGCGACTCGGCAAGCGCATACGCCTTTTCGTACATATCGGCGACTTCGTCGGCGTCGGGCAGTTCCCCGTTGAGATAATCGGAATAGACGGGCGTGCCGTCTTCGGGCGTGAGCGCATACACGGATATATGCTTTGCGCCGCAGTCCCTGACCAGGCGCATCGATTTTTCCACGTCGGCAAACGTCTGCCCTTTGAGCCCGATCATGATATCCGCGCTGAAATTCGCATTTCCGATCAGCCTGCACGTTTCGACGAAATCGGAAACGCTGTGCACCCGCCCGAGCTCTTCCAGCTGACGATCCACCGCCGTCTGCAAGCCGACGGAAAAACGGTTGATCCCCGCCCTTTTATACGCCTCGATCTTTTCCTTTGTGACCGTGCCGGGATTGACCTCTATCGTAACTTCCGCCCCGTCCGCGAGGATATAGCATTTGCGGATCTGATTCATACAGCCGACGATCAGCTTTTCGTCGATGACGGACGGCGTGCCCCCGCCGAAATAAACGGTATCGAACACCTTGCCTTTCAGCTCCGCGGCGCGCAGCTTCATCTCTTTATACACGCACGCCATATACGCCTCGGCAAAACCGATCTTCCCGGGATAGGAAGTAAAATCGCAGTAGCGGCATTTCGATTTGCAAAAAGGAATATGGATATAAATTCCCGCCATAACGCATTCACCCTTGTTTTTTGTGATTTATGTCACGCATAGTACGTCAAATTTCTCAAAATATTCAAAAAACGGGCGCCCAGCGGAACTTTTCCATGTCTACATAATAGAGCCCGTCCTTTTCAGATACGGCAACGCCTTCCGCCTCCAAAAGCCGTTTCTGCACGTCTGCGCCGCCGAACGCGAAAGCGGGCGCGAGCCTCCCTTCACGGTTTACGACCCTGTGGCACGGGATCACCCCGGGCAGCGGATTGACGTGAAGCGCATACCCCACCGCACGGGACGAGCGCGGGCTCCCGCACAGCTTTGCGATCTGCCCGTAGCTCGCGACCTTCCCCTCCGGGATCTTCCGCACCGCACCGTATACGAGCTCAAAAAAATTCTTTTTCTCCGGATTGTTCCAGACCGTCTCCATTTACGCCCCCGCTATTTTACGCCTTTAACAGCGGCAAAAGCGCGCACAGATCGGGCACCGCCCGCGCCCCGTCGGGCACAGGTTCCCCCATTCGGTTGACCCAAAAGGCAGTCATGCCCGCTCCCGACGCACCGCAGTAGTCGTTGATATAGGAATCGCCCGCATAGACTGCCTCGCCCGCAGCCAGCCCGAATTTTTGAAGGCCTTTTTCAAAGATCCCCTTTCTCGGCTTATATTCGCGCGCGTCTTCGCTGGTAAACACGCCGCAAGGCCGCAGGCCGTGCAGCGCGATGATCTTTCCGAGTTCCGCATTGTCGATGTTCGATAAAATATAGTACGGCAGAGGGCATTCCCGCAAAAAACGGCGGGCGTCTTCGAGCATGGGCGAGCTTACCGCAAATTCCAAAACGTCTTTCGTAAGTTCCGCGTAGTCCAGCCCGCGCGCGCCCGTCTTTTCCGCCATTTCAGCAAACACGCGCGGATACAGCTCTTTCTGCAAAGCAAAAGTTTTTCCGTGCGCGCCGTCGCAGGCGGCGCGAAAGCCCTTCCACCAAAGGTCGCATATCTCTTCCCGCGCGGCATTCGCGCCGTGCTCCAAAAACGTGCCCGCGACCCGATCGAGAAGCTTATAGCTTTCCTCCGCGATCGTGCCGTAAAAATCCAATACCACCGCTTTTATCATTTTCCGCAGCTCCTTTTTCCCGCGCCTCAGCGCTCACGCAGAAGTTTGCGATACGTCTTCCGGAAAACCCGTTCGCCGTACAACACGCCGGAACGCTCTTCCGCGACCGCACAGTCTATCTTTTTGCCTTTTTCACCGCAAAATTTTCGCTCATTCGCTCATTTGTTAGTCTTTAAGATAGACATAAACACCTCGCTCGGCACCTCTACGGAACCGATGCTGCGCATCCTCTTTTTGCCTTCCTTCTGCTTTTCAAGCAGTTTTTTCTTTCGGGTAATGTCGCCGCCGTAACACTTTGCGAGCACGTCTTTGCGCACCGCCTTGACCGTTTCGCGCGCGATGATCTTGCCGCCCACCGCCGCCTGAATAGGGATCTCGAAAAGCTGGCGGGGGATCGCCTCCTTCAAATTTTCCGCAAGCTCCCTGCCGCGAGGGTAAGCCCTGTCTTTATGCACGATCATGGAGAGCGCGTCGCACACGTCTCCGTTCAGCAGAATATCCAGCTTTACGAGCTCGCTCCGCTCATACCCTATGAGCTCGTAATCGAAGCTCGCATAGCCGCGCGTGCGCGATTTGATCTGATCGAAAAAGTCGTAGATGATCTCGTTGAGCGGCAGCGTGTACAACAGCTTCACGCGCTTCTCGTCGAGATATGTCATGTCCTTGAAAACGCCCCTTTTGTCCTGGCAAAGATCCATGATGGAGCCGATATATTCGGGGGGAGAATAGATCTCCGCCTTTACGATGGGCTCCTCCATGTATTCGATGTCCGTCTGTTCGGGCAGGTGCGACGGGTTGTCCACAAACAGCTCCTCCCCGTCCGTTTTATGCACTTTATAGGAAACGCTCGGCGCGGTCGTTATGATGTCAAGATTGAATTCCCGCTCGATGCGCTCCTGTATGATCTCCATATGCAGCAGTCCCAAAAAGCCGCAGCGGAAACCGAACCCGAGCGCGACGGAGGTATCCGGTTCGAAGATGAGCGATGCGTCGTTGAGCTGCAATTTCAAAAGCGCGTCTTTCAGGTCGTTGAATTTGCTCCCGTCCAGGGGATAGATGCCGCAAAAAACGACGGGCTGCACCTTTTTATAACCCGGCAGCGGCTCCGCCGCGGGCTTCAACGCCCCCGTTACCGTATCGCCGACGGCAACGTCCTGAATGCTCTTGATGCTCGCGGCGATATATCCGACTTCGCCCGCGCGCAGGATATCCTTCGGCGCAAGCTTCGGGCTGAACACGCCCACCTCGGTCACGTCGTACTGCTTGTCCGAACGGAAGGTCTTGATGACGTCTCCGACCTTCACGCTCCCGTCTTTGAGCCGCACGAACAGGATAACGCCCTTATAATTGTCGTAATAGCTGTCAAAAATGAGCGCTTTCAGCGGGGCGTCCGTATCCCCGTCGGGCGGCGGTATATGCGCCACGATCGCTTCCAGGATATCCTTGATGTTCGTGCCTTCTTTCGCGGAAACGCAGGGCGCATAAGACGCGTCGAGCCCGATAACGTCTTCTATTTCCTTTCTCGTCCCCTCGATGTCCGCCGAAGGCAGGTCTATTTTGTTGATCACGGGAATGATCTCGAGATCGTTTTCCAGCGCGAGATACACGTTCGCGAGCGTCTGCGCCTCGATGCCCTGCGTCGCGTCGACGACGAGGATCGCCCCTTCGCACGCGGCGAGCGAGCGCGAGACCTCATAAGTAAAGTCTACGTGCCCCGGCGTATCGATGAGGTTGAACTCGTATTCCTGCCCGTCGTCCGCGCCGTAAAACATTCTCACGGGCGTGAGCTTTATCGTGATGCCGCGCTCCCTTTCGAGATCCATCGAGTCCAAAAGCTGATCCTCCATGTCCCTTTGGGAAACCTGACCCGTAAGTTCCATGATGCGGTCGGCTATCGTGCTTTTGCCGTGGTCTATATGCGCTATGATACAAAAATTTCTTATCCTTGCGTTGGGTTTTGCCATTCTGTACTCCGTTCGGCCGAAAGACCTCTTCGTTCAGCTTACATTATAATAAAATTTGAGATTTTTTGCAAACAAATTGCCATTTAGTTGGGGCGGTGCTATAATATTTTTATCATCGATGCAGGAGGTCTTTGCGCCGTGCGCATTCCGAAGAGCAGCTTTCTTTATACCACGCCCATCGCCCACCGCGGCCTGCACGACGCACGCGCGGGCATACCCGAAAATTCCTATGCCGCCTTTTCCCGCGCCGCCTGCGAGGGCTACGCCATTGAAACGGACGTACACCTGACCGCGGACGGGCAGATCGCCGTATTTCACGACGACGATCTTCTCCGCATGACGGGCGAGCGCGGCGGCATCTGCGGAAAGACCTTCCGCCAGCTATCCGAACTCCGCCTTCTCGGCACCGAAGAGCGCATTCCCCTCTTTCCCGAATTTCTCGAATTTCTCGGAGGGAAAGTACCCCTTCTCATCGAGATCAAGCCGGACGACTCGCGCAAAGAACTCGTTGAAAAAACGCTCGCCGCGCTGAAACATTATAAGGGGGAATTCGCGCTGCAATCCTTCGACCCGCGCTGCGTATGGCAGATCAGACAGAGCGCGCCCGAAATACCGCGCGGGCAGCTCGGGTGCTTTTATAAAAAATTTACGCCGAAATGGTACGTCGTAAAGCACATGACTCTGAACCCGTTTACCCGCCCCGACTTTATCAGCTATAACATCGAAGACCTGCCCTATCCCCCCGCCCGCAGAAAAAACGCGCTCCTTCTGTGCTGGACGGTGCGCACCCAAGAGGAATACGAGCGCGCCAAGGGCATTGCCGACAACGTGATCTTCGAAAACATCCGCCCTCCGAAAATCCAAAAGCGCTGAGTTAAAAACGACAGATCTTAAACGAAGAACAGCCGCCGACCCGGGCGGCTGTTCTTCTGCCGTTCGCGCTAAATTTTTCCGCGCACGCGGTAATAGCGCGCGATGTCCTCTCCCGTGCACCAGCCCGTCTCCACGAGCCACGCCTCCTGCTCCGCGCGCTTTCGCGCCGCCTCCTCTTCGGAGATGCGCGGATACCCCTCGAACCGCTTTTTCGCCTCGGCCAAAGACGGCAGTCCCGCCCGCGCTCTCCGCTCTTCCGTCCTCTCCTCGTCGAGCAGCCACCATACCCGCATTCTGCCGTTCAGCTCGTAATCGAACTGCGTACCGAACGCCTGCGGCCGCCTCTCGTAAAAGGCGATGCGATCGGCCAGATACGCCCGCCCGCGCAGGGGGATCTCCTCCGAAGAATATTTGTCGCACTCCGCGGCGAACCGCCGCATGAACGCGGGCGAGCCGATCGCGTGCTGGGCTATCCTCCACGCCGCGAGCACCGCTTCCTCCCCGCCGTTCTGCAAGGTGGGCATGCCGTAGCGCTCCCATATTTCACCCAGCCGTCCGCAATTCCGCTCGTGCAATTTCTGCAACGCGGGGTGATACCCGTATTTTTCCAACTCTCCGCTCTTTGCGAGGCGCTCCGTTTCTTCCAGATCCCGCCTCTCCATTTCCAAAAGCTCCTCGCAGACGCCGCGCGGTATTTTCATGGCATGCTCCTAAATTTCCGCCGCGCTCCCGTCGTGCGCCGCAATAAATCCGTATCTTTCCGCCATGCGCTCCATTTCCTCGCGGAAAGGCGCGCCGTTGTGCGAAAAATGCGTGACATAGTACTTTGTATCCGCTTTAACGAGCCGATATTCAACCATTTTATCCCGCGCCTGCATGTTCTGAAATATATTCATGTGCCGCTCGCTCGAAGGCTCCTTTTCGTCCGCGAACGTGCAGTCAAAGCTCACAAGATCCGCCTCGATCCCCTTTTCCGCCAAAAACGGATAGATCTCGTCGTACAGCGGGCCGGAGTCGTTCAGCCAAAGAAACGTCTTATCCTTCTTCTGCACGCAGTACAAAAGCGCCTCCTCCTTGTTTCCGTGCCGGGCGGGAAGCGTAAGAACGCGGTACTCCCCCGCCTTAAAGTCGGCAAAGGCATGCACCGTATGAAAGCGCAACCCCTCCCGGACCGCGGGGCGCACCTCGCGGCGTATGCCCTCCTCGAATACGGATCGCACTTCTTCGTTGCCGTATATGTCGAGCGCGTCGGCGGCCATTTTATACGCGAACCTGTATCCGCGGTTGCACAGTTCCTGCGCGTAAAAATGATCCGTATGCGAATGCGTGACGAGCAGATATCTGACGGCGGAAAAATCAAGCCCGCCGCGCATCGCGTGCAGATAGCTCTCGGGCGGAAAATCTATGAGTAGCTCCCCGTCTACGATCGCCTGCGAACGCGTGCGCATCTCCCTTTGCAGATCGGTGCGCGCGCGCCTGCAATGCTCGCAATTACAGAACATTGCGGGGAACCCTTCCGCCGCGCCCGTACCGAGATATTCGATCTTCATCTGTGCGCCTCCTTTTTCAGCATTCGTATATGATGGTCACGGGGCCGTCGTTGTATTGCTCGATCTTCATGTCCGCGCCGAATACCCCCTTTTTCACGCGCAGCCCTTTTTCGGAAAGCAGCCGCGCCACCTCCTCATAGAGGGGCATAGCGAGTTCGGGGCGCGCCGCGCCGATAAAGCTCGGTCTGTTGCCGTGCGAGCAATCGCCGTACAATGTGAACTGAGAGATGAGCAGCACCTCGCCGCCCGCCTCCCGCACGGATAAGTTCATCTTGCCGTTTTCGTCTTCAAAAATGCGCAGCTGCGCGATCTTTTTCGCCATGCCCTCGCATTTGTCCGCCGTGTCCTGCACGCCCACGCCCAGATAGACGGCAAGCCCCTTCTCTATTTCGGAGACCAATTTCCCGTCCACCGAAAGAACGGTCTTTTTTACCCTCTGTATAACTGCCTTCATATAGCATTCCTCTTCCTGCAAGCAATATAAAGAGCCGCACCCAGCGATGCGGCCCGAAATGATCGAAATTTATTACTTTACGCGCTCCATATATTCGCCCGTACGGGTATCCACGCGGATCGTTTCGCCCTCGTTTACGAACATGGGCACCTGGATCTTTGCGCCCGTTTCGAGCGTCGCCATCTTGGTCGCGTTGGTCGCCGTGTTGCCCTTCACCCCGGGCTCCGCCTCGACGATTTTCAGCTCCACGAAGTTCTCGCACTCCACCGAGAACGCGGCGCCCTTATAGAAACGCACGGTAACGGGGTCGTTCTCCTTGATATATTTGAGCGCGTCTTCCACCTGGTCGTGGTTGAGCGGCGTCAGGTTGTACTCCTCGTCCATGAACCAATACAGCTCGCCGTCGGTATAAGAATAGGTCATCTTCTTGGTCTCGATGTGCGCATTCTCCACCTTTTCGGAGGGGTTGAAGGTCTGTTCGAGCACCGCGCCCGTAACAACGTTTTTAAGCTTGGTACGCACGAAAGCCGCGCCCTTGCCGGGCTTTACGTGCTGAAATTCCACAACGACGTAAACGTTTCCGTTGTACTCGATGGTAACGCCTTTTCTGAAATCTCCTGCTGAAATCATGATCTGTCTCTCCTTAAAATTTTTCTTAAACTTGCGCGGCGCATAAACCGCTATGAATAAAGCTTCGGACTTACAGTACCGTCAGCCCTTTTTCCGTTTTCATGAAGGATCTCACCCTGTCGTTTTCGATGGTCACGCTGTCCTCTATACGAATCCCGAATTTTCCTTCAAAGTATACGCCCGGCTCTATGGAAAAGACCATGCCGTTGCGCAAAATATCTCTGCTGCGGCAGGAAAGCCGCGGGTCTTCATGGATATTCACGCCGATCCCGTGGCCGAGCGAATGGGTAAAAAATTTGTCCAACTCGTATTTTTTGAGGTGGTCGCGCGCAAAAGCGTCCGCCTGCATGCCCGTCATGCCGCTGCGGATATTCTCGGCTGCGATCAGATGCGCCTCTAAAACACGCCCGTAAACGGCCTTAAATTCGTCGTTTTCTTCCCCGCCCTTTCCGAACAGGAACGTTCTCGTTATGTCGGAACAATATCCCGCATAGCGGCAGCCGAAATCGATGAGCACGGCGCTTCCCTTTTTCAGCTTGTCCTCGCCGGACGCATGATGCGGAACGGAGGTATTTTTGCCGAAGGCGACGATCGTTTCAAACGACCTGTCCTCCGCGCCGTGTTTGCGCATAAGGTATTCGAGCAGCCCCGCCGTCTCGTTTTCCGTCATGCCCTCTTTGAGCTGTCCTAAAAGATCCGTATAAGCGCGCTCTGAGATCTCGCACGCCTTTGCTATATAGCCGAGCTCCTCTTCCGTCTTAAAGCACATTCCGTCCGCAAGCGCGGGCATGCTGTCCGTCAGTTTGAACCTGCGTTTTTTGAGCGCGGCGTACTGCGGCAGAGAAACCCTTTCCATCGGAACCGCAAGCGTCTTTATTTTTTTGCTCTTTATATAATCTAAAACGGTCTCCTCGCTCTGCGCCACCTCAACGGCGATAAAGGTGTTTTTCAGCGCGGCGCGCGCCCCCTCCGCATAGCGCGGATCGGTAAAGAACACGCTCTCCTGCGCGTCCGTATACACGAAGCCGAAACTGCTCGCAAACCCCGTGAGATACCTGCGCAGATCCGGGCTCGCCGTGAGCATCGCGTCCGCCTTTATAGAACGAAAAACCTTTTTCGTATTGTCCATAAAAATATTTTATCAGATTTTTCGCTTTAAGTCAATTTATCGCAATGCGTTTTGCGCTTATTTTTCCGCGCACAGAGCCGCCGCAGAGAAGCTTCTCACAGCGCCCCGTACACGCGCTTCATCTCCAACGCGTCCTCCGCCTGCGTTCCCGCAGATTCGCTCACGATGTACGGCTCCAATTTCAGCTCTTTGAGGGCGGCGGCGAGCGGCGCGAATTCGGGGCCGTATTCGGTATCGGCAAAGGTAAGGTGCCGCACCTCCCCCTTCGCGGAATACTGTATTTTGGAAAAATGCACATGGAAATGTTTGACCCGCTCGTATCCGAGCTCCGCGATCATGTATTCCAACCGCTCTTTGTAATCGGAGACCGTTTTCAGGCTGCCCTGTTCCCGCGCGTTGATATGTCCGAAGTCCACCGCGGGCAGATACACCTTATCGATCTTGCAAAAGCGCACCACCTCTTCGAGTGTGCCGATCTGCGCGATCTTTCCCATCGTTTCCGGGCAGAAATACAGATCCTCCAAATTGTTGAGATAGATGTAATCGCGCAAAATCTTCAACCTCTCCTCCGTCAGGGAAACGGCTTCTTCCCGCTCCATTTTTCCCTGCGCAGCGGGGTGGAAAACGCAGCGCTTCCCGCCCATCAGTCTGAGCATTTTCCCGCTGTCCAAAACATAGCCGTAGGATTTTTGCGCGCTCTCCCCGTCGGGATTTGCAAAGTTGATGTAGTAAGGCGCGTGCACGCTGATCTCCACGCCCTGCTCTCTGAACGCGTCGCCAATAGAGATCGCTTTCGCCTCCGTCATGCGCACGCCGCGCCCGAAAGAATATTCGAAGCAGTCCAGCCCCATATCCTTCACGAACTTTGCCGACTGCTCCGTATGGGAATATCCCGCCGCATAAAAGCTTTCGCTGTTGCCGCTCGGCCCGAATAAAATCATCGTATTTTCTCCAAATCTTCGGTAAGTTGTTTTTTGAGTTCTTCCGCAGAGGAAAACTTCATCACGCCGCGGATACGGAAATCGAACCGCACCGTGAGCGCCTTCCCGTACAGATCGCCCGCGAACCCGTCGATATACGTCTCACACACGACGCGCCCGTCCCCGAACGTCGGCCGCGACCCGAAATTCGCGATGCCGCGATATGCCTTTCCGTCTATTTCCGTATGTACGGCATACACGCCCTGCGCGAGCGGGTATTTCCCCTGCGCGGGGTGCAGGTTCGCCGTGGGAAAGCCAAGCTTTCTCCCCACGTGCCGCCCCTCCGTCGCCACGACGCCCGAAATAAAGTAAGGCTCCCCGAGCATGGCGTTGAGAGAGATTATATCGCCTTCGTCCAGATATTTTTTCGCGAGCGTCGCAGACGCCTTCTGCCCGCCCACCGAAACCAGCGGCAATATTTCCGCGTCGATACCGTGCTTTTTACAGTACTCTGCCAGACATAAACCGCCGCAAACGGCGCCTTTTCCGAATCGGAAATCCTCCCCGCAGACAAATGCGCGTACGCCGCAGCGCCCGGAAACGGTATCGAGGAAGTCCTCCCCCTCCGTATTACGGAAGGCCTCGTCGAATCTGGCAAGGTACAAATAATCTACGCCGAGGCGGGAAAGAAGCTCCTCCCTTTCCGCCAGAACATACACCTGATCCCCGCGCTTTGCGTCTGAAAAGGTGAGCGCGGCGACCTTTACGCCGCACTTATCCGCAAGCGCGACGGCTCTCTCGATGAGCTTTCTGTGCCCTACATGCACCGCGTCGAAATAACCGAGCAAAAACACGCACGGCTCGCCGCGTTCCCCGTAATTTATCACGCGCATATCTTCGCCTTGGCGCGCACGCGCCCTCCGTCCGCCTCCGCGATCCCGTAGAACTCGTCGTCAAAGTAGAGCTTATATACCCCGTCTTTCCCTCCGAAGGAAAGAGACAGCCCGTTCTTCATCTTTCTCGCGTCCTCGCCGTCGAAATCGAGGGAAGGCATTTCAAAAACTTCGTCGGGCGGTATCAGGTGTTCGCGCCACCAGCCGAGCCCGTCTATCGTTATGCTGTTTTCCAAAGTAAAATAGCCGCTCTTTTCCCGCACGAGCGAAGTCATCACCGCGCAGGTACCGAGCCTTTCCGCCAGATCCCTCCCGAGCGAACGGACGTAAGTGCCCCCGCCGCAGCGGATCACAAATTCGTAGCTTCCGCCGCTTCCGCCCGAAAGAGAAAATTCGTTTATCCGCACCGTTTTGGCTTTGAGCGCCACCTCCTTCCCCTGCCGCGCGAGCTGATAAGCGCGCACGCCGTTCACGCTCTTGGCGCTGTACGCGGGCGGCGTCTGTTCGATATTGCCGATAAATTCGTGCAATACCGCGGCGATCTCCCCAGCAGAGGGAACGGACAGCCCTTCCCGCAGGAGGGTGCCCGTCGCGTCGAGCGTGTCCGTCTCTTCGCCGAAGCGGAAAACGGCGCGGTATACCTTCTCCTTTTCGAGAAGGTAATTAAAGAGCCGCGCGGCGTTGCCGACCGCCACGGGCAGAACGCCCGCCGCCATGGGGTCGAGCGTGCCCATGTGTCCGCAGGGCATGCCCGTCGCGCGCTTCACCTTTGCGACCGCCGCCGCGCTCGACATGCCCGAAGGCTTATTCAGATTGATGAAACCGCTGATATTTTCCATTCGTTTTCAGTCCGCAAGATGCTGTAATATGGTATAGCGCAATTTGTCCGTCACCTCTTCAGGATCGCCGCCGATCATGCAGCCGCTGGCGAGCACATGCCCGCCCCCGCCGTATACCGCCGCGATCTCGTTCACGTTCGCCTTCCCTTTGGAACGGAGGGATATTTTGAACCTCTTGTCCCCCGTCTCCAAAAGGCAGGCCGCCACCTCTACCCCTTCTACGCCGAGAGGAAAGTCTATAAATCCTTCCGTCATGTCCGAGCTCGCGCCCGTGCGTTTCAGATCCTCCTGCGTCACGCAGATCACGGCAATGCGCCCCTCGGCAAAGTAGCGGATCTTCGCCATCGTTTCGCCGAAAAGCCTCGCCCGCTCACGGCTCTGCTTTTTGAACATGTTAAACTGGATCAGATTTATATCCGCGCCGCACTCCGCCAAATGCGCCGCCGCGCGGAAGGTGTCCGCCGTCACGTTTTTATGCGCAAAATTGCCCGTATCCGAACTGAGCCCCGTCATGAGGTAATTCGCCGTCAGCGCGTCGCGCACGCCGCCGAGGTATTCGGCAAGGCGCACGACGATCTCGCACGTCGCCGCAACGTCCTCCACATAATTATGATCCGCATAGCGGGTGTTCGAAACGTGATGATCGATATTGAATTTTACCTTTTTCGCCTTTGCAAAGAGCTCTCCGTATTTTCCCAGTCTGTTCTCGTCGCTCGAATCGACGGCGATGAACGCCTCCGCCTGCATATCCGCGGGAGCGGAAAACTCCTCCGTGCCCGGCAGAAAGCGGAACTTTTCGGGGATAACGCTCTCGCAGGCGACGGAACAGTGCACGCCGCACGCGGAAAGCAACCTTTTCAGCCCCATCGCCGAGCCGATCGCGTCCCCGTCGGGGCGCATATGGCAGAAGATCACGGCGCTTTTGAGAGTTTTCAGCTTTTGCGCGATCTGTTCGAGGGTCATTTGCTTTCCCCCTCTCCGTTTTCCTGTTCTTCGAGCTGCTTGATGATGCGGTCGATCTTCTCCCCGTATTCCATGCTCCCGTCTCTGATAAAGCGTATTTCGGGCACGGTGCGCGAGCGCATCATATGCGCCAGTTCGTGGCGGATAAAGCCCGCATGCGCGCACAGCTCCTCAAAGGTCGCCCGTTCTTCATCTTTATTTTTGGCGAGTATGCTTACGTAAATTTTCGCGTTTTTCAAGTCGGGAGAAACGTCTGCGCCCGTCACGCTGACAAGCCCCTTGATTTTATCCGTCCTGTTTTTCAAAGATGTGGAGATAATTTCGTATACGGCCTTCCGGTATTCGGAAGACAGCCTCTCTCCCCGCAGTGATTTCATATTATACCTCCTTGCGCACGAATGCGCCGCACGGCGCGGCAAAGCGGCGCGCCGTAAAAAAGACCCGCCGCGGAACCATTCCGCAACGGGTCTTCCGCCGATATTTTCTATCCCGCGCGCGATGCCGCGCGCCTCAGCCTCAAAATCCCTTACGCGGGGATCTCCTCGGTGATATAGCATTCGATGACGTCGCCGACCTTGATCCCGTCGAACCCGTCGATGCTCACGCCGCATTCAAAACCGCCGGACACCTCTTTCACGTCGTCCTTAAAGCGTTTGAGCTGCCGCACGGCGCCTTCCACGATCATGATGTCGTCGCGGTAAATGCGCAGCTTGCCGCTCCTTACGATCTTTCCTTCCGTTACATAGCAGCCCGCGACCATGCCGACGCCCGTGATCTTGAACGTCTGCAAAACGTCGCATTTGCCCGTCATGACCTCCCTGTATTTGGGAGCGAGCATGCCTTTGAGCGCCGCCTGAATATCGTCGAGCAGTTCATAGATGATCCTGTACGTGCGCACGTCTACGCCGCTGCGCTCTGCGAGCGCCTTCGCCTTCGTATCCGGCCGCACGTTAAAGCCGACGATGATCGCATTGGACGAATCCGCGAGCATCACGTCCGATTCGTTGATGGCGCCCGCGCCGCTGTGCAAAACGTGCACGCGAACCTCGTCGTTGGAAAGCTTCAAAAGCGACTGTTTGACCGCTTCCACAGAGCCCTGTACGTCGCCCTTTACGATGATGTTCAGTCCCTTGATCTGCCCTTCGGCGATCTTGCCGAACACGTCGTCGAGCGTCACGCGCGTCTGCGATTTGATCATCGACTCGCTTTCCTTGCGTTTTCTCTCTTCCAGCACCTGTTTCAGGAGTTTATCCTGCTCGACGGCGATGATGGAATCGCCCGCATTCGGCACTTCTTCCAAGCCCAGAATGGAGACCGCCATAGACGGGCCGGCAGACTTGACCGTTCTGCCCTTGTCGTCGATCATGGCGCGCACCCTGCCCGAAGTCGTACCCGAAATGATGTTGTCGCCGGTGTGCAGCGTGCCGTTCTGAATGAGTACGGAAGCAACGGGGCCTTTGCCCTTATCCAGTTTCGCCTCTATAATGGTACCGCGCGCGGGCTGGTCAGGATTTGCCTTCAACTCCTTGACCTCCGCAACGAGGTTGATCGTTTCCAAAAGGTTTTCGATGCCCTCGCCCGTCTTTGCGGAAACGGGTACCACGATGGTGTCGCCGCCCCATTCTTCGGGCACGAGCTCGTTGTTCGTGAGTTCCTGCTTTACGCGGTCGAGGTTTGCCTCCGGCTTATCCATCTTGTTTACGGCAACGATGATGGGTACATTCGCCGCCTTGGAGTGGTTGATCGCCTCCACCGTCTGCGGCATGATGCCGTCGTCCGCCGCCACGACCAAAACGACTATATCCGTGACCTGCGCGCCGCGCGCACGCATCGCGGTAAACGCTTCGTGCCCCGGCGTATCGAGGAAGGTGATGGTTTTGCCGCCAACGGTAACCGAGTAGGCGCCGATGTGCTGGGTGATGCCGCCCGCCTCGCCCGCGGTCACGTTGGTGCTCCTGATCTTATCGAGCAGAGAGGTCTTGCCGTGGTCTACGTGGCCCATCACGGTCACGACGGGCGGGCGCGTAACGCCGCTCTCACCGCCCGCGGTCTCCTCGCCGTAGATCTCGCTGAGCGCTTCTTCCGCCGTCTTTTCGGGCTTATATTCGAGCTCTATACCCAGATCCGCCGCAATGTAAGCCGCGGTATCGTAATCGATGGAATCGTTGATCGTCTTTGCGATGCCCTCTTTGAACAGCCTCTTTGTGATCTCCACCGCCGTAATGCCGAGCTTTTCGCTGAGCACTTTGAGCGGAATGTTCTCGCTCGTTACGACGGCATGATCGATCTTGATCGTCTGTACCGTCTGCTGTTTCTGCTTCTTGACGCGCAGCTTTCTGTACCCGCTCTTGTCCTCGTCGAAATCGGAAACGGACACTTGCTGTTTCACGAGCGCGCGCTTGCTGATCGTCTTTTTCTGTTCTACGTAAGGCTTATCGTAAGTTTTCTTCTTATTCGCATTTTTATTCTGCGCGGGCGGAGTGACCTGCGGCGCTGAGCCGAAGCGCGGCCCCGCGGAAGGTCTTGCAGCCGCGGGCCTGCCCATAGGCGGGCGTGCGCCGGCCGCTCCCGCTCCTCCGAAGGGAGGGCGTGCCTGCATCCCGGCGGCGGGCCTTCTGTCTCCGTAAGCGGGCCTCTGACCGTTATTATTCGCAAACGTACGCCCGCCCTGCTGCGCGCGGTCGCCGTATGCGGGCCTTTGCTGGGGGCGGTCGGCCGCGTACTGCGGGCGTACGGGGCGCTCGCCGCGGTCGTTGTTCACAAACGTGCGCTCGCGCACGGGCTTCGTCTCGGCAGCCGTTGCCGCCGGTCTCTCCGCCGCATTTTCCTGCGCGGGCTCCTCCGCCTTTTTCTCTTCGGGCGCTTTTTCCTCCGCTTTCACAACGGGAGTTTCGGCCTGCGGCTCTTCCTTTACAGGTGCCTCCTTTACAGGCTCGGCCTGTTCGGGAGCCGGCTCCTCAGCCTTCTTCCCGGCTTCGGGGGCGATCGTCTCTTCGGCATTCTGCTGCGCGGCGCGCAGTTCCTCGGCAGCCTTCTCGGCCGCGGCTCTCTCCTCCGCGGCGGCGCGTTCCGCCTCCTCCTGCGCCCTCTGCTTAGCGGCGCTTTCGAGGTCGGAAAGCTTTTTGAGAATATCGCTCACCCTCTTTTCCGTGCCCTGCACTTCCTTCATGAGCGCGCCTATCCCATCGGCACCGAGAAGATTGTTTATGTTTTCGATATTCGCGTAATTCGTCTTCTTTGCCTCTGCCATGTTGCTTAACCATTGCCTCCCGAATAAATTTTCAAATTATCGTCCGTAACCGACAAAATCGCTTTTGCCAGATTTTTTTCTCTCACCGCCGCGATCTTGCAATTCGGTTTGCCCGTAACGTCTTCCAACAGGCCTCCCGAATACTCCAACAGTTCGCAGCCGAATTTATTTTTCAGTTTCAGCGCGCTCTTTTTCGCGTTTTCGGAAGCGGAAGAACAGAGTATCAGAAGATAAACGTCCTTTTTGACCGCGTCCAACGCATTAAAACCGCACGCGAGCTTGCCCGCCCTGATGCAGAGCCCTATATAGCGTTCCGCTTTACTTGCCAGCAAAAAACTCCTCCTCGATCCTCGCATAAACCTCTTCGGGGATCTGCGCCGCAAAGGTCTTGTTGAGAAGCCTTCCCTTCCTGAGCTTTTTCACGCAGTCGGGGCTGTTGCATATATACGCGCCCCTGCCCGCCGCCTTGCCCGTGAAATCGATGAACACGTCGCCCTCCTTGGGTTTTACGATGCGCAGCATCTCCTTTTTGGGCTTCATTTCATGGCACGCGATGCACATGCGCATCGGGATCTTTTTTACTTTCAAGCCGCACCTCGCTCAAACCGCAATCCGTTATTCCTCGTCCGCCGCAGGCTCCTCCGCGGGGGTCTCCTCCGCTTCGGCCGCCTTTTGCACAGCCGCCAGCTTTGCCGCAGCGCTCTCGCTCTTCACGTCTATCTTCCATCCCGTGAGCCGCGCCGCAAGGCGGGCGTTCTGCCCGTCTCTGCCTATGGCAAGGGAAAGCTTGTCGTCCGGCACTACCGCCATCGCCGACTTTTCATCGATCTGCGTCACGGAGATGACCTTTGCGGGCGAAAGCGCCTTGGCGATAAATTCGAGCGGGTTTTCGCTCCACTGAATGATGTCCACCTTTTCCCCGCCGAGCTCCGCCACGACCGCGTTGACGCGCGCGCCCTTGTTGCCGACGCATGCGCCCACGGCGTCTACCTGCGGATCCTCGCTGTAAATCGCCATTTTCGTGCGCTGACCGGCTTCGCGCGTGATCGCCTTTACGACGACCGCGCCCGACTTGATCTCCGGCACCTCGTTTTCGAAGAGGCGCTTCACGAGCCCTGCCGACGTGCGCGAAACGAGCACCTGCGCGTTCCTGCCGTTGTTCTTTATGTTCTTCACGTACACTTTGATGCGGTCGTTCACGTTGTACTTTTCTCCGGGCACCTGATCCTGCGGCAGCATGACGCCCTCGACCTGCCCTTTGCCGAGCTCTACGTAAACGTTCTTCGCGTCGACCTTGCGCACGACGCAGCTCATGAGCTCGTCTTTCTTATCCGAGTACTCGCTGAGAGTATTGTCGCGCTCCGTCTCGTGGAGTTTTTGGAGAATGACCTGTTTTGCGGTCTGCGCGGCGATCCTGCCGAAGTTTTTGGGCACGAATTCCTCGCGCACCTCGTCGCCGAGCTTATAGCTCTTGCGGATCTGCTGCGCTTCCGCCAGGGAGATCTCCTTTTCGGGATCGACGACCTCTTCCACCGCCGTTTTTACGGTGTAAAATTTGATGGATCCCTTTTCGGGATTGAGCGCCACGTCTACCGTGCCCGCGCCGCCCTCGTACTGTTTTTTATATGCGGCGACGAGCGCCCCGCGGAGCGCCTCCAAAAAAATTTCGCTGCTGATCCCCTTTTCCGCTTCCAGATCCTCGAGAGCTGAAAAGAACTCCTTGTTAACCATTGTCGTCTCCTCGATGTTTTAATGTTATGAATTTCTGTTTATGCTTTTCTTCGTCAATCGAATTCGATCGCCTCAGACATTTTCACGATTTGCGAAAGATTGAGCTTAAAAGTCTCTCCGCCCCTTTCCAACGTAACGTTGCCCGCCTGCGGGTTGTATTCTTTGAGCACCGCCTCGAAAAGCTTTTCCCCTTTCAAGGGCGCGTACAGCTTGATCTCCACCTTTTTCCCGATATGGCGCAGATAATCGGAGTCCTTTTTGAACGGCCGGTCTATGCCCGGGCTGCTCACGTTCAGCGTATACGGCAAGCCGTAGGTAGGGTCGAGCTCGTCGAGCACGGGATCCGCCGCGTTATGGAACCTTTCGCAGGTATCCAGATCGATCCCCCCTTCCCTGTCCGTATCCAAAAACACGGTCAGCGAAGGATTTTTCCCTTGTTTGAAGACGATCTCATAGATCTCCACGCCGACGGCCTGCGCCACGGGCGCGAGCGCCGCGCCGATCTCCTCCGCGCTTTTCACCTTCATCGCACGATCCTCCCGCGGGAAAAACCCGCACATAAAAAGATTTGAGAGCGGTGACCCACTCTCAATTCCAAGCTAACGTATTCAGTATGGTTATTATACCATACCGTCAAACATTTGGCAAGCATTTTTTCGCTTTAATGAGCTCTATAAATATTTTTGCCGTCGTCAGCGCGTCGTCCCACGCCCTGTGGTGATTGAAAGCGATCCCGTAATGATCCGCGATCGTATCCAGTTTGTAATTTTTAAGGAACAATTCCGACTGCGCGATCGCAAGCGTGTCGAACGTTTTTTGTTCGAACGCATACTCTTCCTGCGCGGCATAATATTGTATGAACCGGTAGTCGAACTGCACGTTGTGCCCTACGAGGTAGCACCCGTCGCAGAACTTGTAAAAATCGGGTATGACTTCGGCGATCCGCGGCGCGTCCTTCACCATGTCGTCGGTGATGCCCGTCAAGCGCACGATCTCGTCGTCCAGCTTGCGTTCGGGATTCACGAGAGTTGTAAACTTTTCTCGTATCTCTCCGTCTATGATCTTTACGGCGCCGATCTCCGTGATCGCGTCCATCTTGCCGCCCGTCGGAACGTTCACGAGCCCCGTCGTTTCCAGGTCGAACACGACAAAGGTGTTCTCTTTCAGGCAATCGGGGATCACGCTCCTGTCAAAGAGATTCATCTGATTATAGTCGGTCAGCTTTTCTGGCGCGACCACCTTATAATGCGCGGGCACCGCCTTGCTCGGCAGCTTTTCGGGGACGAATCCCTCGGGCGGGGTACCCCGGTTCACATACCTCGCCGTAAAGCTCAGGCGGTCGTTAAAGAACTCGTTTTCGCCCGTGCAAACGATGTAATCTCCCTTTTGCAGCGCGCGGATCTTCTCCTCCGTCTTTTTCTTGATGAAATAAGAAAAATTCATGCGCGCCGTCGTGTCGGATACGGTAAAGCGCAGGTACGGTTTGCCCTTCTGCGATACGCGCTCCTGCACGAACTCGATCTGCCCGCACACCGTAAGGGAATTGGAACGGAACGTGCAGTCCTTCATATAGGTGGCGACCTTGGGCACGTCGGCAAAGTCGATCGGCTCGAAGTTGCATATCTTGAAGGTGCGCGGCGGCCTGTAATCGAACGGCTCGTCGTCGTCCGCCTCCGGCTCCTCCTGCGGGAGGTCTCCCTTGTCCTTGTATTCGAGCGCGCCCTCGAATTTGTTGCAAAAACTGCTTTCCAGCATGTTCACCACGCCGGGTATGATCTCCCTCGTCTCGAAAAAGCTGCGCTCCTCCTCGTCCACGCCGAAGGTGAATTTCACCGTATCTCCCTCCTGCGTCACGGAAATGTCCTCCGCCGTCACAAACGCGGCGGCGGCGCGGTGATTGTGCGCAAGATATTCTGTGATCTTGTGCCGCACGAGCTGCGGGTCGGCGACGAGCTTTGCGAGCTTTACCGAAGTTTCCAGCGAATCGGGCACCGCCGCGCGAACGGCCTCCGCCGCAAATTTTTCGTCGTCGGGCGTATAGGCAAGGTCTGTTACGAGCGAAAACTCGCAACGCCTGTTTTCCTTATCCAAAACGATCTTGTTGAGCACGGCGCGTTTCAGGTTTTCACGCTCGTGAATCCGCGCCAGAAATTCCGTTCGGGTCATACTGTCTCCGTCATCTTCCTAAAAGCTCGTCTACTCTCTTTAAAAACTCCTCTTCCGCGCGCTCCCTCGGCACCTTCGCCTCGGGCTCGCCCTTGCGGAAAATGAGGCATCCGTCCTTGCCGCCCGCGATGCCGAGATCCGCGTCCGCGGCCTCCCCCGGGCCGTTCACGACGCACCCCATCACGGCGATCTTACACCTTTTATCCGAGCCGAACGCGCGCCGCTCCACCTTTTCGGCGAGCGCCATGCAGTCCCACTCGCACCGCCCGCAGGTCGGGCACGCCACGACGTCCGCAAAATTTTCTTCCAGCCCCAACGCGCGCAGAATGCGCTTGGCGGCGTATATCTCCTCCACGGGATCCGCGGAAAGGGAAACGCGTATCGTATCCCCTATACCTTTCAGAAGCAGCGCGCCGATGCCGATGCTGCTCTTCACCACGCCGCTCTCCTTCGTGCCCGCCTCCGTAACGCCGAGATGCAGCGGATAATCGCACCTTTCGGAAAGCAGTTCGTAGGCGCGCACGGTGAGCGGCACGTCGGAAGCCTTCACCGAAATCGCGATGTCTGATATGCCGTGTTTTTCCAATATGCCTACGTTACAGAGCGCGCTCTCCACGAGGGCCCGCGCGCTCCTGCCGTATTTTTCGAGGAATCCCTTTTCGATGCTGCCCGTATTCGCGCCCACGCGCACGGGTATGCGGTGCGCCTTCACGCAGTCCGCCACGAGCACGATCTTATCCTCTCCCCCGATGTTGCCGGGATTGATGCGCACCTTATCCGCGCCGTTCTCTATGGCGAGTACGGCGAGCCGCGCCGAAAAATGAATGTCCGCCACCACGGGCAGCGGAGAAGACTCCTTTATGATCCGTATCGCGCGCGCGTCCGCCTCGTCCAACACCGCGACGCGCACGATGTCGCACCCCGCCGCGGCGAGCGCGCCGATCTGCCCGAGCACGGCGGCGGTGTCGCTCGTCCTCGCAGTCGTCATCGACTGGATCTTTACGCGTTCCCCTCCGCCCACGGGCACGCCGCCCACAAATATCTTTCTCGTCATAATGCTCCGTTAAGAAGAAAAAAGCCCGTCATTCGGGCTGTTTTTCGTTACTGTTGCCGTCCTTGTGCTGCATGAGCGTTTCCAGCTCGCGCATAAAGGAAGAAATATCCGTAAACTGGCGGTACACGGAAGCGTAGCGCACGTAGGCGACCTCGTCTATCTCGCGCAGCCCGTCCATCACCATTTCGCCGATGCGCTTGGAAGAGACCTCCTGTTCGAGAGAATTGTACACCTGTTTTTTGATGTCCTCGACAAGCCTGTCTATCTTCGAAACGGAAACTGGGCGCTTTTCGCATGCCTTGATGATGCCGTTTTTGATCTTATTGGGATCGAACGACTGCCTCGTTCCGTCGTTCTTTATAACGAGCACGGGGGTCGTTTCGATCGTCTCGTAAGTGGTAAAGCGCCTGCCGCACTGCATGCATTCGCGCCGCCTGCGGATCGTGCGGCCCTCCTCCGTCGAACGGCTGTCAATGACCTTGCTCTCCGTGCACCCGCAATACATACATTTCATAAAAAATTCTCCGATACGCAACCGCTTGTATTTTTATAAAGAGTATACCACAATATCGCGGAAAAGTAAAGCATTTCGGCAAATTTTGCCTTTTTTACCGTCAATCACGGTACATTTAAAGGTTTTTTCGTCAAAAAAACGAAAGCGGCAGAGTCGGTAAAGCGCTGCGGAAACATGCTCCGAAACTTTCGGCTTCCATGATCTCCCGAGCGCTCCGAAGTTTGCCGCAGATACCATTTTACCCGAATCGATAACGTTAAATCGACACAACCAATATTAACGACTGCGGGCCGCATAATATGCAGCCCGCAGTTGAATGATCGGCTATTGAATTTACTTAAAATATTTTACGCCGCTTTCAAACAGCTTCATATCGAAATTGCCCGTGCAGTTTTTGTACAGGTTTTCGCCCGTGCGTTCGGTGTGCCCCATCTTGCCGTAGATCCTGCCGTCGGGCGAGGTAATGCCCTCGATCGCCCAAGCCGATCCGTTCGGGTTGTACGGGTAAAGCATGGTGGGCTTCCCGCTCAGATCGCAGTACTGCGTGGCGATCTGACCCTTTTCGCGCATTTTGATGAGTTCGCTTTCGGGAGCGACGATCTTGCCCTCGCCGTGCGATACGGGCACGGTGAACACGTCGCCCAACTTGCACGCCGAAAGCCAGGGACTCTTGTTCGACGCGACGCGGATATCCACGAGCGTGGAAACGTGGCGCGAAATGTTGTTGTACGTCAAGGTCGGGCTGCCGCTTTCGAGCGGGCGGATCTCGCCGTAAGGCACGAGTCCCAATTTGATGAGCGCCTGGAAGCCGTTGCAGATGCCCAGGATCAACCCGTCGCGCTGTTTCAAAAGCTTTTCGATCTGCTCCGCGATATACGGATTGCGGAAGGTCGTGGCGATAAATTTGCCGCTGCCGTCGGGCTCGTCGCCGCCCGAAAAACCGCCGGGGAACGCCACGATGTTCGCGCGGGAAATCGCGTCGGCAAACGCCTTTACGCTCTCTTCGATGTCGGAAGCGCTCCTGTTTTTCAGAACGACCACGTCGCATTCCGCGCCCGCAAGGCGGAACTTGCGCGCCGTATCCAATTCGCAGTTGGTGCCGGGGAATACGGGAATAAACACGCGCGGCTTCGCCGTTTTGATCGCTATATTCTCATAGCATCTGCCCTTGGCGTCGAAATCGCAGTCGACGGCGACGCCTTCCGCGGGCGCGTTGTTGGGGAACACGTTTTCCAGCGCGCCGGTAAACGCTTCGAGCGCCTCTTTTCCGCTCAGCCTTTCGCCGCCGAGCGTAAAATCTTTGTCCGCTGTCTGCCCGATATAAATTTTGTCGAAAGAAACCGCGTCGGGATCCTCCAAAGACACGACAAAATCGCCGTACCGTTCGGAGAGGAGCGTTTCGGCATTCCCCTCGAAGGCAAAGCCCAGATCGTTGCCGAAGCAGGATTTTGCCACCGCAGCCGCCGTACCGCCGTTTTCAACGACCGTAGCAAAACGGATATTGCCTTTTTGAATGTTTTTGTGCAGCTCGCGGCAGACTGCCGTGAATTTTGCAAAGTCGGGCACGGCGCTTTCGTCTTTCGGAACGGGAACGAGCCAGAGCTTTGTGCCCGCACTTTCAAGCACGTTGTTGATCAGCCCGCTCGCCTTTGCCGGCGCAAGCGCGAAAGAGATGAGAGTGGGCGGCACGTCGATGTGTTCGAAGGTACCGCTCATACTGTCTTTCCCGCCGATGGCGCCAAGCCCCAACCCGATCTGCGCGTACAGCGCGCCGAGCAGGGCCGAAAGCGGCACGCCCCAGCGCTCGGGATCGCGGTTCAAGCGCATGAAAAATTCCTGGAAGGTGAGGCGGATCTCATCGTAATCGCACCCCGCCGCGATAAGCTTGGCGACGGACGCCACGACGCTGTAAATTGCGCCCGTGAACGGCGCGCCGCGCATCAGCTTTGCCGAATAACCGTAAGCGGATACGGTGGCGACGTCCGTTTCGCCCCCGCAGATCTTCGCCGCCATCGCGATGGCGGGCGTAAGCTGGCGCTTGCCGCCGAAGGGCATATACACGCTGCGCGCGCCGATGGTCGAGTCGAACATCTCCGAAAGCCCCTTTTTGGAGCAGACGTTGAGGGAGGAGAGCGCTTTGGCGAGCCCTTCCGCAAATTTTTCCGCGCGGCTCTTGAAGAAATCGGTAACTTTCTCTTCGATCTCGGCGGAAATGATCTGCTTTACGCCGTTCGTATCGAGGAAATCTCGCGAAATGTCGACGATGGCGCGCCCCTTGAAGAGCATTTTCATGCGCCTGTCGTCCGTAACGACCGCGACGGGCGTAGCCGCGAGGTTCTCCTCCGCCGCGAGGCGGATAAATTCGTCCTGTTCCTTAGCGTCCACGACGACCGCCATGCGCTCCTGCGATTCGGAAATGGCGAGCTCCGTGCCCGAAAGCCCTTCGTATTTGAGGGGAACTTTGTCGAGGTTGATGACGAGCCCGTCGGAAAGTTCGCCGATGGCGACGGAAACGCCGCCCGCGCCGAAGTCGTTGCACTTTTTGATGCGGCGGGTCGCCTCTTGATTCAAAAACAGCCTCTGCAATTTGCGCTCGGTAAGCGGATTGCCCTTCTGCACTTCCGCGCCGCAGGTCTCCACAGAATGCGCGTCGTGCGCCTTGGAAGAGCCGGTTGCGCCGCCGCAGCCGTCGCGCCCCGTTTCGCCGCCGAGCAGAATGATCACGTCGCCCGCCTTCGGCTTTTCGCGGTACACCATGCTGCGCTTCGCCCCGCCGACGACGAAGCCCGTTTCCAGCCTCTTTGCCTTGTAACCGGGGTCGTACACCTCGTCTACGATGCCCGTCGCGAGCCCGATCTGGTTGCCGTAGGAGGAAAAGCCCGCCGCCGCGGTTTTGGTGATGACGCGCTGCGGGAGCTTGCCGGGGAGCGTATCCTCGATCTTTTCGCGGGGATCCGCCGCGCCCGTAACGCGCATCGCCTGATAGACGTACGTTCTGCCCGAAAGCGGGTCGCGGATCGCCCCGCCGAGGCAGGTCGCCGCGCCGCCGAAAGGCTCTATTTCGGTCGGGTGATTGTGCGTTTCGTTCTTGAACATGACGAGATATTTTTCCGTTTTGCCGTCTATCTCCGCATCGATGCAGATAGAGCACGCGTTGATCTCGTCGGAAATATCGAGGTTGTCGAGCCTGCCTTCTTTTTTCAGCTTTTTCACCGCAATGGTCGCGATGTCCATAAGGCAGGGATATTTGTCTTCCCGCCCGACGTTGAACTCTTCGAAGAGGTCTTTATACAACCGGTATGCCTTTGCGATGTGCGGGTTGTCGGAATCGATCTTCACGTCTTTGATCTCGGTCGCAAAGGTCGTGTGGCGGCAGTGATCCGACCAATAGGTATCGATGACTTTTACTTCCGTTTCGGTCGGGTTCCTGCCCTCCTTTTTGAAGTAGTCGCGCACGAACGCCAGATCTTCCACGCTCATGGCAAACCCGTTCTTTTTATGATATGCCGCGATCTCTTCGTCGGACATGGCGATAAAGCCCGCCACCTCCTGCACGTCCTGCGTCTGCATTTTCGCGCGGGCGAGCGTTTTGGGCTTTGCAAGGGAAACTTCGGAACTTTCTACGGGGTTGATGAGGTGTTTTTTGACGCGGGCAAGCTCCTCGTCGGAAACGCCTTTCACCGCGATGACGCGCGCGCATTTGATGAGCGGGCGCGCCTTTTTCGTAAGAAGCTGCACGCACTGCGCGGCGCTGTCTGCGCGCTGGTCGTACTGCCCGTCGAGAAAGGCGATCGCGAACACCTTGTACTCCTTATCGAAGGAAACTTCTTCAAAATATACGTTGTCTACGGGCGGCTCGGAAAACACGTTCACGACGGCGGCTTTAAGCTCTTCTTCGGAAAGCCCCTCCACGTCGTAGCGGATCAGCTCGCGCACGTCATCCGCATGAATGGAGAGCTGCGCAGAAAGGTCGTCTTTTATTTTTTTTGCTTGAAGGTTGTCCTTTTTCTCTACGAAAATCCTGTAAATCATCGCTCGCTTCCTTTTTATTTATTGTATTTGACGCCGATGTCCGTACGGTAATGCATGCCGTCGAAATGTATCTTTTTTACGTTCGCGTACGCCTTTTCGCGCGCCTCGGCGACCGTTCTGCCCTTGGCGCACACGCCGAGCACCCTGCCGCCGTCCGTTTTCAGCACGCCGTTTTCGCGCTTCGTGCCCGCATGATAGAGGAATACGCCCTCGTCGAGATCGCCGATCGTGATCTCTTTGCCCTTTTCGTACTTTACGGGATAGCCGCCGCTTGCGAGCACCACGCACACGCACGCGCCCTCCTCCCATTCGATCCTGATATCCGCGAGGCGCTCGTCGGTCACCGCCTCGAAAATTTCCATGAGGTCGGTCTTCAACATGGGCAAAACGACCTGCGTTTCGGGATCGCCGAAACGGGAATTGTATTCGACCACCTTCATGCCCTCCTTCGTGCGCATGAGCCCGAAGTAGAGAACGCCCTTGAACGGCCGCCCTTCCGCGTTCATCGCCGCCACCGTGGGGAGCATGATCTTGTTCATCACCTCGTCCGCGATCTCTTTGTCGTAGAACGGGCAGGGCGTGAACGTGCCCATGCCGCCGGTGTTTAATCCCTTGTCGCCGTCTAAGGCGCGCTTGTGGTCGCAGCTGGGGATCATGGGCACGATGGTCTTGCCGTCGGTGAACGCCAGAACGGACACTTCCTCGCCGGGGGTAAACTCTTTGCCCGTCAAAAATTCTTCGACGACGACCTTATTGCCCGCGGCGCCGAATGCCTTGTCGAGCATGATCTGTTTCAGCCCGTCTTTTGCCTGCTGCAAATTTTCGCAGATGAGCACCCCTTTGCCGAGCGCGAGCCCGTCTGCCTTCAAGACGACGGGGAAGCTCCCTTTCTCCACATAGGAAAGCGCCTTTTCGTAATCGGAAAAGGTTTCGTACTTTGCGGTGGGAATGCCGTACTTTTTCATCAGCTCTTTGGCAAACGCCTTGCTCGATTCGATTTCGGCGGCGCGCTTGTTCGGCCCGAACACGCGGTGCCCGCGGCTTTCGAGTTCGTCCGCAAGCCCCAAGGCGAGCGGATCGTCGGGCGCGATGACGGTATACGCAACGTCTTTGTGCGCGTCTACCCAGTCGCCCACCGCTTTGAGATCGCAGTAATTTACGTTCACGAGCTCGGCAAGCTCGGCGATGCCGGCATTGCCCTTCATGCAATAAATTTTGTCCACCCTGGGACTTTTGGAAAGAGCCGCGACGATCGCGTGTTCGCGCCCGCCGTTGCCTATGACAAGTACGTTCATTTGCAAAAACCTTAAATTATAAAATTCCTTCAATTTGCAGTGACGTGCGCGGCGCTCCGCGCCCGCGCACTTTCACTGCAAATTGATTATACAGCGCCGCGCAGGGGCGGCGCAAGCATGCCTGCCAGAAATTCCGCCCGCCGTCAAAATATCCTCTATGCGGGCAAAAATCGCAAAATATCCCCTATTCTGTGTGACATTATACTACGCAGCCGCGCCGAAACGCGAGCATAGCCGCCAAAAATATGCGGGGATCGGGAAAATATATCAGTGATGGAAAAGGCGCATTCCCGTGAACGCCATGACCATGTTATACCTGTCGCACGCCTCGATGACGAGATCGTCGCGCACGGAACCGCCGGGCTGCGCCACATAGGAAACGCCGCTCTTTTTGGCGCGCTCTATGTTGTCGGAGAAGGGAAAGAACGCGTCGCTGCCCAAAGCAACGCCCGTGATTTTGGAAAGGTATGCCTTCTGTTCTTCCTTGGTGAACGGCTCGGGGCGGACGGCGAAGTACTGCTTCCACACGTTCTCGCCCAAAACGTCTTCGCACTCGTCGGAAAGGTAGATGTCGATGATATTGTTTTTGTCGGGCCGCCCCACGCCTTCGGCGAACTGCAAATTCAGAACTTTGTCGCTCTGGCGCAGATGCCAAAGGTCGGCTTTGTTTCCCGCAAGGCGGGTGCAGTGAATGCGCGACTGCTGCCCCGCGCCCACGCCGATCGCCTGCCCGTCCGCCGCGAAGCACACGGAGTTGGACTGCGTATACTTCAAGGTGATGAGGGAAATGATGAGGTCGGTCTTTGCGGACTCGGGAAGCTCCTTGTTTTTCGTTACGATGTTTTTGAGGAGCTCTCTGTCGATTTTAAATTCGTTTCTGCCCTGCTCGAACGTAACGCCGAACACCTGCTTGTGCTCGACGGGATCGGGCTTATAGTCTTTGTCGATCTTTACGATGTTGTAGCTCCCCTTTCTCTTGGCTTTGAGGATTTCGAGCGCTTTGGGAGAATAGCCGGGGGCAATGATGCCGTCGGAGACTTCGCGGGAGATGATCTTTGCCGTTACCTCGTCGCACTCGTCGGAAAGGGCGATCCAGTCTCCGAAGGAGGACATTCTGTCAGTACCCCTCGCACGGGCATAGGCGCAGGCGAGCGGAGAATCGTCGAGTCCCTCGATGTCGTCCACAAAGCAGGACTTTTTGAGGCGGTCGGAAAGTTTTTTGCCGATCGCCGCGCTCGTGGGGCTGACGTGCTTGAAAGAGGTTGCCGCGACTTCGCCCAGATTGTCCTTGATTTCTTTGACGAGCTGCCAGCTGTTGAAAGCGTCTAAAAAGTTGATATAGCCCGGTTTACCGTTCAGGATCTCGATGGGAAGGTCTTTCCCGTTCTCCATGAAAATTTTTGCGGGCTTCTGGTTGGGGTTGCACCCGTATTTGAGTTCAAATTCTTTCATCTCTCCTTTCCTCCCCTTATTTGTTTTTATTGTAAAGCACGCGCTCGTATTCGCCGCTCGCAAGGTCGGTATAGCGCACATAGAGGGAAATTTTATTCGCCTCGTTCAGATTTTGCCACAGCGTTTCGGCAAAAGCGTTCATGTCGTCGGAAATTTTTACGCGCTCGGGCTCGCCCGTAAAGGTCGGGATCGGGTCTCCGTCGCAGTTGTACGTGTGGATAAAATGCCCCACGCCTCTGAGCGGCGCATAGGAAAAGGTGTAGCGGTTGCAGGCGCTGCCCGCTTCGTCTGCACTTTTCAGGATACTCATTTTGTAAGTGAAAGCCCCGTCCGCAAAGTTCAGAACGCCGCTGATGCGCGGGGTAAAGTTGGGCGCGTCCGGCTCGAAACAGCGGGTTTCGAGCGCCTCTTCGAACGTTTTGCCCTTCATGAGGAAGTCGTAAACGGTATCCGTCTGGTCGCCGTTGGTAACGATGAGGGAATTGCCCGCGCGGCGCACGGGGGAATAGATGATGAGCGAGGGATCTTTTACCTTGCTCGCGTCGAAGGGGTAGATGGTCACCTCCTCGCCCTTTTCGGTAAACACGCGGTTGCGGCTGTTTTCGCTGCGACCCATGATGAAGTACGCGAAAACCGCCTTTTTGCCGCTCTCGCTCATGCCGATGACGATGCCGCGCCCGACGTAGCTGTTATCCTTGATGAGCTCGCCGATGTCGTGCACCTTGTAAATACCGTTCATATGTAACTCTCCTTGATTTATTCGATGATGGTGACCCTTCTGCCCTCTTTTCTGAGCTTGCCCGTCGTAAGCAGGCGGACGGCTTCGGGGAGCGCCCTGTGCTCCTCTTCCAGAATGCGCGCCTGCAAACTTTCGGGCGTGTCTTCGTCCTTTACCTCGACGGCGCGCTGCAAGATGATTGCGCCCGTGTCGTAATGCTCGTCTACGAAATGTACGGTGAGCCCCGAAATTTTGACCCCGTATTCTATGGCGGCGCGGTGCACGTTCAGGCCGTAATTGCCCTTGCCGCAAAAACTCGGAATGAGCGACGGGTGGATATTGATGATCCTGTCCGCAAAGGCGCGTACAAAATTCGCGCTCAGCATGGAAAGATACCCTGCCAGAACGACGTAATCGACGCCGCGCTTTTTCAGCTCGCAGACGATGTTTTCAAACATTTCGTCTACGGAAGGATAATCTTTTTTGCTGCGCACGATGTATTCGACGCCGTGCTTTTTTGCCCGTTCGATCGCGCCGATGCCCTCTTTCGACGCCACGAGGAGCGCGATCTCGCAGAAAGGCTCCTTTTCGTTCGCGTCGATGACGGACTGAAAATCGCTGCCCGAACCGCTGGCGAATACCGCTATCCTTTTCACTTGAAAGAGACCCCTTTGCCTTTGACCGTTTCGCCGATCAGATACGCCTTTTCGCCGCAGGCTTCCAGCGCGCCGATCGTCTTTTCCGCGTCCTTTTTATCCACGCAGAACACCATGCCGACGCCCATGTTGAAGGTGTTGTAGAGCTGCTCGTCGCTCGCCTCGCTCTTTTCCTGCATGATCTTGAAAATTTCGGGCACGGGATAGGATTTTTTATCGATGACGCAGCCGATCCCCTCGGGGAAGATGCGCGGGATATTTTCGATAAAGCCGCCGCCCGTGATGTGCGCGATGCCCTTTACCCTGACTTTGGAAATGAGGCTGAGCACGCTCTTTACATAAATTTTTGTGGGCGTTAACAGGACGTTGAGCACGTTGTCTTTCAGCCTGTCGTCATAGCGGTCGAGATCGTGCGAGTTTGCGGAATCGCCGAACAGCCTCCGCACGAGGGAATAGCCGTTGGAGTGGATACCGCTGGACGCGATGCCGACGAGGGCGTCGCCCTCCCCGATCGTTTTGCCGTTGATGACGTCTTTTTTGTCTACGATGCCCACGGCAAAGCCTGCGAGGTCATACTCGCCGTCGGGATAGAAACCGGGCATTTCCGCCGTTTCTCCGCCGATGAGCGCGCAGCCTGACTGACGGCATCCCTCCGCAATGCCCGAAACCACCGTTGCGACCGTTTCGGGAGAAAGTTTGCCCGTCGCGAAATAATCGAGGAAAAAGAGCGGCCTTGCGCCCTGGCAGACGATGTCGTTCACGCACATGGCGACCGCGTCGATGCCGATGGTGTCGTGACGGTTTGCGAGGAAGGCATATTTGAGCTTGGTGCCGACCCCGTCCGTGCCCGCAACGAGCACGGGCTGTTCCATCTTCTCTCCCGCGATGGAATAAAACCCGCCGAACGAGCCGATGTCGCCCAAAACGTTTTCGTTAAAGGTGGACTGCACGTGCTTTTTCATCAGCTCGACCGCTTTATAGCCTCTTTCGACGTCTACGCCGCTGTCTTTGTACGATATTGCCATGTTAAAGTTTCCGTCCTTATATTATTCGAATTTGTATTTATCCGCCTGATATTCGTCCGGCGGATAGGGATAATTCCCGTCGAAACAGCCGGTACAGAAGCCGCATGCCGCGCCCCTGCACGCCTCTTTGAGCTGTTCTACCGTAAGATACGTGAGCGAATCCGCTCCGATAAATTTGCAGATCTCCTCTACCGTCTTGTTCGCGCCGATCAGCTGGGAATACGTTTCGATGTCGATGCCGAGATGACACGGGTGCTTTACGACGGGCGAACATGCCATCATATGCACCTCTTTCGCGCCGCCGTCGCGCAGCATCTTGACGATCTTGCGGCTGGTCGTGCCGCGCACGATGGAATCGTCTATGATGATGACCCGCTTGCCCGCGATGTTGGCGCGCAGGGCGTTCATCTTCACGCTCACGCTGTGCTCGCGCATGTGCTGGTCGGGCTGAATGAACGTTCTGCCCACGTAGCGGTTTTTGGCGAGCGCCTCCACGCAGGGAATGCCCGATACTTCGGAATATCCCCTCGCGGCGACCAGCCCGGAATCGGGCACGCCGCTGACGATGTCCGCCTCGATATGCGGCGTGGAGCGGGCGAGGATCCGCCCCGCTTCCTTGCGTGCCTGATAGACGCTCTGCCCGTCGATAACGCTGTCGGGGCGGGCGAAATAGACGTATTCGAAGATGCACGAAGCGGGCTTTTTCCCTTCCGTGTTGAGGAAATACGAACGCTCGCCGTGCGAGTCGATAATGACGACCTCGCCCGGCTTTACGTCGCGCACGTAATTCGCTCCGACCGCGTCGAGCGCGCACGTTTCGCTGGCGACGATCGTATCGTCGATGCTCCTGCCCAAAACGAGCGGGCGCACGCCGTACGGGTCGCGCACGGCGATCAGTTTTTCCGCCGTCATCACGACGAGCGCGTAAGAACCGCGGATACGCTCGCAGGCGGCGAGCACGCCTTTGAGAATGTCGCCGTCGCTGTATTTGTTGATGAGAAGCGCCATGACCTCGGAATCGATGCTCGTCTGGAACACGGCGTTGTCTGCGATGAGCTCCTCTCTGAGCTGTTTGGTATTTGTAAGGTTCCCGTTGTGCGCAAGCGCCATTCTGCCGCACTTGCCCGTGAACACGATGGGCTGGGCGTTCAAAAGAAGGCTCGCGCCCGTCGTGGAATAGCGGACGTGCCCTATGGCGATGTCGCCCTGCGGGAGGGCATCGAGCTTACCTTCCGAGAACACCTCGGACACCAGTCCCATGCCCTTATAATACCTGATCTTGTTGGCGTAGGCAACGGCGATCCCCGCGCTCTCCTGCCCCCTGTGTTGGAGGGCGAAAAGACCGTAATACGCGGTGTGCGCCACATCGCGCACTTCGCTCGCATATACGCCGAAGACGCCGCATTCCTCGTGCATGCCGTCGAAGGGCGCCTTTAAATCTCTCCTGTACATGCAGGCGCGGCTCACTTATTGCCGCCGGTAAGACGGGCGAATACTTCCTTGTATGCGTCCTCTACGCCGCCGAGATCTCTCCTGAATCTGTCTTTGTCGAGCTTTTCGCCCGTGGTCATATCCCAGAAACGGCAGGTGTCGGGCGAAATTTCGTCCGCAAGAATGATCTGCCCTTTGAATCTGCCGAATTCGAGCTTGAAGTCGATGAGGTCGATGTTGAGGGAAGCGAAAAACTCCTTCATCACGTCGTTGACCTTGAACGCCATGCGCTTGATGGTCTCGATCTCTTCGGGGGTGGCGAGCTCCATGGCGAGCGCGTGATAGTCGTTGATGAGCGGATCGCCCAGATCGTCGTTCTTATAGCTGAATTCGAAAACGGTAACGGGAAGTTTTTTGCCCTCGGGCACGCCGTAGCGCTTGGAGAAGCTCCCTGCCGCCGTGTTGCGGATAATCACTTCGAGCGGCACGATCTGCACTTTTTTGACCGCCGTTTCGCGGTCGGACAGTTCTTCCACGAAGTGGGTGGGGATGCCGTGCTGCTCCATGATGCGGAACATCATGTTGCTCATCTTGTTGTTGATGACGCCCTTGCCCGCGATGGTGCCCTTTTTGAGCCCGTTGAACGCGGTCGCGTCGTCTTTGTAATCCACGATGACGATATCGGGATCGTCCGTCGCGAATACCTTTTTCGCCTTGCCTTCATAAAGCTGTTCGCCTTTTTTCATTGTATTGTACCTCCGCTGATTTTCGATTTGTTATTTGCCGAGCTCCGCCTGCAACGCGGCGTCGTCGGCGGCGATCTTTTCCGCCATCTGTTTTTTGTACGCTTTGAGCTTTTCCGAAATTTCGGGATAGCGGAGCGCCAAAATTTGCAGCGCTAAAAGCCCCGCGTTCTCTCCGCCGTTCACGCCCACCGTAGCCACGGGGATACCCGAAGGCATCTGCACGATGGAAAGAAGGCTGTCTAACCCGCCCATCATGTCCGTTTTGACGGGAAGCCCGATGACGGGCAGCGCCGTATACGCGGCTATGACGCCGCCGAGATGCGCAGCCTTGCCCGCCGCACAGATGATGACCTCCGTGCCGTTCTTTTCCGCGTTCGCGGCGAACTCGTGCGCCGTATCGGGCGTGCGGTGGGCGGATATGACCCGCACCTCGCACTCCGCGCCGAATTTTTTGATGACGTCTACGGCGGGCTTTACGACGGGAAGGTCGGATTTGCTGCCCATGAGAATAGCGACTTTTGCCATTTTTGTAACCTCCGTTAATAAACCGACTGTATATTGCGCATACTCGCATGAGAGGAACGAATATGCTTTTGTTGTATATCATTGCCGCGGTGTACGTTGCCGCCGTGAACCTGTATGCCTTTCTGCTCGTAAGGACGCAGAAAAAGAGGCGGGACGAACGGGGCGCGCGAACTGCCGCGGGAGACGCAAAACTGCTCGCAGCCGCGCTCCTTGGCGGCGGGGCGGGCGTTTACGCCGCGATGTTCATAACGAAATTCCGCACGGACAGCCTGCTTTTGATGCTTCTCGTGCCCGTGATCATCGTGCTGAATTTTTATCTGTTTTTTATCCTTTTCCGCAGCGGCATACCCGCGCTCGCGTTTTGAAGCGCGCCCGGCGCTTAACGGCACATGCGGAAAAATAAAAAAACAGGCTTTCGTGCGGGGGCGGGAGCCTGCCGATCAAAAACCTGCGCGTTACGGGTGCAAAGACCCTTTCGATGATTTTAAGGTACGAAAAGCCGCCCCGCAGTTTGCGGGAAACGCCAAGGATATGGAAAGCGACCGCACGATATTTGGCATTCCTTTGACCTCTGCTGTGCGCGGCGAAACGCGCCGCGGCCGACTCTTGCGGCCGCTATTAAATTATAGCACAAACTTTGCTTTTCAAAAACTGTTTGCACGCACTTTTTTGAAATTTTTAGCGTGTTTTTTTATAACACGCGCATAATGCGCGCGCGCATGCGAAAGGGACGGCGTAAAGCCGTCCCCTGTTTTGCCCGTTCATGTTTATTTTGCCTGCGCATCGCCGGTTTTGTCCGGCTCGCCGACGGAAGCCGCACTGCGGCGAAGCTCGGCGTTCTCTTTGAGAAGGTCGCGGATCTCCGCAAGCAGTTCCTCCGCCGTGGGCTTGGCGGGTTCTGCGGGGGCAGCGGGCTGCGCGGCGACTTCCGCAGCCGCCTCTACCGCCTCTTCCGCTGCCTGTGCAGCGTTCTCGCCCTTTTCCAGTTTCTCTTTGAGAGCGGCGGCGCCCTCTTTCAGCTTCTTCTGCGCGTTGCGCACGATGCGCAAAGCGGTAAAGATGACGAACGCGTCGATGAGGAACGTAAGGATCGCCATGATCAGATTTCCGTAGTTGAGCAGGATCGCTTCCTGTACGACCTCTCCGGCTTCGTTGAGGGCTTCGGGACGCAGAACGACGACGAGCTCGCTGAAATCGCCGCCTACAAGGAGGGCGATGAGCGGCTTTATGATGTCGTTCACGACGCTGTTCACGATCGCCGTGAACGCGGCGCCTACGACGACTGCGACGGCGAGATCGACGATGTTGCCGCGGGAAATAAACGCCTTAAAATCCTTCCAGAAAGTGCTCTTTTTTCTCTCTTTTTTTTCTTTTGCCATTATATATGACTCCTTACAAATATTTTTCAAGATTCTCCATGATGAATTTGACGACGCCGTCTTCCTCGCTGTAACCGATGACGCCCGTCGCCAGCGCTTTCAGCGATTCGTCTGCATTTCTGACCGCGTAGCTTTCGTCCGCCGCGAGAAACAGCTCGCGGTCGTTCACGCCGTCTCCGAACGCGACGAGCTTTTCCGCGCCGAGCAGCGCTTTGAGCTGTTTTGCAGCCTCGCCCTTCGAGGTGCTCCGCGGCATGATCTCGCACCAGTAATCCGTCTGATATGTTTCCTGTTCGTAGATGCACTTCATGTCGAGGCTCTGCTCTACTTCTTCGTGCAGCCGATCGAGATCCTCTTTCCTGCCGATGCAGTTAAAGTAAAAGATCTCGTCGCCTTGCAGCTCCTCCCGCTCTTTTACGGGGTGCAGGCGAGGATCGCCTTTCCGCCTTTCCAGATAGCGGCGCATGCCCGCCGTTTCCTTTTCCGTGACCCAGGAAACGCGTTCCGCCGCGCCGCGGAAGGAATATACGAGCGGCCACACGTCGTATTTTGCGAACAGTTCCTTCAAATACATGAGCTGGCCGTGATTGAAGTGATTGTTATAGAGCATCTTCCTGCTCCACGGTTCCATGACGACCGCGCCGTTATACAGGATGACCGGCAGCTCCTGCCGAAGCCCCCAGCACGCCTTTGCCGCGGAATTGAGGGAGCGCGCCGTGGCGTATGTAAAGGACAGACCGCCGTCTATCAGCCCGTTGAGATGTTCCAAACTGTATTCGGAAATGCGCTCTTTCAGGGTGAGCAGCGTGCCGTCTAAATCGGATACCCATAAAGTTTTCATGTTTTCTTCTCCCGCCATACATTAAAGCCGCTTTAAATATAGCATATTTTGCCCCTTTTTTCAAGACAAAAGAGGCATTTTCCGCCGAAAAGCGAAAAAATGCCTCTTTTTGTCATTTTATGCGGGAGACGCGCACTCTATTCCGTTTTGAGCATCTCGCGCAAGATATTTTGTTTGAATGCCGATCCCCGCCCGTACGGGCGCGGGACGGGAGAATCTTCGCGAAGATCCGCCGCCACCCTGCCGCCGCGCAAAAGGATCGCGCGGTGGGCGAGCATATACGCCTCTTCCGCGTCGTGCGTGACGAATACCGCGGTGCGCTTTTCCTCCTCCCACAGGCGGCAGAATACTCCCATCAGACGTATTTTGAGCGCCGTATCCAAAGAGGAGAACGGCTCGTCCATCAGGATAAGCCCCGACGGATACGCGAACGCGCGCGCGATGGAAACGCGCTGCGCCTGCCCGCCCGAAAGCTCGGCAGGGTACGCGTTCTCTTTGCCCGAAAGTTCCACCTTTTCCAAAATTTGCGAGATCTTCTCTTCGTCGGCGTGCCTGCCGAGCACGAGGGCGACGTTCTGCTTTACCGTAAGGTTGGGAAGCAGCCGCTCCTGCTGAAAGATATAGGAGATGCGCGCGGGAACGTTCTCGATCTTCCCCTCATAAGGCGTTAGCCCCGCGAGCATGTTCAGAAGCGTGGTTTTGCCGCACCCGCTCGCGCCCAGAAGACAGGTGATCTTCCCCTCCTCTATTTCGAGGGAAAAATTTTCGTAGACGGGCGTCGCGCCGTACCTTTTGCCGACGTTTTCCACAAGAATGTTTTTGCCGGAAAAACAGCTCATTTCCATCGTATAACCGCCCTCCCGATCAGCTTTGTAAGCCATTCGCACGCGACGGACAAAACGACCGCCGCAATGGTGAGCGCAAAGAGCTTTTCCGTTTCGAGAAGCGCTTGCGCGAAATCCATCATGTTGCCGATGCTGCGCGCGGTGTGCGCGAGCGCCTCCGCCGCGATGACGAGCTTGATGTTGAGGGAAAACCCGCTCGCGCTCCCCTCGAACACCCCCCTCGCCATGTGCGGGATATAGAGTTTGCAGAGTTTGTCTTTGGTGCGCACGCCGTAAACGCGGCACATTTCCACAAGGCCCGCGTCTACCCCGCCGATGGAAGCGGAAAACGCCGAATAGAGTGTGGGAAAGATGACGATGATCGCCACGACCGCGGGCGCGAGGCTCGCGTTGAGCCAGATGATCAGGATCAGTATGACGGACATCGTGGGCACCGCGCGGATAAACGCCACGAAGGGATCCGCGAGCCGCTTTGCGAGAGGAAAGCGGTACGCGAGCGCGGCGAGCGCGAAAGCCAGCACAAAGGAAATGAGGAAAGAATAGAGCGAACGCCACATCGTATTCCCCAACGCGCGCCAAAAAGAGGCGTCTGCAAAATACGCGAAAAACTCCCGTATCGCCGCCGCGGGCGAAGGGAGTATGAGCGACGCGCCGATCGCGGCGGCGGCGATCGCCCAAATGAGGAAGATCGCCGCCGTTACGACGACGGGGAACAATATATTCAGAAGTATCTTTTTCGCTCCGCTCTTCATAAGTCTGTTTTACCGCGTCAAACGGTATATTCGATGCCGTTCGCCGTGAGGAGATATTGCAGCAGCTGAATGGTCGTGGCGGCGGTCGTATACACCGTTTTGCCCCTCAGATCTTCCAAAGAATCGGCCGTGCCGTTCACGGAAGCTATATAGAGATTGCCGAAAACATGGGTGGATACGAGCTGTATGCCGCCCGCCTTCGCGTACACGTTTGCCGCGCCGATGGTGGGCATGACCGCAAGATCCGCCTCCGCTTCGGTGCCAGCCGTGGAAGAAAAGATCGTGCCGATCTGCCCCGCCGCTACGATGTGAAAGCGCACCGTATAGCCCGCGACGCTCACCCCTTCCGTGAACACTTTGGCGAGCGCGAACGCGGGCGTGCCGTCGGGCAGATACACGTCGACCGTTTTATCCCCTTCCGCCTGCGCCTGCGCGCCGGACGCGGGCGCAGCATAGAAAAAGCCGTCGGCAGGCTCGGAGCCGCTCAGCCTGTTCACGTAATCTTTGACGGACGCCTTTACCTCCTGCGCGCTCTGATAGCCGAGATTGCAGTTCGCGATGGTCTCCGTTGTATACGTTTTGCCCGCAAGCGTCGTCTGATAACCGTCGGGATCGGCGGCGTTGTACGCGGCGAGCTTCTGCTCGAATTTATCGATATTTTCCTCCTGTGAAAGCCATGTCGCGTTGTCTTTGAGGGCTTCGGAAAAAGCCGCGATGAACGCGGGATCCGATTGCGCAAAGGTTCCGCGGGCGATCAGGGAAGCCTGCGGATAGCCGTCAAATTCCGTGATAGCCGTCCATTCCTCCTGAAAATCCACGGCGACGGATATGGAAGAGACCTCCGCCTTTCCGTTGGTGAGCGAGGGTTCTCCGAGTACCCCGTACGCTTCGGCGCCGCTGTTCTGCGCCTGTTGCAGAAGGGCGACGATCTGACTTTCGCTGTTGTAAGATTGCAGCGTAACGACATCTGACCCGCCGTTTTCGCATGCGGCGAAAGCCGCCGCGCCGA